>JAZRZZ010000001.1:0-75303 GCA_045601665.1 Lachnospiraceae bacterium
TCGTTGCATACAGTCCGGAGGCGTATGCGGAAGGTCGTATCAACAAGAGCACCAATGCAGAGATGGTGGAGGTTATGAAGCGTATGGTAACGTACGGAGAATATGCGAGAATTTATTTTGATTCTATCAAGAAGTAAAGGAGGGAGAAACGATGAAGAAGGAATACGAAGCACCCAACATGGAGGTTATGATATTTGCTTCCGAGGATGTAATTACCACCAGCAATCAGGGTGGCATCGGTGGAGAAAACGAAACGGAGCGTGATTAGTGACCGTTGAAGTCGACAACCTGTACCCTGTGATTATGGTGCAGGTGGCGTAGATGGAAGGCTCTTTATCAAGCATGGGGGGTCATACTTGTGAGACAGGATCGGAAGGTTCTGTCTCACTTTACGTCAAGGGAAGAAAGAAGGTTCTAAACCTTACCCCCCATGTAAAGCTTAGAACCGCTTGCGGACAAGCGGGGACTTGGGGATCGCCGCAGCGTATCGGCACGGATTGTGAGGTTGTCAGTATATCCGTGGCACTTCCGATGCTATGATGCTATGTGCGGCAGTTGCCGGGTGAGGTGATTTTTTCGGTGGACGAAGTGTGCGTCTTTGTGGTAAACTAAGGGCAGGTATAGAAAGCAGGTGAGACGATGGAAGTAAGAATTGCTTTGCCGGATGAGGTGAAGAGGATTATTCGAATATTGCAGGAGTCCGGGCATGAGGCGTATGCCGTGGGCGGTTGTGTGAGAGATTCGCTTCTAGGGCGTGTGCCGGAGGATTGGGACATTACGACGTCCGCATCGCCGATGCAGGTGAAGGCATTGTTTGCGAAGACGGTAGATACGGGAATCGAGCACGGAACGGTGACGGTGCTGATGAATCGGCAGGGGTTTGAAGTGACGACGTATCGTTTGGATGGAGAGTATGAGGACTGCCGACATCCGAAGGAGGTAACGTTTACCGACAGTCTGTATGAAGACTTGAGACGCAGAGATTTTACGATCAATGCGATGGCATATAACGAAACAGACGGCTTGGTGGATCGTTTCGACGGTGCGGGAGATCTTCGGCAAGGCGTGATTCGTTGCGTGGGTGCAGCGGAAGAGCGTTTTTCCGAGGATGCGCTTCGAATCTTTCGCGCGGCACGGTTTTCCGCACAGCTCGGCTTCGAAGTGGAGGAGAAGACGAAGGAAGCGATGAAGCGTTGTGTTGCGGGACTTCGGAAGGTCAGTGCAGAGCGTATTCGCGTGGAGCTTGTGAAGCTTTTGGCAGGGCGATGTCCCGACCGGCTGTTGCTTGCATACGAGACGGGGATTACGAGCATTTGTCTGCCGGAATGGGATCGTATGGTGACACAGGAGCAGAAGAATCCGCACCACATTTATACCGTCGGGATGCATACGCTTCGAAGCATCGAGGCACTGCACGAGACAGAGACGTATCGTACGAACGATAAGAAGGGACAGGCAGTACTGAATATGGCGATGCTGCTTCACGATTCGGGCAAGCCCCTGTGCTCTGTGTTTGACGAAAAGGGAATCGAACATTTTTACGGGCATCAGCGAAAGAGCGCGGAGGTTGCGGCGCAGGTGTTGGCACGGTTGAAGTTTGACAACGAGACAACTCGCAATGTTGTGACGCTCGTAAGACATCACGACTCTCGTTATCGACTGCGTGACTACCAAGACCCGAGTGAAGGGGTACGACGTCTGGCCGGCAAGGTGGGACACGAGCTAATGCATGCGCTGTTTGCGGTGCAGAGGTGTGATGTGGCGGCGCAGGCTCCGGAATACACAGCGGATGGCAATGCACGCATCGATGAGATGGAGGAAGCCTATGCGGTGCTTCGCGCCGAAGGGCAGTGCGTGAGCATCAAGGAGCTAAAGGTGAAGGGGCGCGATCTAATGGAGATCGGGTATGAGCCGGGACCGGAAATCGGAGCGGCACTCGCCTACCTGCTCGAGGAGGTAATAAAGAAGCCGGAGAAAAATGAAAGAGAGACGCTGTTGGCACTTGCGAAACGTTACAAAAGAAAGAATGAATCCTACACATGATGCATACATTGGGTGTGACCGAGGTTGTTCGGTTGACACCCAATTTTTTTGATTTGCCACAAAGCACTTGCAGCTTTCGTTATGGGGGGAAGGCGCAAGACCTTTTTCTAGCCGGCGCGAGTATCTCTTCGTGTCAAATCATCGACACTTCGTGAGGATGCGTACGGATCTGACCGTGTATTCGGTAGCATTCTGCCTCGAATTCGGTACGAAGGCCTGTAGGGGAGTCGTAAATTGGAGTACGGAAAATGAACGGGAGGGAATGCACGTGAGTATGGACGAGAAAAGCGCAGTGGTGTTGGCGCAATACGACATTACGGTGCGAGACAGTTATCGTGCGAGGGGTGCATGCTTTCTTCGCACACCGGAGGGACTTATGGTATTGAGAAACCGGGAGGCGAAGGAGGGGCGAGTCATCTATGAAGAGGCGATCAAGGAGAAAGGAGTGGAGAACGGCTTTTTCCTGTTGGATCGTTGTGTGAAAAACCGTGAGGGCAACTATGTGACCGAGGGCGATTACGGTGAGACCTTTCTGGTTCGTCGTTGGCGAGAGGGCTGTGAGGCGGATTTGCAAAATAGTGAAGACGCGGTAACGGCGGCGCGTTGGCTCGGTCGCTTTCATGCTGCCATGCGGACGTGCCCCGTGCTTCCCGAGTATATACAGACACGGCCGGACGAGGCATTTCGCAAGCGTATCCGAGAGATGCGTCGTATGGAGACGTATCTGTGGAAGCGCAAGCAAAAGAATCCTTTCGAACTGCGCCTTCTCGAGGAGCTGCCGACATACCGCCGCCTGGCGGAGAAGGTGCTTACTTCCGTGCCTGCGTCACTTTGGCAAATGCTTGCGGAGCAAGCCGTGACGGAAGGACTTATTTGTCACGGCAATTATGGTACGCATTCGATGGTGATGCTTCCGCACGGAGTATTTGTAACGGATTTTGAGCATGCCTGTATTGGGATTCAGGTGACAGACCTGCATTATCTCATGCGGAAAACGATGGAGAAGAACGATTGGGATTTTGCATTGTGGCAGCGTATGTATGAGGCTTATGTAGAGGAGCGTCCGCTGTCGGAGCAGGAGAAAAGTGCGCTGGCATGTCTTCTTCGCTTTCCGGAGAAATTCGCCAGGGTGTGCAACAAATATTTTAATTCGAAAAAAGCGTGGATTCCGGGGAAAAATGCACAGAAGCTTTTAATGGTATTGGAGCAAAAACAAAAAAAAGAGGCATTTGAGCGGAAAATGGGTTGCATTTTGGAAGCGAATCAAGTAAAGTAAAAAGGTATACTGCATTACAGTGCAGTATTCAAGTGAAAGCACGCAGGAGAAAAAGCATTTCCGAACATGCGTGGGAAAGGTTGATTTATGAACATTTATGAATTAAGTGCATTTATCGTATACTTTGCACTTGTGATCGGCGTAGGATTCTACTTCTTCCTCAAGACCAGAAAGGGCGGCGGTGAGAAGGAATATTTCCTCGGTGGAAGAAACATGAACGGTGCGGTTGCGGCGTTAAGTGCCGGTGCTTCCGACATGAGTGCTTGGGTGCTGATGGGACTGCCGGGAAGCATCTATGCGTACGGTCTCGGCCAAGTGTGGATCAGTATCGGTTTGTTGATCGGTACGGCACTTGCATGGATCTTTGTGGCACCGCGTCTTCGTACGTTCTCAATTACCGCAAACGACTCCATTACGATTCCGCAGTTCTTGACGAATCGTTTTCAGAGCAAGAATCGTTCGTTACAGATTGTTTGTGCGGTTGTATTCGTAGTTGCCTATACCGTATATGCGGCTTCGAGCATCTCGGCTTGCGGGGACCTATTCCAGACGGTATTCGATCTGGAGTCGAAGAGGGTGCCGATGGTGGTAGCGGCGGCAATTATCGTTATCTATACTTTCCTCGGCGGCTTCTCTGCAGTATGCTGGACGGACTTCTTCCAAGGTCTTTTGATGCTGGCGGCATTGATGGTAGCACCGATTGTAGCACTCTTTGCGATGAAGGGAGCGGATTTCGTAGCAACCAATCCGGCGCTCGGTGACAACTACTACAATCTTCTCAGCTCCGGTAAGCTGGATAGTGACAGTGTGATTACGATTCTTTCCGGTCTCGGTTGGGGTCTTGGATATTTCGGTATGCCGCACATTTTGATTCGCTATATGTCCATTCGTTCTAAGAAGGAGATGAACCGTTCCCGTGTAATCGGTATCGGCTGGACGACCCTGATTTTGATTATGTCTTCCGTGCTCGGTGTTGTCGGACGTGAGTATCTGGGCGATGCGTTGATTGTCAGCGGCGAGGATTCCAAGGTGTTTATCCTGATGGTACGTGACGTGTTCCCGGCACTTGTCTCCGGAGTTCTCCTGTCTGCGATTCTTGCAGCCTCGATGAGCACGGCGGATTCGCAGCTTCTCGCGTCCTCCTCGGCATTTGCCAGTGATGTATACAAGCCGGTGCTTCGCAAGAACGCGAGCGATAAGGAGATGCTGTGGGCAGGACGTATTGTAGTATTTGCGATTGCGGCTGTGGCACTGCTGATTGCCGTCAATCCGAACAGCGGCGGTATCATGGATCTTGTGTCAAAT
Organism: Lachnospiraceae bacterium; assembly: GCA_045601665.1. Classification (GTDB taxonomy): domain Bacteria; phylum Bacillota; class Clostridia; order Lachnospirales; family Lachnospiraceae; genus ISDg. The sequence goes on from JAZRZZ010000001.1 coordinate 4,625, forward strand.
GCCTGGGGCGGCTTCGGCGCAGCATTCGGACCGACCATTATTCTTGCATTGTACTGGAAACGGTTTACTTATGCGGGCGCGGTCAGCGGAATCGTTGCCGGTTTTGCGGTAGATGTGTTCTGGCTTTTCGGTCTTGAGAAGACCATTATCGCAATCTTCGGCGAAGGGTCCAAGCTTTTGAAGCTTTGCAGTGTATACGAGATTATCCCCGGCTTCTTGGTAGGTCTTTTGGTATGTATCATTGTATCTCTTGCGGGAAAGAAGCCTTCCGCAGAGGTAGAAGAGCTCTTCGATCGCTCGGTAGAGTTTACGAAGAACGAACAATAGGTATCCTTTTGGCGAGACATCCTCTGTGGTGTCTCGCTTTTTTCGGAAAGCACTTGTTAGTTTTAAAGCACTTAGGTATAATAAGAACAGCACATGAGGATGTAAGAAGGGACGGAGGAAGCGATGGTTTACTATTTGTTTTTTGATTTGGACGGAACTTTGACGAATCCCGTAGAGGGCATTACAAACAGCATCAAGTATGCATTGGAGAGCTTTGGAGTTGCCGTGGAGGACAAGTACGCGCTGACGCGTTACATCGGACCGCCGCTCAATGTGACCTTTGCGGAATATTTTGAAGGCGAGCAGATTGCGGAGGCGGTAGCAAAGTATCGAGAACGCTACAGTGTGTACGGATGGTGCGAGAACGAGCTTTATCCGGGAATTAAGGAGGCTCTGTGTAGTCTGCGCGATGCGGGCTTTCGCTTGTGCATGGCAACCTCAAAGCCCGAGGTGTTTGCAAGGCGGATTGCCGAGCATTTCGGAATCGAGGAGTGTTTTGCGTATATTTGCGGTGCAAGCATGGACGGTAGGATTAACACCAAGGAAGAGGTGCTTCGATACGCGATGGAGACAGCGGGAGTTACGGATCCGACGGAGATTATGATGGTCGGCGATCGATATCACGATGTGGAGGGTGCATCGGCGCTCGGGATTCCCACGCTTGGAGTGACGTATGGCTTCGGAAGCTATGAGGAGCTTGCGGAGGCCGGTGCGGTGGCGATAGTATCCACCGTCGAAGAGATGCACGATTATTGTATGGATGTGAACCACTGTTTCAAGCAGAAGCGGTAGGAGAAAAGAGGTAAGATGAAACGATTTGCATTATTGGCATGTGCGGTGTTGTTGCTTTGGTTGGATGTGCGTGTGTCCACCGAAATCGCGTATCCGGAATATGAACCGCATGACAAGTTTGGACGCTTGACACAAGAACTGGTGATGGAGCATGTAGTCGGGGATTCGTTTCGCATCGATGTCCTGCCGGATTTGGTGGGCTATGTACTTTTGTTTGTCGTGGCGTTCGGAGGCTCGCGAGAGAAGAAAGGGTACCGCATGGCAATGACGGCGTCCATCGTGGCGGTGTTCTGCGAATTGCTCCGGATGCTTCTGCCGTTTGCGGTGGGTGGCGTGACCGTCTATGCCACGGAATATTTCCTTCACCTCGGGGGCTATGTGCTCGATGCATTTCTGCTGTTTTGGGTGGTGCGATGCTTTGCCGAGGAGTATGATCGGCTTGCAGTGCACAAGACATCGGTTGCGGCAGTTATAACGATGATGCTCGCGCTTTTGTGTGGACTGGCGCAGAATTTCGGCTGGTTCTTCGATGTGAAGACGTTGCCGACGGTGTATGCGATTCTCTGCGGACTTGTCAGTGCGACCTTTCTCGGTTGCCTGTATCGTCTGGTAAGCTATAAGCCGATAGAAGAACAGACACCGGAAGCAGAGTAGGAGACGCTCTGTTTCGGAGATTGAAATAGGAATGAAAAAAGCATAGGCTACGAAGAAGCTTCTTCGTGGGCTATGCTTTCTGTTTTCGGCAATGGAGTGGGCCGGTTTATTGCTCAAGTCGGTCCTGTGTGGGGAACAATTCGCCTGTGGCTTCGGATAGGGTCTTACGCTTACGCGTGCCACGTCGCTGATAATAGGTCTTATATTCCGACGGCGTACAATCTTTAACCGTTCGGAAGGAGCGGTTGAAGGTAGAGAGCGACGAGAAGCCCGATTGTAGCGCTACATCGGTAATTGACAGACGCGGATCCAAAAGCAGCGATTCGGCTGCCTTGACACGTCGTTGGTTTAGATAGCTGTTAAAGGATTGTCCCGTAAACTGCTTGAACAATCGGGAAAAGTGGAACTTGCTGAAGCCGGCGATGTCCGCCGCATCTTCAATACGAATGTTCTCGGTGTAATTCTTATTAATATAGTTCAATGCGGTATTGAGCTTATCAAAAGATTCGACTTGTCTGCCGGAACGTGCCTCGGCAAGGAATTGCCCGCGATTGACATGATGATGTGCCAATAGGACGAAGAATTCGATTAACTGAGCATACATTAAGGAGAAGCGCAAAGGCTCCGATTGATCGGCGTAGATGTCGATGACCTTCTGAAGAAGGCGTACTGCCTGCTGACGCGTCTCTTTATACTCTTCGGAAATGTACAGAGACTGTGAAAGCACCGGTATCATCGAGGAATATCCCCAGATGGAGTTGATCATCGAAAAGTTAAACATGAGAATCAGACGAACACCCTTCGGCGGTGCGTAGAGAGAGTGCATTTCGCCCGGAGGGATGAAGAGAATATCATTCGTCTTTAGGTCATAGGTATGATTGTTACAGACAACACGGTATTCTCCTTCGAGAGGCATGACAATTTCCGCAGCAGTGTGCCAATGCGTGTCGTAATCCTCATATTCATGATTGATGTGTAGGGTAACCGATTCAGCATCCTGAAAAGGAACCAGTTCGAAATTACCGTCCAAGATACGTGACATAGTGTTTTCCTCCATAACTACGAGCTTAATAGTACTATAAGGCTTTGCAAATATTGCGAAAAGAGTTTACGAAAAAATGCACATGAAAGGGTAGAAAAAGCGGGGGTATTTTGATAAGACACCAAAATTCAAATATAAAATTAGCAAAATGATATAAAAAGTGCACCGCTATTCGCAATACTTTTCGTGAAAACGTAAAATGCATTTTGTGCAATAAAATACGACAAAAAAATGTTTTCGCAAGATTTGATTCAAATATAGCAAAAAATGATATGCAAGTGCAAGTGTTTTTTGCTACAATTACAATAAATAATCCTATCATGGTGCACTTTCTTATGAAAAATGCCTAGAAGGGATCAGAGAACGACTCGTTAGGTATAGGAGATTTTCCTATCGCGACAGGAAATGGAGGACACGATGCGAAAGGTTTTGAAGAAGAAATACGTGTACATACCACTCGTCATTGTTGCGGTTGTTGCAGTGATTGTTGTTTGGAGCATGTTCAAAACGGAAGCCAGTTACGCAGATAAGTACAAAGACTTCGACTTTTCCAAGATTGAAGGAGAAGGTCGCGAAGACTCTTACAGTGCTTATTTGATTCAGCATGCAGGAGCTGTGTATCCGCAGGAGAGCATTACGATTCCACTTTCGGAGGAATCCGTCGCCGCAGGCGAAGAATACGAATTCAAGAGCTACGGTGGGGAAGAAAACGTACTCGCGTCTTATGAAGGCGGTTATGTGGAGTTCAAGGTGAATGTTCCCACGGCGGGGCTTTATCACATTTACTTAAATTATTATCCGGATCAGGAGGATGAGACGTCTCGCGGCATCGAAATCGAGCGCGCATTGTACATTAACGGCAAGATTCCATTCACCGGTGCGGATGCATTGACATTTACTCGAATCTGGACCGATGACGGTGAGCCGAAGAAGGACAATCAGGGAAATGAGATTCGTCCGAGCCAGATTGAAGCTCCGAGATGGGAGAAGACCTATTTGGTTGATGAGCTCGGATACATTACATCCCCCTATTGCTTCTATTTCGAAGAGGGCGAGAATCTTTTGAAGCTGGAGGCTTCTCAAGAGACGTTGATTCTCAAGGAGCTGGTATTGGAGGCAGTGACCGAGACTCCGACTTATGAAGAGTATATCGCAGGTGCGAACCTCGATAGCGGCGATAAGAATTACTCGCAGCGCGTTGAGGGCGAGGATGCCTTGTATCGCTCCTCTCAGTCTTTGTATGCTACCTATGACCGTACCTCCGCGGCAACGTATCCTTATAGTGTTACGAAGCAGATTCTAAACATGGGTGGCGGCAACAACTGGAAGGTTGCCGGTCAGTGGATTGAATGGGAAGTGGAAGCTCCCGAAGATGGCTACTATGCAATCACCTTGAAAACAAGACAGAATTATAATCGCGGCTTTGTTTCCTGTCGTTCTTTATATATTAACGGAGAGATTCCCTTTGAGGAAGTATCCGCAATCAAGTTTGATTTCTTAAATGACTGGACGATGATGACCCTTTCCGATGAGGAGGGCGAGCCTTATATGTTCAAGCTCAACAAGGGAAAGAACACCGTTCGTCTTGAGGTTACGCTCGGCGAAATCGGCGATATCCTGAATCGTATGAATGATAGCGTATATCGTTTGAATCAGATCTATCGTAAGATTCTCGTGCTTACCGGTACCGAGCCGGATGAGAACCGTGACTATAACATTGATCAGAAGTATCCCGACGTTGTAGAGGCAATGAATTCGGAATCGAAGGTGCTCTACAAGATCATCGACGATTTGGTTGCATACACCGGTGAGGCAGGCTCGCAGGTATCTGCAGCACTGACACTTGCAAATCAGCTGGAGCGTTTTCACGAGGATCCCGACAGAATCCCCGCGGGTCTTAAGAATTTTAAGGACAATGTCAGCTCTCTCGGTTCCGCAATTTTGACACTGAGCAATTCCAATCTGGATATCGATTACTTGATCGTATCCGGAAAAGACTATAAGGTGAAGGACGATACGGCGAATATTTTCCAAACCGCCCTTCATGAGATTAAAGCATTTGCTGCGTCCTTCATTGTGGACTACAACGCAATCGGCAACGTATATTCCGGCGACATCGAGACCATCACCGTATGGATCTTCTCCGGTCGTGACCAGTGTACGATTCTTAAGTCGATGATTGACGATACGTTCGTTCAGAAGTATGGCATCGGTGTCAACGTAGACCTGATCACTGCTGATGTACTGCTTCCCGCAACGGTAGCGGGCACCGGTCCCGATGTGGCATTGAATGCAATGTCCGGTGAGCCTGTCAACTATGCGCTCCGCGGTGCATCTGTGGATTTGACGCAGTTTAAGGGCAATGGCAGTGATATTCGCGGATTCGAGGAAGTGATCTCCGAGTTTAAGGAGTCCTCTTGGGTTCCTTACAAGTATGCGGGAGGCGTTTACGGTCTGCCAGAGACGCAGTACTACAACGTAATGTTCTACCGTACCGACATTTTCGATGAGCTCGGACTTGAGATTCCTCAGACGTGGGATGATCTCGTATCCATGCTTCCGACGATTCAGAAGGCAAACATGAACGTAGGAATTCCTTCGACCGAGCGTAAGATCAATAACGTTTCGAACCCCGACTTGAACGGTTTCTTCGCACAATTCTATCAGAGAGGCGGAGCACTGTATAATGCGGAAGGCTCGATGGTACAGTTGGATGACGAAATTGCGGTAGACGCATTTGAGAATTTCACAAAGTTCTTTACGCATTATAAATGTCCGACAGACTATAACTTCGTAGATCGTTTCCGTACCGGTGAGATGCCGCTCGGATTCGTAGATTACAATACCTATAATACGCTTGTTGTATCCGCACCGGAGATTCGCGGCTTGTGGGAGATGGCACTGATGCCGGGAACCTACATTACCGACGAAGAGGGCAATAAGGTCGATGCGGACGGTGATGGTGAGTGGGATATCGATAGAAGCTGTGCATGTTGGGGAACCTGTTCCCTGATGCTCGGTACCTCCGAGAAGAAGGAGGAGGCGTGGACCTTCCTTCAGTGGTGGGCAAGTGCCGATGTTCAGGCTCGCTACGGCAAGGAGCTTGAGGCGGTGATGGGTGAATCCGCTCGTTACGCTACGGCAAATGTTCTCGCATTTGATCAGCTTTCCTGGAGCTCTTCGGAGCGTAGGATTCTCGATGAGCAGTGGGACTGGGTCGTAGGAACGCCCGAGGTACCCGGCGGTTATTATACCAACCGTCATATTGTAAATGCGGTTCGTAAGGTTATCAATGCGAACGAGGACGCACGCGAGACCTTGCTCGATTACACGAAGGACATCAACGAAGAAATTGCAAAGAAGAGAAAAGAGTTCGGTCTTACCTCTTCTGTGATCAAGTAGGAAGGGAGGAAAATGACATGAGTTTTGCTAACTGGAAAGTTAAGAAAAAGCGTCAAGCGGGCTTTCTGTGGAAAGACATCAAGGACCACAAAACCTGTTATGCCTTCCTCGCTCCTTACGCGTTGATTTTCATTTTGTTTTATGTAGTACCGGTTATTGTGTCGATTACATACAGCTTCACGTATTTTAACGTGTTGCAGCCGGCCCGTTTTATCGGACTGCAGAACTACATCAACCTCCTTTTGGCGGACGATGTATTCCTCACCGCAGTAAAGAACACATTCTTGATTGCGGCGATTACCGGACCGATCGGATATATCATGGCGTTTATTTTTGCATGGTTGATTCATGAGCTGCCCAGAGCGATTCGTGCACTCGCGGTATTGATCTTCTACGCGCCGACCATCTCCGGTCAGGTATATCTCATTTGGAGCTTCATTTTCAGTGGTGATGCTTACGGATATGCAAATGCTTGGCTGACCGACTTCGGCATTATCGATGAGCCGGTACTTTGGCTCACAAACCCGGAGTACATGATTCCGGTTATCTTGATCGTAATGCTTTGGTTGAGCTTGGGCTCCGGCTTCCTTTCCTTTGTAGCGGGTCTCAATACGATTCCCGAGGATCAGTACGAGGCCGGTTATGTTGACGGTATCAAAAACCGTTGGCAGGAGCTTTGGTACATCACACTTCCGAACATGAAATCTATGTTGATGTTCGGTGCGGTTATGGCGATTACGCAGGCGTTCAACACTGCGGACGTTACCATGAACCTTTGCGGCTTTCCGAGTACGGACTATGCCGCAAGAACCGTTGTTACCCACCTGATCGACTACGGCTCCTACCGTTTCGAAATGGGATATGCCTCTGCAATTGCTACGGTGCTGTTCCTTGCAATGTTCTTGTGTAACAAGTTCATTCAGAAGGCACTGTCGAGACTCGGAACTTGATAGGAGGGGAACAGGATGAAAAAGATCAAAGCCGGCAGACAGCCGAACCGTTCCCGCGCAGGTGACGTCGGTGTTGCCATTGTATTAATTATTTTCGGATGCTTCTTTGCATTCCCGCTTGTATATGCGATCAATGCCGCATTCAAGCCACTGGATGAGTTGTTCGTGTTCCCGCCGAAATTGTTTGTGCGGAACCCTACGATGAACAACTTTAACGACTTGTTCCTCTTGATGAACAAGTCCGGTGTCGTAACGTTTACTCGTTACATGTTTAACTCGATTTTTATGACGGCAGTAGGAACCTTCGGACATATTATTGTTGCTTCCATGGCGGCGTATGTGCTCGCGAAGTATAAGTTCCCCGGAGGAAAGCAGTTCTTCACGCTTGTTACCGTAGCCTTGATGTTCACCGGTTACGTGCTTGCGATTCCGAACTACTTGATTATGGCGAAGCTCCACTGGGTGGACTCCTATCTGGCAATCATTATCCCGGCATTTGCATCGCCGATGGGCCTTTTCCTTATGAAGCAGTTCATGGAGTCCAGTATTCCGGATGTATTGATTGAGGCTGCGAAGATTGATGGTGCGAAAGAAGGAACCATTTTTATTCGTGTCGTTATGCCGCTCGTAAAACCGGCCGTTCTTACCTTGATGATTTTTTCGATTCAGAGTTTGTGGAACAACGTGGCTACCACGTACATTTATTCCGAGGAGTTGAAGACCTTGCCTTTCGCATTAAAGACGATTGCGGCAGGCGGTGTTGCGAGAACTGGTGTGGGTTCCGCAGCGACCTTATTCCTCATGTTGTTACCGATTACTTGCTTCGTTCTTGCGCAGAGCAACATCGTTGAGACGATGGCAAGCTCCGGTATTAAAGAGTAAGGAGGTAGAGATATGAAAGTTAAGAAGATCGTGACACTGCTCCTCCTCCTTTGTATGGTGCTCTCCAGCATATCGACGGCATTTGCCGGCAATGACTGGTACACCTACACCTATAATTACTGGGGAGATGAAGTGGAGTCTCCCGATGCCTATTCTGTAAATGATGTCCTCTACGGAACGGACTTCGGTGAAGACGTCGGACATTTCAATTCTCCCGAAGGTCTGTTTGTCATTGACGACAGTGTATTTGTATGCGATACCGGTAAGAACCGTATCGTCGAGCTCCGTAAGGTGGACGGCGAGTACGAGTTGGTACGCGTTATCTATAATGTTCAGGTATCGGTTGACCTGGCGGAGAAGCTAAAGGTGGGGGAAGCAATTACACTCACCATGAATCAGCCGTTGGATATCTTCGTAATGCCGATCACCGACGAAGAGAGAATTGAGACATTCGGCGAATATCTCGGCGAGTTGTATGTCGAGCCGGAAGTGACACCCGAACCCGAAGGTGGTGAAGAGTCCGAAGGAACCGAGGAAGGAACCGAGGACGATGCCGTGGAAGGCGACGGAACGACCGAAGACGCTACTACGGAGGAAAATGAAACCGTAGAAGGTGATGAGGCAACGAGCTCCTCCGAAAGCGAGGATGCAACGGTCGAAGACGGAGCTACCGAAGAGGAAGGCGCTGAAGACGGAGCTACTGAAGGGGAAGGCGCCGAAGACGGAACGACCGAAGGGGATGGCACAGAAGGTGACGGAACGGAAGAGGAAGGAACCGAAGAGACTCCCGCTCCGGTAGAGAAGAAGGAAAATGTGATTGCACAGGAATTGAATCTGCCGTATGACTTCTATATCTGCGATACGCAGAACAATCGTATTATTCACTGCGATTACAACTTGAATGTCATTGATGTAATTAAGGATCCGAAAGACGATACGTTGTCGGAAAGCTATAAGTTCCAGCCGATGAAGGCAGTTGCCGATAGCGCATTTCGTGTCTATGTTCAGGCAAACGGCATCAACTCCGGACTCATGGAGTTCGATAAGGTTGGAACCTTTACCGGATACATCGGTGCGAATAAGGTTGAGATCACAATCGGTCAGAAGATTTGGCGTAAGCTACAGACGAAGGAGCAGAGAGATCGTTCCGTACAATACGTACCGACCGAGTACAATAACCTCAGTTTGGATGCTAAGGGATTTATCTATGTAACGACAAGTACGATTCCGGATGATGATATCAATCAGGGAACCGCAACACCGGTGCGAAAGCTCAATTCAATGGGCTCCGATATTTTGATTCGTAACGGAAATTATTATCCACTCGGCGACTTGACCTGGGGTACGGTGGAGAACATCACCGGTCCTTCTAAGTTTATAGATGTTATCGCTTTCGAGAATGAAACGTATTGCTGTTTGGATCGTATTCGCGGACGTATTTTTACATACGATTTTCAGGGAAATATGCTGTATGTCTTCGGAAACTACGGTTCTAATGCAGGCAACTTCACGTATCCGACGGCAATGGACAATTTGAACGAGGAGACCATATTGGTTCTTGACAAGTCCGGAATCCTGACCGAGTTCAGTATGACCGACTATGGACGCATGGTAAACAATGCGTTGCAGCTCTACAAAATCGGTGATTACGACGGATCTGCAGAGGTATGGCGAGAAGTTCTGAAATTCAATGGTAACTATGAGTTGGCTTACGTTGGCATCGGACGTGCACTTCTTCGTAAGGGACAGTACAAGGAGGCAATGGATTGCTTCGAGGTTGCCCGCGATGACGTGAATTATTCGAAGGCGTTTAAGTACTATCGTGAGGAATTGGTTGAGAAGTATATTCTCTACGCGGTAATTGCTTTGGCAGTTCTGATTATTGTTCCTAAGGTAGTCAAAGGGATTTTGAAACTGCGAAAGGAGATTAAAGAGGCATGACGAAATTATTCTCTAGTATTTTGCAGTATTTTAAGGGTGAACGCTTTGCAAATTACAAAAAAACGTTGAAATACAGTCTTTATGTAATTCTTCATCCGTTTGATGGCTTCTGGGATCTTACCCATGAGAAAAGAGGTTCGATCGCAGCGGCAAACACGATTGTGATTTTGACGCTGTTGACGAACCTCTGGGACATGCGTTTTACGAACTTTATGTTTAATGGAACCCGTTGGGAAGAGGTCAACATCATCATGGTAATTGCCAGTGTGCTTCTTCCACTTGCAATTTGGGTATTGGCAAACTGGTGTCTAACAACTCTAATGGATGGCAAGGGGCGTCTAAAGGAGATTTATATGGCAACGGCATACGCATTTACGCCGTATGTACTCATTGGTTTACCGATGATCGTTGTCAGCAATTTGGTTACGGTAGAGGAAGGTGTGTTTTACACCTATTTTAACAGCTTTGCATTGATTTGGTGTGTGTTCCTGATTCTTTGCGGAATGATGATGATTCATGATTATAGCTTGATGAAGGGCTTGGCTTCCTGTTTGCTTTCCCTCGTCGGCATGGCGATTATCATGTTCATTCTGCTACTGTTCTTCAGCTTAATCAGTGATAGCTTTGCATACTTCATCTCGATGGTGAAGGAAATCGGCTTGCGAATCGGTTAGCATAGGAAGGAGTGGATAGACAATGAAAAAGAAAATTATTATTGGCGTAATCTCCTGTGTATGCATTGCCGCGTTGGCCGCATTGGCTGTATATTTTGGTAGAAGCGGGAAAGAGGTAGAGGAATCTCTAAACGTATATCGCTTTGACTCCGACTATTCTACTGAGATTCAGGTAATCAAGAATGGGGACCAAAAGCTTGAGTTCGACCCGAATACCGCACAGTTTACTTACACGGATGCGAAAGGAAACGTTTGGTACAGCAATCCCCAGGGAACCGATCTCACCCGTGAAGAGTTGAAGGCAATGCTGGTAATCGAATACAAGGATTACAAGGGTGTCAAGTATCCGCTTGACAGCTACGACAGCAGTGTAGCACGAGGAAACTGGTGCTACGAGGTTGTTGACGAGCAGACGCTTCGTATCGATTATACCATCGGTAAGATTGAGAAGACCTATTTTATTCCTTTGGCAGTACCGTATGCACGTTATGAAGAGATTCAGGCGATGCTTTCGGACGAAGCGATTAAGGAAATGAAGAGTGCATACCGTATCTACGATATTGACAATTTGTTTGCTCACGACAACAAGGATGAATTGTTGGAAATGTATCCGGATCTTGCGGAGACAAAGGTTGCGGTATTGCGACCCGATACGCAGGAGTGGAAGAAAGAAAAGATTGAGGGCTATATGATTGAAGCCGGATATACCGAGGATATGTACAAGAGCGACCTTGAGTATTACGGTGTAGAAGTAACCTCAAAGAATCCAGCGGTAAATGTTTCTGTGATATTGAAGCTTGAAGACAACGGTTTGGTTGTTTCCGTACCGTTCGAGAAGCTCGAGTACTACACGGATTATCCGCTTACCGAGATCCGCGTGCTTCCTTATATGTGTTCCGCGGGACTGGATCGAGAAGGCTATCTCTTCGTACCCGACGGTTCCGGTGCAATGATCAATTTTAATAACCAAAAGACCAATCAGAGCATGTATAGTGCAAAGATATACGGTTGGGATTACGGCCAGGTTCGTACGGAATTGGTTAACGACCCGTCCGCACAGTTCCCGGTTTACGGAATCGGCTATGAAGATACCAATCAGTCGATGTTGTGTATTGTCGAAGAAGGTGAGAGCTACGGATATATTGAGGCAGATGTTTCCGGTAAGCGTCACAATTACAACTATGTAACGGCGGCATTTACTGTTGTACACAACGAAGAGGCCGATGTCTCCGGCGGCAAGTCCAATACCGGTGTGTATCTGTTTGAAGAGAACCTTGACAAGACACAGAGCATTACGCTTCGTTATATGACGATGGATGATTCCGATTATGTAACGCTGGCAAAGACGTATCGAAGCTATTTGCTTGAAAAGTATCCGGTTCTTGCCGAGGGTGTGAGCGGAGAAATGCCGGTGGCAGTGGAATTGATCGGAGCGATCACGAAGCGCCAGCATGTGCTTGGCTTCCCGAAGGATCTTCCGTATGCGCTTTCTACCTATGCGGAGATGCAGGCCATTGTCGAGGACTTGAATGCAGCGGGAATGACGAAGTTGGATGTTATTCTTAGCGGTTGGTTCAACGATGGTGTGAAGCATGATGTGGCCGATGAAATCAATTTGATTTCCAAGCTTGGAAATAAGAAGTCCTTTAAGAATTTGATTTCTGCGGTTTCTGAGGACAATACCTTGTTTGCGAAGGCAGATTTCACCTTTGTATATAACAACAGTTTGTTTGATTCGTTTACCGTGCGAGGGGATGCCGGAAAGTATCTGAATCGTGAGCCGATTGAGATGCAGGAGATCAGTAATATCTGGTACGGTACGCTCGAGGACAGTGATTATACCTACGTTGCGAAGCCTTCGGTTATGATGTCGAACTTAACAAGCTTCCGAAAGGATCTAAGCAAGTACGACTTGAAGAACATCGCATTTGCTTCCATGGGTAATATCTTGGCAGCGGATTATAATCGCAGGGCAACGGTAAATCGCGCGACGGTTGTGAAGCAGCAGGTTGAGAAGTTCGCACAGATCGTTTCGGACGGAGGAAAGAATCTCGTTTACGTAGGAAATGAATATGCAATTCCGTATGCGGATGTGATAATTAAGGCTCCGTTGACCTCGGATAATCCGAACATTGTCGATGAAGTGATTCCGTTCTTCTCCATTGTACTTCACGGATATGTGGATTACACCGGTGACGCACTGAATATCACAGGCGACTTTGTAACGAATATACTGAAGTCCGCAGAGTGTGGTGCGGGTCTGTACTATGTATTCATGGATGCAGATACCGATGAGCTGCAGAATACTTCGTATACCGAGTATTTCGGAGCAAGCTATGAGGCTTGGAAAGAGGACGCTGTGAAGTGGCAGCAACGCTTCAAGACGGATTTCGGTTCTCTGTATGGGCAGACCATTGAGAATCATGAGATTGTGGAAACCAACGTTGCACTGACAGAGTACGCGGATGGAACGAAGGTATACGTAAACTATCGTACCGCGGACTTCACGACCGAAGACGGCGTGGTGGTTCCCGCACAGGATTGGATTGTTGTGAAAGGAGGAAACGAATGAGCAAGGAAAAGAAAAAGAAGCAGAAGAATCTTGCGCTTGGCAATGCCATTGCCGGATACATTTTCATTCTGCCGTTCATTATCGGTTTTCTTCTCTTCCTGATGTATCCGCTGGCACAGTCGTTGTATATGTCCTTTTGTGAGGTAACACCGACACCCGGCGAGGGATTTCGGTTCGTATGGTCGGGAATTCGTCATTACAATTATATCTTTCGTGTGGATACGAAATATGTTCCGCTTCTGTTGGATGAGTTGAAGAAGATGGCACTTCAAGTTCCCGCGATCCTTGTGTTCAGCTTCTTTATGGCGATTTTGCTGAATCAAGAGTTTAAGGGAAGAACCTTTGTACGTGCGGTGTATTTTCTTCCCGTAATTATGGCCTCCGGCGTTATGATCGGATTGGAGACGAGCAACTCGCTCCTATCCGGTATGCAGGATGTGATTGCAAATGATACAAGCTCAACAAGCATTACGGCGACATTGGAGAGCATCTTGCTACAAGGAGAGACCGGCAATAAGTTTTTTGAGTACATTATTGGGATCGTAGATCAGGTTTATGATGTGGCGATTGCCTCAGGTATTCAGATTATCATCTTCCTGTCCGGATTGCAGACGATTTCCCCTAGCATGTATGAGGCAGCAACCATTGAGGGCTGTACCGCATGGGAGAGCTTCTGGAAGATCACCTTTCCCATGATCAGCTCGTTGATTTTGGTAAATGTCATCTATACGGTAGTTGATTTCTTTACGAAGACAAACAGTGAGCTGATGGTATTGATCAACGAGACCCTACTGGTTGATTTCGACTACGGTGTAACCTCTGCGATGTCATGGGTTTATTTCGTAATCATTATGGCGATTCTCGGCATAGTTTCGCTGATCATTTCGAAGTGGGTATACTACTATGACTAGAAAAGAAAAGTTTGCACAATTCAGAGAACGTAACCGCAAGTCGGGAGGATATTTGCTTCGTAAGAAGATTGGCCGTTTGGTCTTTTGTGTATGCCGCGCAATTTTGATCTTCGGACTTTGCTTCCTGATTTTGCAGCCGTTGTTGCAGAAGATATCCATCAGTTTTATGGAAGAACGTGACCTATACGATAGTACGGTTATCAGTATTCCCAGACATTTCTCCATCAGTGCCTATGAGTACGCTTGGCAAATGCTCAAGGGCTTCCAGTCACTGTGGACTTCGTTTTATGTGGCAATTCTCGTAGCGGCGCTTCAGGTAATCTCCTGTACGCTCGTCGGTTACGGTTTTGCAAGGTATAAGTTTCCGTTTAAGAACGTTTGGTTTGCGTGTGTAATTCTTATGATTATCGTACCGCCGCAGACCACAATGGTACCGTTGTACCTGTATTTTCAGGATTTCGATATTCTCGGAATTATCGGATTGTTTAATAAGGGAAAGGGACTGAACCTTCTTGGTTCGCTGACCCCCTACCTGTTGATGTGTGCGACCTGTACCGGTTTCAAGGCGGGTCTGTATATCTATCTGATGCGTCAGCATTTCCGTAATGAGCCAAAGGAGCTTGAGGAAGCGGCTTATGTAGACGGTTGCGGACGTCTGCGGACCTTCGTACAGATTTTGCTGCCGGGTGCACGGCCGATTATGGTATCCTGTTTCCTGTTCTCATTCGTATGGCAGTGGACGGATGCTCACTATTCTAAGATCTTTTTTGCACAGGCATATGGCTGGACGATGGTTACCAACCGCCTGTCGGGTCTTGTGGATAACTTAAATGCTTATTTCCGTACAATCTACGGACAGAGTTACCAAATCTCCAACGCATTTGGTAATCAGGTGCTTTCTACCGCGACGTTGATCACGCTCGTACCGTTGATCGTTATCTACGTTTTGGCACAGAAGAGTTTTGTAGAAAGTATCAGTCAGAGTGGTATCAAGGGTTGATATCGCATAACATGAATGAAAGGGGTCGAACCTTTCAGAATAAATTTTTAGGAGGAATTTAATAATGGGTAAGATGAAGAAATTGGTTTTGACGCTTATGCTCCTCGCACTCGCCATGGCATTCGTTGCTTGTGGTAAGGATGATGAGCCGGCAGATAAGCCCACAAACACTCCCACGACGGCTCCCACAAAGGGAGAAGACAAGCCTTCTGAGCCGGCAAGAGATCTCGGCGGCAAGGAAATCGTAATCGCCGACTGGTGGACTACGGATGACTACAATGTGCCTAAGACGACGTATGAAGAAGAGTACTGGGCATATCAGAATCAAATGATGAAGGATCACAAGTACACGATCGTCCGTAAGAACGTAGCGCAATGGGAAGGATTCTCTGAGACAGCAATGCTTTCGATTACAATAAACGAGCCTTGCGGTCATGTCATCGTACTTGACTCCGGTTGGGTAGCTTCCCTTATGGATAAGGGATATTTTGCAGACGTTTCCGATGTTAAGGAATTCGATTTCACGGATGATAAGTGGAACAAGGCAGTTCTTGACGTTATGAGCGTTGGCGATGCAATCTATGGTTTCGCAGGTTCCACCGAGCCCAGAACCGGTGTATTCTTTAACATGGATCTCTTCAAGCAGCTCGGCGTTGATCCCGAGACTCCTTATGACCTTCAGGCACAGGAGAAGTGGACCTGGGATGAGTTCAAGAAGCTGGCAAAGCAGTTGACGCAGGATACGAACAACGATGGTGTATCCGATGTATACGGCATCGCTTCCTTCAGTAACGACTTCTTCAAGGCTTGTCTCCTTTCCAACAATACGAACGTAATCACCAAGGATTCCGATGGTAACCTCATGGTTAACCTTGAGGATCCTAAGGTTCTCGAGGCACTTGATTGGGGACGCTCCTTCTATGATGAAGGTCTCCATATGCCCAGACCGGAAGGCGAAGATGTAGATTGGGAATGGTTCGTACAGGCATTCCAGGAGCAGAAGACCGCTATGCGTGTTTGTGAGGAGTACAACGTAAGCACCATCAACCAGTACGGTTTCAAGTTTGGTTTCGTATGCTTCCCTAAGGGACCTAGCGCAGACTCCATGATCTCCATCGTTCGTGAGAACATTCTTGTAATTCCTCAGTGCGATGCTACGAAGAACATCGTTGGTGATATTGCATATGCATACAACATTTTCACGAACCGTGCACCGGGCTATGAAGATGATGATACTGCTTGGAAGGGTCAGTACGAGGCACTCTTCGCAGATGAGAGAGCGGTAAATGAGACTCTTAAGCTCATGATCAACGACCTCGAGCAGAAGATGGATGAGACCATCCTTATCTCCGACTATGCATGGGATTGGCTCTGGGATATCGATTCCGGCGTAGCTACTCCCGCAGAGCAGCTCGAGGCATTCGGTAGCCAGTGGGAGACCATGGTTGGCGAGTTCAACGCAAAGTTCGAGTAAACTACATAGGTTTTACAGACAATATCTCGGGGGGGTATCCGCAGGGATACCCCCTATTTTGCCCGAAAGGGCGGAAAACAAGGAAAAAATAATGAAAATGTATCAAAAAGATGTGTGATGAGGGAGAGAAACGTATAAGTGTTCGAGGATGAATAGTGAGGCTGTAACACATTGCAACGAGTCGATGTGTATGGAATACGAGCATTCTTCTGTGGCGACACAGGTGAAGATATAGATGCGAAAGAAAGAGAGGATTTCAGTGATGACGAAACCGGATTACAAAGATGTGACACTGTCCTACAAAGAGCGCGCGGCCGCGCTCGTGAAGGAAATGACCTTAGAAGAGAAGGTAATGCAGACGCTTTATAACGCTCCGGCAATTCCCCGTTTGGGAGTAAAGGCATATAATTATTGGAACGAAGCACTTCACGGCGTTGCCCGTGCAGGTGTGGCAACCGTTTTTCCGCAGGCAATCGGTCTTGCGGCGGCATTTGACGAGGATATGATGGAGGAGGTTGCGGATACCGTTTCCACAGAAGCTCGTGCAAAGTTCAATATGCAACAGCAGTACGACGATGCAGACATCTATAAGGGCTTGACGTTTTGGTCTCCCAACGTAAATATATTCCGCGATCCGAGATGGGGACGTGGACATGAGACCTTCGGAGAGGATCCGTACCTTAGCGGTCGTTTGGGCGTTCGTTTTATTCAAGGTATGCAGGGAAATGATCCGAAGTACATGAAGGTTGCTGCTTGTGCGAAGCATTTTGCGGTGCATAGCGGTCCGGAGGATCTACGCCACAGCTTCAATGCAAATGTATCGAAGCAGGATCTGTATGAGACTTACCTGCCGGCCTTTGATGCTTGTGTGCACGAGGGTAAGGTAGAGGCCGTAATGGGTGCGTACAATCGTACGAACGACGAGCCGTGTTGCGGTTCGCAGGCGCTTTTGGTTGACATTCTTCGTGATACATGGGGCTTCGACGGACATGTAACGTCCGACTGCTGGGCAATCAAGGACTTCCATGAGTTCCATATGGTAACGAAGAATCAGGTAGAGTCGGTTGCGCTTGCGATGAATAAGGGCTGTGATCTGAACTGCGGAAATTTGTATGTGCATTTGCTTCAGGCAGTGAAGGAAGGACTTGTTGAGGAGAGCACGATTGATCGTGCCGTAACGCGTCTGTTTACAACCAGAATGAAGCTCGGTTTGTTCGATGAGCCCGAAGCGGTTCCGTTCAACAGCATCGGTTATGATCAAGTGGATGGGAAAGAGCAAAAGGCATTGAACCTGAAGGTATCGAAGAAGACCATTTGCTTGCTGAAAAACGAAAAGAATACGTTGCCCCTCAATCTCTCCGAAATTAATACCATCGGCGTGGTAGGGCCGAATGCAGACAATCGCAAGGCACTGGTAGGAAATTACGAGGGTACGGCATCCGAGTACATTACTGTTCTCGAGGGTATCCGTGAATACGTAGGCGAGGATAAGAGAATCTTCTTCTCCGAGGGTTGCCATTTGTTCAAGGATCGCGTACAGGGGCTTGGACAAAGCAATGACCGTATTGCGGAGGCAAAGGCCGTTGCCGCAATGAGTGATGTGGTAATCGCCGTTATGGGGCTCGATCCGGGACTTGAGGGCGAGGAAGGAGACCAGGGAAATGAGTTTGCTTCCGGCGACAAGCCGAACCTCAGACTTCCGGGAATTCAGGAGGAAGTGTTGAAGGTGCTTTACGAGAGTGGAAAGCCGGTTGTACTTGTTCTGCTGAGTGGTAGTGCGCTTGCGGTGCCGTGGGCGGACGAGAACATTCCCGCGATTGTTCAGGGCTGGTATCCCGGTGCGCAGGGCGGTCGTGCCATTGCAGAGGTACTTTTTGGCGCGGCGAATCCGGAAGGGAAGCTGCCGATAACGTTCTATCGCACGAGTGAGGAGCTCCCTGCATTTACCGAGTATGCGATGAAGGGAAGAACGTATCGCTACATGACAAAGGAAGCACTCTACCCGTTTGGCTACGGATTGTCTTATACGGAGTTCGCCATGAGCGATGCAAAGGTGACAGGTGTTGTCGGTGGGGACGTAACCTGTGCGGTAAAGGTAAAGAACATCGGTAAGCGTTGCGGTGCGGAGACGGTGCAGATCTACGTGAAGTCGCCGATGAACGGAGCTCCGAACGCACAGCTGAAGGGGTTGAAGAAGGTTGCGTTGGCAGCGGGAGAAGAAAAGGTTGTAGAAATTGTTCTTGATGCGAAGGCATTTGGTGTATATAATGAAGAGGGTAAGCGCATGCTTGTTCCCGGCGAATATGAAGTATACATCGGCGCATCGCAGCCGGATACGAGAAGTATCGCACTTCTCGGAAAGGCACCGGAGCGATTTGTACTCTCTTACGATAACATGACAGAGCTTGTATAAGCGAATGGTTACAGAAGGGGGCACCGATGGTGCCTCCTCTTTTATGTGAGGAGACGGTGGTTCGAAAGGGACAACGTAAGAAAGGAGTGGCGGAATGGAAGAGGATAAGAATCTGACGGAAGGACAAGAAGCAGAGGTCGAGGTCAGTGAGTGTGTAGAAGAGAGAACGAAAGAGGTGTCAAACGAAGAGCTTGAGGCGGAGTCGAATGCGAAAGAGACCTCCGATACAGAGACTCCGGAGGAGAGAAAGAGGCGTAGAACCATTGATTTTTGGGACAATGTAAAGTTTTTCTGTATCTCATTTTTGATCATCTACATGGTGTTTTTCATTTTTCCGCCGTATTTGGTGAGCGGGGATTCTATGAATCAGACCTTGCGGGACAAGGCTTTCGGTTTCGGAATTCGTTTTGTTGAGCCGGATCACGGGGACATTATCGTGTTCAGCAACGCGAATACACGCGGGGAAGATTATATCAAGCGTGTCATTGGAGTGCCGGGCGATACGGTTCGCATCGAAGGCGATACGGTTTATGTAAATGGGCAGCGGTTGACGGAGGAGTACGCGTATTTTGATCCCACACGTGCGGGGATGTACGCGGAGATGCAGAAGGAGTGGACACTTGGTGAGGACGAATTCTTTGTGCTCGGAGACAATCGCTACAATTCGTCCGACAGTCGCGCCATTGGTGTCGTACATCGTGACGATATCAAGTGTCGCATGTGGGTGTTCCTTTGGGGAAAATAGCGGGCATTTTCACGAAAAAACTACGTAGGTGTCGTGACTTGTGAAGGTTTCGCGGGAAAAATTATGTTTTCTTAAGAAAATTGCTTTGCATTTTATATAGAATCTGCTATAATAGTGTCGATTATAGATCCGAGCCCCATTGGAGGGCAGAGACATGAATATTATTTATCAGAAAGGATGAATTGTTATGCCGTTAGTTACAACAACCGAAATGTTCAAAAAGGCATACGAAGGCGGATATGCCATCGGTGCATTCAACGTTAACAACATGGAGATCGTTCAGGCGATTACCGAGGCTGCAGAAGAGCTTCGTTCCCCGATCATTCTTCAGTGTTCCGCAGGTGCCAGAAAGTATGCGAAGCACTCCTACCTTGTACACCTTGTACAGGCTGCTATTGAGGAGACCAGCGTGCCGATTGCACTTCACCTTGATCATGGCGCAGATTTCGAGATCTGCAAGTCCTGTATCGATGGCGGATTTACTTCCGTAATGTATGATGGTTCTCACCTTCCTTACGAAGAGAACATCAAGATTGCTAAGCAGGTTGCTGAGTACGCACACGCTCATGGCGTAGTAGTAGAGGCAGAGCTTGGTACTCTTGCAGGTATCGAGGATGACGTAGTAGTAGAGTCCGGTCACGAGTCCTATACACAGCCTGATCAGGTTGAGGATTTCGTAACCAGAACCGGCGTTGACTCCCTTGCAATCGCAATCGGAACCAGCCATGGTGCATTCAAGTTCAAGCCCGGTCAGAAGCCGCAGCTTCGTTTTGACATTCTCGACGAAGTAAGCAAGAGACTTCCCGGATTCCCGATCGTACTTCACGGAGCTTCCTCTGTAGTTCCTGAGTACGTTGATATCATCAATGCAAATGGTGGAGCTCTTAAGGATGCTATCGGTATTCCGGAAGATATGCTTCGTCAGGCTGCTAGATCCGCAGTTTGCAAGATCAACATCGACTCCGACCTTCGTCTCGGTTTGACTGCAGGTATTCGTGAGCATATGGCTAAGTATCCGGATCACTTCGATCCCAGACAGTACCTGACTGATGGTCGTAAGTACGTAAAGAACGTTGTTGAGCACAAGATTAAGACCGTTCTCGGTTCCGAGGGCAAGGCTTGAGAATAAGTCCGACGTTGCTATACTGAAAACAATAAAAACAGGGAGATGCTTTGTGGCATCTCCCTTTTGCGTTGTCTTTTCCGGTGAGAAAACTCCTGTAGGCGTCTGCCGACAGGAGTTGGTCGTTTTAGAGTTCGAATTCCATCGGCTCTGCGTCACTCGGCATGTTCCAATCGCCTCTCGGAGAGAGAGAAACACTTCCTACCTTCGGTCCGTCAGGCATGCAGGAACGCTTGAACTGCTGTGTGGTGAAACGTCGTAGGAACGTGCGAAGCCATTTTTCAATCGTAGCCGCATCGTATTCGTCCCCGAATGCGTATTTCGCCAAGCGGAAGATCTTTGCCGGCGTAAATCCAAGGCGCGTGTAGTAATAGAGGAAGAAATCGTGAAGCTCGTAAGGGCCTACCACGTCTTCTGTCATCTGTGTCATGTTGCCGTCTTTGTCGGTTGGAAGAAGCTCGGGCGATACGGGGGTATCCACGATGTCAAGAAGGACTTGCCCCGCAGTTCCGCCGATGCGTTCCGCTTCGTAGCGAACAATCGCGCGAACAAGAGTCTTTGGTACGGAAGCGTTGACGCCGTACATGCTCATGTGATCGCCGTTGTAGGTCGCCCAGCCCAGTGCCAACTCAGACAGATCGCCGGTTCCGACAACGAGGCCGTTTAGGTCGTTTGCCATGTTCATCAAGATCTGTGTACGCATACGCGCCTGCGCATTTTCGTAGGTGGTATTGTGAATCTCGGGATCGTGACCGATGTCGCGCATATGCAGAGAAACGGATTCTTTGATATCAATTTCACGGAGAGTAACACCAAGTGCTTCGCAGAGCGTCACCGCATTTCCCTTCGTTCGGCCGGTAGTGCCAAAGCAAGGCATGGTTACCGCAACAAGGTCGGTTCGAGGCTTTGCGAGTTCGTCCAAAACGCGAATGACCACGAGCAAGGCAAGTGCACTGTCGAGTCCGCCGGAGATGCCGAGAATCGCTGTCTTGGAGTGCGTGTGCGTAAGACGCTTCTTAAGAGCCTTGGTCTGAACCTGTAGCACGGTCTCGATACGTTCTCGCAGCTCTGTCTCATCCACGGGAACAAACGGGTTCGGTTCGATTGGACGCGTCAGTACGGTAGGAGCGATCGGTTCGTGAAATGCAATGACGTTGTAATCGTCGTACGGATTCATCGTATAGAAGCTGTTGCGCATCCGCTCTGCGGCAAGTCGGTTCACGTCAATCTCGGAGACTAGCAGCGACATGTCGCCAAACGGAGGGTTCTCGCACAGCAGAATTCCGTTTTCGGCAATCAGATGATGGGCTGCGAATACCATATTGGTCGTAGACTCACTGGAATCCGCGCAGGCATACACATAACCGCAGATCAAACGTTGCGAGGTTGCGGTTACCAGCTTGCGGCGGTAGGCGGACATGTCGACGTATTCCGCAGAAGCCGAGGGATTGACGATGATAAGTGCTCCGGCAGAGCACAGGTCTGTCGAAGGGGGGATGACCGCTTCAAGATCCGAGCAAAGCTCTACGCCAAAGCGGAAATTAGTTAGCTCATCGTGCGCAAATAAAAGATTCGTTCCGAACGGCACTTCCTGACCAAAGAGAGAAAGTGCTACATTTTCGGAGAACAGGTCTGCTCCGGAGACAAACCAACGGGATTCACAAAAGCCGGAGTGGTTTGCCAAATAGGTCTTCGGAACGATTCCGAGGAGCTTGCCGCGATGCAATACCGCAGCAACGTTAAAGAGCTTGTAGCCGTAACGAAGCGGAAGTCCGACGACATAAACGGGAGCGAGTTCCGCAGACGCCTCGGTCAGTGTCTTCAGTACGGCAAGGGCCGCCTCGGTTAGCCCTTCGGTGTAAAAAAGATCGCCGCAGCTGTAGCCGGTAATGCAGAGCTCGGGAAATACAAGCAAATTCACACCCTGTTCGTGTGCGTTTCGCATTTGATCGAGAATAAAGACTTGATTGGCGACGGGATTGGCAACGTGCACTTCGGTGCAGGTTGCGCCTACCTTGATAAAACCGTCCTTCATGGGAAATCCTCCTTCATCGGCGTCGGATTGGAGTACACGCCTGTATTTAGTATATCGCATCCTTCAAAAAATAAAAAGAGATATTTTTATTTCTATGTAAGAAAATGCAGCAATAAGTCCGGAATTATACCACGTATCAAAAAAAAGAATATGACCCATGAGTCATTCGATGGTATAATAAAGCTATTCAAAATGGCTTGTGTATCGGAGATGTGTGAGATGTGGAGACATCGAAGAAGTCTCTGGAGAAAGGGGTTTTTATGAAGAAATGCAAAGGCCTTCTGTCGCTGCTTCTTGTGCTTGTGATGGCGCTGTCCGCTTGTGGCGGCGATGAGACGTCGTCACAGAAGAAGGAACCGACACCGACGGTATCGGCAACGCCTACGTCGGAACCAACGCCTACTCTCACGCCGACCGTATCGACCGGTCGTCTTGAGAAATTGATTGCAAACATGGAGCGCATGAATCTTGCTATCTATGTGAACGCAGATATTATGGAGCAGCCAATCGCCGATGGCAAGGCATTGATCGGAAAGAGAGGAATTACACAAGAGGAGGTTGACGCGGCAATGGATGCAATTCGTGAAGCGTATGCGAAGCTGGACGATGGCAGTGGAATGCCCGATCCGGATACCTTTGTATATGATGATAAGCTTACCGATCCGTTTGTGATGTTGGATGGTACCGAGATTACCGATCCCGCGGACTGGGCAAAGCGTGAGGAAGAGCTTCGTACGATGTACCAATACTATATGTACGGTGTATGGCGTGATGGCTCCGACGAGGAGGTTACATACGACTACAACAACGGAACGCTTACGATTCATGTGAAGAGAATCAGCACCGGCGCAGAAACAAGCTTTTCAGTTACGGTACAGCTTCCGTCGGCAACAGTAAAGGCTCCGAAGGGTGGTTATCCGGTTGTGGTAGGTATGCATAGTGGCATCAGTGAAGGGACCGCAAATGCAAACGGGTATGCGACAATAACGCTGAATGCTTATGCGATTGCATCGGACGATACGAAGCATGTTGGTGCGTTTTATGACTTGTACCCTTACGGCGACTTCTGGAAGGAACAGACCGGTGTGCTTATGGCATGGTCTTGGGGGGCCAGCAAGGTGCTTGACGCCCTGGAGGCAGGCTTGGGTGATGAACTGAACATCAATCCTGAGAGTAGCGTAATTACGGGCGTTTCCCGTTGGGGGAAGGCAGCCATCGTCTGTGGTGCATTTGAAGAGCGCTTCCGTATGGTAGCACCTTCTTGTTCCGGTGCCGGCGGCACTGCATTGTTCCGCTATACTTCCACCGGTAAGACCTATGACTTCTCCGGCAAGGGTGGTCCCGCCGCATACACGTATACGGAAAATGAGCCTCTAAGCAGCTTGCAATCCAGTGGCGAGCGCGGCTGGTTCAACGACAATTTCCTCGAGTTCGGTTCGGCACTGCTATTGCCTTTTGATCAGCATTTGCTCAGCGGTCTTGTGGCAGACGAGGACCGTTACCTCTTCATCATCGGTTCCTGTATATCCGAGGACTGGGTAAATGCACCGTCCATGTGGTTCGGTTACTTGGCAACGAAGGAGATTTATGATTTCCTCGGAATCAGCGATAACATTAAAATCAATATCCACAAGGAAGGTCATGCGGTGATCGAAGAGGATATGAAGTATATGACACAGTACTTCAACAAGATGGTTTATGGAATCGAACCCACCGATGATCTTAGTGTTTTGGATACCTCGGTATTTGCTTTGGATATGAATAAGGATCCTGTGTGGGATACCTTCAATGAAGCTTGGACAGTGAAATAAACCATGTCCGATCGCATACGCGGAGAGGATCTGGAAGTTGAATAAGGCTGCTTTTGGTGCTTGCGCCAAGAGCAGCCTTTGTGCTGTTCACGACATTGTTTTTTTGCAGAGGAGATGATATACTGGAAGCAGGAGCTACATCAATAGAACGGAGGTAACCATGGCGCGGAAATTGGAAGACATATGGGACGGTCGGTTTTACGACGGAGATGACATGGTACGGGCGGACTGCGGTGGCTGCAAGGGCTGTTCGTCCTGCTGCCACGGCATGGGCGAGTCGGTAGAGTTGGATCCCTACGATTATCATCAATTGGCACAAGGCTTAGGGGTGGCACCCGAGGCGCTGCTTGAGGGCATTTGTGCTCTGCATATGAAGGAGGGTGTGTTGCTGCCGCATTTGGCCATGAGCGGCAAGGACGAGGCTTGTGTGTTGTTGGATGAGCAGGGGCGTTGTAAGGTACATGCATTTCGTCCGGGCTTCTGTCGCTTGTTTCCGCTGGGACGCTATTACGAAGATGGGGGCTTTCGGTATTTTCTACAGAAGGACGAGTGCGCCAAGAAGAATCGGACGAAGATTAAGGTGAGCCGGTGGCTGGGGATACCGAACCTAGCTGCGTATGAGGAGTGGATACGCCGTTGGCACTATAAACTGCTGGAGCTGCAGCTTCGCTTGCGGGAGCGCGGCGATGAGGCGATGTTGCGTGCCGAAAATCTCCGCTTGCTGCGAACCATGTATCTAACGCCGGTGAGGGAAGGACAGGATGTGCTGGAGGAGCTGATGGAGCGGTTGGAGCAGTTGTGGGGAGAGCACTAGAGGGTGGAAAGCTTAGGCGTAGATAGGCCACAAAATGCATATGGCGTAAGGACGGCATTGTGGGCCGTAATTGGAAATTGGTTCGAGAGGACATGATGCGATGTGCGCGCCGACGAATAGACGTTAGGATGTCGACAAGAAATGACAGGAAAACACCGTTGCAATTTTTTTCAGATTATGAAAGAAAATACATCAACGGTGTACTTTTTTGTACATTCGTGAAGAAATTTGCAAAAAGTAATTGACATAAAAGGGGAAAGTATATTATTATCCAAGAGTACCGAATTCTATTATCCAACAGTAAGGCATTAAAACAATGTTTTGTATATAAAAAGGGGCGCGCACTTTTTTGTTTTACTGCGAGCGTGTGATAATAGGGGGAGAGTATTCACTTGCTTGAAAAGGTATGTTTGTGAGAACAAATTCAAAAGTACATATTCGTTTAGCGTACAGGTCAGAGATTGATTTACAAGCAATCGATGTGCAGTTTATAGAATGCGAGGTATCCATGGGATGCCTCGCATTAGGAGGAAATTATGAAGAAGAAAAAGATAATGCTCCTTTGTTTTTCTGTCATAGGAGGAGTCTTTGTGCTACTGAATCTCGCATGGTTGGTCTTCGTGTGTCGCTGCGTTCAGCTTCAAGGCAAGGTGGAATATAACCGAATCACCGGAGCCCATCAGATTCAAGATTATGAGGAGAATTTGATCTATGTCGGTTTCGATCTGGACGATCTGTTCTACCTTGATTTTCATGCCCAGGCGCAGCTTTCGATGCCGTTTGTGGACGAGGAGGCGGCGGATGAGCTTCAGATTCATTATACGTTTCTAAAAGGATATTCGTATACCTACCTCTATTATCCGGAAGATCGTTGGTCAGGTGGCATTCCGCAGGGAAAATGCTATGAGCTGCATTTTAATGAAGAAATGGAACTTCTATACGAAGGTGACTATGAGCGGTATGAACAATATGCCACACGGATTCAGGATCTCTTTGAGAAGGCAGATGCAGTATGGGGGTTACAATGAGAGCAAGAAAGATTGTATGTACATTATTAATTGTTTGCATCCTTGTCGGAGCGGTGTATGCCGGCATATGGGGAGTTTATTGGCTTCGTTGCGATAAGTACCGGGAACAGTTAGTGGAGGTTTACGGAGTGGAGCACGTGAAGACGGACGATTGTTCCATCGGATTTGATATGCCCTCGTTTGGGCACTTTGAGTCAGGGGTACTTTTTAGAGAATATGTGGATCTGCAGGAGGCGGGGCGCAATCACACGGAGCAGGTAGTAGTACCGATCGTGCGCGTGTGCTTTGAACCCTTTGGGGGAATTGTTTTTGCACTCTCGGGTTCTGAGCATTATGCTACCGGTGTGGATGAGGAAGGCAATTACACATACTCCTTCCGTGCGACGTATTTCGAATTGGATGAGAATCTGCAGCCGAGGAATGAGAAATCGGCGGAGGTTTGGGAGCGCCTCGGAGATTCGTATGACAGCGTGTTTGCCAGAATCGATGAGATCTGGGATCTGTTTGAGTGAGTTGTAAGGAAAGTGTAAGAGGTTGAGTATGTCATACGTAAAATACATAATGTGCGTTGTACTGGTGCTAATCGGTGTATGGGCATCGGTTGAGCTGTATCAATTTCATTTACAGGATGTCGGAGAGTTTGTTACAATTCGGGCGTATACAGAGAACGCGGAGGACGCGGAAGACTATATAGATACACTGGCTACTATGGCGAAGCGGTTGTCTGTGGAGCTTTTCTTTGTGGATATTGTATATGATAAGAACGGGAGCCAGCATATCACTTTCTATTGTGCGGAAGCGCTTCACGAAACGTTGCAGCAGGAATATTGGTATCGCGAGGGAACGATGAAAGGAATGTTCTTCGGAACAACGGTCGTAGCATATAAACCACTATCCGAAATTGATGCAAAAAGATTTTCCAAAGCAGAATATTCGTGTAAGCTGTATGGCGAAGACGATGATGTAGGTGCTTTTTTATACCTTTGGGAAGAGCATGAAGGCGAGCTTGTCTCAGGAAAAGGCGTTGTAAAGAAGATGGTTGGAATGTGCCTGCTGATGATTTGGGCAATCGTTATTTGCGTAATCGGTTGCATGACCGTTTTTGAGAGAATGCTCGGTAGGAAAGAGTTTTTTGTGCGTCTGTCCATAGGAGAGAGTCTGTTTAAGAGCTCTTTGTTGCATATTGCATCGGATATTGCAGTGTATTTTGCTTCCGTGGCAATCGCGCTGCTGATCGTTCGGTGGTTATGCGGAGCGGTTTGCTTCTCGGCGTATGCATGGGGTGCGGCCGGAGTCATGTCCGTTATAAGCATGGCGATGTACCTTTCCTTGTTGTGGAACAGCTTTCGATATGCATTTTCCAATGCTGTAATGTCAGAGGATACGCTGTTGTTCGGACATTTTCTGTTGGCGTGCTTTATCGCAGTGCTGCTGGCATTGGTTCCCTTCGTTTGTGCTGCCTATCGGGATTATAGCAGAGTGGCCGCACAACAGGAGTTTTATGAGGGCTTTGAGGGTTACTATCGTGTTCGCTTTTCGCCGTATGTGTCGGACGTAGAGGACAGCATATACGGAGGAGATGACGTCGATCCGTTTTACCGTTCCGACGAAGTGAACAGAAGGTTTTACGAAGAGAATTTTTCGAAGTATTCGGCCTCTGTTTTTGCACCCTACGTGAGTACGGTGTCGGGGCTAGAGGTTTGTTATGCGAATGCGAATATGAAATCGTATGTGGAAGAGTTGCTTCGGACAACGATACCCGAAGGGTACGATGCGGTGTGCTTCTATCCAAAACGCTTGTCGCTCGAGATGCTGATGCAGTGGGATCTGGAGAAATCTTTGTATGCCTATGACGGGGAAGCGTCGGTGCATTGGATTCCGTATGAGGACGAGATTACAACAGGAATGACGGAGGCTCTTTCGGACGAGTTTAAGACGGTGAAAAATCCGATCATCGTATATGAAAGCATTGATTCCTTCGAGGAAGGAGCGTGGGAGACGCGTAACATTAACATACCATACAACCAATTGATTTATTACAAATGCAGTGAAGAAGAGATCCTGGCATACGCAGAGGCGGCTGACCTGGATGTGTTTTATGAAGATGTCTACGCATACTTCTATGAATATTACGCAAAGGCGAAGAGTAGTTTTTGGTGTATGGCGGGCATTGCCGCTCTTTTGACCGGTTTGATATTGTTCTTACATATAACGATTCTTCGGCTAGAGTGTTATGTCAACGGCATGGAGCTGGCGATTAAGAAAACACTCGGAATTACATGGCTGGATCGCTTGTTTAAAATGTATGTGGTGACAATAGGCTTTTCCGTCTTGGGAGTTGTGCTGTCTGTGGTATTGTTAAAGCGGTTGGAACGTGCATTTGAGCCGATGAGCTTGCTTGTCGGAGCGGTACTTCTCTTTGCACAGATGGTGATTATCTCCGTGGTGGGAAGGAAGCTTGAAAAAGAATCCATACAGAAAGTATTGAAGAACGGGTAGAACATATGATAGAACTGAAAAATCTTGTGAAACAATTTGAAGAAAGAACGGTTATCGACAATGTGAATCTTACGATTGGCGACGGGGAATTCGTAGTGCTCTCCGGGGCGAGTGGATGTGGAAAGACCACGCTCCTTCATATGATCGGAGGCATTGAGGAACCGACATCCGGACAAGTACTGGTGAATGGAAAGGACATCTCCGTAAAAAAGAATCTGCTGCAGTTTCTTAGATACGAAGCGGCGTTCTTGTTTCAAAACTTTGCTCTTGTAGATAAAAAGACGGTGCGAAAGAATCTTGAGATGATTCCCGCAGAGTTCCGAAGCGGCATGTCGATCAAGGAGGCACTTGCGTATGTAGGGCTTTCGGGCTTTGAGGACAAGGCGGTATACAAATTGTCCGGTGGTGAGCAGCAGCGAGTTGCTTTGGCACGTATCTTGATGAAAAGGTGCAATGTGATTTTGGCGGACGAGCCGACCGGTTCCCTAGACAGGAAAAATGCCGACATGGTTATGGATATCTTGAAGAAGATGCACCAAGAGGGCAAGACGATTGTTATGGTAACGCATGTGGAAGAGTACAAAGAATTCGGCGACCGTGTATTTTTGTTATAACAGAAAAGAGCTCGGCAGACGCTCCAATCCGGAGTGTCCGTCGGGCTCTTTGTGATGATGGCGGTATCGGTTAGCGGGCCTTCTTCAAAAACGGTCTTGCCACCTTGACATTAAAGAACTCAATCAGCGGGCCCATGAAAAATGCAGTGATGATGGTTCCGATTCCCGCAATGGTCGGAATGGCACTAACTTTGCCACCGCCGAGAAGGAAAATGCCGACGCCCGCAAGGACGCAGACGATGTCGGTAGCGATGCGGCAATACTGAAACTTGGCGAGCTTCCATTTGCCCGAAAGGACGATGGCTACAGCATCGTAGGTGGATACACCGAGGTCGGCGGTCATATAAAAGGCCGATCCGAAGCAAATAATCACAATTCCGACAGCTAAGCATACAATACGAATCGGCATAGACGGGTCGGGGATCAGCTTCTGAAAGAAGGCGTAGGAGAACTCCGTGATGTACCCGAGCAAAAACAGATTGATAAAGGTTGCAATGCCGATGTTGTGGCGGTCAACGACCAAACTAAACGTCAGAAGCACCAGATTCACGATGACATACAAGGTTCCGAAGGAAATCGGAATGAGTTTGTCAAGGCCGGCCATCAGTGACTGAAAAGGGTCGACACCGAGGGCGGCCAGCTTAAAGATTCCTACGCTCACCGCGCAAATAATGACTCCGAAAAGGGACATAAGGATACGTCTTGTCTTCATAGTATTCTCCATGGTTATAATATTTTGGGATTATGTCGGCTGTGCTTGCGAAGAGGCACCTTTGCCGTTGTCCGCAGGAATATGTGTGGACAACAAGCACATTATAGAGTGCTATTGCGAGAAAAACAATGGAGTATCTTAAACAGACAAGCACGAGATGGTGGGGGTAGACATCTTGTCGATATCGTGATAGAGTATGAGAGAGAAGAAGTGTCATCGAGGAAAGCGGAAAGAATACTTGGGAGAAAGTTGCCGGGAAGGAAACCGGCAACGGATGAGGAGGACTATGAGAGAACAGGACGGTATCTTATTGTTTGGCAGTATTTATCCGCGTTTTTTTGAAGGCGAAGACATTTGCTCGTTGTCGGCCGATTCGGTATACGCGGAGATGCTGCTCTTGCTAAAGGAATTTGATGGCGAAAAGTACGAGAAGCATTTGCCGGACAATATTTCTTTCGGCTTTTATGAGGGAGAGCTTGAGAGGCTGAGGGCGTTGGTTGGAACGGTGGATGAAGGCTGGGTACCGTTTTTCGACGGGGGACAAAGGATCTACTGCGGTTATGTCGATGGAGAGGTGGCCAGCTTTTGCATTGTTGAGAACATGGGCGTGCATCGCATCGGAGATTGTGCATTTCGAATCGGTGGCCCGGGCTGTGTAGGAACGCTGCCGAAGCATCGTGACAAAGGGATCGGGCTGACGATGGTAAAGCACGTAACGCAGATACTCAAGGACGAGGGCTATGACTATAGCTACATACACTACACAGGCGTGGCGCCCTGGTATGAAAAGCTCGGCTATAAGACCTCGGTGAAATGGGGAAGGAACGGAGTCATACAGAGTGCTCCGGGGAGAAAGTGTTTGGATGAAATCACAAAATGGAGAGATAAGAGCATGAATATTCGAAGAGCAACGAAGCAGGATATGGAGGGACTGAATCGCCTGTTACGGCAGGTGCTTTCGGTGCATCATAACGGCCGGCCGGATCTATTTCGCGGCGAGGGAAAGAAGTACACGGATGAACAGCTGGCGGAGCTGCTTTCGGATGAGAAGGCGCCGATCTTTGTTGCTGTGGACGCGAAGGATTGGGTGCTCGGCTATGCATTTTGTCGGTATCAGGAGCATGTGAATGACAACGTGTTGACCGACTTTCGTTCGCTGTACATTGATGATCTGTGCGTGGAGGAGACTGTGCGCGGACAGCATGTCGGAAAGGCACTGTATGAGTATGTGCTGGCATTTGCAAAGGAGCAGGGATTTTATAACGTCACCTTAAATGTGTGGACATGCAACGAAGCGGCAATGCGTTTCTATGAGCGTATGGGTATGAAGCCGCAGAAGATCGGCATGGAAGTGATTTTGTAGTGCGCGGAGGAGCTGTGATGGATTGGGGCAGAAGAGGAGTGGCCGTTTGGCTGCTGGTGATGCTTATGATAACGAGCATGTCCGGAGTGTCTTTTGCGGAGCAGGGGACAACGAGAGGGGATTCGGAGGATGTGTCGGTGGTGTTTGATGCGACGTACGCATCCGGAGAGGAGAAGGACTATTCTGTGCGTTGCTATTATCGGGACGAGTATTTCTATGCACCGTCCTGTGGAAAGACGCGGCTTTCGGGGTACAATCCGAGTCTGGCGACGACCTCGATGTGTCTCGCGATGTCGGCGTTCGGCAGTAACGAGGTAAGGGAAGAGGAGTCTCAGAATCGAAACGTGGTTGCCTTTTTGCAAGCCGCCGGATTTTCGGATCCGCAGACGAGTATATGGTACGGAGAGGATGCAGAGAGTGACTCGATCGCTGTTGCAATTGCCAGCAAGAGGCTTACGGTAGAGCGTGCGGGCGGGACGAAAGAATATACGTTATTGGCGGTAGCGGTACGTGGCGGAAGGTATGAAAATGAATGGGAGGGCAACTTCACCATCGGCACCTCGGGGCAGCATTACGGCTTCGCGTCGGCGAAGGAGCAGACGCTGCAATTCCTTCGTGAATATATCGAGGAACAGGGCATTTGTGGCGAAATCAAGTTGTGGATGACCGGGTTCAGTCGCGGAGCGGCGGTAGTAAATCTTGCGGCAGGGGCCTTGGACGATGGAGTGAGTCTCGGAGAAGGAGTCTGTCTTACAAAAGAAAATCTGTACGCGTACTGCTTTGAAACTCCGCAGGGAGCGTTGCGCGAGGACATCGAAGCGCCGAATGCCTATAGCAACATTTATAACATCATTAACAAGAACGACCTTGTAACGTTGGTAGCGATGTCTCAATTCGGCTTCTGCCGTTACGGCGTGGATTACTATTTGCCATGTCGGACGACCGATGCGAATTATACAAAGCGAAGAGATGCAATGCTTACGCAATATCGCGCGTTAGAGAGCTACGGAGAAGTCGGGGATTATCGGCTGGATGCGTTTCATATGTGGAAGGTGCTTCCGGAATATGCGGCACCGGGAGGGCAAGAGCCGGTGCAAATTGACGATGCATATACCATTAGTCAAGCAACGTTTCTGGAGCGTATGCTTGGCACGTTGACGCTCGAGATGATCGGAAGCCGCGAAGCGTATGTAGAGAAGTACCAGAACGGAATTCGTGTGATGCTTGCCGCGTGGAATCGTAAGCTGTTCCCGAAGGAAACAGAGGGCAGAAAGGAAGTCTTTCGGGATTTGTTCTGGGAGAAGATGATGTCTTCGGAGACACTCACGCGTCTCGCAATCGCGGCAATGAGTGAAAATCGCGAGGAGGAGTGCAAGCGTGTGGTAATGTCGGTTGCCACGGAGGCCTTGAACGAGGCAGGTATGAACAACTACAGTGCGGGAGTGTTGAAGGATTTTGCCGATGCACTCGGTGACGCCGCAAAGGAATTTGCGTTTTCGTATACCGACTGGTTTGTGACACTTCTTTATAATCTGGGAACCATCGGGGGCGCACATCGGTCGGAGCTGTGTCTGGCGTGGCTGATGTCGATGGATCCGAATTACGGAGTGGTTGATGAGACATACGAAGGTGGCGGTGCATATCGGATTGTGCAGATCAATACCGAGGCAAATGTAGAGGTGTATGGCGGAGGCATGTGGCGAGGCGCGATTCGCGGAGGGGTGCCGGAGCAAACGCTGGATACAAGAGTCGAGGCCTTTGTCGAGGAGGGAGAGATGTGTCTGTACCTTCCCGCAAATGCGGAGTATGCGTTGGAGCTCAGTGCATTTTCGGACAAGAGAATCAAGGTGTTTGTAAAGGAATATGCATCGTCTGCCGGGACGACGGTACGGACGTGCTCGTATACTGTAGATGTGCCGGAGGAGGACGAGAGGTTGGTGCTGTATCTGCCGGAATATACGGAGGAGCAGCAGGAAAATGATGAATATTACAGCGACGTGGAGTATCGGCTGGAGCGAGAATCCGGAGAGCGGATTTCGATGCGCTCGGACATCATCGATGCAACGTTTAAGAAGGTCTATTTCACGATTCTTGCAACGGTTGCAGAAGGGGAAGGCGCGGTGCTCGGTAGTGGGAAGGTGCAAAAAGGAAGCACGGTTGATCTTGTGGCCATGCCGGGAATCGGATATGAGCTGGTCGGTTGGTACAAGGAGGATCAATTGGTGAGCGAAGGGACGACCTATTCGGTTGTTGCAAAGGAAGACGTAACCTTGACGGTTCGATTCGCCGAGATGGCACCGGAAGTGCCGGAGGAAAATATCGGAGAGGATGATGAGGGCGAGGGAAATGCGCCCGAGACGGACGGAAACGACGGTCCGATCAGACATCCCGTGGAGCCGGAGGAGGACACGCATGACGGTGTGCCGTGGTTTGCATACGCCGGACTCGGAGTGGCAGCAGTGGCATTGATCGTCGGAATTGTCGCACTCGTAGGCTCTCGACGGAAGCACGCGGATGAGAACGCTACCGCCAAAGGAAGAAATGCACAGAAATGCGAAGAAGGCGAAGCAACAGGGGGAAGGATGACATAACTGTTGCACAGCTATCTTTGACGGGTGTTACAGAATGCTCGTCTACAGCATATGAAATAAAAAGTAGCTCGCGGAGTAAACCCTGCGAGCTACTTTGTTTGGTAGTCCGAGAGAGGGATCGGCAGCAGCCGTTCCCTCTCGGAAAAAGTCAACCTTTAAGTCTTTTATTTGCTGAAGTATCTCTTCAGAAGGCCTTCGAATGCCTTGCCATGTCTAGCCTCGTCTCTAGCCATCTCATGAACGGTATCATGGATTGCGTCGAGGTTTGCTGCCTTAGCGCGCTTTGCAAGGTCTGCCTTGCCGGCGGTTGCGCCGTTCTCAGCCTCTACACGCATCTCAAGGTTCTTCTTGGTGGAGTCGGTTACGACCTCACCGAGGAGCTCTGCGAACTTCGCAGCGTGCTCAGCCTCTTCGTAAGCTGCCTTCTCCCAATACAAACCGATCTCCGGATAACCCTCTCTATGAGCTACACGAGCCATTGCGAGGTACATACCAACCTCACGGCACTCACCCTCGTAGTTTGCACGAAGATCCATCAGGATATCCTCGCTAACACCCTTTGCTACTCCAACAACATGCTCCGCAGCCCAGGTAGCACCCTCTTCCTGCTTCAGAAACTTCTCTGCCGGAACGCCGCATACCGGACACTTCTCCGGAGCGGAATCTCCTTCGTGAACGTAACCACATACAGAACATACATACTTTGCCATAATAGTAATCTCCTTTTCATATCACAATTTTTTAAATTCGTTTTTAAAACAGGAATAATTCCTGTTATCTGTACTATACACGATGCAAATGCATTTGTCAATACCTTTTTGAAAGAAAATTAAGAATTATTCTCGTTTTCTCTTCCCATAGCTGTTTTTTTAGTACATTCTTCGCATTCACCGAAGAAAAGGGTCGTGTGTCCTTCGATCGTTCCGCCATAATAGCGCCCGGCAAGAGTGTTGAGCTCGGGCATTGTCGGCATTGCGAGGTCTGCCACACAGCCACAGGCGCGGCAGTACAAATGATAGTGCGGCGCAACCGTGGCATCGTAGTGCTCCGAGCCGTCTCCGCAGGTGAGCCGTTGAATCTCGCCGAGATCGGTGAGCAGCTTAAGATTGCGATAAACGGTACCTTGGCTGATGTGCGGACACGTCTCTCGTACGTTACGAAATACGGTCTCTGCCGTGGGATGCGCGGTGGTGCTTCGGAGATATTGAAGGATCGTCTCTCTTTGTCTGCTGAATTTGACCGTTGCCATATAGCCTCCTTTTAAAATAATAATAGGAATCATTATTAGTATACAACAAAGTATTTCCTTTGTCAACTCATACGTTTCGTTTTTGCCGGAATACATTTCGCATAGAATTATAATATTCGTATGCCGAGATTCGGCGTTGTTCCTCCGGATGGTCTTCGGAGATTCTTCCGAGCGGTATCAAGGACTTTTCCGAATGCTTTGAACAAACAAATTGACACTCACAAATGAACAACGTATAATACTCTCAGCGGGAAGCTTATGCGAAGACGCTTGTCTGTCGGAGTACCGAAGGCAGAGTTGTGTGGACATTTGCAGCCGACGGACGAGTAGTTGGCCGTAGTTGCCGTATTGGAGTACTAGGAAATAAGTAAGGATGGATTGAATTGTGAAGAAGAGAAAAAATATCGGATGGTTGCTGGTGTTTGTGTTGTTGATGCTCGGTCTTGTCGGCTGTGGGGATGAGATGACACCGGAGAGTGAAAATAAAAAGGGGCTGGACTATTATGAAGCCGGGGATTATGCGCGGGCCGAGGAATATTTTCTTCGCGCCTTAGAGTTGGATAGTTCCAACAAAGAGATCCATAATAATTATGGAATGGCTTTGATTCAGTTGCGTCGTCCCGATGAGGCGATTTCGCAGTTTGAGCAGGTGTTGGACAATGGCGCGAGTGATCTGGCAGGTAAAAGGGCGAATAAATTTGCTCACCGGGGAAAGGGCATCGCGTATATGCAGAAGCTGGAGTTCGAAACGGCACTGAATTGCTTTAACAGTGCGCTGGAGGTAGATGTGGAGAGCGATTGGAACATCGACCTTTACTATTACAAGGCGAATACATTGGAATGCATGGGGTATCGAACCTCTGCGATTGAGAACTATTCCGAGGTGTTAAAGCTGGATAAGAAGAATGAAAAGGCACTGGCAAGTCGTGCGAATCTATACCGTGAGGAAGGCGAGATAGACAAGGCGATAGAAGATTATAATCGTCTGCTGGAGGTCTCAAAGGGCGGTTATGTGTCCTATATCGGTCTGTACACCTGTTATCTGGAGAAGGGGGAGACCGAGAAGGCGGAAGAGGTGTTGTATCGGGCATCTCTATTGGAGGTGAAGACGAACGAGGACAAGTATTACCTCGGGCAGGTGCATTTTTACCAAGGAAATTATACCTCGGCGGAGATCGAGATGACCAATGCGGTTGACGACGGGTATGTAGAGGCAAACTATTTTCTTGGAGAAATTGCGCTATATAATAAGAAGTACGAGGATGCAATTGCGTATTACGAGGAGTATCGCAGGCAGTCCATTGCGGAGTCTCCGACGGTGTGTAATCAAGAGGTGGTGTGCTATTTGGCCCTGTTTGATTATGAAAATGCACAGCGTATGCTGAACATCGGTCTTAGCTTTGAGGGATCCACGGCTCATCAGCAGTTGATGCGGAATCAGGTGGCGATTTACGAGGAACAAGGGGAATTGCAGAAGGCTTATGAAGCACTTCAGGAATATATTGTGATGTATCCGGACGATGTGGAGGCAACGCAGGAGTATCGGTTTTTGAAGAAACGACTGGGAATCGAGTAACGGAGGAATTATGTACGAAACGGAACAGGAAATAGAACGTGTGCTTCTTGTGGCAGTTGCGGGCAACCGTGCGGACAATACGGTGACCGACGTGCAGGAATCGTTAGCGGAATTGGCGGAGCTTGTAAAGACCGCCGGGGCGGAGGCTGTCGGCACGATTGTGCAGAATCGCGAGGCAGTGCATAATGGAACCTATATCGGCAAGGGAAAAATCGATGAGGTGGCGGAGCTGTTGCGAGAGACCGGTGCGACCGGCATTGTTACGGATGACGAGCTGTCACCGGCGCAGATGAAGAATCTCGAGGATGCGCTGGGTGTGAATGTGATGGACCGTACGATGGTGATTCTCGACATCTTCGCACAGCATGCATCGACAAGAGAAGGAAAGATTCAAGTAGAGCTGGCGCAGTTGAAGTATCGTTCGTCGCGCTTGGTCGGTATGGGCCGTGCGATGTCACGTCTTGGCGGTGGGATCGGAACAAGGGGACCCGGTGAGAAGAAGCTGGAGGTGGACCGTCGTTTGATTCGCGATCGCATCAGTCAGTTGAATCGCGAGCTTGAGGAGGTTAAGAAGAATCGAGAGGTGCTTCGTAAGCAACGGGAACGCACAGCGATCCCCGTAGTGGCAATTGTGGGATATACCAATGCGGGAAAGTCCACGTTGTTGAATCGCCTGACCGATGCGGGAGTGCTTTCGCAGGACAAGCTGTTTGCGACACTGGATCCCACAACGCGGAGCTACAAGATGGAGAATGGGCAGGAGATTTTGTTTACCGATACGGTTGGCTTTATCCGAAAGCTGCCGCACCATTTGATTGAGGCCTTTCGTTCGACGCTTGAGGAGGCCAAATACTCGGACATCATACTACATGTTGTGGATGTGTCGAATCCGAATGCCGATATACAGATGCATATTGTGTATGAGACACTACGCAATCTCAAGGTGGAGGAACGCCCGATTGTGACGGCGATGAACAAGCAGGACTTGGCGGGCGGAATCTCAATCAAGGACCTGCGTGCCGATAAGGTGGTGAAGGTGTCTGCGAAGACAGGAGAGGGAATCTCCGAGCTCGTCGATGCGATTCGTGCGATTTTACAAGAGCGGAAAGTGCTTGTAGACCGCGTGTTTTCCTACGCAGAGGCCGGAAAAATCGCACTGATTCGTCGGTATGGAGAATTGCTTAGTGAAGAGTATGTTGC
Organism: Lachnospiraceae bacterium; assembly: GCA_045601665.1. Taxonomy (GTDB): domain Bacteria; phylum Bacillota; class Clostridia; order Lachnospirales; family Lachnospiraceae; genus ISDg. The sequence goes on from JAZRZZ010000001.1 coordinate 43,019, forward strand.
AGAAGGAATTGCGGTCAAGGCGTATGTGCCAAAGGAACGCACCGACCTGCAATAAACAGAAGAAAGAGGAGTGGAAAATGCCCGTAGATCGATGATTTGCGGGCATTTTCGACGTTTTTCGGAGCAAATGTCGTAGAACCTTGCAAAATCGTCTGACCACAATATCTTGTGTTTTCGTCAAAAAAATTGCATAGATTTTGTTGACAATGTCCATTACATATGCTATGATAGGCTTAGTCGCTCGCAAGAGCGAGACAATTACTTATTCTACCGCAGAGGAAAGCGGACGATTGACGAAAAACGGAAAGGAGAATTCATATGATTCAAGTAGCAAAACGTGATGGGGAACGCAGAGAATTTGACTTACAGAAGATTTGTGACGCTATTGAGAAGGCATTTATCGCAACGCAGAAGGAGTATACCGGTGATATCATTAATTTGTTGGCACTTCGTGTTACTTCCGAATTTCAAGACCGCGTGAAGGAAGGCGTGATTGAAGTGGAGGATATTCAGGATTGTGTGGAGCAGGTGTTAAACCAGACCGGATACACCGATGTTGCTAAGGCATATATTTTGTATCGTAAGCAGCGCGAGAAGATTCGTAACATGAAGTCCACGATCTTGGATTACAAGGAAATCGTGAACAGCTATGTGCAGGAAGAGGACTGGCGTGTTAAGGAGAATTCTACGGTTACCTATTCCGTAGGCGGCTTGATTCTTCACAACTCCGGATCCGTAACGGCAAATTACTGGCTGTCGGAAGTATACGACCAGCAGATTGCCGACGCACATCGCAATGCGGATATTCATATTCATGACTTGTCCATGTTGACCGGTTACTGTGCGGGTTGGTCCTTGAAGCAGTTGATTCAGGAAGGTCTCGGCGGCATCCGCGGTAAGATTACCTCCGCTCCGGCGAAGCACTTGGCAACTCTTATGAATCAGATGGTGAATTTCCTTGGTATCATGCAGAATGAGTGGGCAGGTGCACAGGCATTTTCCTCGTTTGATACGTATTTGGCTCCCTTCGTTAAGGTAGACAATCTTTCCTACAAGGAAGTAAAGCAGTGCATCCAGAGCTTTATCTACGGTGTGAACACTCCTAGCCGTTGGGGTACGCAGGCTCCTTTCTCGAATATTACCCTTGACTGGACGGTTCCTGCAGATATGGCGGAGCTTCCTTGCTTGATCGGTGGCGAAGAGATGGACTTCTGCTACAAGGATTGTAAGAAAGAGATGGACATGGTCAATAAGGCATTTATCGAGATCATGGTAGAGGGTGATGCCAACGGACGTGGCTTCCAGTATCCGATTCCGACCTACTCCATTACAAAGGACTTTGACTGGTCCGATACGGAGAACAACCGTCTGTTGTTTGAGATGACTGCAAAGTACGGAACTCCGTATTTCAGCAACTACATCAACAGCGATATGCAGCCGAGCGACGTTCGCTCGATGTGCTGCCGTCTCCGTCTTGATCTTCGTGAGCTTCGTAAGAAGACCGGTGGTTTCTTCGGTTCCGGCGAGAGCACCGGCAGCGTGGGCGTTGTAACCATCAACATTCCGAGAATTGCTTACCTTGCGACCGACGAAGCGGATTTCTTCAAGCGCCTTGACTATATGATGGACCTCTCCGCTCGTTCCTTGAAGGTAAAGCGTACGATTATCACGAAGCTGTTGAACGAGGGTCTGTACCCTTACACGAAGCGTTACCTCGGAACGTTTGACAACCACTTCTCTACCATTGGTCTTGTAGGTATGAACGAGGCCGGTTTGAATGCAAAATGGGTTGGCAAGGATATGACGCACAAGGAAACGCAGGAGTTCTCCATTCGCGTTTTGAATCATATGAGAGAACGTCTCAGTGATTATCAGGAGATGTACGGCGACTTGTACAACTTGGAGGCAACTCCGGCAGAGTCTACGAGCTACCGTCTTGCAAAGCATGACAAGAAGCACTATCCTGACATTATTACTGCCGGTGATGCAGACGGTGTGCCTTACTACACCAACAGCTCGCATTTGCCGGTAGGTTATACCGAGGATGTATTTGCAGCACTGGACATTCAGGACAAGCTGCAGACGCTCTACACCTCCGGTACTGTATTCCACTGCTTCCTCGGCGAGAAGTTGCCGGATTGGAAGGCAGCAGCGAAGCTGGTTCGTACGATTGCCGAGAATTATGAGCTTCCGTACTATACAATGTCCCCGACCTATTCTGTTTGCCGTACGCACGGATATATCTCCGGTGAAGTGGAAACTTGTCCTGAGTGTGGGCAGCCGACGGAGGTATATAGCCGTATTACCGGTTACTATCGTCCGGTACAGAACTGGAATCCCGGAAAGCTTCAGGAGTACAAGGAGCGTAAGGAATACCAAGTGAACTGCGATAGCTTAACGGCACAGGTAGCCGGAGCTCCTACGGTAACCGAGGATATTCCGATGGTAACCGACGAGGAAGCGCAGCTCATGCTCTTCACGACGAAGACCTGCCCGAATTGCCGTTTGGCAAAGGAATTCTTGGAGGGTGTTGACTACGAAGTCATCGATGCCGAGGAGAACAGCGAGCTGGCAATGAAGTATGGTATCATGCAGGCACCGACGTTGGTGGTTCTTCAAGGTGATAAGGTAGAGAAATACGCAAATGCATCGAATATCAAGCGTTTCGTAAGCTCTATCGAAGAGTAGCAAGAAATTAGGATCGAGGCTTTGCACGAAGACTTTCGCAAGGAGGAACTTTGTGTAGAGCCTCGTTTTGAAAATGCATTTGCAAGAAGAGACGGAGGGTTACATATATGAGCTACGCAGACGATGTATTTATCAAAATGTGTCGCGATATTCTGGACAACGGAACAAGCACGGAGGGCGAGAAGGTTCGTCCTCGCTGGGAGGATGGCACTTCCGCATATACCATTAAGAAATTCGGTGTTGTAAATCGCTACGACCTGTCAAAGGAGTTTCCGGCGCTGACACTTCGAAAGACTCCGATCAAGTCCTGCACGGACGAGCTACTGTGGATTTGGCAGAAGAAATCTAACAACGTGAACGACTTCGACGGCAACATCTGGGATGCATGGGCAGACCCGGACGGTTCCATCGGTAAGGCCTACGGCTATCAGATGGGCGTGAAGCATCCGTACAAGGAAGGAATGTTTGATCAGGTAGATCGTGTCATCTATGACCTTAAGAACAACCCGTACAGTCGCCGCATCATGACGAACATATACGTGCATCAGGATCTGCACGAGATGAACCTGTACCCTTGCGCCTACAGCATGACCTTCAATGTAACGAAGCCGAAGGATGGGGACAAGCTGGTGTTGAACTCCATTCTGAATCAACGGTCCAATGATGTGCTGGCGGCAAACAACTGGAACGTGGCACAGTATGCGGTGCTGACTCATATGCTGGCGCAGGTGTGCGATATGCAGGTAGGTGAGTTCGTGCATGTGATTGCGGATGCACACATTTACGATCGTCATGTGCCGGTCATCGAAGAGCTGATCAAACGCCCGACTTTCGAAGCGCCGAAGTTCTGGCTCAACCCCGAGATAAAGGATTTCTATGCATTTACCAAGGACGACGTGCGTTTGGAGGATTATAAATACGGAGAACCAATTGGTAAAATCCCCGTAGCAGTCTAAAACGTTTCAAGCAACTTGAGCGGGGATTTTACCGCAGGATTTCGCCTACAGAGTGGAGACCGCAAGTGGGTTGAAGCGGGATCGTGCGAATAGATCTCTCGAGGCGGTCGAAAGATTTGGAGGACCCATATGAGCGAACAAAATACAAACTGGGGACAGAGTGTTGCCGGTGTCTGCATGAGAGACGGCAAGGTTTTGTTGGCGAGACACACCTATGGCGGCGGCAAAGGCAAGCTGATCATCCCCGGAGGATACGTGAGCTACGGCGAGTCACCGCAAGACGCTGTGGTTCGCGAGTACATGGAGGAAGTGGGTGTCACGGTAGAACCGAAGGGCATTCTCGGTATTCGATTTAACGCAAAGGACTGGTATGTGGTATATTCGGTGGAGTACGTTTCGGGAGAGGCCAGAAGCGATGGCGATGAAAATGACGAGGTGCTGTGGATTGATGCTTTGGCAGCGCTTGAGCGAGAAGATGTCCCCGAACTTACGAAGCAGATGATCCGGTGTGCCCTGACGGGAAATGCGGGACTGGTTCCGGTGAAATACGAAGGAAGACATGAGCCGTGCTCTCTGTGGGGAGTGTATAAAGAAGTGTAGCTAGGATTCGAGAATTGTAAAGAGGGGCTTTTACAGCCCCTCTTTACAATAGAATTCTTGATGGTACTGGCTTTCGATTAGCCTATGCTTGCTTCAAGTCGGGAATATACAGTAGCTCCATGAATTCAGCGAAGGAGTCGGCGATTTTAGAGATAGCAAAGCGGTTGTTATTCGTGTCAAATAGATCATGATTGGAAAAATGAACACTTCCGTAGTCTTTTTCGACATCAACGCATAGCAAGAGCAAATTTCCGAAAGAGGTACGAGCAAACGGAACATAGTATGGCGGAATATAATTCTCGTCTAAAATATCTTCGTATTCAAATGAGATTTCGTTCAGTGACAAAAATCTTTCCACATCCGTTCCCTGTCTATGCTTCTCTAAAGTCATTGGATTCACTTCGAAAAAATCAGGGGTAAACAAAAGTTCAGTAGGATATCCGCCGTTATTCTTGATTAGAAAATCTTTATATTCCGTCGGAAGCTTTCTTGCGAATTGTTTTTCAAATCTCTCGATATCCAAAATATCTACCTTGTCGCCAACATTTCTCAAAACAATTGTACTCATTTGAATCAACACCCATTGCCCATTCTTCAATTATTCCTAACCCTGCAACCCTCTGGACTGTCGATCCATGTCCTCTACGACGATGTCGTAGATCTCTCCGAGGGAGGCGCAGTACTCTAAGAGCTTCCAAGGCTCATTTGTATGAAAATGTACCTTAATGAGTTCTTCATCACCTACCGCTAAGAGGCAATCGCCCTTTAAGTTGGCAGTGATGTATTCGGTGATGGCATCCTCGTCAAGGTCGGTGCCCTCAATCAACAATTGTGTGTCATAACGAAATTCTAGCATGATCCAATCTCCTTTTCGTGTCAATCCATGTGCATTACTTCTTCTCATACCGCGTGAAGCGATACTCAATGTCATAATAGGTCTGTTCCTCGCCCTCCTCTGTGAGCTGCCAATCCGGCTCCTCGTCGAGGTTCGGGAAGTAGGTGTCCGCATCGTAGGCAAAATCAATCTTCGTCACATATGCCACATCACAATAGGGCAGAAGCTGACGATAGATGCTACCGCCGCCGATGACGTAGATGTCATCGGTGTTGTAATCCTTAGCGACCTCAAGAGCTTCCGTGATGCTATGTACGACAATCGCATCGGGTGCGGTGTACTTCGGATCTCGTGTAATGACGATGTTCACGCGGTTTTTCAGCGCGTGTCCGCCGGGAAAGCTTTCAAGCGTTGCACGTCCCATGATGACTACCTTGTTCATTGTTGTCTCACGGAAAAAACGCATGTCTGCCGGAATGCTGATCAACAGCTGATTCTTGCGGCCAATGGCCCAATTCTTATCTACGGCTACGATACATTTCATAAGGTCGCCCCCTCATTTGCTTGCTGGTCAGAGGATTGCTCCGGCCGCAGAATTATTGTACCAAAGAAAGCGTGCGGTGTCAAATGCTCCGTGGAATAGGAAGCGCGGGAGCTCGGAATGCGCATATACCGTAGAAATGCGGTGGGGAAATCTGACGTGAGCTGCTTAGAAGAAATATGATTTTCCTATTGCATTTCCCGAAAAATAAGATTATTATAGGAGGGTAAATTCGAATAAAAACAAGCCGCGGATGCGACAGATTGGAGAATCCTATGTTAGACATCAGATATGAATTGACGAAGAATCCGAAGACGAAGCCCGCAGAGGATAACCCTCTGAAGTTCGGTACAATCTTCACGGATCATATGTTTGTTATGAATTACGAGACCGGCAAGGGCTGGCACGATGCAAGAGTCGTACCCTATGCGCCTATTTCATTGGAGCCTTCCGCAATGGTATTCCATTACGGACAGGAGATGTTCGAGGGTATGAAGGCTTACAAGACCGATGACGACAAGACACTTTTGTTCCGCCCGTTTAAGAACGCAGAGCGTGCGAACAACAGTAATCGTAGACTTTGCATTCCCGAGATTCCCGAGGAGGATTTCGTAGAGGCATGTAAGGCAGTGGTAGCCGTGGATAAGGATTGGATCCCTACGAGACCCGGTACATCTCTTTATATCCGTCCGTTCATTATTGCAACGGATCCGTTCCTCGGCGTTCGTCCTTCCGATACATACCTGTTTATCGTTATCCTGTCTCCGGTGGGGCCTTACTATGCAGAGGGTCTGAACCCCGTTAAGATTTGGATCGAGGATGATTACGTACGTGCCGTTAAGGGTGGTATCGGTGAAGCGAAGACCGGCGGCAACTATGTTGCATCTATGGCAGCACAGATGAAGGCACACGATGCAGGTTATTCTCAGGTTCTATGGCTTGACGGTCGTGAGAGAAAGTACATCGAAGAGGTAGGTGCGATGAACATCTTCTTCAAGATCGACGGCAAGATTGTAACCCCCGAATTGAATGGTTCGATTCTCCCGGGCGTAACCCGTAATTCCGTAATCGAGCTTTGCAAGAAGTGGGGGCTTCCTGTAGAAGAGCGCAAGCTTTCCGTAGATGAGCTCGTAGAGGCAGCGCGCAGCGGCAAGCTCGAGGAGTGCTTCGGCTCCGGTACTGCAGCGGTAATTTCTCCGGTAAGTCACCTTCGTTATGTCGATGAAGTATTCCAAATCGGCGATGGCAACATCGGCGAAGTAAGCCAGAGGCTGTACGACACTATTACCGGTATTCAGCTTGGTAAGCTCGAGGACGATATGAACTGGACCGTTGAAGTGAAATAACAACGACTAACTGCCGCATTTGTCTCATAAGATAGAGAAAAAGAGTATGAGATGCAATATGGATGGCGAGAAGAAGTATTTACGAAAGAGGCAAGGGAGCTGGCATTCCTTGTCTCTTCTTTTTATCTGCGGGGTGTTGGTTTGTCGCATGATCAACTTTGAAGTCAAGGAAAAGGAAACGCCGGTCGTCTATAACACGGAACGTGACCTGCAGGTGCTTGTTCAGGCAGAGAATCGCGCGGTTGTAGGCGGTGTGTCAACGGATGCACCGGCAGGTGCGACGGTGTCGGAGTTCCCGGGCTTGATAACACAGGAGGCGTCGGTGGTTACGGTAGATGCAAAGGAAAAGGTGTGCTACCTGACCTTTGACGACGGACCGAGCGTGAATACCGCGAGAATATTGGATATTCTGGACGAATACGAGGCGAAAGCAACGTTTTTCGTAATCGGCTCACAATTACACGAAGGGACGAAGTCGACGGTGGAACGTCTGATTGCCGAGGGGCATGCAATCGGCATACACACATACACGCATGTGTATCAGGATATGTATGAAACGCTGGACTCCTTTCTCGGTGACTACGAGCGTGTTGCGGTGAAGCTACGGGAGGAGTACGGTGTAGAGACATCGATGTTTCGTTTTCCGGGTGGAAGCAACTGTACCTATCTGCGGGGAGAAGCGAAGAAATATATAGCGGAAATGGAGCGAAGGGGCTATCGTTGTTTCGATTGGAATGTTAGCGGGGAGGACTCGGTCGGAGAGCCGACGGTCGCGGATGTTCGTAAGAATGTCTTTCGTGATGCATTTCGCTACAACCACCCGATCATACTGCTGCACGATTCGGGAGGAGCAAAGGTGACTGTGGAAGCGTTGCCGGAAATTTTAAAGCGCTTGAAAGAGGAAGGTTACCGATTTGAGACATTGGAAAGAGTTGAGGAATATGTATTTCCGAAATCTCGGTAGAAAGAAGGAGGGAGACGCTCGGCAGAACCGGACGTCTCCTTTTTGTGCTTGTGTATTATACAAGAAGTCGAACATATTAGGAATATTCCGCAATGCGTGTAATCGCCACATAGATAGACGAGATTCTATACCACGTCGCCATGTCGGTAATGCCGGTGACGGGAAGATCGAACAGCTCCTGAAAGGCTTGCACGGATGCAGTCGTACCTGGGCCGTAGATGCCGTCCACGGCAAGAGAAGGAATGCTATAGTATACCTCTGCGATGGCAGCCAGCTGTTCCTGTAGCTGCCGAACCTCAGGACCGGTGGAGCCGTTGGAAAGAGGGGTTCCGGGAAATGAAACCGGAACGCCGCTTACCTCGGTGGCGTTGTTGATATACATGTCATTTCCGTAATAGTTTCGAAGAATATCAATGGCAGAATAGCCTTGGTCACCGAGATATTTGGAGCCCCACTGACTCAAAAGACCCGGACAAGTGACACGTCTGCCGTCGCAGTATTGTGTTAGGATGGGCTGCTTGACATTCGGTCGGGAGAGGTAGTCGGTGAATAAGAAGTCTACGGTGCTGTTAATCGTATCGAAAATGTTGCGCTCGGGAACCCATTTGTGGTCGTAAGCGGTTGAGGAGGTAATCGTAAAGTTGTAACCACGGCTACGATACCATTCCGTATAGACACGGTTGAGCGTAAAGGACTGAATCGCAAGAATATTTGCGATAATCGTAGCTTCCGGCCAAGTTGCGTAGATTTCACAGCTCGCGACATTTTTGATGTAGTCACGATAACGAACATAATAATTTTGGGCAGAGGAATCGTTCGGCAAACCGTCATGAACAACGATAAATTCGGGAATCACCACGTTTGGAAGGACGATTTCCCCGCTTTCGCGTGTTGGTTTGATTTCGCTTTCGATAATCTTAGGTGGAAAGTTCCCGAATAGGGTGTTGGCGGGAATCGAAAATTCCTGCGCGGTGTCCTGGACGGAGGCCATCGGGAGCAGGGAGAGGTTTTGTATGGCCGTAACAATCGGGAGGATTTGTGCTCCCGAAATGATGACGGTTTCAAACCCCGGTGCACTTACGGTAAGCCGGTAGTTTTCATAGGGCTGTACTTCCGAAGGTTCCTCACTGTAATCGATGGAAGGAGCGGGGAGGTTCGGTGCCAATGCAGTGCCGTCGCCGTCGGTACGCAGTTGTTCGTATACCGCGTCACTCTCCATTCGTGAAATGTCGATAACCGCTCCTTCAATAGGGCGCGAGTCTGCTGCGGAGGTGATATTGACACGCAGTTGTCCCGTAGACGCAACGGAGGGGTCTGCGGGAAAAGGAAACGGTGTAGTCGGTTCTTCCGGCATAGGGTCCTCACAAAAATGTTTTGCTAATACTATATGCACAACTTGCATTTGCAAAACAAAAGCTTTGTAAAACAGGCATTTCAAATGCAAAAAAAGTGGCGTGAGGGCTTGTTTTGCATCGGGAATTGTGATAAAATTCTTATTATTTTATTATGGGGATAGTAGATGCCCGAAACAATAGAGAAAAAAGGAGATCGGCCATGAAGAAGATTCGCAAGGAGCAAATGACGCAGTTAAAGGATTATGTAAGAACAATTCCCGATTTCCCCGAAGAGGGAATTATGTTTCGGGACGTGACGACGGTGATTCAGGATGCGGAAGGATTGCAGCTGGCGATCGACAGCCTTTGCTCTATGTTGGAGGGTGTGGAGTTTGATGTCATGGTCGGTGCGGAGTCCCGTGGATTTATCTTCGGAACCCCGGTCGCATATAATATGTGTAAACCGTTTGTTCTTGCGCGCAAGAAAGGGAAGCTTCCGTGTGAGACCATTGAGGAGAGTTATGCATTGGAGTACGGTGAGGCTACCGTGGAGATGCATAAGGATGCGATTAAGCCCGGACAGCGCGTCGTTATCGTAGATGATTTGATTGCGACGGGAGGAACGATTGAGGCAATTGCACATTTGGTAGAGCGCTTGGGAGGAAAGGTCGTAAAGATCATATTCCTTATGGAGCTGGCCGGATTGAAGGGAAGAGAACGTCTTTCGGCATATGACGTAGAAGCGGCAATCAGCTACGAAGGAAAATAGAGTGCATTTCGCGAAGTGCGAGGAGATACAGGAAAGTATTCGAGGAAGGAGGCAATTGCATATGAACGATACCAGAATCGGTCTTGTACAGTCGAGTGAACCGGACGAGATATTTCAGCAGTTGGTAGAGACGATTCGTCGTTACCGTAAGAATACAGATCTTTCGTTAATCGAGCGGGCGTATCAGGTGGCAACGAAGGCTCATGGCAACCAACTGCGCAAGAGCGGTGAGCCGTATATCGTGCACCCGCTGGCTGTGGCCGTTATTTTGGCGGAGCTCGAGATGGATAAGGAGACAATCATAGCAGGCCTTCTTCATGACGTGCTGGAGGATACCGCGGTATCGGAAGCGGAGTTGACGGAGGAGTTTGGAAAAGAGGTTGTCCTTTTGGTTGACGGTGTTACGAAGCTGACACAGTTAAACTACGCGCAGGATAAGATTGAGGTTCAAGCGGAAAATCTTCGTAAGATGTTCCTTGCTATGGCAAAGGATATCCGGGTTATCGTAATTAAGTTAGCGGACCGTTTGCACAATATGCGCACGATGGAGTATCAGACGCCGACGAAGCAGATTGAGAAGTCCAGGGAGACGATGGATATTTATTCGCCACTCGCACAGCGCCTCGGTATCAGTAAGATTAAGACCGAGATGGACGATCTGGCACTGAAGTATTTGGAGCCGGAGCGATATAAGGAGCTTTCCGAAGGAATTAAGGCGACGCGCTTCGAGAGAGAAGCGTTTATTCGAAGAATCATTGCAGAGGTCGGTGAGCAGATTGCGGCAGAGGGAATCGAGGCGCAGATCGACGGTCGGGCAAAGCATTTCTTTAGTATCTATCGCAAGATGGTCAATCAGAATAAGACGCTTGATCAGATATATGATTTGTTCGCCGTACGCATTATTGTGGAATCGGTGAAGGACTGCTATGCGGCACTTGGTGTGATTCACGAGATGTATAAGCCGATTCCCGGTCGCTTCAAGGACTATATTGCGATGCCGAAGCCCAATATGTATCAGTCCTTGCATACAACGTTGATCGGACCTGACGGGAGCCCCTTTGAGATTCAGATCCGTACCGCGGAGATGCATCGTACTGCGGAGTACGGAATCGCGGCACATTGGAAATACAAAGAGGCGCAGGACGGCAACCGCAGCTCGGAGGGCGAGGCGCAGAAGCTGACGTGGCTGCGTGAGATTCTCGAGTGGCAGCGGGATATGTCCGATAACAAGGAATTTCTGAATTCCTTGAAGAACGACTTTGATTTGTTTAATGATAGTGTATATTGTTTTACGCCCTCGGGTGATGTGAAGAACCTTCCGGTTGGATCGAATCCGGTGGATTTTGCTTATAGCATTCACAGTGCCGTGGGCAATAAGATGATCGGTGCAAAGGTCAACGGTCGTTTGGTAACGATTGATTACGAGATTCAGAACGGAGATCGGATCGAGATAATTACATCGGCAAATTCCAAAGGACCGAGCCGTGACTGGCTGAAGATCGTAAAGAGTACGCAGGCGAAGAATAAAATCAGCCAGTGGTTTAAGGCGGAGTTGAAGGAAGACAATATTCTGCGAGGAAAGAACCTACTGATTGCATATGCAAAGGCAAAGGCCGTGAATCTCTCAGATGTCTTGAAACCCGAGTATCAAGAGGTTTGCCTGCGAAAGTACGGTTTCCGTGATTGGGAGTCCTTGTTGGCGGCCGTAGGGCATGGAAGCCTGAAGGAAGGGCAGATTGTCAATCGTCTTCAAGAGGAATGGAACAAAGCTAAGAAGAAAGAGATTACGGCAGAGGAGGCGGTACAGGCGATTCTTACCGCAGACCGTGTGAAGCCGGAGCGAACGAAGCCGAAGGGCGGCATTATTGTTCGGGGAATCGATGATTTGGCAGTACATTTTTCAAAATGCTGTGCGCCGGTGCCCGGGGATGAAATCGTGGGCTTTGTTACAAGAGGGCGTGGGGTATCCATTCACCGTACCGACTGCGTAAATATGTTGCATTTGCCGGAGGCGGACCGAAAGCGGTTGATCGAGGCGGAGTGGAACATATCGGAGGATGAGAAGGGCGACCATCTGTACAATGCGGAGATTAAGATATATGCAAGGAACAATCCGGGTGTATTACTGGAGGTAACGCGCGTGCTTAGCGAGGAAAAGGTGAACATCAATTCCATTACCGCGCGTCCGGGAAAGAATGAGATAAGTACGATTGTGGTTTCCTTTGAGATTCGAGGAACCTCGCAGCTGACCGGAATCATCAATCGTCTCAGTCAGATTGAAAATGTAGTGGATATTGAACGTACGACCGGTTGATGATCGGTGGTAGAGAGGAGGTAGCGATGCATCGAATTAAGACGGTTCCGGTGGGACCGCTTGGGACGAACTGTTATCTGATCGGAAATCCCGAGACGTCTGAGGTATTGATCTTCGATCCCGGCTTTGATGCCGCGACAATCAAGGCGGAGATTAGAGAAATGAATATGAAGCCGGTTGCTATCTTTGTAACGCACACGCATTTTGATCATATCGGTGCGGTGAAAAATCTCGCGACCGAGTACGGAATCCCCGTGATCTGCGGAGAGGAGGAGGGACAGCTGCTTACAGATATGATGCATGTGCTTCCGGCCCCGTTTGATCGCAATATTTCGGATAAGGACAGTCTGCGGCTTACAGTAGATACCTTTGTGAAGAATGAGGAATTGGTGTGCTACGCGGGCTTATATATCACGTGTCTGTGGACGCCCGGCCATACGGCGGGCGGTTATAGCTATTATTTCCCTGCGGAGCGCATCTTGGTATCGGGCGATACCTTGTTTCTCGAGAATATCGGACGCTCCGATTTCCCGTCGGGAGATGAGGCGACGCTGATCACGTCGATTACGGAGACGTTGTATCAGCTACCTGACGATACCGTCGTATTGCCCGGGCACGGACCGGCAACGAACATTGCATACGAGAAGCGATATAATTTTTATACAAGAAGCACAGAGAAGAAATAAGCCTTCCGAACGGAGGCACGAAAGGAAGATTCATGGAGCGATTGGTCGAGTTGAATCTGTACGGACGGAATTACGAGCAAGAGCTTCGTCCGCTGATTCGGGCATTTTTGCCGGATGCACAATTTGAAGTGGCGTGGTATGAGGTCGAAGAGACTTCCATGCGCTCTGTTTGCGAGAAGGAGGAGACTCCGTCCCTGTTGAGTGCAAATGCGGCATACGATTACTCGTTTGGGCTGCTTCTTATGGAGAATTGGTTTCGCATGCGTGTCTATCGAAACGGGGTGCTCATCGGACGGGCAGACGCGGACGAGGTTGATAGTGAGAGAAAGGCATTTCGAAATCGTGTTGCTCGGGAATTGTATCGAATATTGGCGAAGGACACGGGGAAGGAGTTGCCATGGGGAATCCTGACCGGTGTGCGTCCGACGAAGCTTGTATATGAGGCGCTTTGTGCGGGAGAAGAGGTGGCTACGATAGCCGCACATTTGCGGGAGGAATACCATTGCTCTGAGGAGAAGATTGCGACAAGTCTTTCGGTGGCGGAGCGCGAATATCGCATTTTGAGGGAATTTGATTATCAAAACGGATACAGCATCTATATTGGTATTCCATTCTGTCCGACGACGTGTCATTATTGTTCCTTTACGTCGTATCCGATTGCAAAGTTCGGGAAACTGGCGGATGCGTATCTTGATGCGCTTGTAAAGGAGATTGCGTACCTCGGAACCTGTCGGCCGAAGGAGCATTTGCATACGGTATATATCGGCGGAGGAACACCGACGGCACTGGAGGAAGCACAGCTGGAACGATTGCTTCGAGCGGTACGAGACTACCTTCCGATGGAGGAATGCGTGGAATATACGGTGGAGGCAGGGCGTCCGGACAGTATTACGCGGAGAAAGCTGGAGCTCCTTCGCGAGTACGGAGTGACGAGAATCAGTATCAACCCGCAGACAATGCAGCAGCATACGCTCGATTTGATTGGGCGAAAGCATACGGTGGAGCAGATTGTGGAGGCATTTGCCTTGGCAAGAGAGACGGGACATGACAACATCAATATGGACATTATCATCGGTTTGACCGGAGAAACACCGGAGGATGTGGCGAAGACGCTCGCAGAAATCGGGAAGCTTCAGCCGGATTCGTTGACGGTACATACGCTTGCGATAAAGCGTGCGGCACGCCTTACGATGGAAAAGGAACGATATGCCGGCATGGAGGCGCAAGGGGTGAAAGAGATGCTTCGGCAGACCGTAGAGTTCGCAAAGAATGAGAAGTATCTTCCTTACTATCTCTATCGTCAGAAGAACATGGCGGAGAATCTCGAAAATGTCGGCTATGCGAGAGAAGGCAAGGAGGGCATCTATAACATTCTTATTATGGAGGAGAAGCAGACAATATTGGCAGCAGGTGCAGGTGCGATGTCGAAGTTTGTATTTTATGATGAGGACCGCATTGAGCGTGTGGAAAATGTAAAGAGTCTGACAGATTATATCTCACGAGTTGATGAGATGATCGGACGAAAGAAGGATTTTTTGGAGGCTTGGTTTTGATATGGATCTGTCGAGAGAAACGGCATTGATTGAACGAATCGGAAGCGGCATATTGAGTGCAGCCGATATGAAGGAGTTCTTTGACCATGGACGGATTGTTTCGAGTCTTGCGGGAATGGTCGCAAGAGAGCTGGGACATGACGAGGACTTTTGTCGCGACATCGGTATTGCCGGAATCCTGCATGACATCGGCAAGCTGAAGCTTTCGGATTACATATACGGGGCCCGAGAGGATATTATGGATGTCGAAGAGGTAAAGTATGTTCGTATGCATCCGGCACTCGGCAATGATATTCTCCGTGAAGAGGGAACGTATTCCGAAGAGATCATTTCGTATATAGCCAATCACCACGAGAATCGTGACGGTTCGGGATACCCGAATCATCTTGAGGGAGATGCGATTCCATACGGAGCACGCATTCTTCGTGTGTGTGATGTGTTCGCCGCGCTTGTGAGCAACCGTCCGTACCGCGCCGCATTTCCCGTAACGACTGCCGTTGAAATGATGATCGAAGAAGTGAAAGAATTTGATATGCAAGTATTTCTTGCATTTTTGTCGGTGGTGAACAGTCCTGAGTTCTCAGAGGTCGAGAAATTGATTCAGGATGCACGCATAAGCAGCAAGCACCGCCGTGGTAAACCAACAGGAAAGGACGATAAGAACAATGAAGAATAAAGTACAACCGAAGATTCTTCCCGGCTTTATGGAGCTTTTGCCGGAGGATCAGATTCAATTTAATCGTATGTATGATACGATTCGCGGCGTGTATGAGCGCTATGGTTTCCTTCCCTTGGATACCCCTACGATTGAGTATTCCGAGGTGCTTCTGGCGAAGGCCGGGGGAGAGACTGAGAAGCAGATTTATCGTTTTCAGAAGGGCGACAACGATTTGTCCCTTCGCTTTGACTTGACGGTGCCTTTGGCACGTTATGTGGCACAGCACTCACCGGAGCTGGTGTTCCCCTTCAAGAGATACCAGATGAGCAAGGTATTTCGCGGTGAGCGTCCGCAGAAGGGACGTTTCCGTGAGTTCTATCAGTGCGATATCGACGTCATCGGCGTAGATACCTTGGATCTCGTATTTGATGCGGAGATTCCGGCGGTAATCTATCACGTATTCAAGGAGCTGGATTTCGGTGCATTTACCATTCGTATGAACAACCGTAAGGTGTTGAACGGTTTCTTTACCGCATTGGGCTATGCGGATCGCATCGGCGATATCCTGCGTACCATCGATAAGCTGGAGAAGATGGGCAAGGATGCCGTTGTAAAGGAACTGACGGAGTACGGTGTGGCTGAGCAGGATGTGGACAAGATTCTTGCATTTATCGGTATCAAGGGAGCAAATGACGACGTGCTTGCGGCACTTGCAGCACAGGACGTGACGGATGAGAGGTACCGCGAGGGCGTGGACGAGCTTACCAAGGTCATCGGCTATCTGCGTCGCTTCGGAATCGATGAGAATTGCTATACCATTGACTTGACCATTGCAAGAGGACTTGATTATTATACCGGAACTGTGTATGAGACCATGCTTAACGATTACCCCAGTATGGGCAGTGTATGTTCCGGTGGTCGTTATGATAATCTTACGGAGTACTACACGGATCAGAAGCTTCCGGGCATCGGCATTAGTATCGGCTTGTCCCGTCTCTATTATCAATTGAAGGAGAACGGATTGCTGAATGACGGTGCTAAGAGTTTGGTACGCTGCCTCGTAGTACCTATGGGCGAGGACACGATGAACACCGCCATCAGCGTGGCAGCAGGACTTCGTGAAGCAGGTGTTGTTACCGATGTGTACTATCAGAACAAGGGCATGAAGCAGAAGATGAAATATGCCGCACGTCTGGGGATTCCTTACGTAGCGATTATCGGCGAGGACGAACAGGCAAATGGTACGGTTATGCTTAAGAACATGAACACCGGAGAGCAGCAGGCAGTTGCCGCAGCAGAGCTCGCAGGTGCCATTCGATAATATTGGTTAATCAGAAGGAGGATATCATCATGGCAGAGTCTATGAAAGGCTTGCACCGCAGTCATCGTTGTGCGGAGCTCGGTACCGCTAATATCGGTGAGACCGTAACCGTAATGGGTTGGGTGCAGAAGAGTCGTAATAAGGGAGGCATCATTTTTGTTGACCTCCGTGACCGCAGCGGTCTGTTGCAGATTATTTTCGAGGAGAAGGATTGTGGTGCCGAGGCATTTGCCAAGGCAGAGAAGATGCGTAGTGAGTTCGTTATTGCGGTAACCGGTAGAGTGGAGGCTCGTTCCGGCGCGGTCAATGAGAATCTTCTTACAGGTGAGATTGAAGTCCGTGCGCAGTCCACACGTATCTTGGCAGAGTCCGATACGCCGCCGTTTCCTATTGAGGAGAACTCGAAAACCAAGGAAGAGCTTCGTCTAAAGCATCGTTGCCTTGACCTTCGTCGTCCCGACTTGCAGAGAAACTTGATGCTTCGCAGTCGGGTGGCAACCCTCACTCGTGCATTTATGGCCGGTGAAGGCTTTCTGGAGATTGAGACCCCTACTATGATTAAGAGTACGCCGGAAGGCGCAAGAGATTATCTCGTGCCTAGCCGTGTGCATCCGGGTAGCTTCTACGCACTTCCTCAGTCCCCTCAGCTCTTCAAGCAGATGCTGATGTGTGCAGGCTATGACCGCTACATTCAGTTCGCACGCTGCTATCGTGACGAGGACCTTCGCGCAGACCGTCAGCCGGAATTTACCCAGATCGATATGGAGCTTTCCTTCGTTGATATCGACGATGTATTGGACGTAAATGAGCGTCTTCTTGCATACCTCTTCAAGGAGTGCTTGGATGTGGATGTGCAGCTTCCTCTGCCTCGTATGACTTGGCAGGAGGCTATGGACCGTTATGGTTCCGATAAGCCGGATACTCGTTTCGGCATGGAACTGTGCAATGTAACCGACGTGGTAAAGGATTGCGGCTTCAGCGTATTTACCGGAGCCATCGCCGCAGGCGGTAGCGTGCGCGGTATTAACGCCAAGGGACAGGCAGAGATGCCGAGAAAGAAGATAGATGCTCTCACTGCATTTGTGAAGGATTACGGCGCTAAGGGTCTCGCGTACTTGGCAATCTTGCCGGATGGAACCTACAAGTCTTCCTTCGCGAAGTTTATGACCGAAGAGGAGCTTGCCGATCTTGTGGCTGCTATGGGCGGTGAACCCGGCGACCTTCTGTTCTTTGCAGCAGACAAGAACAAGGTCGTATGGGATTCCCTGGGCGCCCTGCGTCTGGAGCTTGCGAAGCAGCTTGAGCTTCTCGATAAGAAGCAGTTTAATTTCCTGTGGGTAACGGAGTTCCCGCTTCTTGAGTGGAGCGAGGAGGAAGGACGCTTCAAGGCAATGCACCATCCCTTCACTATGCCCATGGAAGAGGATTGGCAGTATATTGACTCCGATCCCGGTCGTGTTCGCGCCAAGGCATACGATATCGTACTGAACGGTACGGAGATCGGTGGCGGTAGCGTGCGTATCCACCAAAATGATATTCAGGAGAAGATGCTGGAGGTTCTGGGCTTCACTCCCGAGCTTGCACAGCGTCAGTTCGGCTTCCTGCTCAATGCGTTCCGTTACGGAGTACCCCCGCACGCAGGACTCGCTTATGGCTTCGACCGTTTGATTATGTTGATGGCAGGACTCGATTCCATTCGTGACGTAATTGCATTTCCGAAGGTAAAGGATGCATCTTGTATGCTCTGCGGTGCACCGGATCTCGTAGACGAGGTTCAGCTTCGCGACCTTCGCATTGCAACTCTTCCTGAGGAGGAGTAAGCGATGTCTGTACTTCAGTGGATCGTGCTTGCGGCATTTGTCGTGATGAATGTCATTGCATTTTCGGCAATGGCAATTGACAAATCGCTTGCTAAGAGAAAGAAACGCAGAATTCCCGAGAAGACGCTTTTTCTGTGGACGATTTGTTTGGGTGGTCTCGGCGGAGTGCTTGGCATGCAAGTGTGCAGACATAAGACGAAGCACTGGTATTTCGCAGTGTTCTTCCCGGTGATTATGATTGTACAGCTTGTATTGCTTGTGCTGGTGTGGAAATATCTTGGCTAAGCGAGTGCTAGAGTGATAACAGAATTTTATTCTACGGTGAGGTAGAATTTAAAATGCATAGCGCTACGGCGCGGAAAGGATGTGCACATGAGTGTAGTAAAGACAAGCTTCGGTAAGACGAAGGATGGCAAGACAGCAACTCTGTATACCATCGAAAACAAGAACGGCATGAAGGTTTCCTTCTGCGATTACGGTGCTGCAATCGTAAGCATTGTGGTTCCGGACAGAAACGGTAAGATGGAGGATATCGCTCTCGGTTATGACAACGTGACCGGTTACGAGGTGAACGGCTCCGGTTTCGGTTCCTTTATCGGTCGTCATGCAAATCGCATCGGCGGTGCCACATTTACCATTAACGGTGAGAAGTATGAGCTTGCGAAGAATGACAATGCAGTAAACAACCTGCACAGCGGTCCCGTAAGCTATAACAAGTATTTCTATGATGTAGAAGTATATACTGATGAGGAGAGCACCAGCATTGAGTTCTCTCGTCTCAGCCCGGATATGGAGCAGGGCTTCCCCGGAAACTGTGACGTTACGGTTACTTATACCTTGACGGATGACAATGACCTTGCCATTGAGTACTTCGCAGTGAGTGACAAGGATACCGTAATTAACCTTACGAACCACACCTATTTCAATCTTGCAGGTCAGGCAAGCGGTTCTATCTTGGATCAGGAGGTATGGGTAAACAGTCACCAGATCACTCCTACCGATGGCAATTTGATTCCTACCGGTGAGATTATGGACGTAACCGGAACTCCTATGGATTTCCGCAAGGCGAAGAAGGTTGGTCAGGACATCGACGCGGACTTCGAGCCTCTCAAGCTGGCAGGTGGTTACGACCATAACTATATCCTTGACCTTGACATCGACGAGGACGAGATGGAGTTGGTAGCAAGCCTCTACGATGAGAAGAGCGGTCGTTACATGGAAGTATACACGGATCTTCCGGGTATGCAGGTGTATAGCGGCAACTTCATCGACGGTGAGGGTGACCCGGAGAAGGGCAAGGGCGGTATCGTATACAAGAAGCGTGACGGCATCTGCTTCGAGACCCAGTTCTATCCTAACGCATGCAATATCCCGAGCTTCCCGAGCAGCATTTTCAAGGCAGGCGAGCCCTTCGATTATTGCACCGTATATTCGTTCTCGGTGAAGAAGTAAACAGATATGTGCAAATGCTTGATTTTTGCGGATGTTCGGTAAAAATGCATAAAACGTATCGTTTTTCTTGAACAAATCCGACCCCTGTGTTTTGTAAGGTATGACTTACCTTGCGGATATGGGGGTCGTTTTCTGTTGGCAAAGGTGTGAACCCTTTCCTAGGTCCCAGGGCATTTCCGTTGCCTTTTCCAAGCTCCGGCTGCTGTGGGGTATTGTAGAAGGTTACCCGTTTGTTTTTGGCTCGGCAAATCAATAATGTCGGTTGTAAACAAGAAGAAACGATGATATAATAACAGGGAAGCGAGATTCTTGTAGGAAGAGATAAAACGAGACGGGTGTAAGCCGGGGCAAGGAGGGATTATGGGAAAGTTTGGACGTATATTTTTGATTGTTATTGACTCGTTGGGAATCGGCGCAGCGGAGGATGCGGTGAAGTTTGGAGACGTAGGAGCCAACACCTTGGGGCATGTGTCGGAATCGGTGGAGCATCTGAATATTCCGAACCTGCAGAAGCTCGGAATGGCGAACCTGTGTGTCTTGAAGCAGGTGCCGCCGGTGGAGAAGCCCTTGGGGTATCGAATGATTCTCAAGGAGGCCAGCAACGGGAAAGATACCATGACCGGCCATTGGGAGATGATGGGCATCCACACGACGAAGCCGTTTCAAACATTTACCGAGACCGGATTTCCGAAGGAGCTCATTGAGGAGCTGGAGAAGCGTACCGGACATAAGGTCATCGGCAATAAGAGTGCCAGCGGCACGGCAATTATCGATGAACTGGCGGAAGAGGAGATTGCTACCGGTAATATGATTGTGTATACCTCGGCGGATTCGGTAATGCAGATCTGCGGGCAGGAGGAGACCTTCGACCTCGCGGAGTTGTATCGCTGCTGTGAGATTGCCAGAGAACTTACGATGAAGGAAGAATGGCGCGTGGGGCGCGTCATTGCAAGACCCTATATTGGCAAGAAGGTGGGAGAGTTCGTGCGGACGGCAAACCGAAGGGACTACGCACTGAAACCCACCGGGACAACAGCCCTGGACGTGTTGAAGGATGCCGGATATTCGGTCATTTCTGTGGGCAAGATTTCGGATATTTTCGATATGGAGGGGATTACGGAGAAGAACAAGTCCCAAAGCTCGGTGCATGGCATGGAGCAGACCATTGCGCTTGCAGGCAGAGATTTCACAGGACTTTGCTTTGTGAATCTAGTGGATTTCGATGCACAATGGGGACACCGAAGAGACCCCCTTGGCTATGGCGAGGAGTTGGAGCGCTTTGATGAAAAGCTCGGGGAACTGTTACCGTTGCTGCGCGAGGATGACTTGCTGATTCTTACGGCGGATCACGGAACGGACCCGACATATAAGGGCACGGATCATACAAGGGAAAATGTTCCTTTCATCGCATGGTCTCCATCGATGAAACGCGGTGCGGATCTAGGAATCGGTGCGAGCTTCGGCGTGGTCGGCGCAACGATTCTCGACAATTTCGAGTTGGAGATGCCGGAGGGGAGTATCGGAGTTTCCGTGCTGGATGAGATTCGGACGGAGGAAGAAAGTGAGAAGGGGAATCGTGCGGATATTATAAGTAAAGTAGATCACACATTATTAGCACAGGACGCAACATGGGCGCAGATTCGGGAGATTCTTGATGACGCCATGAAGTATGAGACCGCATCGGCATGCATTCCTGCGGCGTACGTGAAGCAAGCGGTAGAGTATGTACAGGGAAGGTTACCAATTTGTACGGTGATCGGTTTTCCGAATGGGTACAGTACGACGGCGACAAAGGTCTTCGAAACAAAGGATGCGGTGGCAAACGGCGCCGAGGAGATCGACATGGTCATCAATGTAGGATTTCTCAAGGATGGACGTTACGAGGAGATTGAGGAGGAGATTCGTCAGATTCATGAGGCTTGTGGTGGTAAGCTTTTGAAGGTTATCATTGAGACGTGCCTCTTAACCGACGAAGAGAAATGCAAGATGTGTGAAATCGTAACGAAGGCAGGCGCGGAGTACATTAAGACCTCGACGGGCTTCTCCAAGGGCGGCGCAACCTTTGCCGACGTGAAGCTGATGAAAGAGCATGTGGGTGAGGGCGTTTTGGTGAAGGCGGCCGGAGGAATCTCTTCCTTTGAGGATGCGGAGCAGTTCGTGGAACTGGGGGCTTCTCGTCTGGGAACCAGTCGTCTGGTGAAGCTTCTGAAGGCGGAGAATACAGGAGCGGATTATTGAGAGCATACGAAATAGGACAAAAGCATGAAACGGCGTGGGTGCAAGTTGCATCCACGCCTTAATCTGTATTGAACGGAATTGAGGTCTATATGACGGATATAGCTGAATTATTTTGTGCCGAAGATACGATCACCGGCATCTCCGAGACCGGGAAGAATGTAGCCTTTGTCGTTTAAGCATTCATCCATAGCGCCGATATAGATGTCGACGTCCGGATGTGCAGCCTGAAGCTTCTCAACACCTTCGGGCGCGGCAATCAAGCACAGGAAACGAATGCGGCTGATACCGCGTTTCTTCAACATATCGATTGCTGCAATTGCGGAACCGCCGGTTGCAAGCATAGGGTCGACAACAAAGATATCGCGTTCCTTCGCATCGCTGGGCAGTTTGCAGAAGTATTCCACCGGTTCTAACGTCTCTTCGTTACGGTAGAGACCGATATGACCGACCTTGGCATTGGGTGTCATGCGAAGAATGCCGTCACACAGACCGATGCCTGCACGGAGAATCGGCACAACGCACAGCTTCTTGCCCGCGATTTCCTTCACCGTAGTCTTGCACAAGGGCGTTTCAATTTCTTTGTCACGCAAGGGAAGATTTCGACTTGCTTCGTAATAAATCAACATAGCGACCTCATTTACCAAATCACGAAACTCCTTCGTTGAGGTCTCCTTCTTTCTCATAATACCGATTTTGTGTTGTAGGAGCGGATGCTCCATAACCATAACGTTACTCATACCTTAATCCTCCGTAACATGCAGGATACCTGCGTTCTGTCTACATTATACCCCCGTATACCGCAAAAGTCAAAACGATATCGGCAGCAACACAAAAAAAGGGCGGATGCCGCCCTAAAAAAGAGGAGAAGCCCGAATAAGAGGACCTTACCGGGCTAATATTATATGAAAAAATCTATTCGTCGTATGTTGTTGTGTTGTTCTTTCTGATGTTTATTATAGAGGACATTTATTACGAGAGAATTTCGAGTTTATGAACAGTTTGTAAATTCTTCGTTTCTTTTTTTGAATTATGAACCGAGAAAGTGAACAAATGATGAATTGTGAAGAAATGTGACATGATTGCGGGGAAGAAGAAATCAGGGTGCAAAGACACTGCACCAAATACGAGAAAAATGCGTATACTAAATCGGAAGGAGTGCGGATGCCAAGGGGGGATAAGATGACAAATGTGTTTCAGCGCTTGTTGGTTCGGGAGTTCGGAGAGAAGGCATATCGTGGCATGGTGAGTACGATTCTGACCGAGAATGAGGATGCGATAATCAACATGGATCTAACCTGTGGTATCTGTGCGGACCTATATCGAAGAGAGCCGGAGGAGCTGACCGCAAGAGAAGAACGTTTGGAGGAGGCACTGATGCATTCGTATCGAATCAGTCGTACATTTTTTCCGTTTGCCGGTTGTTGTGCGCTGTTGATTGTGCTGTTGTTTCTTTTGGTGAACGAGGGGTATGTTTTGGCAATTGCTGTGCTTGGGATTGCACTGTGCGCCGGATGGAAACTGTGGGAGTACCTTATGAATCGATACTGTTATGTGGATGCGAAGATTATTCTTTGCTACCGAATTGCACTTGTTGAGGCAAGGAGAGCGGAGAGAAGAACATAAAAATCCCCCGGATCTAAGGTCCGAGGGATTGCAGTCAAGGGTATGCAGGAAATGTTATAAATCCAATACCTTCAAGAATACAAGAATGGCAATAACAATAGCTGCAAGCACATAAATACCTACCAGTGTACCAATGATGCCGTATACCCAGCCAATGATTGGTCCGATGATAGAAATCTTACCGATGGTGAGACCGATTAGCCAACCAATCAAGCCGACAATTAAGCCGATCAAAAGGTATTCAATAATAATGATTGCCAAACTCTTTCCGTTGTTTGCACGGTTCACATGAGGCATATACTTACGAATAAGTGCTTTGAAATCCATGGGTGGAATCCTCCTTGTTTTTGTTCTAAATAAAGTATAGCATTATTAAAATACGTTGTAAATAGACATTTATGATTGTACGTTGTCTTTTGCGAAAGAATGACGTGCTTTTTTGCGTGCTTGTTTATTTTGATACATCAATGTGTCTGCGGTGTTGATATGTGCCTCCAAGTCAAATGCTGTGCCGGGAGGCTGGATGAGAATGCCGACACTCACACGAACCTTGTAATCCTTTCCGGAGACTTCATTGAGAAACTGCATCTGGGAGCGGAAGAAGGTTTCTAACTGTGTGCTAATTGTAGGATCATCGTCAAAGAAGCCTGCGGCAATAAATTCATCGCCACCGAAGCGAGCGCAGGTCATGTCCTCGTGTTGACGGCACATGTGCTTCATGGCATCTGCAATCATACAGAGACTGAAATCCCCCTCTTTGTGACCGTAGGTGTCGTTAATCGTCTTTAATCCGTCCATATCGATTGAGAAAAGGATGAACTGCTTTTCGAGGATGCTTTGTTCTTCGATATATTTGCTGAAATAGTCGTGGAAGCCGCGACGATTCAAAATGCCTGTGAGCGGATCCAAATTATACAGGTCCGTCAACTTTTGGTTCGTGGCGGCCATCTGGCGGTTCAGATAGCGGACGTGCTCTTGTTGTTGAATGACCTGAAGGATAATCCCGAAGCTTCGGGAAAAGCGGCGAACCATATCGAAGTCACCGTCCTTGGAATTCAAGTATACAGCCAAGTATCCGAATGTAATCTCCTGAAAGTGCAGAGGGACAAACAAAATGCCGTCTCCCGCAACAATCTGTGCGTCAAACTCCGGAAGAAGCTCCTCCGAGTTGAAAAAGCGGTTGTATTCGCACTTGTAATTACGCCTTAGCACAATGGCATTCATCTGGGGGGTAAATGCCGGAAGATCGTCGTCGTAGCTTCCATAGTCCTGTGGAGTTTCCAAAATGGAATTGTAGTCTGTTCGGAGACAGACGAGGGAGTCGTTCGGAAGGTAACGGTCCAAGCGGGGCAACATATCACGGTAGCGTAAACGAATGACATCGGTTTGCATGTTGTCCATGTGCAGGTCATAGGTCTTAGCCGCTTCCCAGCGTTGGTGAGACGCCAAAACCACCTCATTGGCTTCTACAAAGCTGACAGGAAGGCAACCGCAGCTCTGGTCAAATATGGGCTTAAAGGGAATGTGATAGTCACGTTCGACCGGTTCCCCCTGCGTTAGCCTTGTAAACACTTCCAACACCTTCTGGACACAGCCGAGCTGATCTTGTTTGGCGGTAGTGATACGAGGCGTATGTTTTGAGGCTAACTCGATGCCGTCCAATCCTGTGACAAGAATGTCCTCAGGAACACGTAGACCGTGTTTCTTTAGGCAAGAGCATGTAGCAATGGCCATGTAATCATTTTCACAAATTATGGCCTCAGGAAGAGGTAAGGACGATTGCAGGAATTGTTCGACAACGGTATAGGCAGGACGATCCCAAAAGTCACCGTAGCCAATGCGCTCTTCTTCTACGGGAATACCGTGTGCCGCCAGTACCTCTCGGAACACTTTGGTTCGGGCTTGCTCGAACGGGTTGCCTTGAATTCCGGCAACCAAATTGATGCGGCGGCAACCATGATGCACTACGATGTGCTCTACGATTTGGCGGAAGGCCTCACCGTAGGAAAAGGAAATGTTGATACAATCTTCCACATAGGTGTCTACAGAAATCACGGGACATCCGGCCGCCTTTGCTTCCTTGCTGAGACGCAGCGGGACGGAAAGGTCTTTGAAGGACTCTGTAAAAAGAACGACTCCGTCCAATAGATGATAAGGGACAAGCTGATAAATGCTCTTCTCGCCTTGGTCATTGTTGTCTCGGTACGTTAGGTCGTGGTACGAGGAAAAAACCAAAAGGTGAACCTTATACTTCGGTGCTTCCTGCTGAAGGAAACGCAGCAAAGCGCCATAGCGATCCTGCTCCAGCGAGGTGATGCATACTCCCAATGTGTAAAACCCGTCTGATGTCATAGGCAAATTATCCTCCGTAAATAATACGCGTTTGTGACAATTTCCTCAAGAAGGACTGTCGATAAGTTCTTCGACTATGGTTAGGATACGGTCGAATTTGTCAAGGGCACGAGCGACCGGTTCGGGAGTCGAAAGATCGACGCCGCCACAGGCGAGTGCCTCCATGGGATATACGGAACATCCCATAGAGAGAAAGTCGAGATAGCGATGAACAGCTGGCTTTCCCTCTCTCAAGATTGCTTCGGATATCGCAACAGCGGCAGAATATCCGGTGGCATATTGGTAGACATAGAAGCTTCGGTAGAAATGCGGAATGCGTGACCATTCGTATTGCACCTCATCGTCGAGGACGAGCTCCGGTCCGAAGTATTGAATAATCAAATCGCGATACATAGTGTTTAAGGTGGCGGCGGAGAGCGCTTCGCCGGCTTCAATGCGTTCATGAGCGAGCTTCTCGAATTCGGCAAACATCGTCTGTCGGAAGACCGTCCCCTTGAAGTTCTCTAGATATTGATTTAGCAGATAGAGCTTCATAGTCTTATCGGTAACGGTGGAGAGCAAATGCTCAATAAGTAGATTCTCATTTACCGTGGAAGCCACCTCGGCAATGAATAGAGCATAGTCGTTGTATTGCGGTGGTTGCTTTTCGTTGGTGAGATAGGTATGCATGGAGTGCCCCATCTCGTGACACAGAGTAGAGACACTGTCCAAGGTCCCCGTATAGTTCATTAGTATGAACGGAGAGTCCTTCTTCGAACCGATGGAGTAAGCGCCACTGCTCTTTCCGGAGCTCGGAAAGACATCAATCCAGCGACTTTCGAGACCCTTGCGAACAATGTCCGTATATCGCTCGCCGAGCGGAGCGATTGCAGCCAAAAGCATCTGTTTTGCTTCATTAAAATCGTAGCGAATCTTCAGCTCACCGGTCAAAGGAGCGTAGACATCGTAGTAATGCAATTCTTCAACGCCCAAAATGCGCTTGCGCAGAGAGACATAGCGATACATCGAAGGGAGATAGCGGTGAACGGTCGCAATGAGACTGTCGTACACCGATTCGGGGATATTATTTGCCGCAAGTGATCTGGCGCGGGAAGAGGAGTAGCCGCGAAGGCGTGCCTTGAGGGCGTCCTCTTTTACATTTGCTTGATAAGCGGTTGCAAAGGTATTGTTCAGACCACGGTAAGCCTTGTAATAACTGCGGAACGAAGCCTCGCGAATCTTGCGGTTACTTCCGGATTGCAGGGCAATATAGTTGGAGTCACTGATTTCGATGCGCTCGCCCTCATGCTCCGGATCGGGGATGGGGTCGTAGGTCATATCTGCGTTTGAAAGCATGGATACCACGTCTCCGGCGGCACCGGCAATCTCTCCGTATGCGGCAAGGATCGCCTCTTCCTTTTCGGAAAGGGTATGTGCCTTGCTTCGGAGGGTATCCTCCAACACATGGCGGTAGGGCAAAAGACACTCGGCCATGAGATATACATTCAGGGTTTCTTCGGGAAGTGAGAGCAATTCGGGATCCGCAAAGGACACGGCAGAACCGAATTGTACATAGCGACTCTGCGCGCGAGAAATCATATCCTGCGCACGCTCCGAGCGATTGTCTTCGGAAAGACGCTGATAGGCATACCCGTAGATGGTGTTCAGCCGAGAGTCCAGCTCGTAAAATGCATCGTAAAATGCCCGTAATTGCTCGGGACCTTGTCCGAGGGTGCCACGAAATACCGAAAGGTCGGCAACCGAGGCTTCGGTCGCAGCAAAGGCTTGTTCCCATTTGGAATCGTCGGCAAACATGAGGCTTAGATCCCAGCGATATTCAAGGGGAATGTCATTTCTGTTTTTCAATTGCTCTGCCATATACGGTATGTCCCACCTTTGGATAGAATATATAACTTATCATAGCGAAAAACGGAGGAAAGGTCAAGGGGAAGAAGGGCAAAGGAATGTTTCGAAAGTGAAAAAGAGCGTGTGAAAAACAAACAATATGACATAAAATACGACGAGGAGAGCAAATGCACAGGGCGCCATTGCATTTTTCGAGAAAACGAGGTATGATAGACAAATAGGGGAGCATGGAAATGCGTGAAGGCAAGGAGGGAGAAGGATGCATGATCGCTTAACGGAGAGTGATATTGCGAAGATTGAGAAAGAAATCGAATATCGCAAGCTGGTTGTCCGCAGAGAGGCTATTGAGGCGGTAAAGGAGGCGCGAGCGCACGGGGATCTGAGTGAAAACTTTGAATACCATGCGGCGAAGCGCGACAAGAACAAGAACGAGAGCCGCATTCGATATTTGGAGAATATGATTCGGACTGCGAGAGTTATTGAGGAACGTGCTGCTGAGGACGAGGTCGGTATGAACAATACGGTACTTGTGTACTCCGAGCGAACAGAGAAGGAGAAAGCGTATCGCATCGTAACAACGATTCGTACGAATCCGCTCAAAGGGCTTGTAAGCATCGAATCTCCGATGGGGAAGGCAATTTATCGGAAAAAGATAGGGGATCGTGTGTATGTAGATATGGGAAATGGTGACGGCTATTACGCAGTGATTCGTGCGATTGATAAGACAACCGACGATTCCGAGGACGAGATTCGAGGATATTAGTTTAGTGATAGAAGGTATGATACGATGAACGAGTTGATGTTTAGCCTCAATGCCACCTTACCGGTGTTTTTGCTGATTGTTTTGGGAATGTTGCTTCGACGCTTCGGGATGTTCTCGGAGTCTTTTGTGAGAGAAGCGGATCGCTTCAATTTTAAGATTACGTTGCCTGTTTTGTTGTTCCTAGACATTGCTTCGGCGGATATGGCGAAGGACTTTCGTGTAGACTTTATGTTTTTTTGCATGGGAGCAACGGTAGCTTCATTTTTGATTGTATGGGGAGTGGGCAGGTTGTGCGTAAAGGATGCGGCATCACGCGGAACCTTCGCGATGGTTGGCTTCCGTGGAAGCATTGCGGTGCTCGGAGTGGCATTTGTCACGAATCTCTACGGAGATGCCGGAATCGCACCGTTGATGATTGCGTCTGCGGTGCCTTTGTACAACATTTTCTCTGTGATTGCGCTAACCCCGACGAAGGAGAGTGGTGAGGGCGGAATTCGCATCGGACGAATGGTAAAGGACATTGTGACCAATCCGTTGATTCTCGCGGTGTTGGTAGCGGCGCCGTTTGCAATCTTCAAGGTAGAGATTCCGAGTATCCCGATGAAGGTGCTTCAGAATCTTAAGAACATTGCGACGCCGCTTGCGCTTCTGATGCTCGGTGCGGGAATCGAGCGAAAACAGATGAAAGAAAAGCTCGGGGTCTCCTTGTTGGCTTCGTTGTTTAAGCTGGTGATTCTTCCGGGGCTGCTTGTGCCGGTGGCTGTATTGTGTGGATTCCGGGGAGCGGAGCTTGTGGCAATCACAGTGATGCTTTCGGCTCCAACGACGGTTGCGTGCTACATTATGGCGCGAAATATGGATAGCGATGGGGCACTTGCCTCCACGACGGTAATGCTCACAACGCTTGGTTCCTCCGTTACGATTACCGTGGTTGTGTTCGTGCTGAAGAGTCTCGGACTTATTTGAAAGGTACGTGGAAGAGAAATGCAAAGTTTTTGTTGTATTTCGAAGAGAAAGATACTATAATAACGTCATAGAGGTTTGTTACAAACCGAAATGAATACGAGAGAAATGGGGGTAGAGGAGATGGCATTACCGCAGGAAGAGATATTATGGAAGGATAGAAAGCATTGGCTTTGGTTTCCCTTCTCATTTACGAAGTACCAGGTGACAAAAGATCACCTATACATTCAGTCCGGGCTGTTGAATACGACGTACGATGAGACCTTGCTGTATCGTGTTGTCGATGTCGGCATGAAGCGCTCCCTCGGACAGAAGATTTGTGGTACCGGTACGGTGCTGATTCACAGTCGCGTAGATACGCAGAAGTGCATCGAGCTTAAGAACATTAAGAATTGCCATCAGGTGAACCGTCTGATTTCTGATTTGGTTGAGCAGGTTCGTAACGAAAAGAACGTGGTCGGCAAGGAATTTTACGGCGTGATGGGAAGCTGCGACGAGCACGGCGACATGGATATGGACATGGACGTGGAATGATGTCGATTTTTTTCATAACATTTTTGGATTTGCATATTGACAAATGCGTGCCTATGGAATATCATGCAAACGAAATCACTTTCGAACTACTTTGAAACAGAAGGAGAATGACGATGTTTGAAAAGGTATTGAGCATCATGGAATCGCAGCTTGGAGTCGATGTTACCGGTGTGACCGAGGAGACAACATTCCGCGATGATTTGCGTATTGATTCTTTGGATCTGTACGAGTTGGTAACTGCGTTGGAGGATGAGTACGGCATTGAGATTGACCAGGAGGAGCTGGACGGCATTAAGAGTGTCGGCGACGTAGTAGAGTTCCTTACGGCGAAGGGAATCGAGTAATTGCGCAGTGTGACTGTGTGGGTGCAGATGTTGCACATGTCTTTAAGAAGAACAAAGAGTTCCGTTTTTTGAAGCGGAACTCTTTTTTTGATACGAAAATGTTTACGAACCGATTACTCGATGACGGTCAATATCAAATTGTCTACGAAATAGGTACAGTACATGCCGAGAAAATTCTGCTTTTCATCGACGGTACCCAAAAGCCACATGCCGTCCTTTGCCTTGGTCTCCGAAACGGTAATGCGGAAAGTGCATTCTGTCCACGTGTCAATCGGTACAGTCTGCTGTCCCGCAATGACATAAGCCTCCTGTTTCTTCATGACCGGATTTCCTTTTGAGTCGACAACAATTTCATTGTTCCGGTCGTAGGTGTAGCAAGGTCGAATTTCGGTGTGGTAGGTGTCGTAAAGCGTAAAGTTCACTTCTTCCGGAGCACCGAACCCTTCGTCGGTATAAAACAACGAGCAGGTGAGCTCAATTGTGTGTCCGACAAGTGCGGCATAATCCAGTCCGTTGGTTGCATCAAGCTTCAAACCGAAACCGCTGAGACCGTGTGATTGTTCAGTACGCATGGAGACGCAGATGCTCTCCTTGCCGGAGGCGGCGTGAGCGTCACTGGCCGTTGTCGTCGCGTCGTCAAATGCATTGCCCCCGGGGAGGACATTGCCGTCCGTAGTCTCAAAGTTGTTGCAGTAGATCATTCCACCGGCGACAACCTCGGCTACTTCGGCAAGCGTACCGTCTTCGTTCCATTTGGCACAGGCATTGGCACCGCCACCAGTCATTGTGAGAATGTCGAAAACGGGAATCTCCGTCGGTGTCGGCGTTGCGGTCGGCGACGGCTCGGGGGAAGGGGTCGGAGAGTTGGTCGGAGCAACCGTGGGCGTAGCGCTGGGCTGCTCGGGGGCATTTTGTTTTTGATTGCATGCGGTCAGAAAAAGCGAAACAACCAAAAGAGTTGCGCAAAAAATACGAAAACGTAAAGGATTCATAATGGGCCTCCTCATCAAATGCACAGTGTCCGCTCCTAGGAGGGGCATTTCGTTGATGTAACAATAGCATTTTTGAAGAAAGAAATCAAGGGTGTGGAAGGAATTTCATAAGGGTGGGGGCAAGCGATAGATATAGAGAGGAGACGGGTGGTCAAATATTGCGACCTGCGCAAAAAGTGCGGACTTGTAGCAGAACAATTGACGGAGAGTAGGTTTTTTGCTATACTATGCATATCATGTTGCATTTGGATTGCGATGTGAAAAATTTTTTAGGAGGGTTTACCTTTATGAAAAAGTTTTTTAGCTTGTGTATGGTTCTGATTTTGGCTATGGCTATGTTCACCGCATGTGGTGAGAAGGAAGAAGATAAGCCGGCTGCAACGCCGACGACTGCTCCGACTGCAACAACGGCACCGGCTGAGCCGAGTGCAACTCCGACCCCGGAAGCAACTCCTACGCCGGAAGCAGATCCGAACAATTTCCTTACTGCAGATTTCGACAATGAGTCCAGCGGTTCCTTAATTACTAGTGGTGAGTATGTAATCACCGCTCCTGACATGACCTACATGTATATTGTGGGAATGGGGAATGGTGCTGCAGGTTACTCTAAGGGCAATGGCGTTGATGGAAGTAACTGCTTGTCCGTAACCGGACGTGGTGCGAACTGGCACGGAGTTAAGTTTGCTGTTACCGAAGACATGTACGGCAAGAGTCTTGCGGTAAGCTTCGACGCTTACATTGAGACCGAAGACGGTGCCGATTCTACGCTTTCTCTTACGAGCAACTTCAGAATT
>JAZRZZ010000002.1:0-39328 GCA_045601665.1 Lachnospiraceae bacterium
GGTCTTGATGGACTCGGTTCTGCCGCATTCATCGTAGGTATAGGACACTATCTCGCCTCTTGCATCCGTTACAGAGGCAATACGGCTGTACTTGTCGTAGGTATAGGTAATGGTGCCGGAGGCATCCGTTACCTTCGCAAGGCGTCCCAGTGCATCGTAAGTATACTTTGTCGTGATGTCACCGGTGGTGGTCTTTACCAGACGATTGAGTTCGTCGTAGGTGTACACCGTCTCCACACCGGCATAATTCGTAGAAGACACCACTTCACCGAGAGAACCGTACTCGTAGGTACGTACTCCGCCAAGTGCGTTCTTCTCTGCTGTCACACGGCCCAGCTCGTCATAGGTGTAGGTCGTCGTATGTCCCAGGGCATCCGTTACCGTGAACAGGTTTCCGAACTCGTCATAGGTGTAATTCCAGCTTCCGCCCAAAGCATCCGTTACCTTCACCAGGCGGTCTGCCGCATCATAAGCATAGGCAGTGGTCTGTCCGCCTGCATCGGTCTGTGCCACGATACGGCCTCTTGCATCGTAGGTTGCTTCGATGGACGTGCCGTCTGCCAGAATGGTTTTGGTCTGGCGACCGTTAATATCATATTCGTAACGTGTTACATTGCCTAAGGCGTCCGTTCTCGCAACCAGATGGGAACGGGTATCGTAGGTAAACTCCGTACGGTTGCCGAGAGCATCCGTCACCGCCGTATTGCGGTTTCTGTTGTCGTACTCATACTCCGTTACCCCGCCGGTTACGGAAGTATAGGTCAGCACGTTGCCTACCGCATCGTAGGTGTAGGACTCCTTTGTTCCGTCCGGATAGGTCTTGCTTACCAGGCGGTTTAACTTGTCGTACTTCATAGCTACCTTCAGACCGTAACGGTCCGTAGCACTGATGGTGTTTCCGTTGGCATCGTAGGTAAACTGCTCCGTGGTGCCGTCCGGATACTGTACAAGAATAAGCTCGCCTTTGTCGTTGTATGTATAAGTTACACGATTGCCCTTCGCATCGGTTTCTGCGGTTACATTGTCGTTATAATCGTACTCGTACTTTGTTACCGCGCCGGAGTGGTCCACGCTCTGTACCACACGGTCACCATCATCGTAGCTATAGTGGGTGGTGTAGGTGGTGCCGTCCTTTGCCTTTACGGTTACACTGATACATCTTCCCTTTTCATCGTATCCGTAATATGCCGTATCCCCGGTTCCGTTGGCGCTGGAGATTGCCACACCGTCCGCATCGTAAGTAAATGCTTGTACCACTCCGATGCTATCCGTGATACTCATCAGATTACGTCCGGTGTAATTGTACCGGGTTACGTTTCCGTCCGAATCCTCAATGCCCACCATGGTTCCGTCCATATCATAAAGGACACGGTATAATAAATCGTTCCCGGAGGTCACGGTGGATACTTGATTGTCCTGGGTATAGGTGGTGACAGCACTGCTGCCGTCCGGCAGTATCATCTGCACCATATTTCCGTTGGCATCATACTCGTAGGTAGTGGTATTACCAAGGGCATCCGTCTCGGAAAGGAGCTTACTGTCCTCGTTGTAGGTGCGATAGGTCGTTCCTCCGTACGCATCCACTACCTTTAAGATATTGCCATTGTCATCGTAGGTATACACCGTCGGATTGCCCAGTGCATCCCGTACCACCTGCGTCTTTCCTTCCAGGTCGTACTCGTACTCGATCCGGTTGCCGTCGGCATCAATGACTGCCACCAGTCTGCCGTTCTCGTCATACTCGTTTCTTGCAATCGGTGTACCGTCCGGTGCCACCATTTCCAGTAAATAATGGTCCTCATTGTAGCGATAGGTTACCGTTCTTCCGAGAGCATCCGTCATGGTGGACAGATTGCCTGCCTCGTCATAGGTATACGTTACCGTATTGCCCTCCGGCGTGGAAATCTCAATGATTCTGCCAAGGGTATCCCGAAGGAAGCGTACGCTTTCCTCGTCCTTATCGGACACATAGCCGTCCTCCGTCACATAAATCATGTTTCCGTTCGGAGTCTGAATCTTCGTTACACCGTTCTTTGCATCCAGATACAGTACCGTATCATCCTCCATGGTAAGCTTATACTGTGCCAGCTCATACACGGAATCATCATAGAACAGTACAAAATTGCCGCCACTGAAGAATGCACCGTTATCTCCTACCAGCTCCAGCTCGCGCTCGTCATTGGTTACACAACGGTAAGACACTCTGAATTCCGTAATCGGTACCAATGCCTGACGCTCCGGTGTTACCTTAAGCTCAAAGCGGTCACTCGTTCCGTCACCGTAGCTTACTACAATGTCATGACTCAAGGTCTGCTCCACATAATATCCGGTGGAGAACAGACTGCCCACCTTCTGTAATTTGTATCCTTCGTAAATCGGATTGGTCTCCCAAAGGGTGCTTCCTTCCATGCCCAGAGTCCAGCCGATACCGAAGGCTCCCTGCTCTTTGTTTCTGCTGTCATAGAAACGATTTACCTGTAGGTTACTTCCCGCAATCTTTGAGGTAACATCCGTAAAGCCTACCGACATATGGCCCAGCTTTAACTCGCCCTCCACCGATACGGTACGAACGGTTCTCCGATAGTTGCCGCCTTTATCCGTTGCAGTCAGGCGAAGCTCATATCTGCCGTTTCGAAGAATGGTCGTATCAAGAGTGCCGACTACACCCTCTTCTACCGGCTCCGTTCCTCTCGCAAGCTCGGTAAACTCCTCTTCTCCTTCCATACGGTACTCTAAAACATAAGAGTCCAGTGCCGTTTCATCGGTTACGATAGCGGTAATCTCTACAATACCCTTTACCGCACTATCTGCTTCCGGTGTAATAAACTTCGCTACCGGAGCTGTCTTATCTCCGTCATCATAAACTTTTATCATCACGGAACGGGTTAATACTTCTCCCTCTGTCGTAGTCACTTCCGCAGTCAGCGCTACCTCACCCGGCTCGACTCCCTCATAGGAATAATATCCGTCTACTACCGGAAGCTCTTCCCCGTTTGCCTTTACCGTAAGCGTGGATGTATCCGCATTTTTCGGCAGGGTAATCCGTATCTTTACCACTTCGCCGCAGGCTACCACGGTTTTGGATACAGTCAAGGTAAACGGACGGTCCGGCACCTCTTCCCCGGTTTCTCCGCCTTCTTCGCTTCCGCTCTCTCCGGTCTCAATATCCTCCTGCTTCTGATAGGTAACCGTGAAGGTCTGCTTCTTCCAGTTGCCAGAAGCATCCGTTACCTTTACCTCCAGAAGATAGGTTCCGTTTTCCACATCCTCCATGGAGAATGCCGCCAGCGTACCGTCTTCCACATTTTCCGTTCCCTGTACGGACTTTACTTCCGCCTGGCTGTCTCCGGTCAAAAGGCGAACCGTATATTCGGAAAGCTCCGTTTCATCGGACACACTGCCGTATACGTACAGAGTATTTTCATCCTTATCTAACACAATTTCCGCCACGGTAAGCTCCGGGATCGTCTCATCCTTCGGTGCTGCCGGGGTCAGCGTTGCGGTAGGGGTCGGTGTTACTTCCGGCGTCGGGGTTACCTCCGGGCCAGGTGTTACTCCCGGCGTCGGCGTTGCGGTAGGGGTCGGTGTTGCTGCCGGTACTTCTACGCGTACCTTCGTCAATACCATGCTCCGTGTTACCGCCACTCCCTGCGTATTCTCCGCACGAATCAATATGTCATACACACCCTCGTCCAGGGTCTCAACCGGCAGGATTCCCAAAACACCGTTTTCTACTGCTTCGGTGCCCTCCGCAAATACGGTATATTCCTCATCCTCCCGTGCCTTATAAGACAGGGTATAGCCTGCAATTCCGTTCTTATCCGTAATACTTCCCACAAACTGCAAATCAAAGTCTGTTACTGCTCCGTCGGTCGGGGATGTAATCGTGATTTCCGGAATACTTTTTACCTCCGTGCTTCCGGTTACCGTAATACGACGCTCCGTTTCCGCATAATTTCCGGAAAGGTCCGTTGCGGTAGCCTTTACCACAAGGATACCGCTGCTGTTCGGCGTATAGAAGATACGGCCGAATGCGCTCATTACCTTTTCTCCGTTAATATACAGCGCAAACTCATCTACACCGTAGTTATCCAGTGCATAACCGTCGATACGTACTTCTTCACCGACTCCGATAATCTCTCTTGATACTTCAACTACCGGCTGCGGATCTTCCGTATCCTCCGGTGCCTCCCACGGAATATAATCTTCCGTCATTACCACTGCTACCGCAGGCTTACTCCATGCACCCTCCGCATCCTGTACCTGATAACGGATTAAATAGTTCTGTCCGACTTCGATACGGTTCGGGAACTTTCCTTCGGTCCATTCTCCGTCTCCCATTGCCTTATAGCAATAGCTCTCCTCGCGGATTCCCTTTGCCGCATCTAAGGAATGGTCCGTATCCCAGGCATCATAGGTGGTATTTACAATTACCTCACCACTGGTATCTGCCTGATATACCTGTGCTTCCACCGTTGCATGCGGACGGCTGTGTACTACCAGCAGTCGGTCGTACTGCTCCTCTCCGGACCATAAGCGGTACTCTGCCAATGCATCGTTTCCGTCCGTCGGGTCATCCTGTACCCGCAGGCGGATGGTATAGGCCCCCACATTTTCAAACATGGTCATCGGCTCGTCCACGTTACAAACAATGTGTTCTCCCTCAAGACCTTCGTTATCGAAAATAGACGGGTCATACTCATACTCCCACTGTTCGGCATATAACGTATCGTTTTCTTCGTCACTGTAGTAGCCTACATACTCGATACGGTCACCATCGGAAATCAGATCTCCGATTTCATAGTTCTTTGCCAAAACAGCATCCGTAATATATTGCGCGGTTTCCTCCATGGAATACGCAATATCCTCTGCCGGAAGTACGAGACCACCGGTTAAGGTTGCATTCAGCAATTCGAGATACTGGTTCTTGTTTTCGTCTGTACCGATACCGATAAACGGTACCTCCTGCTCTAGGAGAGCCTCCGTAAGAGCTGCCATCTCCTCTTCCCCGGCCAGCTCATCTACCGTAGTGTTGCTAAGGTGTACCACATAATGACCGGCACCTTCTCTCCACGGGTAATCGGAAATCACGTCACTTAAGTCTGCACCGGTGATGGTGTGCATCTTAATATTCTTAAACGTGAAATAGGACTGCTGGCTGCAGCTGTGGGACGCATGACTGATAATCGGTCCGTACCCATAACCGTACTGTGCCTCCGGTAACAGATAATTGTTGATTACCAGCTTGTCTCCGTCCCATACGGACAGATTTCGTCCGTCTACCACAATCTTAAAGTGATGGTTTGCATATACGTTGCTAATCGGGAAGGTTTGAAGCAAACGTCCCGCATTCTGCACATAGCTGTAACTTCCGTTACGGAAGCCGGACAGGTTGTTGCAGTTAATCTGTACCAACTTCAAACCGGTCTGTGAAACGAGAATACAATAACCGCGTATGTAGTTGCTTTCCTCGGAAACCACCGTATTGAAAAGGAAGCCGCCGCCCTCCATACTGTGCCAGTCGGTACCATCTCTCTGTAAATCAAACTCAAAGATTTTCTGACTGTCATCATCGTCCGCCACATACAGGAAATCCTTCAGCGGTGACACCGAATAGCCCACCATCTTGATATCGTTTCCTGTATAAAGAATATGTTTTGCAAGTGTCGGAAGGTATCTGTCTCCGTAGTTGTAATGGTCAAATTCCTTCCATGCAAAGGTATCCTGTGCTGTCAAGGTAGACGTAGATATCGTGCTGATATTTGCGTCGATGAAGTGCTCCTTTAAGCTTTCCTCCAGCTCCGCAATCTTGTCCGCATAGGTCTGAATCTCCTCCTGAGAAGCACTTCCTACCGTGAAAACAATATCCACTGCCTTTGCCTTCTTAATATCAAGAGAAGCCACCGGTGCCACATTCACCACCTCAAAGCACTTCACATCTTCCGGAAGTTCTTCTGTGGTATCCGTCAAAAAGTCTTCCTCACTGATTAACGAAGGAATGGTATCGCTGTAGGTTTCCCTTACGAAAAGCTCTACCAGATAGCGTCCTACCTTGTCCGTCGTAAATGTAAAGTCTTCGCTTCCGTCAAAGGTATACGTCTCCTTTTCCTCTTCCGCAAAAACTCCGTCTCCGTTTGTGTCATGGTACACACTCCATACACTGCTTTCCAGTACGTCGTTATCTACGGAATAGGAGGTGTTGGAAAACAGAACCTCCGCCACACCGGAAGAATCTCTCTGATACTTCTCTGCCGCAAGTGCAAAGCCTGCGTAAGGCTCCATATCCTTTACAATAACAAACGCAAGCGTCTCCGTATATTCCTTCTGACCATTCGTTACCGTTACCGCAACCTCATAATTTCCGGCCTCACGGAATATCATTTCCTTGCGGTAAACATCGGAAGCTGTCTCATCAATTGCTATTTCATCCGTCACTGCTTCGCCGTTGCGGAAGAACTCCCACTTTGTTTCTTCCCAAAGAATCTGCTCGGTATTTAAGATTTCCTCTACCGAAAGCACAATCTTGCGGTTCTCCTTCTGATTTCCTTCAATCAATACATTGTATTGCGGGTGGAAGATGAAATCCAGCATGTCATAATCGCCGCTTCCCGCATTGATACGGATCATGGTTCCGTTGATACACACCTGCTTTGCAATAATACGTCCGTTTAATGTAAAGCGGTTAGCATTCACATAGACACAGCCGTTCGGTGCGTACAGCACCGCATTTAGCTGGAATTCCGATCCATTCAAAGTAATATCTCCTTGCTCCGCGCAAAGAAATGCTTTGGAAGTATCCGGTGTTGCTAACTCTCCTACATTGTACTGAATAGAATCCGTTGCATATACCACACCACTGCCAAGAAGGCTGGTCGTATTAAAATTCACACTTCCGTTGACAAGAATTGATTCATCAATGACCAGATTATCTGCCTGAAAGCTCGTGCTATCCACATATACAGCACCATTCTCGGTAATATGCTCACGCAATTCCTTTGTAATATCCGGCATTGCAAGATTCTCCACCCGTTCCTTTACTGCAGAAATCTGCATGGCACCGTCCATGCTGGAGGTATTTGCGGTTACATCACCGGTAGAACTGATGGTTCCGCTTACCTGAAGCTTCGTTCCTCTAAAATCCACATCCGAATTCGCCCGTACATCACCGCCGATATAGGTTTCGTTCGTATTCATCTGAAGCGGATTACTTCCGGACGTGAATAATGCATAGTTCAGACCGTTCCACTGCTCCGGTAAACGACCGATCAAACCGCCCTGAATCGGAACCTGTGTCGGCTCCGGTGTCGGAGTTGCCTCCGGCGTCACGGTCGGTACAGCAAACTCCGCTTCGCTTGCTACATAAATACTCTGCGGAATCGTCGGCGGCAAGCTTTCGCCGCACGCAGTAAAACCGAAATTTACTGAACCCTGTGCAGAAATGGTTTTATTATAGTCCTTGCATTTCAACACATAGACATTGTCCTCGTAAGACGCAATATCTGCATTCCATATATTTTCAATTTTTCCGTCATACGGAAAACTTATTCTCCAATCCTCAATCGGTGCTGAACCGACATTCATGATTGTGACATCCGCATTTACATAGTTCCCCCAGGAACTGTTCACACGATATGTTACTTTATATCCTTCTTCTTCAAAAACAACCTCCTTCCCTCCGTTATACTCTGTACGCGCAGCCATAGCCTGTTGCGGTAACATTCCCACAAGCATAGTGACTAACACCAGCAATGCCGTAGCCGTTTTTGTACTGCGTTTAAAAAATCGCTTCATCCTTTTCTCCTCCCATACTATTTTCGTTTGGCAATTTGTCGCTTTACCATGCTATTTTAATAGCGCGGTGCATTGCCCATTATATACATCATCAGACAAAAATGTCAATAGAATACTTGCCAAATAAAGTGTTTTTAATTTTATCAAACTCTATCAATTAAGGGTAACTTCGTTCCTTCTAAGCTACCTGATATACAAATTCGAAGCTCTATTCTTCTAGCTGAATATCGTTTTCCACCTTAAAGGGATGCCCTTTCAGCTCATAAAATTTACTGGTTTTACTGTTCCCGTGTGTACATTTTCTTCCTCCTTTTCTTATTTTCAGAGGCATCACTGGAGAGCCGGCAGTGCCCTGAAACAAAAGAAAACCACCTGCTCTCCACAAAAAATGTAGAAAACAAGTGGTCTTTCGCTTTGTTTCAATATTTGATTGTTGATAATAATTTATCCGATATGAAGTTATAATTTAGAATATCAATATCCGACCGAATCCCCTTCACGTCTTGCTCCGTCTTCTTCTGTCAATCCGACAATCTCTCTACTCGCATCGACAACTCCGACATACCTGCTCTTACAAATTGAAGTTCTTCTTGTCTAATAAACTGCCTGTTATGCTGTATGTAATGACGCATCTCACGAAATGCCCGCATGATAAATATGCTCTGTTGCTCCGCAAGTTCACCACGCAGAACTGTAGCCAACATATAAATACCTTGTTCGGTAAATGCGTAGGGTAGCTTTCTTCTCCCACCATCTTGTCCCGCAAATAATCCCGCCTCTCGTGAAGTCACAAATTGTGACTTCACGAATTCCACTTCTGTTCGAGTTAGTTGAAACATAAAATCTTCCGGTTGCTCTGTTCCACCGCAATTCACCTCATTGTACTTACACGTTGTGTAAGCATTGTATCACATATATTACATTTACGTAATGCGTATTTCGCGCATCAAAAAAAGTCCCGAGCCTATCGCTCGAGACATCCTAGATAACGCACTATAACAATATCCAAACGTTACAGATTAACCTTCATCACCAGATCCACTTCCGTCCGGCCGCACATCACGAAGCCACACTGCTCATATACATGAATGGCTCTGGCATTGTCCGGATAAACCCTTAAGGTCACACGACGAAGCCCCAGCGCGTCCGCGCCGTACTTCAGAAAATATCGGATGGCCTCCTTGCCAAATCCGACATCCTGCTTCTTAGCAGTAACGGCAATTCCCAGCTCCGCGGTATCTCCTTCTCTGTCCATATACTCGATATTTCCGATAAATTCACCGTCTTCCATATCCAACATGGACATAATCGGTGCCGCCTCGTCTAGCTTCCCTCTTACAAATGCAATCTCATCCTCCACCGAGTAGACTCTGACCTTCTTGCTGATGTACCGTCCCACGTTCTCGTAATCATTTACCATCTCCAAGTACTGCGGAACGAGCTCTTCCGTCAGTTCCACAAACCGAATTCTCGGTGATTCCATTATCGTCTTCATCACTGTTTCTCCTCACAATCTACATACCATGATATACTCTTCTTCATTTTCGTCTACGGTCTCAAATCCGACGTTACGGTACATCTTCACCGCATAATTTGCCTTCTGTACCGCCAGAGACGCCTTCTCGAAGCCCTGTTCCTTCAAATGTGCCAG
This sequence comes from Lachnospiraceae bacterium, assembly GCA_045601665.1. Lineage (GTDB taxonomy): Bacteria > Bacillota > Clostridia > Lachnospirales > Lachnospiraceae > ISDg. The sequence continues at coordinate 9,443 of JAZRZZ010000002.1, forward strand.
CATCTTTCGCATCATTTTGCGTTCCGATGCCCTGACCTCGATATTCTCGGTACAGCGAAATGGCAAATGAGGGGGGTTCATCATCCACATGTCCGTAATCGTTCATGATTCTTGTCCAAACCGCACCGACTACCCTGCCACCGACCTCAGCCACGAAACAATTGTCCCCCCTGCGCGTTCCGAAGTCATCTGTATACACTCTAAGCTCAGGCTGCTCCACAATCTCCCTCGGAGGAGGTGTAACACCCTCCGGAATGAAAATCGCCTCGTAGAGGAAGTCCTGCAAGAGGTGGGTCTCGCTGGGGTGTAATTGGTGGATTGTAAATGATGTATTTAAAGTCATAGTTGATGTCCTTTCTATGGTGGATAAGTTACTTTCCGTTACCTCTCCAACTCATTTTCCTCTATCGGTTGTATCTCTGCCCCGCGTCACCAGCACCACCGTCTCCACTATCTTTTCGTTGAGCAACCGAATTTGCACCTTACACATAATGCACATGTTACTTTTGACACGCTTTTGCCATTTTTTCAACATTTCTAATTGTTAAAAGGTATTCTTCTTCTACTGGTGAAAGATTCTGCACTTGATATTTTTGATATTCTTCATTTGCTTTCGCCATTGCTTGCGCATGGCTTATACTGCCCGCTCCTTCTAGCAATTTTTCTCCTGTTGCTTTAAGAACATTATCCAGATGCTCTACATAATCACTCATATACATTGGATTATGGCGCATAGCCTGTATTTCAGCAAAATCAAAGTATCCGGAAACAATATTGTTCAAAACCTTTAATTCTTTTTCATTTAAATAATTTTTCGCAATACCAATATCTTTCTTGGTTGGAAAATCTCCAGAAAATGCGGTTAATCCCATGAATGGTTGCTCCGCATCAGCACGCTCATAGATTACTTCTGCCGCTGTATGACCATGTGCTGCAAAATGCAATTTATTTTGAACCATCTTAAAAAATGCAATGGACTCTGAACTATTCGGATTATAATCTACACTTGTCGCATACAAATCCAAGACTTGACGGTACATCACTTTTTCAGAGGAACGAATGTCTCTAATGCGATCCAATAATTCTTTCCAGTAATCTCCGCCGCCAAGATCCTTTAGCCGTTCGTCATCCATCGTAAAGCCTTTTATCATATACTCTTTCAGGCGCTCTGTTGCCCATCGTCTAAAATTTGTTGCGATTATGGACTTGATTCTATACCCCAGAGAAATAATCATATCTAAATTGTAATATGGCAATTCTCTTTCGACTTCACGATTACCTTCTTTACGAACTTGTCGGAATTTCCGACAGGTTGATTCCTCATCAAGTTCGCCTTCCTCATAAATATGTTTAATATGCTCCACAACATTTGTTCGTGATGACTGAAATAATTCAGCCATTTGTTGTTGAGACAACCATACTGTTTCATCCTTAAAGGTCACATCGATTTTTGTTACCCCATTCTCTGATTGATAAATCAAAATCTCACTACTATTGTGATCCTTCATATGTGCCCTCTCCTTTCTCCATATCTCGTTCCTGTCCTATTTGTATTGATGCTATTTGAAATAGTTCCTCATATTTAAGTTGATATGAAATCAATCTCGGGATATACTCCGGAGGAGTTCTTCTTCCCGCCTCCCAGTCCTCTAAAGTTCTCAAAGGAATTCCAATATGTTCCGAAAATGCTTTACGGCTCATATTAACATGTTCTCTCAATTCTCTAATCCTTTTGGCACTATCCATAAAACAAACCTCGCAATGCGTTTTGATTATAATACCATAAAAAGGGCTGTAACGCAATGCGAGGTTTTTAATTTTCTTCTCAATACAAAGGTTTATTCTTTCCTACCATCTATATCCCAAAGTTTCGCACCCATATATGTAAAATAATCAGGGCCACAAACACCAGTCTCTTTACCTAAACATTTTTTTGCCACACTGGTCAAATACATCATTTCTCCGTTGAATTCCACTTTCCTTTCATCTACCACCGTACAGGTGATTGTAGGATCATGACGATATTGCAATACTGCTCCCACAGGAATTTTCCACTCAGAAAAAGTGAAATTATTAGATCGTGTCCTGCTTTCTTTCTCTATATCCTGTGCCTCTCGTTCCTCGATTCTCTCCACATCAGTGGGTGTTCTAAGTGTTAACCTATCCGTAAATCCATGCATTTCCGCTATGGCTTCCAGAATTTTGTATGCCTTTTCCGGTTCCATTGCGTAGAACTCACGTTCTCTCTTCTTTCCTTTTACATTCTCTACAGCTCGCAAATCCGGATTCACTCTATCGATAATCGAATGTACATTTTTATCAGATAACCTTGACGTTACAGCGTATGTGGCGTATATCCGAAATGAAAAAGGAACACATTCACTTCTGTTGAGTTCTTGCAATCGCCTTTCAACATCATCCGCATAACCTATCTTCACATATTCCTTAAAAGAAGGGTTTGTCATAATATATATCACACCCTTTATATCAGCAGAGATGTTCTCACCGTCGGTTTTTCCTTTGTCGGATTTTCCAATAGACTTCTGAGCTTTTAACAACTCATCCGTCGAACAATTGAGTGCCTTAGCTAAATCAAGCAACGTGTCAAAATCACATTCTCTTCTATCGGTCTCATACAAAGCAATCGTATTCCGCTTAAGTCCTGTTATTTGCGCAAAAGCCTCTTGCGTATAACCTCTGTCTTTCCTTAACCTTTTCAGATTCTCCGAAAAATAACTCATACATTACCTCCTCGATTTTTCTTTATCCTCATTGTTTTTAATATCTATTTGTTACATATAGGACCAATACCGTGTGACTCTAGCACACAATTCAGAAGTTTTCGAATTAACCGAGGGCATTTGCTTTTCATCCATCACAGACTCCGCCCGTATCAAAATAAAACTTAGCTTTCCAAAGTACGGCTCACCAGTACCACCGTCTCCACATGCCCCGTCGCTGCAAACATATCCACCATCTGCACCTTCTTCACCCGATACCCTGCCTCTTGAAGTGCCACCAGATCATTTGCCAGAGAGGTAGGCTTACAGGAGATGTACACCATAGACTCTACGCCGTAATCGATGATTTTCTTCAAGGCCTTGGGGTTCACGCCCTCCCGGGGCGGGTCGATGACAATGAAGTCGGGGCGTTCTTCGATGACGTCCAGCATCTTCAACACGTCGCCTGCAAGAAATTCACAGTTGGTAAGACCGTTGAGCTTGGCATTTTCACGGGCGGCGATAACCGCCTCCTCGATGAGCTCCACGCCGATGACCTTCTTCGCCACAGGTGCCAACAGTTGGCCGATGGTGCCGGTGCCGCTGTAGAGGTCAAAGATCACCTTGTCTTTAGTTTCGCCCACCATTTGGCGTGCTACGCCATACAGCACTTCCGCACCCAGAGAGTTGGTCTGGAAGAAGGAAAATGGACTGATACGGAACGTAAGGCCCAACAGTTCCTCTGTAAAATGATCCTGTCCGTACAGAACCTCCGTACCCTGGTCGGTAATGGTGTCTCCGGCAGTATCATTTGTCGTATGCAGGATGCCAACTAATTCACCGGTGAGGTCAAGTCCCCGAAGGGCCTCCACCCAGCCCTGCAGTGAGCAAGCGAGCTCCGAGGTAGTAATCAAGTCCACGAGAATTGCGCCGGTCTTCTGTGCCTTACGTACCAACAGATGGCGCAGTACGCCCTCCTTACGCATCTTATGATAGTACGGCAGCGTCTGCTCCGTAGCGTACGCCAGCGTAGCCTTCAGAATCTTGCGAAAATCCTCATCGACAATCTGACAATCCGTGGTCGTTACAATGTCATAGAAGCTCCCCTTCTTATGGAGTCCCAGTGCCAGCGGACCGTTCCTATACTCGTCACCGAAGGAGAATTCCATCTTGTTACGGTACTCCCACTGCTTAGGGCTGCCGAGGATAGGCAATAACTCATAGGTTCCTTCCGGTACCACCGGCGCCAGCAAGCGCAGTACCTGTTCCTGCTTCAACTTCAACTGCTCCTCATAGGGAAGCGTCTGCAGACTACAACCACCGCAAATGCCGAAATGCGGACACGGCGGCTCCGCTGTCTCGATGGGCGACTTCTCCAATACGCGAATCAAACGTCCTTCGCCTTTCTCTGCTCCCGCCTTCTTCACCGAATATTCTACGGTCTGTCCCGGCAACACGCCCTTAATCACCATCTTGCGGCCTTCATCCATAAGAAAGCCCTTTCCCGAAAATTCCGTGCGCACTACCACGCCGGTTCTGATTTCTCCACGTTTCATTCCAACCTCCGAATCTCCGCTATCCCAACGAATTTCTATAATAAAATCGAAAATGCTCTTTACTTTAACTCTGTGAAGTGATACAATGTGAATATCGGAGTAATCTCCAATTCATTTTCGGGAGGTCCCTATGAGCAAAGATATTCACACCCCTGCGGTTGATAATTTATTCAAAGCAATCCTCACACTTCAATCGTTGGACGATTGCTACGCATTTTTTGAAGACGTATGTACCATTAACGAGCTGCTGTCCATTTCGCAGCGCTTCGAGGTTGCTACGATGCTTACCGAGGGCAAGACCTACCTTGATATTGCCGAGAAGACCGGTGCATCCACTGCGACCATCAGTCGTGTCAATCGTTCCCTGACCTACGGAAACGATGGTTACGAGCTCGTATTCGCGCGTATGAAGGACAAACAATAATCACCGTATATGGTATATATAAGGCTGTTGCTCTCTCGAACAACAGCCTTTCTTTATTCTTGCTCCTTACCGGTCGCCTTCTTCGGCTTCTTCTCCTCCTCCGAGCTTGATGGCTTCAGCAAATCGTCAATAATCTTTTCAATCATCTGTTTCTTCAGGTATACATCAAAGCTAAGCATACTGATGAAACTGAAGATATTCAGGAATTCTCTCGCTTCCTCATCCTCAACCTCCTCAAACGTATGCTTCGAGCGCATGAACTTATTCATTACATCCCGTCCGAGATCCTGCGATACTTCTTCTTCAATGTGAAAAATCTGCTTGTAGATTTCCTCAAGTGAATATTTCTTATTTTCGCCGTAGAACATCTCAGCCATCGGTCCGACAATATGCTGTACATCACGAATACTCAAAAAGCTCTTTAGATAATAGATAAATACGAGCAGATACATATGATCCTTACTGTATTTCTTCTTAATCGGACTCGGCAACAAATCGTTCTTCGTATAATTGTTAATCATCGTCTTTGTCAAAAGCTTATCGTCTTCGTATCGCTTCGTCGTCTCCAGGTGCTCGTCCATAAACGTCGTCACCTGATCCATATACAGATCGATGTTCGGAATGTCGTAGGGCATGATATAATCCGTGCTTCGCAACCCAGTCAACAATTCACGCAAATAATGTCTCCACTGTGTATCCATCTTCGCACCTTCCTTTCCCCGACCTCGCTCCGGCTTCATCTATTTCACATTATATAGTATTCATTACTACGTGTCAAGCAAATGCATCCCTTTTCCACCTTCGTTTTGCATTGAAAATGTACCTTGTGCAAATGCATTTTCTATGATAAAATGAACATACATTCGATTTTTAAGATTATAGGGAGGAACGTTCATGAGCATCTACGATTCTCTTAACGATATGCAGAAGGAAGCGGTGCTGCACGACAAAGGGCCGTTATTGATTTTGGCGGGTGCCGGCTCCGGCAAGACTCGCGTAATCACACATCGGATTGCCTATCTGATTGAAGAACAGGGAGTCAGTCCATTTCATATTATGGCGATTACCTTTACGAACAAGGCCGCCAAAGAGATGCGCGAGCGTGTGGACGCGCTTGTCAGCTACGGGGCGGACAACGTATGGATCAGTACCTTCCACTCCTCCTGCGTTCGCATTCTGCGACGCTTCTGCGAGGCGGTAGGCTATGAGCAGAATTTCTCCATCTACGATACCGATGATCAGAAACGCGTCATGCGGTCGATTATCAAACGACGCAACCTCGATCCGAAGCAATACAAGGAAAAGTCCTTTCTTTCGGTCATTTCCTCCGCCAAGAACGAGTTGATTTCCCCCGAGGAATTTCTATCTGCGGCAGGCTCCGACTATGGCAAGCGTTTGCAGGGTGAGATCTATATGGAGTATCAAAAGACGCTTCGTGACAACAATGCATTTGACTTCGACGATCTTTTGGTCAAGACAGTGGAGCTATTTCGCTGCTCACAGCAAGCGCTGTCCTATTATCAGGAGCGTTTTCACTATATCATGGTGGACGAATATCAGGATACCAACACCGCACAGTTTGAGTTTATTCGTCTTCTTGCGAACCACCGTAATGAATATGGCGAGATGGAACATAATCTTTGTGTTGTCGGTGACGACGACCAGTCCATTTACCGTTTTCGCGGTGCCAACATCCGAAATATCCTTGATTTTGAGAAGGCCTATCCGGACGCACATGTGATTAAGCTCGAACAGAATTATCGCTCGACCGGAAATATCCTCGATGCCGCAAACGGCGTGATTTCACACAACCTCGGCCGCAAGGCAAAAGCCCTATGGACGGCGGATACCGCCGGTGAGCCGATTCGCTATACGGAATACGACACCGACATCAACGGAGCCACTGCCATTGTCAATGAAATTGCCGCAAACGTCGAAAGCGGCAAGGCCTCCTACCGCGATTATGCGATTCTCTACCGAACCAATGCGCAATCTCGTGTTTTTGAGGAACGAATGATCTACCGAGGTGTTCCCTACAAGCTGGTCGGTGGGACAAACTTTTATGAGCGTAAGGAGATCAAGGACATGCTCTCCTATCTCAAAACCATCGACAACGGTATGGATGGTATGGCGGTAAAGCGGATTCTCAATGTCCCCAAACGTGGCATTGGCGAAACAACCGTCGCGCGTGTAGATGATTATGCACTTGCAAAGGGCATTTCCTTCTATGATGCATTGCGTGATGCCGAATACATTTCGTCGATTGCTCGTGCGAAGGATAAGCTCCTCCGTTTTGTCGCTTTGATTGAAGGTCTTCGCAGCAACGCCGCAAAACCAGGCTATCCGCTAAAGCAGTTGCTTTCGGATATTCTCGAAGCAACCGATTACGAGGCAGAACTTCGTGCCGACGACCCCGATTCGGCAGACGATCGAATCTCCAATATCGGTGAGCTTATGACAAAGATGGTGATGTACGAAGAGAGCAACGGCGGGCAAGCATCTCTTAGTGAGTTCCTTTCCGACGTAGCTTTGGTTTCGGACATCGATGCCGTCGAGCAAGACGAAGATTACGTAGTTCTCATGACCTTGCACAGTGCGAAAGGCCTTGAATTCGAACGTGTCTATCTATGTGGAATGGAGGAAGGTCTGTTTCCCAGCAATATGAGCCTAAGCGCGGAAGACCCGGATGCCGAGGTCGAAGAAGAACGACGCTTGTGCTATGTCGGAATCACTCGTGCACGGAAGGAGCTTTATCTGAGCAGTGCACGTCAGCGAATGATGCGCGGGGAGACACAGTTCAACGCTCCTTCTCGTTTTATACGAGAGGTCCCCAGACATTTGCTTACGATGAAGAAAGAAGGGACCGGAAATGCCTACACCGACGGGTTTTCGAACTACGGAAGAAACAGTTCTCGCCGCTACGAGCAAGAAAATCGCTACAATTCACGCTATTCCTCGGAGAACGCTTACGACAACTACGAATCGCGTCGATTCGATGCCCGACGCGGCGATGTAAGTGATTTGTTCTCCCGCGCGGACCGTTCTTCGTATTATTCCGGCAGCGGACGCGGAACCGATATGTTTCATGCACTGAATAACAAAAGCACCTCGACCTACAACAGTCCCTACTCGACCAAAGAGGTTGTTCCACTGACCCTCGGAAAGGACGTGGGCATCCAAAATGCTTCCTCGCTCGGTTACGACGTGGGCGATACGGTGCGCCATACCAAATTCGGCATCGGAACCGTAACCGCATTGGTGAAAGGCGCGAAAGACTTCGAGGTTACCGTCGAATTTGCCACAGGCCCGAAGAAGATGCTTGCTTCTTTTGCAAAATTAGTGAAAGTTGACTAGTTTGCCGTTCATTTCTTAGAATTCTGTGAACTTTTCAAAAAACAACTTGAAACTATACGTTTTCATGCTATAATTTTCTTATAAGGGTGGCATACTCTACATAGTATATACGAGAGAGACAACGTGCTCGGAATGGAGGTAATTTATGAATACTTGCTGCTGTAACAAAGAGTGTGAGGAGAAGTCCTGTAACAAGACACTGTGTATGATTCTTGCAATTATCGGTGCGGTTGTTGTTATTGCCGGGATTGTATATGCGATTTATCGTTATTGTACGCCGGATTATCTCGATGAATTTGAAGAGGATTTTCCGGAAGACGACGAAGCAGACGCCGTAGAAGTGGAGATTACCGAAGCACCTGCGGACGAAGACATCTTCGCTGAATAATTCACACAACCTTTCAAGGAGCATCGCCAAGCGATGCTCCTTTTTCGTTTTTCCCGTTTCTTTTTCTCTATTCCGCTGCCTTCTTGGCATATTTGTTGTTTACCAGCTCTTCGTATGGCGCTCTGCTCTTCAGCTCACCCGACTGTTCCAAAATATCCTGCAACAAATCAAATGCATCCTCTTCGAACACAAGATTTTCTTTCCACGTTCCCTGCACCTGATAGCGCTCCACAATCTCCGCGATACGTTCCACTGTAAAACCCTCAAACTGCGGTGCGATCACCTCTGCGATCTCCTCCGGAGTGTGTGAATTCACATAATCCATTCCCTTTTGAATTGCATTGACAAATGCCTGCACATCCTCTTCATTCTTCTTTAAGTAGCTTTCCTTTACGCAGTATGCAGTGTAAGGAACATAACCACTCTCGACACCAAGGGATGCCACAACAACACCAATCCCCTCCTCTTCCAACGAGGAAGCTGCCGGTTCGAATTCTACCGTAAAGTCTCCCGTCCCCGAGCCAAAGGCCTGCCCGGTCAGACCGAAATCTATACTTTGGTTCATTGTCATGTCAGCCTTATCGATTCCTTTGTTGCGAAGGATATATTCGAGTACCATTTGCGGCATTCCGCCGACACGACCACCTACCACCTCTCGTCCGATCAGCTGGTTCCAATCGAATACGTAGTTCCCAGCCTCATCCTTGGATGCTGTAATGGTTCCGTCGTCCAACAGGGACTTTCTCGCTACAAGAAAATTTCCCGCACGACAAGTCAGCTGTGCTACATTTACTACCTTATCGGATGCCCCTTGATTGTAGACAAAGATGCTCTGCTCCGACCCCATAAATCCAATCTGCGCATCCCCCGAAAGTACTGCCGTCATCGTATTATCGGCTCCTCCGCCGTTCACAATTGTCACTTCCAGTCCTTCCTCTTTGAAATATCCCAGCTCATACGCCACATACTGCGGTGCATAGAAAATCGAATGCGCAACCTCGTTTAGAACGATTTTCCCTTTCTCCTCTTCCTTTCCGCATGCGACAAATGCACTGGCCAGCAGGGCAAGCACCATCAGACAAACAAGTTTTTTCTTCATAGAAAAACTCCCTGTATACTTTTCTTTCAGTATATACAGGGAGTCGATTTTTGTGCTTGTCTGTTGATTATACGCTTATTCCGTCGGTTTGTTGCCGAGTGTTACCTGTAAGCTTACTTCTACATATTCGCCATCCTTCAAACGCTGTACAACAATCGTTACCTCTGTACCTGCCTTTGTATGACTGAGAAAGCTCTTCAAATCGTCCATTCCGGCAATCGTTATCTTGTCGACCTTCACAATGATGTCACCCACGTACAGCCCACCTTTATGTGCCGGTGAATTCTTTACTACGTCGCTTACATAAAGTCCCTGCGGGATGCCGAGCATATTCGCATACTCCTGCGAGATATCCTTTCCAACCTGGATTCCAAGATAACCCTGCTCCGATTCCTCCACTTCTTCGCGAGTGCTTAGATCAGCGATAATCTCGGCGATGTTACTAATCGGAATCGCAAATCCCATACCCTCAACTTCGCTGTCAGAATACTTCACGGAATTGATACCGATTACTTCTCCGTACTTGTTCAACAATGCACCACCACTATTGCCGGGGTTGATTGCCGCATCGGTCTGAATCAATGTATACGTTACATTCTCCACCGTCACCTGACGATCTTTCGCGCTAATATATCCAACCGTTACAGACTGTCCATAACCAAGTGCATTTCCGATAGCAATTGCCATCTGACCGACAACCACCTCATCGGAATTGCCGAGCCGTGCAACACGAATCGTCGAAAGCGTTTCCTCGTCCATCGCATCAAACCTCACGGTTACAACTGCCAAATCAGAGGAAGGTGCCGTCCCTTTTACCGTTCCATCCACACTCGTTCCGTCCACAAACTCAATTGCAATTCGCGAAGCTCCCTCAATCACATGATTGTTCGTCACAATCAAAATCTCTTTTTCATTCTGTCCGACAATGATACCGGAACCGGCACCGCTCATTACTTCGCTACTCTCTTCTTCCCTTCCATACCAATTGTTCCAAGAGTAACTGCTATAACAATTAATTGCTACTACGGCGGGCATCACGCTTTCCACTACGGAAGACACATCCATTACGGACACCTGCATTGCATCCGCTTCGTCCTCCCGATCTACCACTCCCGTCTCGGGAATCTCCACCGGAGTACTATCGTCCTTCTCATTTTCGTCGGTCTCGCTCGTTCCGTCCAATTCAATCTTATCTTTCGGTGCTTTCTTCTCTTCAAAATAGCGATCCAGGGCAGTCACTCCAACGAATACACCACCGGCAATCGCTCCGAACAACACTGCACTTACTACAAGCAACGATGCCTTCTCAAAAAACGAATGTTGCTTCTTTACCGGCTTTTCTTTGTTCTCCACTGACCCCATAGCTTCCAGATACTCGTCCTTCCGCTCCGGCTCTACACACGCCTGCGGCTCACTCTCCGCCCACGGATCCCTTTCGTAATCTCGCTGCAGGTCCGAAACTTTCTTCTCTACATCGGATTTATTTTCTTCCGGTTCAAACATCAAACTAACCTCCATTCCAAACCAATACGGAATTTGATATTGCATGCCTATAATACAACACATTTTTGTTCAAATTGTGTACTTCAAACGTAGATTACGTGAAAATTATCGTTCGTCACATACCTGAAAAATATAGAATTTCAGATAGTACGACTCCTCTGCCGCCCACAAAATCGGATGATCGGTCGCCTGCGTACGATATTCCACCTGTCTCACCCGCTTGTGTACACTTCTCGCCGCCTGCGCAATTGTCTCTGTGAAAAGCTCCGGCGTCATAAAATGCGAGCAAGAACACGTCGCAAGAAAACCACCGTCCTTCACTAGACGTAGCCCTCGCATATTAATCTCTCGATATCCTTTTGTCGCATTCTTCACCGTGGCCCTGGACTTTGTAAATGCAGGAGGGTCTAGAATTACAACATCAAAGAGTTTCCCTTCCGCTTCCAGTTGCGGCAACAGTGCAAACACATCTGCACACTGAAACCGCACACGCTCCGACAATCCATTTAGCTCCGCATTTTTCTGTGCCTGCGCAACCGCAAGCTCGGACGCGTCTACGCCAAGCACTTCCGCCGCCCCGGCGATTCCCGCATTTAGTGCAAAGGAACCCGTGTGTGTAAACAAATCGATAACCCTCGCGCCCTTGCAAAGCTTCTGTATTGCAAGTCGGTTGTATTTTTGGTCGAGAAAAAAACCGGTCTTTTGACCGTCCTTTACATCGACGATATAGCGAACCCCGTTTTCGAGGATCTCTACATCCGTATCGAACGGTTCTGTAAGGAAGCCCTTCGTGCGCATTAAGCCTTCCTGCTCCCGTACCTTCGCGTCACTACGCTCATAGATACCCCGCAATACGATTCCATCCTCGGCAAAAACTTCCGTCAGGAGTTCGACAAGCAACTGCTTACGCACCTCCATACCGAAGGAAAGCACCTGCAGAACAAGCACATCGGAGAACTTATCCACCGTCAGTCCGGGCAACCAGTCCGCCTCTCCGAAGATCACACGACAAGACGAGGTATCTCCCGTCTTTTTGCGATATTCCCACGCATCGCGCACGCGTGCCTTCAAAAATGCACGATCGATTCTCGTCGCACGTCGACTCAACATACGTACACGAATCTTGGAGTTTGCATTGTAATACCCCACTCCCATAAAGTAGCCGTCAAAGTCCTCTACCGCCGCAAGACAACCATTTTCACCGTCACCATCCACCTGTGCGATTTCATTGTCATAGATCCACTGTCCACCGGCTTTAAGGCTTCGTCCCTCACCTTTTCTAAGAACAACCTTCTTGCGAATTTCAAACATGCTCTTCGTTCTCTCTTTCTTTATCCAATCGGCATGATACCTCTTCTGTCTCCTTCACCTTGCGAAACACAATCAATTTGCTAAGTACATAATTCAATACAATGACAAGAACGCTCGTAACGGCCTTTGCAGCTGCTCCCGCAATACCGAACAAGGTCTGCTTCAAACCACATTTTACAAGCACCGTCGGCAATGCAACCTCGAATATCCCCGAAAACACTCTGGCTCCGACAAACTTTACGGCCTCCGCAAGCACCTGTCCTCTCGTTCTGCATTTGCTCTCAAACACATACCGTTTATTCGTTACAAAAGCAAATGCGACCGCAACCACCCACGCGATTCCATTGCTTAAGGTCATCTCCAAGCCCTCGGCATCCAATCCGAAGCCTTTCGTACAAATCGTATATGCAATCCAGTTCACCAACGTCGTTGCAACGCCGAAAAACAGATATGAGATCATCTCACGATGCTTTTCGTATAGTGCTTTCATACTTTCTCTCCTCCGTCTTAGCGTAAAACAGGGCCGTCACGACATATGCGACAGCCCCATTCGCTTTTCTTTTCTTAGAAATACTTGCGGTTTCCCCATATATTGCTCTTCTTCATATCCAAGTACTCATTGTAGGCCTTCTCAAGAATCTGCTTCTCATTCGAAAACTTCAACAGATGATATGCCTCATGATATTTGTAGAAGCCGGAGTCCGCGAAATATTCCTCTCGCTGTGGTTTGCTGTAATAGCTATCCGCCATCATCAGGTACCAATGAACATTCTTCATTACCGTACTCTGCGGTGTATTAAAGGAGTAACTACTCTTGCCGACGTACTTGATGATTTTTGCCGACACGCCGGATTCCTCCAGCACCTCTCTGGTTGCCGTCTGTGAGAACTCCTCACCTTCCTCCACGGTTCCCTTTGGAAGCACCCATCCTTCATACTTATTCCGATAATTCTTATACAGTAACAGAATCTTTCCTCTGAAAATAACAACACCACCACAGCTTGTTGCTTCAACCATAGTAAGCCCCCCTGTCATTTGGTGTGTTACAATTGCATTTAGTATACCCCTTTTTTCTTAACAGTGCAACAACAAATCATCAAAACTTTGCAAGATGCACAAATTCTTCACAAAACGCCTCGTTTCCAATGGCCTCTTGTGATGTCTTCCTCCACAATTTTCTCGTCCTCTCCGGAAAATGCCGCAGTAAAACGATCCAGCACCCGTTCCGTCTCCGCTGCGCTCTCTACTGTGAAATCCAATCGAAGTCCGGACAAGGGAAAGGAACCAATCGTCTTCGCGTAGGGAAGCAATGATGTTGTCGGCCCGTTATAAATCAAGTTATAGCAAAAGCGACAAACCGTCTTCACGGGAAAGCTTGCACCTTCCCCATCAATCAATCGCAGAAGTGTCTTCTCTTCCGGGTGACAACCGAAGGTATTTGCCCGCACACACTGTTCGGAAACCATTAGCACCTCGTGCCCGTAAATCTTCAAAATACTATCTCTTGAACTTTCACGCATTTCTTCGCGCCGAAGTTCGGGGGAAAGTGTGGTATAAGTAGCGCCCTTCTCTCGCAACCACTGTGCCGCAGTCGCGTTCATCACCGGAAGGGTGGTATCGGTATATACAAGAATGCTTCGGCCCTCTCGCTCACTTCTCTTTTTCACACGTAGCAGCTGTCCGAGTGTACGCACAACAATCCCGAATCCGTCCAAAAATGCCCTGTCGATGGCACGCTCCGTTGTCTCGTCCGTCTGTGCCTTATCAATTCGCGGAAGAACAAGCATTCGCGGTTTCTCTGCGGTCATACGCAAGCATACTTCCCAGTCTCCCTCCGTGTCTATGGCAACCACGCTCACGAAATCATGTCGTACTGCCACCTCCGCCTGCTCCGAAGTATGCACCAAGCATATGGAGTGAAACAAATTGCTTTTCTGCTGTCGCACCCGCTCTACTTCTATGGGGCAGTCACAAGAGACTCGATGATACCTCTTTGTAGCTTCCCGTTCGTACAAGGCCAACACCTCACGACGCAACTCATTCAACCAGGAAACCGGAAGGAACAAGTTCTCTCCTAAAACGACCTCGCATTCCGCAAAGAGAAATGCAGAATCTCCGGTCTTACAGAGCCTCCGGCGTACTTGCTCTACCGTGGCCGATGCAGTGGTTGCCGCTTCGGGAACCGGTCCCATTGCAGTTACCGCAGGCTCGCCCGAACTTCCGCAGACGGTAAGCGAAATCGGTGCTCCGGCCTGCGCCGTAAAATACGCCTGCAAAGGAATTGCCTTGCGCTCAGTGCAATAGTGCTCTCCGATTTCCTTTAGAAGCGCATCGTTTCTTGTTCGGTATACCGTCATTTCAGATAGCGTCCCACTTGTTGTTTTCAAGGAAATTTCCGAATATCTCCGTGGATCCGCGTCTTTTCCGATTGTATATTCACGAAGCACCTCACCGGTCGTATCATCGCGCAGTTCGAGAACATCCCCCGCTCCGATCTTCTCTGTATACACAATTTGCACCGTTCGTTCCCTTTTCGTGCTTTTTTCGCCGCCACATCTGCGCGGTTCTCTTCCGTTGCCTGTATTCGATGACCTCGCCTTTCCGACAACAATCCCTGTATGATTCGGTCTGGTCATTGCCATCATCTCGGGACCTTTTCTCCCAAACGCATAGCCCTCACAAAAACCTCCCCTGTTATACAACTCTGCCAGGCATGCAATATCCTCGCCAAGCTCGCTTTTGTGTTCTTTTAGATACTGTCGATAGGCTTCTCCACCCAATTCATAGTAGCGATCAATCCATTTACGATACACCGCCGTCACACCTGCCGCATATTCCGGACTCTTCATGCGTCCCTCAAGCTTCAGCGACTCCACTCTTGCTTCGATTAGCTCGTGCACATGTGCCAACAAACACTGGTCCTTCGGACTCAGCACATACGCCGTACAAACGTCTTCCCCGGAAATGGCACAGCGATAACGCTTGCGACAAGGTTGTGCACAACGTCCGCGATTTCCACTCCGTCCTCCAATCATTGAGGACATTAGACATTGTCCCGAATAGCTATAGCACAAAGCACCGTGTGCAAAGATTTCAAGCTCGCGGTCCGTTTCCTCTCGCAATCTGCGGATGTCTTCTATGGAAAGCTCCCTTGCCGGCACAATACGCGTCACATGTTCGGAAAACAATTCCGAGACCTTCCCTTCCGTCACGGTCATTTGCGTACTGATATGAATCGGCAAATCCGGGAAATGCGTTTCCACCATTGTCATAACACCATAATCCTGTACAATCACCGCATCCAAGCCGCGTTCGTAATACGGGCGCAAATAACTCGGTAACTCCGCAAGCTCACCTTCCTTAAAGAGAGTATTTACAGTAAGGTAAACCGACACCCCACGCAAATGTGCATAGTCGATTGCTTCGAGAAGCACGTCCTCCTCGGGATTGTCCGCATATGCTCTGGCACCAAAACGGCTGCCACCGATATACACCGCGTCGCAGCCTGCCTCAATCACCGCGCGAAGAGCCTCATAGCCCCCCGCGGGTGCCAGTAATTCGATTTTCTTATCGTTTGCGATACCCATTCAGTTCAGTCTCCAATCGAACAACCTTCTTCTGCTCCTCCAGATTCGCTCTGCGTAGCTTCTCTAACTGTTCCTTTAATTCTTCTATACGTCCCTGTTCCGCAATCAAATCATGCTTCAAACGGAAAATCTCCTCATCCTTATCCTCCATCTCATCAGTGATATCCACAAGCTGTTGCTTCAGCTTGAAATAGTCATCCGCAAGATTAATCTCCATAAGCACAATCTTCATATCCAGATCCATATTACGATAGCCCTTCTGTTCCTTAAGTGCACCGTGCTTTGCATTGAGATAAGAAGCAACCTTCTGCAGATACTCTTCACTCTCATAGCCGGTCAAGTGATACCGTTTTCCATTAATAATCACTTCCGTCTCCGTTCTTTTGTTCATGCCTCTTTCCTCCTCATGATTTGTTTTCTTGCACAAGTGCAGGCAAACCCAAATGCTCGTAGGCTTCCTTAGTTACCATTCGCCCTCGTGGCGTACGTACGACGAGACCGGTCTGTACCAAATACGGTTCGTATACATCCTCTATCGTTCCCTGATCCTCGCCGATGGTCGCTGCCACTGCAGCGGTTCCAACAGGCCCACCGCCAAACTTATGTATCATTGTCAACAAAATCTCTCGGTCAATATTGTCAAGTCCCAGTCGATCCACTTCTAACAGATCCAGTGCATACCGTGCCACCTCACCATTGATCCTGCCATCGTACTTAATCTGCGCAAAATCACGGACACGGCGCAACAGACGATTCGCAAGTCTGGGCGTTCCCCTTGAGCGACGCGCAAGCTCAAGCGCACCTTCTTCGTCGATCTCCACATGCAAAATTCTTGCCGAATGCTGTACAATCAAGGACAGTTCCTTCACCGTATAAAATTCCAAATGATTCACAACCCCGAAACGGTCGCGAAGCGGTGCCGAGAGCATTCCGGCTCTTGTCGTCGCACCTACAAGCGTAAATTTGGGCAAGTTCAACCGAACCGACTTCGATGTGGGACCTCGCCCGATTACGATATCAATCGCAAAATCCTCCATTGCGGAATACAACAACTCCTCCACTTGACGATTCAAACGGTGAATCTCGTCGATGAACAAAATGTCCCGCTCCTGAAGATTGTTCAAAATTGCCGCCATATCACCGGGCTTTTCAATCGCCGGCCCGGAAGTCTGCTTCAAGTGTGCGCCCATTTCATTTGCAATGATTCCGGCAAGTGTTGTCTTTCCGAGACCGGGAGGTCCAAAGAACAACACATGGTCAAGCGACTCCTCGCGCTGACGTGCGGCTTCTATATATACTGAAAGATTTTTCTTCGCCTTCTCCTGTCCGATATACTCCGTCAAATACTGCGGACGCAGAGAGCCTTCCAGCACATCATCCTCTATCATCTTCTCGGTTGTAATAATCCTCTTTGCCATATCTGTCCTCTCACCCTACATGTAACGCAAACTTTGTCCCAAAATCTCATCCACGGTCGTGGCTTCGTCTGCAGGAACCTTTGACACCGCTTGCGTTGCCTCGGTCTTCGAATATCCGAGTGCCACAAGTGCCATAATCGCTTCCTCCTTTGCGGTACTAAGCGATTCTCCCGTCGCTACCGCCACACCGGCTTCCAAACGATCAGAAATGACCTTCTCAAAAGATATCTTATCCTTCAATTCAAGAACCAGCTTGCCCGCCGTCTTCTTCCCGATCCCCGGTGCCTTCGCAATACTGTTCACATCCTCCGCCATAATCGCAAAGCGCAGTGCATCCGCGTTCATGCCCGACAGAATAGCCTGTGCTCCCTTCGGACCAATCCCACTAACCGTAATTAACAGCTTGAACATTGCGAGATCATCCCCGTCCAAAAATCCGAACAAGCCGATACCACTGTTCTCACTACTATTCAAATACGTATACACCCGAAGCTCTGCCCCGATTGCGGGCAATCTCGAGATGTCTCCGGCCGACATGGCAACTTCATAACCGACCCCTCTGCAATCGATAATCGCCGCATTTTCCGTAACAAATGCTAACTTTCCCTGAACAAAAGCAATCATAACAATCCTCTCTTGTGACTTATAATAATACGGCATACAAATTGAGCAACGGTTGTACCATCTTCCAAAGATACGGCCGTTTCAGCCACACACCGTACGTAACCATTTCACACTGCTCCAACGTTCTTTTAAAGTCCTCTCGTACCGATTCTATGAACTTCTCATCACTAACAACAACTCCGTCCTCATAGTGCAGGTAAAAACTACGGTAGTCCATATTAATGGTTCCGACACATGCACACGACTCGTTCATTATCATTTTCGAATGCAAAAAACCCGGCTTATATTCGTATATTCGTACGCCTGCTCGTAACAATTCTCCATAATTGTAATTGGTCAAGAGTTTCACCAGCTTCTTATCGGGAACCCCCGGTGTAATGATACGCACATCAATGCCGGCCTTCGCCGCGAAGCATAGGGCATTTTTCATCTTCTGCTCCAGGATCAGATACGGAGTCATAATATACAACGTCTTCTTTGCCGTATCGGCAATCTGCTGATACACATATTCCGCACACTGATCCACATGGTTCGGTCCATCGGCAAAAAACTGACAGTACGTGCAATTCTCAGCAAACATTGTCTTTGGTCGGTATGGCTCATAGTCCAAGTCCTTCGTCTCATCACCGGCAATCTTCCACATCTGCAGATAATATCTTGCAAATGTCCATGCAGCATCACCGACAACCTTCACTGCAGCGTCCTTCCACACACCAAAACGTTCAATGAGGTTCGCATATTCATCCGCAAGATTGATTCCTCCGGTAAATGCCGCCTCTCCATCGACAATGATCAGCTTCTGATGACTCCGGTAATTCATGTACAATTTGCTCGTATAACGATGTATTGGGTTGAAGATACGTATATGAATACCGTCACTCTCCATCTGCTCCCACGTGCGATTTGTCGTTCGGAACATACTGCCGAAATCATCATACAAGAAAAATACATCTATTCCATCTGCAGCCTTTTTCTTCAACAACTCGTACATGCGCTCGAACAACCTTCCCTCGGCAACAATATAAAAACTGATCATTACATATCGTTTCGCACGTCCGACTTCCTCGAAAATCGCTTCAAATGCCTCTTCGCCGCTGGCGTAATACGTCGCACGGTTGTTCTTTGTCAACGGAAAATGCCTTGCCTCAAGATATTTCGCCAATCGTTCCTGTCCGGCATACTCTCGCCCATATTCCTCCACCATTCCCTCCATGAATTCACAATTCACGCGGAATTCCGCTTCCGCCGAGGCGAATGCAACCTTCTGTTTTTTCGTAAGCTTTGACTTCCCCCACAGCAAATACATCAAATGCCCGCTGAGCGGAAGTAAAAGAACCAACGAGATCCAACCGATT
Organism: Lachnospiraceae bacterium; assembly: GCA_045601665.1. Taxonomy (GTDB): domain Bacteria; phylum Bacillota; class Clostridia; order Lachnospirales; family Lachnospiraceae; genus ISDg. The sequence continues at coordinate 28,782 of JAZRZZ010000002.1, forward strand.
TTGTACGCTTCACTTCTGTTATCATTCACAAGCGAGAGAATAATCAAAAAACTCGCCACTTCAACGATCGTATAATAATAAATCGTTGCCTCGCGAAGCCAAATAGCGAGGTCGATCAAAAATACCATCTGAAGCAAAACAAGGAATGCCACAATCAACGCACGAAGCACACTGCTGATCTGCCCTTTCCATATCCACTGATTTTGCTTTTTTCGCATTCTATCCATACTGCAATTCCTACTTCTCGTTCTACAAGCAACCCGCCAAGCACAGTTTTCTACTTCTGTAGAGTATATTTCATTTCACTCTTACACTTTAGTATAGCACATTCCGCTCGGAAAATCACTCTTTTTTTCGCAAATTCTCCCGTCGATTTTTACTTTACCCCCGAGAAAGAATGTGCTAACATAGAGGAAAACAAAACGAAAAGGAGGCACTCATGAAGCATATTACCGAAATCTATCCGACAACTGCCGTATGTCCTTCTTTTCTTGCCGCCACAGACAAACGGCGCCCCGTATTGTTTGACATCGAAACCACCGGTTTGTCGGCCTCACGCTCCTTCGTCTACCTTATCGGCACCCTGACATTGGAAAGCAACTCCTTTACGCTTCGCCAATGGTTTTCGGAATCTCCCGATGAAGAAATCGACGTTCTGCAGGCCTTTTCGGAGAGTCTTTCTCCTGAAGACAAGCTAGTACATTATAACGGCAACACCTTCGACCTTCCCTTTCTCGAGGAACGTTTCCGGCATTATGGTCTTACATCCGCACTTCCACCGAAGGAGGACACTCTAGACCTATTTCGAAGCCTTTCCTTCGCCAAAGGTCTATTCCGGTTGTGTGACCGCAAGCAACGAACCTTGGAGCCGATTGCAGGATACCATCGCAGCGATCCGTATGACGGAGGCACACTAATCGGCTTTTACTCGGAATACGTCGGCAAGGTACGTTTTGACGAGGTGCATGCTGAGGAACTACTTTTTTCACTGCTTCGTCACAATCGTGAGGACCTGCTTGGCCTTTCCGCACTTACCGACTTGTATGCCGTCGCTTCTCTTTTGTCCGGAAACATCGTCCATTGCGAGCCCGTCTCCTCCGATGAAACGAGCCTTTGTTTGAATATTACACTTAGAGAAGCGATTCCTACGCCACTGGCCCTGAGTCTTCCACTTCCGATTTCCGAAGAAGTCTGCCCCGCGCCCGCAATCCATTTGTCCGCTATGAATTGTACCGCCGAACTGCATGTCCCTGTGCTTCATATGTCCGCCAAACACTATTTCGCGAACTACAAAGATTACTACTATCTCCCGCTCGAGGAGCGTGTGGTGCACCGTAGCATTGCATCCCATATGGAGCGTTCCTACCGCATACCTGCCACGAAGGAAACTGCCTGCACAATTGTAACCGGGGCGTATCTTCCGCAATGGGAACCTCTGTTTCTCCCGGAGTTTCGTACCTCCTTGAAGGACCGTCTATCGTTCTTTCCTTCCGAGGAATTGACTCGTAAACCGGATTTGTTACCACGGTATACGGTTCAGCTCCTTCGCAATATCTATCCCAAAAAATAAAAGCAACCCTGATATCACCTTAAGAAAAAAGGTCTCGGGGTTGCTCTTCTATTCTACATGCCAAAATTAAAAAGGCTCTCTAAGTCTCCTTAGAAAGCCTTGGTCATTCTGATTAGTCCTGAGCAATGATTTCCTTCTTGTTGTAAGAGCCGCAAGCCTTACATACTCTATGAGGCATCATAAGTGCGCCACACTTGCTGCATTTTACGAGATTCGGAGCAGTCATCTTCCAGTTTGCTCTACGACTGTCTCTTCTGGCCTTAGAATGTTTATTCTTCGGACAAATAGCTCCCATTATTCACACCTCCTTGACTACTTTTCGGCTGAGCTTCTTTCTAGGCTCAAAACACGCATGGTTGTATTATAACGGCTGCTCCCGTGTTTGTCAACGACAAAATAATATTTTTTTGATTTTTGCCGTCCACTGTCCGACTTATACCAGTGCAACCGTTTCTCTTGCAATGGCAAGCTCTTCATTTGTTGGGATAACCATAACCTTAACCTTGCTGTCAGGAGTGCTGATTACAACCTCCTGCCCACGGATCGCATTCTTCTCCTCGTCAAGCTCAACACCCAAGAATCCGAAGTGCTGACATACCAGCTTACGAACCTTCTTGTCATTCTCGCCAAGACCTGCGGTAAATGCAATACCATCCACACCGTTCATCGCTGCCGCATAGGAACCTACGTACTTCGCAACGCGATATGCAAAGGTAGCAACTGCCTCCTGTGCGTGTACGTTACCCTCTTCCGCTGCTTTATCAAGATCGCGGAAATCGGAGGATACTCCGGACATACCGTATACACCGGACTCCTTATTCAAAACCTTCATTACACCTGCAAGATCAAGCTTCTCCTTACCTGCAATGAACTCAATAATAGCAGGATCGATATCACCGCTTCGCGTTCCCATGATCAAACCTTCAAGAGGAGTAAGACCCATGGAAGTATCCACAGACTTGCCGTTCAATACAGCAGAAATGGAAGCACCGTTGCCGAGATGGCATACGATAATCTTGGAGTTGTCGGGATCCAGTCCGCCAACCTCCATAGCACGCTTGGAGACGTAGCTGTGGCTGGTGCCGTGAAAACCGTAACGACGAACCTTATACTTATCGTAATATGCGTAAGGAAGTCCGTACAGATATGCCTCCTTCGGCATCGTCTGGTGGAATGCGGTATCAAATACAGCAACCTCCGGAACACCGGGCATGATGCTCATGCACGCATCAATCCCGATAAGATTTGCAGGATTGTGAAGAGGTGCAAGATCGTTGCACTCTTCGATTGCAGCAATAACCTCAGGGGTGATTACAACGGAAGAAGCGAACTTCTCACCACCGTGAACCACGCGGTGTCCTACCGCACCGATTTCGGAAAGGTCTGCAATTACACCGTATTCCGGGTTAGTCAATGCAGCCAATACGCCCTTGATTGCCACTTCATGATTGGGAAGTGCGTCGTTCAAAACCACCTTCTCACCACCGGCGGGTGTATGATTCAGACGACCGTCAATTCCGATACGCTCACAGAGACCAACCGCCAAAGCCTGCTCGGTCTCGGAGTCAATCAACTGATACTTCAAAGAACTGCTGCCGCAGTTAATAACCAAAACTTTCATCAGAAAAACCTCCAAAAATATAAATCAAAATGTCGCCCATTATATTTCTCTGTAGTTTATGTAGGAGAAATCATCGTTGTGTACGAAGTACACATTATTGTGCTTGAACTGCCGTAATTGCTACTACGCCTACAATATCCTCAGCGGAGCAACCGCGGGACAAGTCATTTACCGGAGCTGCGATACCCTGAGTAACCGGACCGTATGCTTCTGCCTTCGCAAGTCTCTGTACCAGCTTGTAGCCAATGTTGCCTGCATCGAGGTCGGGGAATACCAATACATTTGCCTGACCTGCAACCGGACTACCGGGTGCCTTGGATGAACCTACGCTGGGTACCATAGCGGCATCTGCCTGCAACTCGCCGTCCAACAGAATGTCAGGGCGAAGCTCTTTCGCAATAGCGGTAGCTGCAAGAACCTTGTCAACGTCAGGATGCTTTGCACTGCCCTTGGTGGAGTGAGAAAGCATTGCAACCTTTGCCTGCTTCTGAACCAACAACTCAAAGGACTCTGCGGAAGAGATTGCGATTGCAGCAAGCTTCTCCGGATCCGGATTCTGCTCCAAACCGGAATCTGCGAAGAGGAACGTACCGTCTGCACCGTACTCGCAGTTAGGAACTACCATCATGAAGAATGCGGACACAAGCTTCGTGCCGGGCTTCGTCTTAATAATCTGCAGGGAAGGACGAAGGGTGTTGGCGGTGGAATGGCAAGCACCGGATACAACACCGTCTGCTGCACCAAGCTTAACCATCATACAAGCATAGTACATATAATCCGTAGTCAACAGCTTCTTCGCCTCTTCGGGGGTCATGCCCTTAGACTTACGAAGCTCAACCAACTTCTCGATGTATTCCGGAAGTTCCGGTGCGGTGTTGGGGTCGATAATCGTTGCGCCGGCGATATCCAGTCCTTGGCTGTTCGCTGCAACTTCCTCGGGCGTACCGAGAACCACAACATTCGCAATGCCTTCCTTCAAAATGATCTCCACTGCCTCCCAAGTTCTTCTGTCCATAGACTCCGGCAAGCAAATGGTCTTCTTGTTCTGTTTTGCTCTTTCTTTAATATTGTCAATAAATCCCATGATTTTTGACTCCTTTCTTCTTTCGGGTAGTCCCGTCTTATTTGAATCGCCACAGCGACTGCTTCGGTGTAATCGACACACGTCCGAAACTATTATAATACCATCGTTCAAAAGGGGCAAGCATTTTTTACTCGGATTCACATATGTTATTGCAAGAATTTCAATGCATCCGTATGTAAAGGAGGATTCTTTGACCTATCATTCCCAACCCATTGCCGCCTTACTCAAGGAACTGGACACAAATCCCTTCACCGGTCTCTCTGAAGCCGAGGCGCTTGCGCGTCAAAAACACTTCGGAGCAAATGCCCTTCCCGAGGCACCCTCGCGTTCACTCCTGCTTCGTTTTTTTTCACAATTTGCAGACTTTATGATTCTCGTGCTGTTTGCTGCTGCCAGCATCAGCTTCGGTGTTTCTCTCTACGAAGGACATCCGGACTATATAGAACCGCTAATCATCCTCGCAATTATCTTGCTCAATGCTCTCATGGGAACAATTCAGGAAACACGTGCAGAACATTCCCTGAATGCCCTACGCAAGCTCGCGGCGCCCAAAGTTCCTCTCTTGCGGAACGGCAAGCGTTGTCTTGTCGCCGGAGAATCCCTCGTCCCGGGCGATGTACTGTTTCTCGAAACCGGGCAGATTGTCCCCGCCGATGCACGTCTGCTGACGGCAGTAAATTTGAGAATCTCCGAAGCCTCGTTAACCGGTGAAAGTCTTCCTGTACGCAAGGATGCGACAGCAATTCTTCCGGTTGACTGTCTACCGGCCGACCGAAAAAATTGCGTTTTTTCCTCCTGCGTTGTCGCGGCTGGGCACGGTACTGCCATTGTAACCGGAACCGGACTCAATACCGAAATCGGTACCATTGCTTCGCATCTTATCCATGCGCAAGCCCCCGAAACTCCTCTGCAGAAAAGACTCGCAGCCGTAGGAAAAGCACTGGGCATTTTGTGTCTTGCAATCTGCGCCGGCATTTTTCTGCTCGGGATTGCTCAGGGACGCCCTCCCATTGATATGCTGTTGACTGCAGTAAGTCTTGCCGTTGCCGCCATCCCCGAAGGTCTTCCCGCCGTAGTCACAATTATGCTTAGCATCGGTGTCGAACGCATGGCTCGTGGAAATGCGATTATACGCCGACTTCCCGCAGTCGAAACCTTAGGCTCTGCCACTTATATCTGCAGTGACAAAACCGGAACACTGACGCAAAATCGTATGACGGCTGTTTCCTGCATAGCCGACGGAATCATTCAAAACATTCCCGCACACAATGCTTCTCCCGCGATTGTCACACTGCTTCGCAATGCCGCACTTTGCTGTAACTCAGACGGTGAGAACGGTGAACCCACCGAAAATGCTCTTGTCTCCGCCGCTCTCAAGCTGAAAGTTCCTTCAACCAAGCATGTTCAACGCCTCTTTGAACTCCCTTTTTCCTCGGAACGCAAAGCGATGTTTGTTGTTATTCGTGAAGCAGACGGCACCTTAACCGGAATCGCAAAAGGCGCTCCTGACATTCTGTTTGAGGCATGCCAAAACCTATGGAATCGCAGGGAACTCGAACGATGTCAGCAAAGCTTTGCCGCCAAGGGTCTGCGTATGCTTGCCGTCGCAATCAAAACAATCTCCGCAGAACAGCTGCAACAGCTTCTTGATACAAAAGAGGAATCGGTTCTCTGGCACCAGTGTATCTCCGACCTTCACTATGTCGGCACCTTGGCATTATGGGATCCGCCACGTCCGGAGTGCTTTGATGCGGTTATGCAATGTCGTCGTGCAGGCATCACGCCGGTCATGATTACAGGCGACCACCCTACCACGGCACTTACCATCGCCAAAGAGCTCGGCATTGCCACAGATGATTCCGTAATCTCGGGTGCCGAGCTCATAAAAATGTCCGATGAACAGTTGCGCGCATGCGTACGAAGCTGCCACGTTTATGCCAGAGTTCAGCCCGAACACAAGGTTCGCATCGTGCAGGCACTACAAAGTCACGGCGAGGTTGTCGCCATGACCGGAGACGGGGTCAACGATGCACCGGCTTTAAAGCAAGCCGACATCGGTTGTGCCATGGGGCTTTCCGGTACCGATGTTGCGAAAAATGCAGCGGATATGATCCTTACCGACGACAACTTCGCCACAATCGTCGCTGCCGTCCGAGAAGGTCGAGGCATATACGACAACATTCGAAAAGCGGTACACTTCCTTCTGTCCTGCAATGCCGGTGAAATTCTCCTCATTGTCATCGCCATGCTTTGCGGACTCCCCGCACCACTTGCTGCCATTCAGTTGCTATGGATCAACCTGGTCACCGACTCGTTGCCTGCCATCGCACTTGCGGTCGAACCACCCGAAGAAAACGTTATGCGCAGACGTCCGATTGCCGGAAATGCTTCTCTGTTTCCACGTTCCTCCGTCTTTCGCATTGCGCTGGAAGGAGCCATGGTTGCCGTGCTCGCCTTTATCGCATACGTTCTACACGGTAGCACCTGCTGCTTCTTTGTCCTAGGCTGCTCCGAACTTCTACACACGCTGAACATCAAAAACGACCGCTCCCTGTTCCGAAGCGGCCTTTTCGAAAATACCTTTTTGACCGCTGCCATCCTATTCGGCTTGCTCCTTCAAGTTGCAACGGTAACCTTTGCGCCTCTCATGCGTCTATTCGCTGTAACGAGCATGACTGCAGCTGCTTTTTTCCATGGAATCCTACTTTCCTTAGCTCCGATTGTTGTCTCCGAGCTTGAAAAGTTCCTCATCCTTCGAAAGCGACTCCACGCGCGACGCCGAAGTGGCTGATTCGAATTTCCAAGGAGACTGAACCTTACCGAATGCATCCCAGCCAGAATATACTGCCGCCTCTCCAAGCTCCTCTTCGATGCGAAGGAGGCGGTTGTATTTTGCCACACGATCCGTACGTGACGGTGCACCGGTCTTAATCTGTCCTGCACCGGTAGCTACTGCCAGGTCTGCGATTGTTGTATCCTCGGTCTCTCCGGAGCGATGTGAAATGATGGCACACCAACCGTGTTTCATTGTCATCGACACGGCATCCATCGTTTCACTGAGACTCCCGATCTGATTCGGCTTAATAAGCACCGCATTTGCTGCGCTCATCCGTTGTCCCTGCCGAATTCGATTCACATTTGTCACAAACAAATCATCGCCTACAAGCTGCAGACTGTCACCGAGCTTCTCCGTCAAAAGTGCCGTTCCCTCAAAATCCTCTTCCGCAAGACCATCCTCTAGAGATAAAATCGGATACCGGCTCACAAGGTCTTCCCAATAATGGACCATTTCCACACGACTACGGATTTCTCCCGTCTTCCAAAAATAATAACATCCCTTCTGTCCACTCTTCTCTGCCTCGTCGTACAATTCCGTTGCGGCCGCATCAATAGCAAGCATAAAATCCTTCCCCGGCACAAAACCCGCTTCTCGAATTGCATCGGTCAGTAGTTGTAGCGCTTCTTCATCATTTCCCAAGTTCGGAGCATACCCTCCTTCATCGCCTACAGCTGTAGAATACTTGTTTTTCTTCAAAATATTCTTTAGGGTATGAAATACTTGCGCCCCCCACATAAGTCCTTGCGAAAAGCTTGTTGCTCCCACGGGGATGATCATAAATTCTTGGAGGTTTAGGCTGTTGTCCGCATGCTTTCCTCCATTAATTACATTCATCATCGGCACTGGAAGCACATGTGCATTGCTTCCGCCCAGATAGCGATATAAAGGCTGACGAAGTGCATTCGCCGCACAATGAGCACATGCCAGCGATACAGCCAATATCGCATTTGCGCCCATTCCGCCCTTATTGTGCGTCCCATCGGTTTTGCACATAATACAATCAATTGCACGTTGTTCGTATACACTTTTGCGAACCAATGACGGTGCCAAAATATTGTTTACGTTCTCTACCGCATTTTTCACACCCATCCCAAGATACCGGTTCACATCGCAGTCTCTGAGCTCCACCGCCTCATAGGCCCCCGTAGATGCCCCGCTCGGCACACTGGCACGTCCTCGCACGCCATTTGCCAACACAACCTCTGCTTCCACTGTAGGATTTCCGCGAGAGTCCAATATCTCTCTTGCTTTTATTTTTTCAATTATCATTCTATCCCCTCCGTTTCCGCAAAAAAAGATGTCTTTCACGCTTTCGTAAAAGACATCTTTCATGCCTTTTGCATAGTGTTTGCAAAAGGACTTTTCTTATTCGTTATTTTTTCTTAACCCCATTGTGAAACAGCGTGTTTCCGATCACCACCGACTTCTCGTAATAGTTCTTATAGGCCTCCGTATATAACCGAAAATAGTAATAATCAAAGCTTCCACTTCCGTTTGCCAATACTTCCTTCGCCGCGGCATTTGCCATTTCCATTTTTGTCTTTTTCCACGTCTTGTCGTAATCCTTCGCCATCCACATGTTATATGCTGTCACCAGTGCTCCGCTTTTCACTACAGAAAACTGATTTTTTGCATGAATGACCGCGTGCATCGTATCACCGGTCTTCTTCATACGATTCCATACAACACGCCCTACGCCGATCATTTCCTCGCTGTTTGCACCGGACTCGGTATAGATCAGTGCTGTCAGCAGATCCTCCTGCTTCGCGGATGCCGGCACTGTTACCGCAGGTGTGGGTGTAGACGTCGGGGTCTTCGTCGGAGCTTTGGTAGGAGCCTTCGTCGCAACTTTGGTAGGGGCCTTCGTCGGAGCCTTGGTTGCTGTTGGCTTTGGCGTATTTGTCGCTGTCGGCTTCGGCGTATTTGTCGCTGTCGGCTTCGGCGTATTTGTCACTGTCGGCTTCGGCGTATTTGTCGCTGTCGGCTTCGGCGTATTTGTCACTGTCGGCTTTGGCGTCGATGTCGGGGGCTTTGTCACCGTTGGTATCGGTGTATCTGTCGGCAACGTAGGCTCCGTCGGAACCGTCGTCGCTTCATCTATAGGTTCTTGTGTGGACGTCGGGGGATTCGTCGGGGTAGGGCTGTCAGATACTCGTTCCGTCGGAGTCGCCGAAACACCCGATGTAACCACTCCTCCACTCGCCTCACGCTTTTTTCCCTTTGCGGGATCCACCAAAGAATCGGCTATCGATATCCATGCAACCAGAAGCACTATCGCTGTCAGCACCGTAATCACCGTTGCTTTTATCTTTGTCATACATTCTCCTCATTTCTCAATTCGCCGTTGCAATAAATGCAACACCTTTAAATGTTACGAATTTGTTACATGATATCAGATTTTTTCTTTTTTGTCAACCGTTCAAGCGGATACGACAACTCACCCTTGCCTCATCGCCCTTTTCTTTCATCCTCCAATGTTTCCGAATTTCTTGCATTTTCAAATACATATGCAGCAAAAAAAGAACCGCACCACCGGTACGGTTCTTCGTTCAAATCCTATTACAATTCAGAGGTACAATGAGGACAACGCGTTGCCTCAATGCTGATTTCAGACTTGCAGTAAGGACAAGTCTTTGTCGTCGGCACAACCGGTGCAGTCTCCTCTTCCTTCTTGCCCGCCTCTGCAAGCTTGTTCATTCCCTTCACCATGAAGAATACGACTAAGGCCATAATCAGGAAGTGAATCAATCCGGTAATAAAATTACCGTAATTCAAGGTCGCAAAACCGAGTGCCTTTGCATCCGCAAGTACGGTCGGAACAAAGTCTGCCGCATAGCCCGCTTCCGTCAACACCGCCGCATCGGGTCTTGCGAGAATCAAGAAAAAGTCCGTGAAGTTCGCATCACCGATAAAGTAACCGATGATCGGCATAAAGATATCATTCACAAGCGAAGATACCAAACCGTTGAATGCTGTACCGATAATCATACCGACCGCAAGGTCAATCATATTCCCACGCATAATAAACTTTTTAAATTCCTTTAACATCGTTCCATCCTCCAATGTACAATCATCTTACTGTTGCTTTTCAAATGTCCAGCCGTCCCAACTGTATTTGCCAACAAACTTTCCATCCTGCAGCTTTCCGAAGAAATTCCTTACGGAAATACTACTATCTGCCGGCTTCTCAATCCAATCAACAGCAGCAATAGACATATTTGCACCTTCGCCTTCATACTGATACAAGTATGCACTGTATTTGCAGCTGCTTCCATCAGCAAAATTAATTTCAACTTCCGCATAGAGATTATTTTTTCCTTCAAACATCTGATCGGTAATTGTAATCGTATACCGATCCGGTTCCTCTTCTGTCCCGCCGAAGGTCCATGTGCCGATTGCGTCACAATGCATTCCGACAATCACAGAATCTCTC
>JAZRZZ010000003.1:0-11525 GCA_045601665.1 Lachnospiraceae bacterium
TTCAGGTCAATTGTGTCAAATGAAAATTCGCGTCTGTCTCTCTTCATAGTTACTCCTTCAGTATAGAATATTTCAGAACGCTTGTCAACAGTTTCTTCCTCTTTTGACATCTTGTTCGTGTCCGTCATTTTACAGCAACAGAACCTCGAAAATGCCACCCGAAGCCTATCCACAGCGTATATAGATGCGCTTACGCGCAAGAAATTTTGTGCCTCTATCGTACCTCAGAAAATGCGAAAAATCCATTGACGAAAGGACAGAAAAATAAGAGACAAATTCACATGGTTGCACAAAAGAAATGAGGGATAATGACGGGATGGTTCGTGATGTTGTATACTTCAGAATATGAAAATTGGGCAGGATGACAAAGAAAGAGGTCGTCTATGACGGCGAGTCACAGACGACCTCGAATGTTACATTTACAGAAAACCTTCCACAAGCGGGGAACGTACGAAGTAACAAACTATATATGACTTGCTAGATTCCGCTCTCGCCTCAACAGCCTCACAAGCCACGAATAGAAGTATAAATGCAAGGTTGTATACCCAAATCCACCTAGAATTCCGGTTAATAAACGCCTCAAATTTGTGGATTCTCGGATACCCAAGAACAGAATAAACCAATCCAGAAACATAAGTCCCGATAACAGAATGCCTGTTCTATCACCATCGATCGCCCATAGACCATATAGTGTGTCACTTCCTCGCGTTCGAGTATAAAAGCATTTTTTCAAATCCTTCGCATTTGTAAAGCGCACAAAATACATATACGCATGTGTAGTTTCGCCCCAATAACTCCATGCTCCTGTTCTCTCTATATACCCATATCCGTATAACGCATCGTCACATACAGGCGACATCGTGCCTCCCCCCTGCACATCCAACACCGTATACGCTTCGCTTTTTTCTCTCTTTGCATCATATATGTACATAATATCGTCCATCGCAGTCGCAAACACCGCTTGCGTGTTATCAACATTGAAGGCAATATTGTTAAACACACTTCCTATCTTATCTCTGTCCCCGTCTTTCGTGTAGTGATACATTGTTGCTTTCGCATACATTCCTATATCATCCCGAGACACAGTGCGCATCCATTAATAAATAGAAAGCGACACATGAAGAGGCAGGTTGTCAATCAACACTGACAACCTGCCCCTTTTGAAACATCTTATTCTTAGTTAATCAATATTCATCCCCTATTCGATTTCTTGTTTATATTATCACTCACAATTACTTTCGCCTCAATGTCACACCATGTTCCGAGTGAATTCACTCCATTCTTGTATTTTGTGTATTTTTCCATTCTCGACTCAGTAGTGCAATACTTATTCACGAAATCGCTATCGATATACACGAATAACTTGTTTTCCTCAGCATCATAATCGACTGACATACTGCCAAGAATCTTACACGCCTCCAAATCATCAAATCTTTTCGTTGGCTCTATGGTATCTGCAACGCATAAGATAAAAAGCAATGGATCGTCTTGATAAGATATTTTTCTGAAATTCTCTTTGAACAGACACTCCAGCCCATAGTCCTCATATTCCTCCTGCTTCTTTTCCCCTTCCGCCATGAAGACGTTATGCGCAGCAATACAATTTGCAATATACGCAAACACCTTAAATTGCTCGCAAGAAAAATGTTTATTTTCTCTGTTGAGAAAACTACAGAAGCTTCCTTTTATGCGATTATTTTCAAATTCACTCTTATAGTTATTGATTAAATCCGAGTAAAATTTGTCCGCACCCACAATTCCATGATCAAATGTATACATCTTGCGCAATCTATACCTAAAATATCTTTCGATTATTAAGGGGCAATACCAGCCATTCTTCACTTTTGTTTGATTACTAAAAAGTACTCCTCCTAACCTCGGGCACTTTCTTTCGCGCTTATCTCCCGCCTCCAACTCAGTTCTGCACACATTCTGGACTTTATACATTTTATGTAGACACGGTTCTAAAGGAATAGCAGGAAAACAACTATTAATTTTCGGATATCTATTTACAGAAAACGCTTTGCTGTATAAATGCCCCCTGCTCTCTCTCTTTCTCCCACTCACACAACTAGAGCAACCAACATCTAAATCAAAATACTCTTCATGGCGATGTGCGATTGTTTTCGCCATTTCCTCTGATATTTCTTCTTCATAGAGATATCCAATATCGTGCGCCAAGCAAGTCAAAAACCAGTAATATGCAAACGGATATGGCGTATCCCCACACTGCGAAATTATCGCGATAGAAGCATCTATTCTTCGTTGAAGCATTACTCCGATAAAAAATGCCACTACCATGTGCATATTTCGCGCCACTAACCTAATATTCTTGTCCTGTACCCAACTCCTTATTGCTTCGCCCTTTGAACCGCAGACAAAGTACGCTTCAAGAAATTCCTTTGCCGCTTCCTTTGATGTGAATGGATTATTTGTGTCGTTCCTGTAATAATTCCAAAACTCTTTATGTTTCTCGTACTCATCATTTAATTGCCTATATAACGATTTTTTATACATTATCGTTTCCTCCCCATAAATATAAATGGCCGATTCAATCCAAGCATATATTCTCGGCTTCTACTGCCCCTTTCCTCTCATCCACCATCATCCACACCGCCCCCGCGATTAACATCGCAAGTGCCGCATAGAATATATAGTGGCCGATTCCCCAGGTGAACAGCTCCTCTTCGCCGAGAATTTCTTTTGCAAAATACCAACTTTCAGATGCATATGCACCTAGCGCTAATAGGCCGAAGGTCAGCGTTCCTACTACCTTTTTGCTGAGGGTACACAGCAGGGACAGAATTACGAATGCGACAAATCCCCCAGTTGTCAACAGCCCTATCGAGTCGAAATCCTCCACGGTCTCGGCCGAATCTCCGATGACAACCAGCCTCACATATTCAGCCAGTGAAATGTGGAACATATCATTTAATCGAAGATTATTTTCTTCGTCAATGTAATCATCTCCGAAGCTCTCCAATGCCTCAATACCTTCGTCATTTAACTGAATGTAAGGCAGGAAGAAGCACGCGAATATTAGAATCGTTGCAACAATCGTTAGCAACACCGAAGGTGTGCGGATTGATAGTTTGTTCTTGACATTTCCCATAACTATTCCTCCTCGTATGCGTAGGAATCTAGCGCTGTCATTCGGCAAAATGCGGTCATTTTGTCTCCTATTCTCCATCCATCTCCATCATACCATTTTCCGACTATCCCAGTCAATTCCAACGCATACACAACCTCCGTTTGCAAAAGGCAGGCCATCAGAAATGACAACCTGCCTTGCAATTTTTCTTCATTTTTTACAACTGAGTTCGCGACACATGTTAATCACGCCGTGCCAACCGCAACCCACATCTACACTACTCCTCGACTACTTATTCGGATACTTGGGCAGATGCCTGTACTGATGCCTGTGCCGCCTTCCTCGCCTTTCGCTTGTCCACCATCATCCACACGGCACCTGCAATAACCGCAACCAGCGCCACGTATATCAAGTAGTGAGCAAAGCCCCAACCATAGTGGCGATTTTCGTCAATGACGCTCTCGTCAAATGCCATGTCTTCAAAGACAAACACCGCAAATGCCAGCAGGTTGAAGATTATCGTTCCCACCGGCTTTTTTCCCATTGCGCAAAGAAGCGTCAAGAACGCTAGCACGGCAAATGCCAAGGTGACCCACGCAACTCCATCAAAGAAATCCCACATGGAATCCTCAAACAAAGATAATTTTGAATATTCGTACAACGACAAATCAATAACCGAACCATAGGTAATTTCATTCTCCTCATCAATATAGAGGTCTTCAATCTCCTCCAATTCCTCTGCATAATCTTCCTCCGCCGAAACGTACGGCAGGAAGAGTAACACCAGAAGGAGCACTGCTGCCACAATAGTGATCAGCACCGACGGGGTGCGGGTAGGTAGCTTGATTTTGTTCTTTTTCATAACGTGCCTCCTTTGTCTAATTAGGACTATCCGTCCTTATTGTCACTGTATAAAATGAGTATGTTTTGCCTTCCACTTTTTCAGGTTGATATTTAACCAAAACGAATAGATTCCCAGTGTGATAATCGTTAATAAAAACCACTTAATCCAGTTCCCGAATAGTTGAAATCCATTCCCATTGAACGCTAGTCTGCGACCATCAATGATGGTATGCTGGATTTCCCATCGGTACAGCATACAAACTGCCCACGGAAATCCTAATCCCAGTGTTAGTACAGTAAGTGCAAAAGCCAAAATACTCTTTCCCACAAAGGATGCCAAACTTCCATCAAAGTACGATTCGCTAGAAACATTGTTGACTAGATATACCTGCGACTGTACAACAGGCTGAATTGGCGTTACATTGGCATTCACATATGGCTGACTCTGTTGTACCTGCGTTTTTCCTTCCATCGACTCACAGATCACCTCCGCATTCTGCTCCGGATTAGCCTTAGCCTCATTTTGTACACTTCCTTGTACCGACTCACAGGGACTGCCACAATTCTCGCAAAACACATCCTCATCGTGCAACTCTGCTTTGCACTTTGTACATATTTTCATTTTGTCACACCTCCTTAGTAAATCGACAATAACTTTTCATTAATTCGAACAACCGCTTCTGTGTAATACTTTAGCTCTGCGTCGTTCATATCTTTGTCTTCCATGGCTTCCAAAGCTTTCATCGTTTCCTCGTACTGTTCCATATATGCAAAATACTCATTCAGCATTGCCAGCGGATTATCCGAATTCATGTACTTATCCATGAATTCCACATATTCGTTAAAGAAATCTTCGAACTCGTCAATTGCGTTCTTGATTTCCGGACGAACCACCGTATTGTTGCTCGGTTTCGGGGTGGAAGTTGGCGTGTTCGTTGGCGTGGGTTTCTCCGTCGGTGTCGGTTCCACCTCCTCCGTCGGCGTAGGGCTCACCTTCTCACCGTCTCCTTCCGGTGTCGGCGTGGGCTCTTCGTCGCCACCCTCATCGTCGCCATTCTCACCCTCTTCCGCCGGGGTTGCAGCTGCAGTCACCTGATCGGTTTCCCTGTCATCGTCCCTGTCGCCCTCTCTCTTGTCTTCTCCACACGCCACTAGGGAGACTACCAGTAGAAACACCAAACATAAGATCCTTGTTTTTCTCATAACACATTCCTCCTAAAGTAATATTAAAGTTCAGCAATCATTGCTTGAGCTTTCTCAATTAAATGTTGCATTTGCCGTCGTTCCGCATGCAAATGCTCAATCTGCCGTCCCAAAGCCGCCTTCACCAGCGACGGAGGCGCATCAATCAATGCATTGATGTCTCTGAGACGGAATCCAATGTCCTGATAGAACTTGATTCGCTCGACCCTCTTCTGCGCCTCTTCATCGTATAACAGATGCCCGTACTTGTTCTTTCCCGATGGTAACAACAGCCCGGCACTTTCGTACCCCTGTACGGCACGCCGTTTGACGTCAAATTTGCTACACATCTCTCGTAAAGTTAATTCATTTTCCATATGCCCTCCTAATTTGACCCTAAATCTGCACGTTACGTGCAGTCAAGGCTTTTTTGGGCGAACTCATCGGTATCGCTCATAACGGGCCATGTTTTTTTCGCGAATCGTCTTCTCCCCTCCTGTTACACCATTCCTGCTCTATGCATGTACGTCTCTTATCCCTCCTCTCTTACCGAACAAAAATGTACCTACAACAAAATTTTCATACATTGCATTCTGCCTTCCCCTTTCTCCAACAAAAAAACTCCGCACATATTCGAATGCTCGAATACGTACGGAGTTGTTCTCCTTTTGCTATTCTATCTGTCATCTCCCGTAAATACCGAGAGACTTTCCCTGTTGTTTTCACCGTATGCCTACAACAAATCGTCCAGTTCCTCCTGCGTCTTCTGAACGTCCAGCATCGTTTTCTCCATGTCGCTTGCCAGCTCCTCCAAACGCACACGATTCGCTTTCTGCTTCTCAAGGAAGCTCTCCATACTCTCATCGTCCGGCTCGGGTCTGAGGCTCATGTGCCCCGACAGCTCATCAATATCCAACGAATCGTCGTATTCTTCGGGCTCTGCCGGAAGTTCCTCCACATGCTTATTTCTCTCTGCAAGATACATAACCATAAAGAAAATGGTAGTCACAAAGAAGAGTAACATGAACATCCACGGCCATAAACTTCCCTTATCCTTCGCCCCTCCGTCATGAATCGGATTCGACGGCGCACCGGTCGGCATCGGTGTCGGCGTCGCACTCCCCATTTCCGGTGTCGGCGAAATCGTCTCCGTCATACCTCCCGCGTCCTGCACATCAAAGAAGCGTTGCATCGAGCCTTCTTTCGTATCGTACGAATACCAGCCCTTTTCTCCGTCCCAATTCATCGCATAAATGAGCACACATTCGCTGTCTGCACCTTTTCGGTATACATCCGTCTCTCTGTCATCAATTGTCACGGTTGCCGCTACGTAGTCCTTCGGTACGTTCATTCCCGCAGGAAGCTTCAGAAGTGTATAGCTTCGCGCATTTTCCT
Source organism: Lachnospiraceae bacterium (assembly GCA_045601665.1). Taxonomy (GTDB): domain Bacteria; phylum Bacillota; class Clostridia; order Lachnospirales; family Lachnospiraceae; genus ISDg. The sequence continues at coordinate 6,512 of JAZRZZ010000003.1, forward strand.
TCAACTCACGAAAAGGATATGCGCTACCATCCTCCTTGCTCCACACATAGAGTGCATTGTCGCTGAGCTGCACAAGCGTCACCTCTCCGCTTAGACTTTGTAACGTGCCGACGGTGTATCCTTCGTACTCCATCGTCCCTGCCTCATAGCCTTCCGGTGCTTCGGCAGTAATGGTATCCAGTAACGTCAAGTCCGTTCCACCCACGGGAATCATCACGCCGGGCGTCGGCGTAGGTGTCGGCGATGGCTTTCCTCTCGTCACTACAATCGTATATGTCTTCTTTGTCTTTCCATCCTCCGCAGTAACCGTTACCTTCACAGTATTCGAGCCCTCAATAAGCTCCTTGTTACCTGTGACGGACACCTTCGCTTTGGAGTCGGCTGCTTTCGCGGACACCGTAAGCGCGTCCACACCTCCACCGACCGTGAGAGTATAATCGTATGTGTTTTTCGAAAATGCCGGTGATAACGTGCCTTCCCCGACCTTTAACGAAGAAAGCTGCGCATTGGTTGATGCCTCGTAGGGGGCACGGACCGTCACTTTGCCGGTGGAGGCGGACATACTCATAGTAAAACCTTCTATTAACGGCTCACTGTTATATACTTCTATGGCAGTTATTGATATCGTTGAAGTTCCCACTGCAATTGCTTTAAACTTCAACTTGATCGTCTCATTGCTAGTATTACAATCTCCAACAATCTTTATTGTTCCGTTAGATTGATTTCCCGAGGAATTGGTATACTCGAGAATTTTCGCATCGTAATTGACATTAAAAGAATAGGTACTAAAGTTGCAGCTTCCGTTTAGGGTGATTTCGACTGTAACACTTTCACCCTTCTCACAGCTCGCGTTTTTTATTTTTATTGTTCCTGACGATGCCAGTGCAGATTTCATCTCACCAAAATAACTGCATAACGCAATCATAATGATCATTACAACAACTAATCCACATGCGGATTTTTTTCTCATGTATGCTCTCCTTTCCACCATCAGGGTTCAATCAATAGAGTGCCAAGCAAATGCCACTTCACATATGCCAAATCAATGGTTCCTACGCTCTCACCGCCGTGAATATTGGCAGCCTTCTCTTGTACGTAAGACAGTTCATAGGTTTCAAGTAACTGCCACTTTACATACGCAAGATCCAACGTAGTTATGGCTCCATCCCCGCTGACATCTCCGCGAATCACAACAACATACGACTGATCGTCAGTGCTTATCTTCCAACCAGTTCCGATAACACGCTGCAGCACCTCTTTGTCAATCGTACTTCCGGAAGTGGTCGCTACCGCATTCGCACCTTCGTTACCTTCCCCTTCATCCTCTTCTTCGTTCTTCAGAGGGATCTCGATTCTCTCACCGTTCTCATCCGTAAGGTACAAGGATTCACTACCGGTCACCTTAAAATTCGCAAGAAAATCCGCCACCTTCGTACCGGGGGCAATTCCTCGAATCAAATCATTATCGATGGTATATGTCGTCTCAATCGTCTCGTCGGTTTCTACACGGTAAATGTTCAACGTATACGTTACCACGTCACCGTTCTCAGCAGTACATACGATCGGGATTGCATTTGCTCCGGGCACAAGCTCTACCGTTCCCGCTCCGGACACCTTCGTCGTGCTTGCAATCTTCTCATATGCAATCTTCACCGTAGAAGTCCCTGCGGACACGACAAGATCGTACGAGAGCACATCATACTCGAAGTCCGGTGTCAATTCGTTGTTTGACACACGAAGAGATTTCAAATAGGCGTTCGGATTGCCGTCTCCATTCGGTCTCGGCACCTTTTCCTCCGGCATGTCCTTATATACGGGGATTCGGAACACCAATGCCATATCCAGTGACTTGTAGGCATCGTGCATAATCGAGGCCTCATTTGCCGGTGCCTGCACATTGCTCATATACTGATGCGTATAAGGGTTCTCTCCTTGTACGTTAAATTTCTGCAGGTACAGAGTGTCCTGTCCGATATTGATGTATTGACGTCCGAGGAACATGCTTCCACCGATAATGGAACGCGCCCTCGTATTCCACGGGCGAAGCGTTGCCGCATCGGTCTTGCTAGCATAAATCAGTCCGTTCGTAATGAGGTCATGCTGCGCCGTCGTATATGCTCCGATATCAAAATAATTGTACAGACCCTTATAGCCCGCTACGGTTCCGGAGATAATCTTGCTCGTGCCTTCGGTTCCCATCTCCTGAATACACCGTGCCACCAGCATATAAGGATTCACACCGGAACGCTCTGCCGCCTCCATGAACACGTCTGCATAAGTCGTATTTTCCTTCGGCACCGCACCCTGCATAAAAGTACCGTTCAATAGACTTTGCACGCCTTCCTTCGTATGTACCTTCGGATTGTATGTCTGATGTTCGAACTGGAAGATTGCCAGCTCCGAAAAGAAATTTCTCGGATCCATATAGTACGCCAAAATCTCACGAGACGCAGGATCCCAGTTACTTCCGTCGAACTTGACCCAACCACCGTCCTTGCCGCTACTGTTCAGCCAAATATACGCGCCGTCCTCGGTCGATTTCCACGAGCTCGGAGAATCCTTTTCCACAAGGTTGCGTCCAAGCACCGACTCGCCCGCAAGGGCATCCTCCCATCGAAGTCCCGTATGCTGCGCCTCAAACACCCACTGCGGGTACAGCGAGTGAAGAATCGACAGCCCCTTATGGTACGACTCGGGAAATCCCTGCTCCGTCAGATATGCGATAAATTCCGGCTCCTCGGTATACGTATACGCCACTAAATATTGTCCGTGGACATAGCCCTCCATACCGGTCTTTCCACCGTAATCAAAGGAAATCTTGTACCATAGGCTTCCGTTGGAGGCCTTCTTGTTGCTCAATATCGTAACAACGGTTCCAGGGGTCAGCTGCACCTGATTGCCGTTTGCATCGGTAACTTTATCATAAGATGTCCCCGCATTGACGCGCACGGTCAAGAAGTCCGCTACATTGACAAATGCCGTCCCCCCGTTCGGAATCGGCCCCGTCGGCTTTGGCGTCGGGGTCGGTGTCGCCGTCGGCGAAGGTGTCACTGCAGGTGCTTCGCTCACCTTAAGGGTCGGCGTTGCCGTTGTTGTCGGACTCGGTGTCACCGTCTCAGTCGTCTGTCCCGGAGTCGGACTTATCGTCACCTCTTCCCCGGGCACCGTCGGAGACAGTCCCTGCGTCGGCATGCCGGTTGGTGTAGGACTTGGCGTACTTGTCGGCAACAAGGTTGGCGGAACGACCGGAGTTGCCGTAGGTGTCGCCGTCGCACTCACCGTAGGACTCGGTGTCATCGGGGAGGCACTCATATCCTCCTGTGCATATGCCTGACTTTCGTAGCCCGACATTCCCATAGAACCGACAAAAAGGACACAGCAAAGAAGTGTCGCAAGTGCTTTTTGGCATCTGTTCCACCTTCTCATATCCGCGTCCTCCTTCGTAATTATTCACATTCGTCTCCGAATTATACTTCTACATCACCTTCAAAGACCGTTTCCGCAGGTCCGGTCATATACACCTCACCGCTTTCACCATCATAGCGAATGCGCAGATCCCCTCCAAGCAGGTGCACCGTCACCTCCGAATCCGTCCAACCGTTCGTGTAGCAGACAAATGCCGTTGCACACGCTCCCGTTCCGCAAGCCCATGTCTCTCCCGAGCCACGCTCCCATACGCGCATGTTGACTTCTCCACGGTTCAATACTTCTACAAACTCCACATTGACCCGCTCCGGAAAATACGTATGGCTTTCGATCGGTGTTCCGACCGCCTCCACCGGAAAATGTGCCGTTTCGTCTACGCGAATCACTGCATGCGGATTTCCCATCGATACCGCAGTGAACAGGTACTCCACGCCATTCGATACAATCGGAAACTCTCGAGCCTCCGCAGGCAAGGTCGTCGGCACCTCCGACGGCAAGGTCGAAGGCTTGCCCATATTTACAGTCACAAGCACAACCTTTCCGTCCTCTACCGTAAGCTCCAATGTCTTCACTCCGGACAGCGTCTCTACCGTCACCGTCGTCTTGTCCGTTAAGCGATAATCGTACACGTACTTTCCCACACAACGAATGCCGTTTCCGCACATCCGCCCCTGACTTCCGTCTGCATTGTACATCTCCATATAAAAATCGGCAACCCGACTCGGTTTGATCAAGATAATGCCATCACCGCCCACACCGAAATGACGGTCACTGAGTCGTACCGCCGCCTCTGCCGCATTCGGCAACTCTTTCTCCATACAGTTAAAATACAAATAATCGTTTCCGCACCCTTGCATCTTCGTAAATCGCACCGTTTCTCGCTCCTTTCGCCTTCCTCACACAAATGCGTAGCTTTATTTTATTCATTCCGTGCGGGAATGTCAAGAAATCCTTTGTTTTCAAGGGAGACTCTACACATTTTCATCACGTTTTTCGTTTCTTTTTTCCTTCTGGCATGCCCCTCACACATACTTTTTTCCGTTTCTTCGCATACTTATTCCATATCTGCTCCGGTACCATCGGATAAAAAAGACTCCCGGAGTGTACTCCGAGAGTCTTTCGATGTACATAGTTCTGTTGTTAAGTCAATGAATTATTCTGCCGGAGTCTGCTGAGCGGCAATCTCATCCATCTTCTCAAGGAAGCCTGCATAGTCGCCACAGCCCTCGCCAAATGTCATCTTGATATTATCAAGATAGAAATCGGCCGTATCCGTGGAGGACTCGAAGTAAATCTGAGGATTGGTACCACCGTCTGCGGGATCCACATAGATATCGCTCGGGAAATAAATCACACCCTCAATGTGCGTCCACTCACCGCTCTTGATGGTCGTGGAAGCTCTGTTGAACTCCGGATAGAGAACGGAAACCGTTCCGTCCTCGTTCTTAATTCTGAAGTTGCTCGTAAGAGAAAGCGTAGAATCGGCACCGTCTTCGGTCTCAATGTAAGCGTCGAAGCTTACCGCAAGACTCTTGCCGTACATGTCTTCGGTAACAGCAAACTTAACTCCGTGCCAGTTCGCACCACG
>JAZRZZ010000004.1:0-56922 GCA_045601665.1 Lachnospiraceae bacterium
ACCATCACGCGGTTTTCTGTCGCCGTAGCTACCCTGCTGACCGTCACGCGGTCTTCTGTCGCCGTAGCTACCCTGCTGACCGTCACGCGGTCTTCTGTCGCCGTAGCTACCCTGCTGACCGTCACGCGGTCTTCTGTCACCGTAGCTACCCTGCTGACCGTCACGCGGTCTTCTATCACTGTAGCCACCCTGTTGGCCTTCACGTGGCTTTTTGTCAGGACGTTTCTCTTGCTGAGGTTCTTTTGTCATATGCCCTGTGACAGAAGCAGTTTCTTTCTTCTCTACCGGCTTTGTACTGGGCTTGTTCTCTTTCTTCGGGGCTTCCGTCACCTCTTCGAGTGCCTCTTTCTTAGACTCCTCTGCAGGAGATTCCTTTGTGGAAACGGAGGGAACATCGGTCTTTTTCTCCGTTTTCTCTGCTTTTTCTCCATCTGTCGAACGACGCTTTAACTGAATCGGATTGCCGTCCGCATCAAATACCGGACCGGTAATCGGTAATGGATTGCCGTTTGCATCCACCTTTCTCTTAATCGGATTGCCGTCCGCATCAAATAACTGCTTGCGCTTTACTACGGGTTTGCCATCTGCATCGAACACCGGACCGGTAATCGGCAACGGCTTGCCGTCTGCATCAAATTTTCTTTTGATCGGATTGCCGTCCGCATCAAATAACTGCCGACGCTTCGGCTCTGCCTTTGTCTCGACGGCCGGCTTCCGTTCCTTACGTACACCGAAGAAATCCTCGGCAATTTTTATTGCATCTTCATCGACCATACTGCTGTATGTTTTTACATCTACGCCTTTTTCACGCAAATAAGACATCAGTTCCTTGTTCGGTGCCCCGAGCTCCTTTGCAAGATCAGCAACTTTCATTTTTGCCATTCAGTTTACCTCCAACGTTTAGATAGTCTACAATCTTTTGAGCAATCCCTGCATCATTCACAGAAAGTGATGCACGAAATTCCTGACCGATTGCATGACCGATTTCCTCCTTGGTTCCGTAAATCGTTATCGGAACCTTATGATATGTGCTCATATTCATGAATTTCTTTTTTGTATTGGCCGAGGCATCCTCTGCAACGATTACCAAGAAAGACTGCCCACCACGAACACTTTCTTCGGTTTTAAATTCGCCACTGACTACCTTGCCGGCCTTTTTTCCAATGCCGAGCATGGAATTCACCCGCTTATTGGTCATCGCTTTGCCTCATCTCCTTTTCCAAACGCTCCATAATCTCGCTGGGAATTGTTGTGCTGAGGGAACGTTCAAGCGACTTTTGTTTTGCGGCTTTTGTAAAACATTCCACAGAGTTACACAGATATGCACCGCGACCGTATTTCTTTCCGGTTAGATCAATTTCAATGTTGTTCTCCGGTGTTCGAATAACTCGAATCAATTCTTTCTTCGGTTTCATTTCTCCGCAACCACTGCACTTGCGAAGCGGAACCTTTTTGTTTGTCATAGAAAAGCCCCCTTGTGCAAAATTATTCAAACTCTGCCTGAGATTCACTCTTGATGTCGATCTTATAGCCGGTAAGTCTTGCGGCAAGGCGTGCGTTTTGTCCTTCCTTACCGATGGCAAGCGAAAGTTGGTAATCCGGAACAATAACTTTTGCACTCTTTTCCTCCGTATCTACGGAAACAGAAACTACTTTTGCAGGAGAAAGTGCGTTTTCAATTAAGGTTGCCGGATCCTCACTCCAATTGATGATGTCAATCTTTTCGCCACGAAGCTCATTCACAATTGCATTTACACGGGAACCGTTGACACCGACACAGGCACCAACCGGGTCCACATTCACATTGTTGGACCATACAGCCATCTTTGTTCTGGCACCGGCCTCACGACTAATCCCCTTGATTTCTACGGTGCCGTCAGCAACCTCGGCCACTTCACTTTCGAATAAGCGCTTTACAAGCTCGGGATGCGTACGCGAAACAGTAATGCGCGGTCCCTTTGTTGTATCACGAACTTCGAGAACATATACCTTAACTCTTTCGCCCATGCGGAAACGCTCTCCGCGAATCTGTTCACTCTCGGTTAATGTTGCATCAATTTTTCCGAGGTTGATGCTTATGTTATTCTTAATATAGCGCTGAACAATACCGGTCACCACCTCTTTCTCAAGGTCACAATATTGACCGTATAACACCTTACGTTCTTCTTCACGAAGTTTTTGAACAATTACCTGCTTCGCTTTTCCGGCAGCAATACGACCAAAATTCTTCGGGGTCACCTCAATCTCAACCGTATCCCCCAAAGCAATTGCCTTCTTCGGAAGTTTTACCTTTGCTTGATCAAGCGTCAGCTCAAGTGCGGGATCGGTTACCTCCTCTACGACGGTCATTATCTGAAGTACGTGAAATGCACCGTTCTCACGGTTGATTGTCACCTTCACATTGTCGGACTTTCCGTACTCATCCTTGCACGCGGCAAGCAACGAGTTCTCGATTGTTTCGAGAAGAATCTCTTTGCTGATCTCGCGCTCCTTTTCGATGAGGTTTAATGCCTCAATCAACTCCTTGTTTCCTTTTTCCATGTCAGTGTCCTCCTTTAATTCTATCTACTGTGATCCTATTACATAATAAATGCTTGACGAATCAAAGCCAAATTGGTTCGCATAATCGTTAGCTGTTCCCCATTATAATCAACAACAATGCTTTCCTTGTCATAAGAAAGTAACGTTGCCGTAAGTTCCTTTTTGCCCTTCAGCGATGTAAACAAACGCAGTTCTACCGGCTTTCCAATGTTTCGGATGTAGTCTTTTTCTTTTTTTAACGGTCGTGTCAATCCAGGAGAACTCACTTCAAATATATAGGCATCTGAAATGTAATCCTCAGAATCCAAAATATCGTTAAAGGCGCGGCTGACGGTTTCACAATCATTGATGGTAATTCCGCCCGGCTTATCAATATAAGCGCGCAGATACCATGTGCCGACTTCTTTCACGTACTCGATATCCACGAGCTCGAAACCATGCTCTGCTAGGATAGGAAGTATCAAATGTTCGGTCTTTGCTTCAATTTGCTCTCTTTGGGTCATTTTGTCCCCCTTGCTATCGTTCCAACATTAAGAAAGAGTGGGTTTTGCAACCCACTCTTTCAAATACCACTACGTTACTAGCACAGTATAGCACTGCGATTTCGGAAAAGCAACTGTTATTTTCGAAAAAAACAAAAATTTTTTTCTCAAGGTGTCATTCTTCGACTTCAATTGCGTTGCTTTCACTCTTTGAGGTTTTGTAATCGCGAAATTTTTTACCACAAAGTACACCAATCACTGCAATACCGAGGTAAATAATGCATTGGAACAAGCTACTTAACAGTTGTACAAGAAACTCCATAACATCCTCTCTTTCCACCATTAGGACTTGCGACGATTCGCAAGTTCCTTAACAATATCATTCCAGTCGACGTCACATTCGACCATGAGCACCATCAGGTGATACAAATAATCCGCAATCTCATACTTCAATTCTTCCGCGTCCGGATTTTTTGCGGCAATGGTGATCTCTGTCGCCTCTTCGCCGCATTTCTTGAGAATTTTATCGATTCCCTTTTCAAATAAATAGTTCGTATAGGAACCGGGCTTCGGATTTACCTTACGATCCATAATCAAGTTGTAATCCTCGTTCAGCACCGTCAATGGGCTGAGGTCGCTATATTCCTTTTGGCAAAGAGTTGTATAGAAGCATGAGGTATTACCGGTATGACATGCAACACCTAACTGATGCACCTTGGCGAGAATGGTATCCTTATCACAATCAATGCGTAATTCTTTAACGAACTGATAATGACCGGAGGTCTCACCTTTGATCCAAAGCTCATCGCGACTGCGTGAATAATATGTCATTCGTCCGGTCTCAATGGTAGTATTATACGCCTCTTCGTTCATATATGCAACCATCAAAACCTCCAACGACTTATAATCCTGAACTACCACCGGAACCAAGCCGTCAACCCCGCGCTTCATTTCGGAAAACGGTACGGAGCTTTCCAGGCATTTGGTTGAAAGACCGGATTCTTTTAGCGTCTTCTTCACGCGGATAAGATTCTTTTCGGCATAATAGTCGGTTGCTACACCGGAAACGTTTTGTAAGGAAAGCAACGATTCGATGTCGTTACGAACCAAACTGTCACGAATGACAACCGGCAAAGGACAATTTTCAAGCATTCGTTGCAACGAGGGAGAAATGGTTACATGCTTTAACAGAAATTTTGCAACACCGAGTTCCTTTAGCTCGGAAAGCAATTCGTCATTGGTATGAAAATGCACATCATTTTCCTTGTCGGCATTAAACTCAACAACAATCTTATCTTTTCCGAAACGGGCAATTGCAAGCTTCACCTCTTCTTTCGGAAAGTTCTTATCATACGGAATTACAACATAAGAGGCACCGGTATACAATGCTTTTTTAACGTCCTCAAAGCGTTTGATATGACAACCGACGTACAAAGGAATGTCTACTCGCTTGAGAATAAGTTTTACCGTTTGAAGAAAAAACATCTGTTCCTTTTCGTTGTCATCATAGTTATATACATATAGACCATCCGCACCATTTTGTTCATAGGACTGTGCAAGTTCAAGTACACTTGCGGAATATGCATTTTCCGCATTGATATATGCTATAATATTTTTTTCCATTTAGATGGTTCCTTTCGTTGAAAGTACTCCGGCAATGCGAGAATCAACGGAGGTCGCCATATCGAGCGCCTTTCCGAAGGCCTTAAACATTGCTTCGAGAATATGGTGATTATTATCTCCGCTCAGCATACGAATATGAAGATTCATACCTGCACTGTAGGACACAGCATAAAAAAACTCCTTTGCCAATTCGACGTCCATTTCCCCGAGTCGATCCACAGTTGTTTGCACATCATAAACAAAATACGGACGTCCGGACAGATCGAGTGCACACATCATTAAGGTTTCGTCCATCGGAAGAAGGAAGCTTCCATAGCGTGTAATGCCTTCTTTGGTTCCGAGTGCCTCACGAATGGCAGTACCCAGTACGATTCCGACATCCTCGACCGTGTGGTGGGAATCGACAAAAAGATCGCCCTCGGCTTCAATAATCAAATCAAAAAAACCATGCTTTGCAAGACCCGAAAGCATATGATCAAAAAAACCAATGCCGGTATTCACGGAATATTGACCGATCCCATCCAAATTTAAGCTACATGTAATTTTGGTTTCTTTCGTTTCTCTTTTCACATTTGCCGTGCGTGCCATAATTACCTCCTAGTTTTCTTCCTCTTCAAAACGTATCGCAACCGAATTGGCATGTGCGGTTAGTCCCTCCGCCTTTGCGAAAGCTGTAATCTCGCGATATACGGGACGAAGTGCATCCTTTGAATAGGAAATTACACTTGATTTCTTGATGAAATCATCGACGTTTAGCGGAGAGAAGAATTTTGCCGTTCCATTCGTCGGTAAAATGTGGTTCGGTCCCGCATAATAATCACCAAGAGGCTCACTTGAATATTCTCCAAGGAAAATCGCACCGGCATTTTTGATATAGGTCATTGTTTCAAAGGGATTCGCAGTCAAAATTTCCAAATGCTCCGAAGCAATCTCATTCGTCGCGTCAATCGCGTCCCTCATCGTATCCGCAACTAGCAGATAACCGTAAGTGTCCAGCGACTTGCGTATGATTTCCTTACGTTCCAGCACCTCGGTAAATACCTCTAGCTCTTCGGCTACTCGATATGCCAAGGACTCACTTGTTGTCACAAGAATTGCAGAAGCAAGCTCGTCATGCTCTGCTTGACTGAGGAGGTCTGCTGCAATGTATCTGGGATTGGCAGTTTCGTCCGCCAGTACAAGTATCTCACTCGGGCCGGCGATGGAATCGATACTGACATTGCCGTACACAGCCTTTTTTGCTAATGCAACGAAAATATTGCCCGGGCCTACAATCTTATCCACCTTCGGAATCGACTCTGTTCCAAATGCCAGTGCTCCAATGGCCTGTGCGCCTCCTACCTTGAGAATGCGATCCACACCTGCTTCCTTGGCAGCTACAAGAACATTCGGAGAAATCTCACCGGATTTAGATGGTGGTGTTACCATAATAATGTTCGAAACCCCCGCAACCTTAGCCGGAATTACATTCATCAATACGCTGGAAGGGTATACGGCTTTTCCTCCGGGAACATATACTCCTACAGACGCAAGCGGAGTAATCTTCTGTCCGAGAAAAATGCCTTCCTTCGTGTCAAACCAGCTGGTTCTTTTCTGCAAAACATGATATTCGCGAATGTTCGCAATTGCATTTCGAATGACTTGTAAAAGTTCCGGAGAAACTTTGGCATAGGCAGCGGAAATCTCGTCCTCGGTGACCTCCAATGTCTCCGGTGTAATGGAGACACCGTCAAAGCGTTCCGTATATTCAAATACCGCTGCATCACCACGCTGACGGATATTTGCAAGAATATCTGCAACGACTCGTTCCTGTTCACGGAATTGATTTGTACTGCGCTTGAGAAGTGTTTGTTGCAAATCATTTTTTGTTATTGAATCCAAACGAACTATTTTCATATGATTTATCCTCGTTTCTGCAAACGACGGTTACTGCATGGGCAGAACCTGACGAATTGCGTTGATTATATTGTGGATGCGTTCCTGTTCCATCTTCATGCTTACTTGGTTCACAACCATACGTGCGGACAAAGGAACGATTTCCTCAAGAACCTCCAGTCCATTTTCACGAAGCGTCGAACCGGTTTCCACAATGTCGACAATCACCTCGGAAAGTCCTACAATAGGTGCAAGCTCTATTGAGCCGCCGAGTTTAATGATTTCTACCGTCTGATGTTTTTGATTATAAAAATAATCCTTTGCAATATGCGGATACTTGGTCGCAACGCGAATAAGTTTTCCGCTTCCGAGAAGTTCTGCGGCAGAACGGGGACCGGCCACACACATACGACACCTCCCGATGCCAAAATCGATTACTTCATACAACTTTCTTCCTTCTTCGAGAATGGTATCCTTGCCGACGATACCGATATCGGCGGCACCGTATTCCACGTAAGTAGGAACATCTCCCGCTTTCGCAAGGAAAAACCGGAGTTTCAATTCTTCATTTGTGAAAATGAGCTTTCGGGTGTCCTTGTCGTTCATCTCATCACAGGTAATACCTGCTTGTCCCAAAATCTCCATGGCTTTCTTTGCAAGCCGTCCTTTGGCAAGTGCAATCGTAATGTATCTCATCGAATTCTCCCCCTTACAGCATATATACCGAAATACGATCTTCGTCGAGAATATCCAGCACCCGATGCACATTCTTCGGTGCGGTTTCTAATAGGCTACGAATATCCATGTATTCTTCCTTCGGGAAAAAGGCAACGTTGTCACCTCTTGCGCGTAACTCGGCGGCTTTCGTAATTGCTAGCACATAATCCTTTTTGTCGTATGCAATCAAGGTTAGGGTTTTCGCCTCGTCTCCGGCAAGTCCTTGACGCTCAAGTGCAAGCAACAGACTGTCTGTTGTAAGCGACATTCCGATTGCGGGCATGTCTACACCGAACTGTGAGACCAAATTATCATAACGTCCGCCGGAGGCAATGGCCTCTCCTGTTCCGTATGTAATTGCACGAAAGATAATTCCCGTGTAGTACTTGTATTTGCTTAACATTCCAAGATCAAAGGACACGTAGCGTTCATACCCGTAAACACATAACAAATCATACAAATGTTCCATACGCTCAAGTGCCGCGATTGCTCTTGCATTGTTTGTCATGGAGCGAATCTCGGAAATCTTCTCGATCGTTCCGAACAGTTCGGGCATTTTCATAAATATCGCCTTGAGATTGTTATCAATGTTTTTTTCGGAAAGCAAGTCTTGTGCACCGAACAGATTTTTATTTTTAATCAGAATACGAAGTTCTTCCTGTTCCTCCTCGGAAAATCCGGTTTCCTCGATCAGCCCTTTAAAGAAATCCGCGTTGCCGATCTCAATCTGAAAATCGGTAATTCCGGCTTCGAGGATACAATTCACCGTTAGGGCTATCATATCCGCATCGGCAAGAATACTTTCGTCGTTAAACAGTTCCACACCAAGCTGTGTGGTTTCCTTTAGACGTCCTTGATATTCGGAGTTGTTAAGAAACGTGTTTCCCGAATAACACAAACGAATCGGCTGGGTTATGTCACGATAATACTTTGCGACGCATCTAGCCATCGAAGGCGTCATATCCGGACGCAGAACCAAGGTATTGCCTTCACGGTCAAAAAACTTATACATGTCCTTCGACGGAACCGTGCCTCGCTCTTTGTTAAAAATATCAAAATACTCGAAGGTCGGTGTTTGAATGCTGCGATAACCGTAGCGATGCATACAGTCTGTGATGCGACGCTCCAGCATTACCTTGTCGTCACAATCTTTCCCGTAAATGTCACGAACCCCCTCCGGAGTATGCAGTAGTTGAATCATAAGTCACCTCATAGTTGCGAATTTGCTGTTCCTCATAGTGCTTTATCGTGGTAAAGTACTAATCTGTTAGCATGTTAGTGCATATTATATTCTTCGAAAAATCATCTGTCAAGAGGAAAATAAAATTATTTTTCTCCCTCACGATCCGCTAAATCATCGTTTATGAAATCTAAATAATTGATGTATAACCCCTGCCCTGCGGGATACAAAAAGCGATTCTCCAGTTCATCGAAGCGGATACTCTTTCTCCCACCCTGCTCTGCGCGCTCGTAGAAACGAAGCAATTCCCGAAAGCGCATATAATAAATCAATTCTCTTTTGCTGTAGTAAATGAGCAAAAAGGCAACACCACCTTGTTTTTCAAAATCTGTCATGTATCGAACCTGATGCTCATGAACGTTTTGAAGTGCAAACGTATCTACTGCACACTCCTTACAGTCAAAACAAAGCGGAATGCCTTGCGCAACCCCGAGGTAATCAACGGTACTTTTCTGATCGAAGTACGCAAGGGTGATGTGTCTGGATTGCTTATCAATATCGATCGGTGTGATTGGTGTCGGAATCTTCTGTACAAGTGCAAGACCGTGTTCCCGGTAGCGTTCGTTGGTTTGATTGATCATTTCCTCAAATAACGAGCCGCGAAGGCCTCTAGAATTCCAAGATGGCATAAATATCTCCTTTGTTCGGTGTCCAAGGTTCTCCTGTCATTATTGCGGCAAAGTCTTCCGGTATCGTCGAGCAAAGCTTCTTTCCACGTAAGGAATCAAGCGGCTCCGGAATCTGTTCGGAGAAACGGTATGCGTAGGCAAACAGTTGTTGTCCGTGCAAATGATATTTGCGCTGATAGTACGAATTGCGCGTTGCATATTCATTCTTCTCATGAACGTGTTCAGACGTAACCGTATACTTCGGATCTCCGAGAATCGGATGACCAAGGTGCTGCAACACCCCGCGGATTTGATGTGATTTTCCGGTGTAGAGACAGATTTGTACAAGCGTCAAGCCATCGGACCATGCTACCGGACAGATATAAGTATGTATGGCCTTTGAGTCATCCGAAATTGGTCTGTCGGTGACGGTTACAAGGTTCGTAAGCTGGTTTTTCGTAAGATAAGATCTGTCCTCAACAGCAGTCTTCATCTCACCCAAAACCAATGCATAATAATACTTATCCACAAGACGCTCTCTTAGACAACGAGCCACTGCCTGCTGTCCCGCAAGCGTTTTTGCAAAAAGAAGCAGTCCCGCCGTATTGCGATCCAATCGATTGCAAATGCTCGGCTTGAAGCTTCGAATGGATTCCGTTGTTATCTGCCCGTTCTCAAGAAGATATTGCAACAACTGTTCATTTGCCGATTCACTGTCTGCGGCATCCTTTTGAGAGAGCAACCCGACCGGTTTGTATGCAGCAATTAGATGCTTATCCTCATACAAGATATGCTCCTTTGGGGTTGCATGCTTTGCAAAGGTATCGAGGGCATTTGCTGTATCTCCGGCGAATTTCGAAAAAGTATCATCCGAAAGAAAAAACGTCACGATATCTCCCACATGAATAGTCTCGTTTCCCTCAGCACGTTTCCCGTTTAAGGTTATGTTCTTCTTACGAAGCATCTTATATACAAAGCCTGTTGTTGCCTTGGGCAAAACACGTAAAATGTATTTGGTCAGACGCTGGTTGGCATCATTCGGGCAAATGGTACGCTGTTGCATAGTTCCTCCGGATCGTATTGATCAAACAAGAATCGTCTTAATAAAATCGGTAAGCTCCACAGGGATCTCACGTTCTTCCTTCGGAAGAGAGGATAGTCTCTTTCGAACATCAGAAAGTGATGTGAATACATGGATATGCACGGAAATCCCTTGCTTCTTCATTGTGTCGGTAAAATACTGTACAATCTTCTCATTTTTCTTTGAGGACTTTTCAACATAACCGATGCATTCTGTACCGTAGATACACAGAAAGTCCAAATGCATGCTTGTCTCTGTTGAGGTGAATACCAAATCTCCATATACCTTTGAATGTTCTCCCGCCGCTTCAGCAAGCTCGGCATAGGTTGTTCTATCAAAGGAACGATAAGGAAGGAATAAAAAGAGCTGAATCAAAGCTTTGGCTCCCGGAAGCACCGACAGTACCGCAACCACCGTTAAAAGATTTTTCGAAGTATGTGTAGTAACGTATCCAATACCGAACAAGGCACCCGCGATTAAAACAATACATATAATATACAACGATTGCCGTACCTTCTTGTCATTAATATATCCATTCGTTCCTTTGCTTTGCCTCATGTTCTGCTCCTACGTTTCAAACAATTCATCAAAATTCATAATGTGCATGTCAGACATTGCACGAATTCGTTCCTGGTGTTCCGCGGAAAATTCATCGTATATCGAACATACTCGCATACCGGCAGCCTTTCCCGCCGCAATTCCGGGCTCTATGTCCTCAAACACCAGACATCGAGCCGGGGCGACTCCGAGCTGCTTCGCTACATGAAGATAAATATCCGGCCATGGTTTTCCGCGCTTCACTTCGCAAGAAGTATGCGTGGTTGTCATATACTCCCGTAACCCCGTGGCATCCAATACCGCCTCTAACAATTCCCGCGAATTGCTGGTTGCAATCCCTGTCGGGATTCCTTTCTCTTTCAAATAACGAAGGTATCGGAGAGCCCCTTGTTTCAATGGTACTTTGTATCGATAGTAGTCCATTGCCATCTCATTCCAATCGCACTTGATCTTATCAAGCGAATCCGGAATGGAAAAAGTGTTCTTAAAGTAGACTGCGGTTTCATGGAAACTCATTCCCTCGATGGTCTCCTGTAAGGTCTCCGGCAAAGCAATCCCGAAGCGGTCCAGATATGCAATGTCGATTGACTTCCACATCCACATGGAGTCCACTAAGGTTCCGTCCAAATCAAAAATCACAGCATCATAGTCATTAACTTTCATTTCGTTTCCTCTGTATCTGATTCAAATAGTCGCTGGAACAGTGTCTGTTCTTCAATCTCCATCCATTGACCGACGTTTAATGCTTCCGGCAACGTAAGTCCACCCATGGCAATTCGCTTAAGATATCGAACCTCGTTTCCGATAGCTGAAAACATTCGTTTGACTTGATGAAACTTTCCCTCGGTAATCGTAAGTGTAGCCTCGGTTTCGTTGTTTTCTCGGTCATATTTCAGCTCCCGATACAATGCGGGTGCTGAAATAAATTCGGAAAATGCAATGCCATTCTCAAGGCGTGCCCGACCTTCCTCTGTCACTTGTCCCGTTATCTTTACAAAATAGGTCTTTGGAATATGCTTCTTCGGAGAAAGTAAACGATGTCCGAGGTCTCCGTTGTTGGTAATCAACAAAAGACCTTCCGTGTCTTTATCAAGCCTTCCGACAGGGAAAAACTCTTCCGAAAGAAACGGTAACAAGTCCATGACTGTCTGTTCCGTTCGATCTGTCGTTGCGGTAATATGGCCCATAGGCTTATTTAATAAATAATATCGATACTTACGATAACAAAGCTCTTGTCCCTGAAAACAAATCTTGTCCGTAAACGGATCGATTTTATCCTCCGGAGAAGAAAGCACTCTGCCTTCCATTGCAATCGCTTTGCTTCGAATCAATTTCTTGGCGTCACTACGGCTCTTCGCTACGCCGCACAACGTCAAGAATCGGTCCAGTCGTATCTTCTCTCCCATACATTCCTCCGAATCTGTATCTCAATTACATCATACGCCAACCCGGTAGATATTTGTTTTTTGCCTTCCCGTTCTTCACCTTTAAGAAACCGAGTGGAAAATCGTCCACACAAAATAACGTATAACCATCCGCAAGCTCGGCTGTTGGCTCTATGGATTCGCATTTTAAATATCGTATAACGTCCGGATCCTTGGCTGACAGCGAATAACAATTCGCATACGTCTCCTTTGACAAAGCCATTGCTAATGCCTGACTTGGTTCAAATCGTCCTTTCTTCGCCTCACCGAGAAACAGGCCGGTGCGAAGAACGCGAAGTCCTTTCAATGACGGCAAACCGTCCGGAACCTGATAGTAAAGTCCATCACGACAATACAGCCGTTCGATATCTAAGGGAAACGTCGTTTCCTTGAAAAATGCAAGCATTTCTTCGGGGAGTCGTTCCGGGCGGCAGTATTCATCAAATGGTCGATAACCACTGCAGGAAGGCGATTCGGATTTGCGAAACAATGCAACGAAATGCCCCTCTCCCTCCAAACGATGAGGAAAGAGGCGAATGGTCTTCGTCAATTCCGAATTCGGTATCTTCATATACTCCGGTCTTCCTTTAGAAAAGCCGAGCCTTTCGTAGTTCGCCCACTCGCTCTCGGGAATCATCGGCACAAGCTCAATCTCGGAAAAATTGTCGAGTACATATTGAACGGTCTCTTCGTCTTCCATCGGTGAGAAGGTACAGGTAGAATATAAAAGCATTCCACCCGGCTTCAGCATTGTGATTGCCAATGGAAGAATCTCTTTTTGCAATTTGTTGTAATACTCGGTCCCGTATTGTTCCCAGTTTTTTATGATAGAGGGCTGCTTACGAAACATCCCTTCACCGGAACAAGGCGCATCCACGAGAATCTTATCGAAATATGCTGGGAACCGTTCTGCAAGCTTTGCAGGAGGCTCGCTGACTACAATGCTGTTTGATACTCCGAAAAGCTCGAGATTTTTTAACAAAGCCTTTGCACGAGAATTGCTGATATCGTTTGCCACTAGCAATCCGGATCCGTTGAGTCTTGCTGCAAGCTCTGTACTCTTGCCTCCGGGAGCTGCACATAGATCCAGTACTTTGTCTCCGGGAGAAATCGGCAGTCGATTGGCCGGAGTCATTGCACTCGGCTCTTGAAGGTAATACAATCCGGCATAATAATACGGATGCTTCGAAGGAATTTCGTCTTCTTCGTAGAAATAGCCATTTTCTATCCAAGGGACTCTACGTAACGAAAAGGGCGACAGACTTTCAAAAGCTTCCGTTGTCAGCTTCGCGGTATTTACGCGAATAGCAGAGCTGGCTTTGTGTTCAAAGCTTTCGATGTATGCGTCATATTCATCTTCGAGCATTTCCCGCATTCTAATCTTGTACTCATCCGGCAACTGCACCATGTTTTTTATTCCCTTCTCCGATCAATTCTCTAGTGTAAGCTTTGTGCTCGATAACCTTCTGCAATAATGTCCAATTCCGTGGCGAAATGACGCAATTTCTCTATGTTTTGTTCTCGATAGATTCGGAAGAACTCTTCTTGAATACGTATTGCTTCACGGCGACTGGCAATTCGATAAAGGTTTTGAATCGTTATCAAAATATCATTTACGATTCGTTCCTCCTCTGAACGTTGCTCCTTTGCTGCACGAATTTCGTCACGAATTGCCGACAACTCACGATCCGTCTGAAGCATACCATCCGCCGTGTGTTGCAGGCGGTCACGTAGCTCCTCTGGAATATTTCCACGATACTTGTATTGTAGGGAATGCTCAATGGTAGACCAACAATTCATACCTAGTGTACGAATCTGAATCTCGGCAAAAATGGACTTCGGACCGGCAACGGTTTGCACCACATAACGAATCTTCATATGGTAACTTCGATATCCGCTACTCTTCGGTTTCGCAATATAATCGTCTTCGGCAACAATCTCCATATCCGTTCGCTGACGAATCAAGCGAACTACTTCGTAGCAATCCTCAACAAATTGACAGATCAATCGCACACCGGCGATGTCCGACATGCTCTCTTCTAAGTTTTCCAGCGGAATTCTTTTTCTTGCCGCCTTTTCCACAATACTCGCAATGGACTTCACACGTCCCTGCACCAACTCAATGGGGCTGTAATCATTGGCCTTGCGAAATGAATGCTGAACATGATTAAATTTAACGATCAGTTCATCTACCGCCAACGAATACGGCTCCAACAACTCCCTCCACAATTGAATCTCCATAAGCAATCCTTTCTTAATTTTGAATTGTGATTCCTTCCGGCAACGATATCCCGTACAAAAGATGCTGTAAAATCGCTCGGTTCGCTTCATAGTCCGGAACCAAGCAGTCTCCGACACCGGAAATCACTTCTCCTCGAAAATACCCCTCTGCCGGCATCTGTAGCGTTGTCAACTGCGTTGCCGGTTTCTTTAGATATGCATCCAAGCAGTACGCAACCTGCTCCTGCGATAAGCTACACGTAATTACCGATAAAATATCCTTTGTAATTCCGTATAACTTCGTCTTGCTCGATGCCTTATAACGTTCAAATAACGCGGTCAAAACTTTACGTTGTCGTGCGGTTCGCCCGTAGTCATTTGCAATCGTAACACCATCCAATATGGTCGGAACTTTTCGTATGCGACAGTAACCAAGCGCTTGATTGCCGTTAAGTCGGTTCATTCCGGCAACGACATTGCGGTACTCCGGCTTGGAAATATAGTTTGTCGTACGAAGGTATTCCGCTTCGCGCTCCGTCAGTGAAATGTCTACACCGCCGAGCATATCGATAATGGTCTCAAATTCATCAAAGTTTACTCTTGCAACGCCATCAATGAAGATACCATACACATTCTGAATCGTAGGAATTAACAAATCAAGCTTACCGAGTGCATACGCCGCATTCAATTTGTTAGATTTATGTCCTTCGATTGGCACATAAGTGTCGCGCAGGAGCGAAACCAAACGAATCTCGCCGGTATCAAGCCGATACGAGAAAAGCATCATGGTATCAGACCGTCCACTGTGTGGATCCGCATTTCCGATGCTTTCAATACCGACAAGTAAAAGATTAATCACATTTTTGTTATGAACAAAGCCTTCGGGAATTATCTCCGGAATCGTAAATTGATGCGTCAATTCCTCATCGGTAAATTCGTGTACATTTTCCGTGATAAAATGCGAACCGAACTTTGCCAACAACACTTTCCAATATCCTGTCATATACAACGTTAATAAAAACAAACAAAAGGTAAGAAACAATAGCATTCCCATGCGACGTAGCAGACGATTTTTTCGTTTCTTCTTTTTCTTTTTGTTTCGATACTCTCGCTCCACATCATAGTCATCGATGTCTTCTTCATCGTATATGTCATCTTCTTCATATTCATAACGACGATTTTTCATGATTTCCTCCTGATTTCCGCGAGCATGGTTCCTCCGTTAGTTCTTAAAACTATGAATCGGTGCCGGAATACGACCGGTTCGATTGATAAACGCTTCGCATGAAAAACGATTCACCGGCATAATCGGCGCATACCCGAGCAAACCGCCAAATTCCGCAGAGTCACCGACACTCTTACCCACCACAGGAATCAAACGTACGGCAGTTGTTTTTTGATTGATCATACCGATTGCCATTTCATCTGCAATAATTCCTGAAATTGTTGCGGAAGTGGTATCTCCCGGAATCGCGATCATATCAAGTCCAACGGAGCAAACACAAGTCATTGCCTCTAGTTTTTCAAGCGTTAAACACCCGACGCTAACCGCATCGATCATCCCCTGGTCCTCGCTGACCGGAATAAATGCGCCACTGAGTCCTCCGACGTACGACGATGCCATGACACCGCCCTTCTTCACTTGATCATTCAAAAGTGCAAGTGCAGCCGTTGTACCGGGTGCTCCCGGATGTTCCAATCCGATCTCCTGCAGAATCTCGGCAACACTGTCTCCAACGGCAGGTGTCGGTGCAAGGGAAAGATCGACGATTCCAAATGGAATGTTCAACATCTCGGACGCTCTTTTGGCAACCAACTGTCCGACACGGGTAATTTTAAATGCAGTCTTTTTTATCGTTTCACAAAGAATCTCAAAATCCTTGCCACGAGCAAGCTCCAAAGCTTTTTTTACAACTCCGGGGCCGCTGACACCGACATTGATAATGGCATCCGCCTCGGTAACTCCGTGGAACGCTCCTGCCATAAACGGGTTGTCGTCCGGTGCATTACAGAAGATTACCAGCTTCGCACATCCGATAGAATCCGCATCTTTTGTCAGCTCCGCAGTCTTTGTTACTACCTGTCCCATCAAGCGAACCGCATCCATATTGATTCCGGTCTTCGTGGAACCGACATTCACCGAACTGCAAACACGCTCGGTCGCTGCAAGTGCCTTCGGAATTGACTCCATCAATAAACGATCCGCAGTTGTCATTCCCTTGCTCACCAACGCGGAATAGCCGCCGATAAAATTCACGCCGACTTTGTGTGCCGCCTTGTCGAGAGTTTCGGCAATCCGAACAAAATCGTCCACTGTCTTACACGCAGAACCTCCGATAATGGCAACCGGAGTCACACTGATTCGCTTATTTACCACGGGGATTCCGTATTCGCGGCCGATTTCATCTCCGGTAGCAACGAGGTCCTTTGCAAAATTACAAATCTTCGTATAAATCTTTTCGCAAAGAACATTCAGATCATCGGAAATACAGTCCAAAAGCGAGATACCCATCGTTATGGTACGCACGTCCAGGTTTTCCTGCTCAATCATTTTATTTGTCTCTAAAATCTCACTGCGATTGATCATAATCGTTCTCCTTTATGCCACTGAATTCTTAGATGCGGTGCATCATATCAAAGATATCTTCCAGCTGCAAACGAATGACACAACCTATCGTCCTTCCGACTTCCTCAAGCTCGTTTCCGAGATCATCAAAAGAGCGTGTCGCCTTCTCCACATCAACGACCATCATCATATTGAAATAACCGCCGACAATCGTCTGCGATATATCCAAAACATTCACTTCGGTATTCGCCAAGTACGTACATACCTTTGCGATAATTCCTACGCAGTCCTTTCCGACTACGGTAATAATTGCTTTTTTCATAGACTCCTCGTTTCCGCCGAATATAAGGCTGTAATTATTTATAGAGTAATGCACTCGGACGGAACGTCCCGATCGGCCACCAAAAGCCGGGGGTGTTCCGTAGAAAAGCACCACGCTCTGTCGATTTCATTCTTCATTGTCTGATATGCAAGTTGAGGATAATTGTTTTCCTTGCTTAGATGCGCCAACATAACCACGCGTAATCCGGCATGCAACAAACGTCCGACCAGCTCTGCCGAATCGTCGTTCGAAAGATGTCCCCCGCGTCCCAAAATACGTTGCTTTAAATAGTATGGATATATGCCAACAAGAAGCATGTTGCGATCATAATTTGATTCAATATACAGCATATCGGCACCACATAAACGACCGACAATTTCATCGCTAAAGCACCCGAGATCCGTTGCAAATCCAAGCTTTTTTCCTTTGCATGAAAACGTATAAAGAATCGGATTCAGTGCATCGTGTGAGGTATTGCAGGTATTGACTCGAATATCTCCGATGATAAATTCCCTGCCGACTTCGATTGGCACAAAAAAATCGGTCGGAATCTCCTTGCCGGTACTTCCCGATGCAATCGCTTGAAGCGTCTCAAGCGTTCCGTAGATTGGAATTCGATATTTTCTGGCAAGCACTGATAAGCCTTTGATATGATCACTGTGCTCATGTGTAATTAAAATACCGTCAATCTGTTCGGGAGAAATAAAATTTTGTGCTAACCCGGCAACAATTCGTTTTGCACTGATTCCGGCATCGACTAACAAATGCGTCTTTCCGGTCCTACCATCCTCGCAAAGGGAACCGACATATACACAATTTCCACTACTTCCACTAGCTATACTGAAAATTCTCAAGGGTATTCAACCTTTCCTTTTATCTTCATGTCTACAACATTTCTATTATAGCACAACATGTACGATACTGCAAATGAATTTCCTGTCATATCAATGTTGGATCATAGAGACGGAAGAAAAATCGTAATTGTCGGTAGATATCGTCCTCATTTCCCGCAATATCATTCATGAGAACTCTATCACATGTAGCAAGCATCTCTGCTGTCGATGCCTGACTTCTCATTACATCTGCAATCTTCTCCGGAGAATAGCCTCTTTTTTTATAAAGGCGTTCTGCTCTTTCGGTATCAGAAGCATAGACAAGCCATAGCTCGTCACAAAAATCACGGTATCCTGCCTTTTGTGCCAGTGCGGATTCTACACAAGCAATCGCACAGCCCTGCTTCTCATATTCGTGAAGCCGCTTGCGAATTTCGGCAATTGTCACCGGATGCGTAAGTGCGTTTAACCGTTCGAGACGTTCCTTGTCATGAAAAACAATCTCCGCCAATGCATTTCGATCAATGGTTGCATCTTCGCACAGAATCTCCGGACCGAATTCTCCAACGACTGCTTCATACGCTGCCATCCCCGGCTCCATCAGCTCTTTTGCCGTACAATCCGAATCAACGACCGGATAGGGAAAATGCTTGCGTATCATATCACACACATAACTTTTCCCGCTTCCGGCACCACCGGTAATTCCAATAATCTTCATAACACACTCCTATTTTGCTTCATACCAATTCGATCCTGTATGGACATCGGCAATCAGCGGAACCGACAGTTCGGCGGCACCCTCCATTGCCTGCTTCAACAACTGCGTAACCGCTTTTTCTTCCTCGAAAGGAACCTCCAATAGAAGTTCATCGTGAACCTGCACAAGCATTCGGCTGTTCAGCCTCTGTTTCTTCAATGCCTCATCCACACGAAGCATCGCAAGTTTCATAATATCGGCGGCGGTTCCTTGAATCGGCGAATTCATGGCAACACGTTCGCCAAAAGACCGTTGCATAAAATTCGACGAGGAGAGCTCCGGTATCGGGCGGATACGTCCGTATGCCGTAGTCACCTGCCCCTCTTCCATTGCCTGTGCAACCGTGTTGTCCAAATAAGCCTTAACACCGGGATATTTTTCGAAATACCGTGCAATGTATTCATCGGCCATTTTCTTTGTGATTCCGAGGTCTTGTGACAGGGAATACGAACTGATTCCATAAATAATTCCAAAATTAACAGCCTTTGCGGCACTTCGCTGCTCTGCGGTGACGGCCTCATACGGAATACCGAGTACAGACGCTGCCGTATGACGATGAATGTCTTCCCCGTCTCGATACGCTTGAATTAAGGCTTGATCTCCTGAAATGTGTGCCATCAATCGAAGCTCGATTTGTGAATAATCCGCATCGACAAACAAACAGCCATCCCTAGGAACAAACACCTTGCGAAGCAATCTTCCAAGTTCGGTGCGAAT
The DNA here is from genome assembly GCA_045601665.1 of Lachnospiraceae bacterium. Lineage (GTDB taxonomy): Bacteria > Bacillota > Clostridia > Lachnospirales > Lachnospiraceae > ISDg. The sequence continues at coordinate 19,565 of JAZRZZ010000004.1, forward strand.
CGGGATGTTCTGTAGATTCGGATCGGTAGAGCTCAAGCGTCCGGTGGCGGTAACCATCTGCTGAAAGGTCGTATGAATCCGTCCATCCTCGGAAATGCACGTTTGTAGTCCTTCCGCGTACGTCGAATACAATTTCATATATTGCCGATACTGCAACACATGGGCAACAATCGGATACTCCGCACGAAGTCCTTCCAAAATATCTGCGGATGTCGAATATCCAGACTTTGTTTTCTTGCCCCGCGGTAACATCAGCTTACCGAACAAAACGTCTCCAAGTTGTTTCGGCGAATTGATATTAAAGGTCTCCCCCGCAAGTTCATAAATTGTTTTTTCTTCCTCGGTAGCCAGTCGATGCAATTCTTCAGAAAACAATTTCAATTGCTGCGAATCCACTCGAATCCCTTCTCGTTCCATTGCCGACAGCACCCAAATCAACGGTTGCTCAATGTCACGATACAACGAATCGCATCTGATTTCTTTCATTTTTGCCGATAATCGTTCCGTTAAATGAACGTACAAATCGGCTTTGTGCACGCCGTCTTTCGGTTCCGGAAGGCTTGGACACCATTCTGCCCAAAGTGTATCCTCCTCATGGCGAGCATCCAATGGACGAAGCAAATAATCCGCAAGTGCAACATCAAACAAATGCTTGTGATATACCGGAAACAATGTACACATTGCCTTTATATTGCATGTGCCGACAGTGGCATGCTCACACAATTCATACAAGCGTTCGGATACATATTCTGTCGAAATGAATTGCTCACAATAGACATTCGTAACCGTCTGTCCTATTGCAATGTGTACTACCGGCACATCATCTTCTGTAGAAATGGCAACGCCAAAGATTTCATTTGCTTCGCGATGCTTTGCAAACCATGTCTCAGCTTCATCGAGCGAATGAATGTTTTCGATTGAAAGCGAATAATTCTTGGCATCCTCATCTTCAGACGAAAGAGAAATGCTCGTAATCTCCAATTCATGAAACACTTGGCGTAAGCTTTTTCGATCAATAACCAACCGTAGATCGTCCAACGACTCTTCAATCGGAAGAGTCCGACGAATCGTCGCCAAATCTTCGCTGAGGAATGCCGCCTTCTCTCCAACTAGCTCCGTGTCGCTTTCTTTGCAAAGAAAACTCATCGGATTACGTTTGATTCCGAGGGAATCTTTCCAAAATGTAACCAATGCCTTCTCACCTTCTTTACCAGAAGCATGGATGGCCTCGTACAGTGAGGCAATGGTTTTGTAATAATGCATCAATGCAACCGCCGTCTGCGGACCGATTCCGGGCACCCCTTTAATATTGTCCGAACTATCTCCCTGTAAGCCCTTTAGTGAAGCAATAGAGGAAGGCGACACGCCGTATTCACGTTCAATCAGCTCGGGAGTCATTGGAAATGTCTTTTCCGGAGCATTGGCCTTCTCTTTTGTAAGCGAATACTTTGCATACAGCTCGTCTGCCTTCCCTTGGTTGCTCTGTAAAAGCCAAATGGTCGTATTTTCAGCGGCAAGCTGCAAGTAATCGTGGTCTTTGGTCAATATACATACGGGAATCTCAGCACAAAATTTTTCATTCAATGAACCGCTGAAATCATCGGCTTCATAACGTTCATCCATATACTGCTTTACGCCGATACGTGTAAGAACCTCTTGACACAAAGCAAACTGTTCCTTAAGCGGTAGAAGAATTTCACTGCGATTCGCCTTATATTCGGGATACATTTCCCTCCGGAACGTATCACGACTCAAATCCCAAGTCACTGCCAAATGTGTCGGCTTCTGTTCTTCCGTGATCTTTAGCAATGTACGAAGAAATCCATACACTGCATTTGTATACACACCCTTGCTCGTTTGCATAATTTTGTGAAAATGAAGCGCTTTTTCCTCTGGAGTCTTCGCCATCAATACTGCCGGTGGAAGGTTCCCAAAAAACTGCGTTGAAAGCAGGCTGGAACCATCGATAATTAATAGAAATTCATTCATTTGCTTGATACCTCACTCTGAATTCGATTTATTCCGTTCACGAAGGTGTTCAATGACCGAATCATTGTGTTCAATAATTGCTTGATAAACCGAATCGTATTCTTTCGGAACCCCATAATAATTCAATTGCATACTTGACTCCATAGTTTCAGGAAGATACGTATATACTGTATTTTTGGCATCGGTCAATCCTAAGACAAAACCAACACAAACACATAGTAGCACAATCAAGATACGAAGGTTTCTGGCGCTTTTCTTTATTCGTTTCAAACGAGCCTCTGATTCCGCCATTTTCTCTTCCATTTCGTGCACATAGCTTTCCGAAAAATCTTCGTTATTGCTTAACTGTGAGAGTGCGGTCAGAATCGAATAATTTACCATGAGATCCTCACGACAGACCGGACATTGTTTTACGTGCACAAGAAATGCAGGTAAATGCTCTTCCGGAAGTCGATTTTCAATATATAGGTTCGACCATTGCTGCACTGTCTTGCAGTCTACTGCGAGAATTTTGTCTTTCGCCATTGCATTTCCTCCGAACAAAAAACTTTTGGAACAAAAAATTAAAATAGGTCTTGCATTTTCGCCAAACGTATGATAGAATACCGTTCGTCAGCGGATGTGGCGGAATGGCAGACGCAGCAGACTCAAAATCTGCCGAGTTCACGCTCGTGCGGGTTCAAGTCCCGCCATCCGCATCTAAGGCAAACGGAACCGATTTCGGTTCCGTTTTTTTTCTGTTTTATTCACACACAAAAAATGAATGCTTCTTTCGGAAGAAATCTTTCTGTGTGAGTGTGAACACCAGGTTCCGCACAAGATTTCATTAACAATCTTCTACGATTCTACGATACAACTCCATACCATAGCCGGTAATGCTCGGAACGCCACTGGTAATGCGATAGGTGCGTTCGCCTTCTGTAGTGCGTTCCGCTTGTAAAAACTGTGTATGTTCCAGCCCTGCTTCGTATGCACGCTTTGCAAATGCATAGATATGGGTTACAAAGAAACAGGTGACACGATTGTCAATCAATGCACGTACAATATCTTCGGCAATGGCAGCACCCTCGCGCTCCGACGTTGTAGCAAAGGACTCGTTCAGAAAAATAATCGCCTCGGGTTGCATATGATCTACAATTCTACTCAGACGCGACAATTCCTCTTCCAATTTGCCCGCACTCATTGTAATATCTTCGTTTCGAATGAAATGCGTATATATGCCTTGGAAGATCTGTGTTGTCATTCTCTTTGCCGGAACGAACATTCCGCATTGAGCCATCAGCTGAGAAATGGCGATGCTTCGAATAAACGTTGTCTTTCCACCATGGTTCGTTCCGGTAATCAGATATAGAAGGGTGTCCTCACCTTCCAGGTCATTGGATGCCGGCTGCTTCAAGGTACGAATCGCAAAACCGAGATCGTAGATCCCTTGTCCGGTGATTGCATGCGATTCCTTCACGATCTCGGGAAAAGCTACCGCAAAAGTCATACCGGTCATATGCGTATGCAGGTTACAACAGCCGTAATAAAATGCAAGCTGACTGCGAAGCGAATCAAACAAACGACTGATATCCTTAGAGAAATCATCAAAGCACATTGCAATATGCAACAACCCTGCACTCTCCAGATCCTTGCAGTCTCTCAATAATTGCAAATCATCGTACGAGATTCGAGTTTCGTTTTTCTTAATAACTGTTGTAAACAAGGATTCGATTTTATCGAACTTACGCTTTGACTGGTATTCCACAATCGAGTTTACAATGAAATTCTCACTCTTCAGGCCCGAACCGATACTGGCACTAATCTGAATCTCACCACCAACCTGTAATGCATGCAGTGTTTGTCTCTTTTGATGAACTAACTGCATGAAATTACTATCGTATTCCTTGAGAAACGCGTCATAAAAATCACGAAAAATGCCTCCGGAGAAATTCCCGTACGTGTTAACGATTTCCTCCTTCAAATGTTCAAGTCCAATTGCAAGAAGGTCTAGTATCTCAATGGAATGCATCACACGAACCGAAGGAAGCGGGTTCCCGTCCTTCTTCATTTTCGTACGATAATTGCTCAGGTCGGTAATAACCTCCGCTACCGTCGTATATAAAGAGAAAATCGTCTTTTTATTGTTGATTGCATCCCGTAGTGCCCTTTGGCGGTATCGGATATTTTCGATATCCGTCAAAGGAGACAACAATACATTGCGACATGTTTGATAGACATAGCGATCGCTCTTTGCCATAACGGATAAAATCGATTCCAATGCCAAATCTTCATACAAGTCATTTTGGAAAGGAGCAATTTCCTGCTGATACGGAAGCTCCGGACGATTTAATAAGTATACCTTCATAGTGTTCCTCTATTTTTTACTCAATCGATAATTGATGTGACTGTAGTCCAGCTTGTACTTGTTTACGATAGAGTTTGCAAATGCCACTCCATCGGCTTCACGACGCACAATTCGATACGTTCTTCGAAAACTTCCATCCTCCACTACCGTTGCAACAAGGCTGACATAATCATTCGAGTCAAATGCCACCTCATAGGTGTGTGTGACATAAAAGCATATTGCATTTGCGGACAAAAGCTTCTTTAAAAGACTTCGACTCATTGCAAGCGCATCCATTGCAGGTGCGGAGGTAAATAGCTCGTTCATAATCACTACACTGCGATTGCTTACAATATCCAACGTCTCGCGCAGATGCCGAAGCTCGTTTTCCAAACGTCCTTCCACACCGGAGTTGTTGTCTTGACATGCAAAATGCGTGAATATTTGATTTACAAACGGAATCTTTGCTACACTTGCGGGAATGCGCAAGCCCATCATTCCAAGATAAACACATTGACCAAAGGCACGTGCAAGTGTGGTTTTTCCTCCCTGATTCGGGCCTGTAACAATGATTGCTTTCTCAAAGTTAGCCTTCATGATATCATTGAGAACCACTTCCTTTTGTTCGGTGGCATTTCGGTATGCCAGTACAACGTCATAGCAATCGTCTAGATATAACTCCTTGTCCTTCACAACGGAGGGAAGTGTTACCGGGAACCCTTTTTCTTTCATCTGCTGCATAAATTCAATGTTCGCAAGGTAAAACCGAAGTTCACGAAGCAAGTCACATATTTCTTGCGAAATAATATCTCTACGAATTCCACAGAAGGTTTCGAGATCGCGAAACAATACACGGTTTTCCTTCTGAAATTGTTGCAAAACAAAGGTTTCCAGTGGTGACAGTTCCATTGTAGAAAACGGTGTTTCACGAAAATACACAGGCTCCGGCGAAGCACTTCCGTGCGCAAACTCATTTCGAATCGGGAAGCTGTAATCGGTAGCATCGTACTGAAAATCAAACGTTGCACGATCCTTATTGATTGTAATATGATAACGCATATTACAAAATTCGTCGTTCAACATCTTTGATTTTTCTCGAAGTTTCTTAACTTCAGAGGAATTTAGATGCAGATACAACTCTTGATGAAGACGGTAAAATGCATTCGACTTTGGTGGATGCAGGTTAAAATCCACACACAGATCTTCCATCGCTTGATAATATTGCAAAATGCAGTCCAAACGCCATTTCCACTTTTGGCACGAAACTGATACGGTTTCAGAATATTGCTGGTACCGTATCGACGTGCCGATCCCGGAAATAAATTTCGAAATTGCTTCCCGTATTTCAGGTATCAGAAGATCCTTATAAATTTCCTGACGATATTTTGTAGTTTCAAAATCATCGGACAAATAATAAAAGTAAGGTCGTAATTCTTCGTCCTCCCATAGTGCAACCACACGGTCGATGTATTGGTCGATATTGAGATTTCGAAAGAATCCCGGTTCTTTTAATTGACATACCTGCTCAAAGCTCAGAGCATTCTCCACAGAAAATAAACTAATCATGATCATTCCTCAATTTCAGAAAAGCATTTGTTCTCGCCTTCGAAAGCAGAAAACAAATGCTTTTTATCAACGAAAGGTTATTGTTCCGATCTTCGACAAATCGGTATATGTCATAAGAGAGGTATCGCTCCATTGAAGTATAGAGTCTCGACTACCCTTCCCATGAGAATCATTAATACGAATGTCAAGTCCTACAGAAGCATCTTTTTCTCCTTCTTGCAAAACAAATGCAAGTGCGACTTCCGCAACATACCCGTTTTCCGTTTCCTTGGTTACAAAGGAAATCAAATCTTCGCCGGCCCCGTTCCCAAACTTCACCTCTCCGTTTCTGGCAATCAAATAATGTTGATCCCCTTTTTCGTAGGCAGCTCCTTTTCCACCGGACTCATTAAAGAAAATTTCAATACAATCCTTACGTGTAAATAACTCGTTTGACACATCGGCGGTTGAATCCTCTACAACAATCCAAAGATATAGATACCCGCTGTCCCACATAGCACGAAAGCTTGCCTTTCCATCACAGGTTCCCAAAACCGGGTTTTCAAGAAAATATTCGTTGCAGAAAGTCCAAAGTGCATCTTCTACACCGTCGATGGTTACTGTCGGAATTCCGCCCACCGTTGCGGAAACATCCGTTTCTTTAACATTATAGTTGCCTTCCGGCGCCGGAGGAATGACAGAAACATAAGGCGTCGGTGTCGGTACTTTGGTTACTTTGTTGGTCAATGGCGGTTCACTCGGAGCTATCGTTATGGTTGCCGTAGGAGCCTCTGTCAATGTCGGAGTCGCGGACGGCACTTCCGGCGGGACGACGGTTGCGGTTGGAATCGGTGTATTTGTCGGTGCTTCCGTCGGAGAAGCAACCGGCGTCGGTGTATTTGTCGGTGCTTCTGTCGGTATTTCTGTTGGTGTTAGAAAGCTAACCTCACCTGTAGGTATGGTCGAAAGATCGGAATTACTCTCCTCTGCAGCCAATACCACAGGGGATACAAGCAGAACACCAACCAGTAATAATGCTATATATTGATACGGTTTCTTCATATGCACTCCTCTACTCAAATGTCAGTTCGCCAACTCCACGAAGATTCACGTCCGTGTGATTGCTTTTGTCAGACCATTGCACTGCCTTCACAAGTTTTCCTTTGTTGGCATCATTGACACGGACATCGAATCCAATCATCCTGCCTTTTTCTCCGGTAATCGTAAGAAGCGGTAGAGAAACCTCAACAACATATCCCCCTTCAATCTCATAGACAACCGACCGGAAGCGTTCCGCATTACAACCGGTTCCAAAGGCAATGGTTCCATCACGATCAACAACATAATAAGCGTCACCAACCGCATATTTCTTATTCTTAGCACCATCTTCGTTCAGATAAAAAACAACACTGTCGCGATTGCTATAAGTCTTGCCCGAAGTATCTTTCGTAACATCCGAAACCGTAACTTGAACATACAAACAAGTCTTCGTCCAAAGAAACCGATATTCTGCCGTTGTATCTCCCTTTCCCTTCGCAACGCGGTCAAGCACAATCGGAGATGCCAGTTGCCATATAGCATCTTCGGAACCAGAGAGTGAGGGCAACATTCCAAGCGCATCTCCATGTACATCCGTCACAGCCGGATCCTTTAACGGCAATGGTGTCGGCGTATAGGTGGGCAAAATCGTTGCTATGGATATGGTAGGCGTCGGTGTTGACTCCGTACCTTTTTCCGAACAACCGACAAGCATTGCAAACGCAATTATAATAAGTGCAAATACTTTTGCTCTTTTGTAATTCTTCATGTCGAATTCCTTTCTTCCATCGCTGTTCGAAGCTTACGAACCGCTTTCTTTTCGATTCTGCTTACATAGCTACGGCTGATTTGAAAATATGCAGCAACCTCACGTTGCGTATACGCTCTTCCGCTCTCGGTAAATCCGTAGCGTAACCGCAGAATCCGATATTCTCTCGGGTTCAGCACCGTTTTCATAACCGACCGAAGTAGCCCTACGTCCTCGGACAAAATTAAGTCACCGAGGACATCGTTTTCCTCACTTTCCATGACGTCAAGCAAATGAATCTCATTTCCTTCTTTGTCAAAACCGATGGAATCCTCGAGATACACTTCGCGAGCCTGACGTCGCCCGCTTCGCATTGCCATTAATATCTCATTGTCAATGCATCTAGACGCATACGTAGCAAGACGACTTCCCTTCTCTACCTTGTAGGTGTCAACCGCTTTGATCAAACCGATAATTCCGATCGATATATAATCCTCTGTATCTTTTTCGGGAAAACCGTATTTCTTTATGACATGAGCTACTAAACGAAGATTGTGATGAATCAGCAAATTACGTGCGCGGGTATTTCCGTTCTTCATTGCCTCTAATGCATTCTGCTCTTCCTCGGGTGTCAACGGATGAGGAAATGTCCGCACCACACACCTCTCGAAATGACTTAACACACAGTATGCGAATTGGACAAAAAACTTGCTTTTCCACGAAAGTCTTCCCTAACTCTATTCCTTTGGTGAAGCATCCTCCATCCGAAGCAGATCTCCGGGTTGCGGAGTCATGGACAAAACAAGGCGAATCCGTTGTTTTGGATGTGGACACGCCTCCATTGCATTTCCTTCCTCGTCCTCCATTCCGAGAACGGACGTCGCTATGTTCGTTCCATCCGGTCGCATAATTTCTATCGTATCACCAACACAGAATTTGTTTCTTTGCAGAATTACAGCCTTACCGTCACTTGTTATCTCTTCGACAATACCAAGATAAATTGCATTTTTGTAATATACGTTCTCCTCATAGACCTGTGCATCACTTCCGGGTTTTTGAAAAAAGAATCCCGTTGTATAACTGCGAAATGTGCATCGACTGATTTCTTCACGGTAACGCGAAAGATTATTATAATACGTTTCAGGGGACATGAAAAAATCGTCAATGGCCATCCGATACGTTCTTGCCACAACCGCTACATACAACGCGGTCTTCATACGACCTTCTACTTTGAAGCTGTCGATTCCCGCAGCTACCAATTCGGGAATGTGCTCTATCATGCACAAATCCTTGGAGTTAAAAATGTATGTTCCACGGTCATTTTCAAACACGGGAAAATACTCTCCCGGACGATTTTCTTCCATCAAAAAATATTTCCAGCGACACGGATGTGTACATGCTCCGAGATTCGCATCTCGTCCGGTCATGTAGTTCGATAACAAGCAACGACCGGAATAAGAGATACACATAGCACCGTGCACAAAGGTCTCAATCTCCATATCGTCCGGGATATTGCGTCGAATCTCCGTGATTTCGTCCATAGAAAGTTCCCGTCCGGTTACCACGCGAGAAGCCCCTTGCTCATACCAAAAACGATAGGTCAAATAATTAACATTGTTTGCTTGTGTACTAATGTGGAGCTCAATATCTTTACATATTTCTTTGGCAATCGAAAAAACTCCGGGATCTGAAATAATCAACGCATCCGGCTTCCATTCATTCAGTTTACGGAAATATGCACGTAACCCTTCCAAATCACGATTATGTGCCGTAATATTCGCCGTAACATAAATCTTCTTTCCGGCCGCATGAACGTATCGAATTCCTTCCAATAAATCTTCATCAGAAAAATTCTTTGCTTTTGCACGAAGTCCGTACAATTCACCACCGACATATACCGCATCGGCGCCGTAACGGACGGCCGTCTTTAATACCTCCAAACTTCCTGCGGGAATCAGTAACTCCGGTTTCTTTCTCATACTATCCGTTTCTCCTTATTGCATATCAGAAAAGCTTCGTTGTTACGGTCATACCATCTCCGAGCGGTAGAATCACACTGGCAAGACATTCATCGTGAAACAATGCATCAATATATTCTCTCATACGCAAATGTATTGTTCGATCTCTTCTAGTCACCGTAAATTTCGATTCTGCCACACTACCTTCCTGCAACACATTATCAGTAATCAACATACCACCGACCGGCAATAGAGCCATGATTTTCGGCAAATAGACCGGATATTGTGCTTTCGCTGCATCCAAAAATACGACGTCGAAACACTCCTCTGCATTTACCATGCGATCCAGTACCTCCGCGGCATCGCCTTCCACTAGCGAAATGGATCCTTTCATGCCGGAATGAGAACTTCGATAATCGTCCAAAAATTCGGAAATGTTCTTCTTCGCTGCACAAATTCTATCCGGCACCTTCTCTATGGTTATAATGTCCGAGCTTCCTTCGGTACAGCAAAACTGAAAACATGCGGAAAAGCCAACCGCAGCCCCGATTTCAAGGATGCGCTTCGGCTTTTTCGTCTTCAAAAGAAAGCGCAACAAGCCTTGCGCTTCTTTTCGTATAATCGGAACCTCCGTTTCGATTGCCACACGTTCTATTTCTGCAAGAACTGTAGGCAAGTCGGGTTCCAACGAGCAAATATAGTCCGAAATATGAGGATTGCATAACAGAGAGTCCAGCATTTTGTTATTCCTCACTTCCCTCGGTGCCGTTTCCTTCCGACGTAGAGGCAATGATCGAAAGAATCGTGTTATAATCCATTGCACTTGTAAGCACATACGTTCCGGGAAGAATGTTGTACTTGTTTAGCTTGGCCTTTACGTAGAAGGACAGGTTGTTCTTAATGATTCCTTCCCGTTCCAGTTTCTTCGCGACCTCTTTTGTAGAATCCCCAGACTGAATATAAAATTCAATCTCCTTTGCATCTTCCGTTGTAGAGACTGCGTCGGAGCCGAATACCTGATAACAAAACGTATATGCATATCGGCTGCAAACCACAACTGCTATAACCACAACAATATAGAACATGATGTCCAAAAAGAAGCGTACCAAGCTATTGGATATGGAAAGCAAGTACTTTTCGGTTCTCACTTTTTTCTTCTTCATCATCACAATCCTCCCTTGTAACTCTACGTAAATACCGCCTTATACCTCAATAACAATTGGTAAAATAACCGGTCTTCTCTTAAGCGTGCGCCAAAAATACTCGCCGAGGCTACTCTTAATATCATTCTTCAATCGACCGAGGTCCAAAGCAGTATTCTCGTAAAAACGTTCCAGACAAGCAAACACTTCACCGTTTGCCTCACTCAAAAAAGGCTCTGCCTCTTTGCCGTATACCAATCCCTTAGTAACGAGTACCGGGCGACTGACACATTCCTTTGACACCTCTTCTATCGCCAATGTAACAACAACGATACCGTTTTCGGCAAGGCTCTGACGTTCTCGTAAAATGGTATTGCCGACATCGCCGACACCAAGGCCATCTACCATGATACCCTTTGCGGGTACACTGGAAATGACTTTTGCAGAACGTTTGTTTAACTCCAATACGTCACCGGATTTGAGAATTACGACATTTTCCTTGGGCATACCAAGATTGACCGCAAGGTTTTTCTGTGCGATACGATGACGATATTCACCGTGAATCGGCACAGAGAACATCGGCTTAACAAGACTATATATTAATTTAATTTCTTCTTGACAAGCGTGTCCCGACACATGAGTATCTTGAAAAACTACATTCGCACCGAGCATAGATAGGTCGTTAATTAACTTCGAAACATTCTTTTCATTTCCGGGAATCGGAGTTGAACTGATAATAACAACATCTCCGGGCATGATGGATACCTTGCGGTGTGTACCTCCGGCAATTCGGGAAAGTGCCGCCATCGGCTCTCCTTGACTTCCGGTCATAATTAGCACGACCTGTTCCTCGGGATAGTTTCGAATCTCCTCCAAAGAAATCATCAAACCGTCCGGAACAGTAATATAACCAAGCTCCGCTGCTGTAGATACGATATTTACCATGCTACGACCTTCGATCGCAACCTTTCGTCCGTATTTTGCGGCGGAATTAATGACTTGCTGTACGCGATCTACGTTCGAAGCAAAGGTCGCAACAATAATTCGATGATTCCCGTTCTCGGAAAACAGATTATCGAAGGTCTTTCCTACGGTCTTCTCCGACATCGTCCATCCGGGCTTTAGTGCATTGGTACTGTCACACATAAGTGCAAGTACTCCCTTTTTTCCGAGTTCGCCAAATCTTGGCAGGTCGATTGTCTGACCGAACACCGGCGTGAAGTCTACTTTAAAATCACCGGTATGCAATATCGTTCCCGCCGGAGACGAAATCGCAAGTGCCGCAGCATCTGCAATGCTGTGATTGGTTCGAATATATTCGACACTGATTTCGTCACAACGAATGATGTCACCATATTCTACGACATTAAGCGAAATATCCTTTTCCAATTGAAAATCCCGTAATTTGTTCTCAATAATAGCAAGTGTCAAACGCGTGCCGTATACCGGAACGGGGATCTCACGTAAAATATAAGGCAGGGCACCAATGTGGTCCTCATGACCATGCGTAATGAAAAACCCTTTCACCTTATCCATATTCTCTTTTAAAAATGCAACATCGGGGATGACAAGATCAACACCGAGCATATCCTCTCCCGGAAATGCAAGCCCGCAATCCACAACCACGATGGACTCACCAAAACAAAACGCGGTGATGTTCATACCGATTTGCTCAAGTCCCCCAAGTGGAACAACGCGAATCGAATTTTTAATCTTCATACTCTTCCTTTCTCAATTCAGACCTATACAAGGTCAATATCTTCAATTATCGATTCGAACAGGTCTCCGACCGCCTTTAGTTCGGCATCGTCCTCAACCATCTCATACGTAATCATATTATTATCGTCCGTTAGTTCTTTTAAAATATATGCTTCCTCTCCTTCGGGCTCGCTAACCAGAAGGTATTGTACTCCTCCAAGCTTCGTCTGTGCAATTACGGAAAAATCAACAACCTCGTTCTCATCGGTTTCAAAGCGAATGCTCTCCGTCTTTTCGTTCACGAATTTCGTCCTCCAATTTCTTCATCTCTTCAGGATGATTCGTCAGATAATCCATATATGACTGCAGGATAAATACAGCAGCCAATTTGTCAACCACCTGCATCTTCTTCTCTGTTGAGACTTCAAATTCATCCAAGGCACGGTGCGCGGAAACGGTTGTTAGGCGCTCGTCCCATAAAATCACCGGCAAGCCCGTTCTGCGTCTCAGATCGGCAGCAAAGGCCTCCGATTGTATTGCACGGTCTCCGATATGATTGTCCAAGTGCTTCGGATATCCAACCACAAGTGCATTCACACCGCGTTCTGCAATTAGTTGTTCAATGCGCTGATATGTCTGGCGTAATTTGTTCTCACTCTTTCGTCGAATCACTTCCAAAGGTTGCGCCGTATAAAACAACGCATCACTTCCTGCAACTCCTACCGTAACCGAGCCGTAATCCAAACCAAGCAAATGAATCATCTTTTGTCGCCTCTCTTATCGAAGATTATAATTAATATAGTCTTTCAAAAGTTCCTCGATGATCTCATCTCTTTCTACCTTCGCAATTAAGCTCCTGGCATTCATATGACTGGTTATGTAGGTCGGGTCACCACTCATGAGATAGCCGACCATTTGACTAACCGGGTTATAACCTTTCTCCGCAAGTGCCACATATACTGTATCGATTACAGTGCGTACAAACTGTTCCGGCCGATTCTCAACCTTAAAATATTGTGTCCCCTGATTTTCCTGCATAACACGTTCCTCCGTTTGTGCTAAATCTGTCCTTTATACATTTTATCGCATTTGCGTGGAAATAGCAAACGAATTTTAAGCAAACTCCGCAATCAATGTTCCGTCCGATGCGAGTTTTGTCCCAATGACACGACAAATGACGTTTGTCAGGTCCGTTTTTGAAAAAATTGCATATGGAATGTAACGATCCGAATAGCCGACGAAATAGTTCTCGCCATCGATACTGCGACACTCTTCAAACAGTACCTCCGTTTCTTTGCCGATCCACTCCTTACGATATGCCATTCGCAACCCTTCCTCAACTTCAAGAAATGCTCGTTCCCTGCGATGCTTTTCTTCCTCCGGAACTTGTCCACTCATCCGATCGGCTACGGTTCCTTTTCTTCGCGAAAACGGAAATACATGAATCTGTGAAAATGCAATCTGACGAGCAAACTCCAGCGACTCCTCAAAATCTTCGGGTGTTTCCTGCGGAAAACCGACAATAATATCGGTCGTAATCGCTGGATTTGTATAATATTTGCGCAATACGGCACAGGCTTCGGCATACATCTCGGCGGTGTATTTTCGATTCATTGCGCCTAGCGTACGATTACAGCCGCTTTGCAAAGAAAGATGAAAGTGCGGACATACCTTTGTCAACTTCGCAAGCTCAGATACAAAGCCTTCGGTAATGATTCGCGGCTCTAAGGATCCGAGACGAATGCGCGCAAGCCCCTCTATGCTCTGCAAACTCCGAAGAAGAGATAACAAAGGCAAGTCTCCGTATGGAACCGAAAGCGAGGTTTGTTCGGCAAGCGAATGAGTTTCCAAACCATAAGAAGACAAATGAATTCCCGTTAAAACCACCTCTTGATACCCCGCCACCGTAAGTCCAATGACTTCGTTGCAAACACTTTCCGCGCTTCGACTGCTGATACGTCCTCTTGCAAACGGTATGATACAATAGCTGCAAAACTGATTACACCCATCCTGCACCTTTAAAAATGCACGACAACTTTCCAATTGTACGATTGGCGGAAGCTCTTCGTACAAGGTCAGATCCTTGTCCTCCGTCACAAAGACACATTCCGGTGCTTCGTTGTTCGCTATCGATGCAAAATAGCGATTTACGATTCCCGCAGTCTCCCCTTTTCGTCGATTACCGATTAACACATCGATTTCAGGGTCATACCTGTGTTGTTCGTAAAATTCCTGCACATAACATCCGAGTGCAACCACAACACTGCTCGGATTGATTTTTTTTGCTCGACGGAGCATTTGCCGTGACTTTCGGTCTGCAATGTTGGTTACTGTACATGTATTCACGATATAGATGTCTGCCGACTCACGAAAAGAAACCTCCGTGACACCGAAGGCACGAAATTGTTTTTTCACCACTTCCGTCTCGTACGCATTCACTTTGCACCCGAGTGTAAGATACGCTACTTTTTTCTTTGACAAAAAATTATTCATTCGGATATATCCTTTCGAATGTTCGGCAAAAAAAATACCGAGTTCTCTTGACTTTTTCCTCCGTTAACGATACTATAAATACAAGAGTATATCTAGGAGGCGAGTTTATGAAGACTGTTTCAATTACGCTGAATTCTATTGACAAGGTTAAGAACTTTGTTAATGACATCACAAAGTTCAATTCCGATTTTGATTTGGTTTCCGGTCGTTATGTGATTGATGCCAAATCTATTATGGGAATCTTCAGTTTGGATCTTTCCAAGCCCATTACATTGAACATTCACAACGATGAAGAAATGGAGCAGATTCTCACGGTTCTGAAGCCCTATATCAACTAGCTTTAAACTTACTAGGCGTGCCCTTTTGGACACGCCTTTTTGCTTTTTAATTCTCAGGCTTGACAAGAATACACTCTCTTGTCTCTAACGCTATCTTTAACATTTCATCTATCTTTTCATTCAAATTTTCTTCCGAGCGCTCAATGATTCGCAATACAGGCTTTGTTACGGGGTGCTTTGCAACAAAAATGGTGCAACAATCCTCATAGGGCTGGATGCTTGTTTCATATGTGCCGATTTTTTCGGAGATATCTACAATTTCCGTTTTATCAAAACCAACCAACGGACGATATACCGGCAATGTACATACTGCATTCGTCGCATTCAAGCTTTGCATTGTTTGGCTTGCAACCTGACCGATGCTTTCACCGGTTATCAACGCTAAACAATTGGTTTCCTTTGCAATGGCTTCCGCAATGCGCATCATATAACGACGCATAATGATTGTCAGCTCTTCGTGCGGACATTTTTCATAGATGTACATCTGAATATCCGTAAAATTAACAATGTTTAGATGAATTGGACCGGTATATGCAGAAATGATTCTTGCGAGATCCACAACCTTTTGCTTTGCACGCTCGCTTGTATACGGCGGGGCGTGGAAATACGTTGCTTCAAGCGATACTCCTCGCTTGGCGATCATATATCCTGCAACGGGACTATCGATACCTCCGGAAAGAAGAAGCATTGCCTTTCCGTTGCATCCCACGGGCATTCCTCCCGGTCCCTTAAAGCAGTCGGTATAAACATACGCGCGATTGCGTACTTCTACGGTAATACGATGCTTTGGATTGTGTACATCAACCTTCAACCCGGGGAAGCGATCCAAAAGATATCCGCCCATCTCCATACAAATCTCCGGCGAGGTCATAAAATAGTTTTTATTTCCTCGTTTGCATTCCACTTTAAACGTGAAATCCTTTGTTTCAAAGAAATTCTCAACAAAATTTCCTACCGCTTCACAGATATCCGTCCACTCGGTAGAAGGAATAATCACAACCGGACTATAGCCTGCAATACCGAATACCTTGCCGAGAGCATTTGCTGTATCCTCATAATCAAACTCCTCTGGACACTCGACGAAAACTCTTCCCTGCTCCTTCGTTACACGATACTCGCCCAAGGGCTTCAGATTCGTGCGAATCTGTTTTACAAGACAGTCCTCAAAATAGGCACGGTTCTTGCCTTTGAGACCGATTTCAGCGTATTTGATCAAAAATGCTTGGTACATATGTTGGGTCTCCTCCTCGGTAGATTACTTAATTGTATATTTTCTCAGCTCAGGCAAAATCTTCTGAAGCACATTACAAGTCTCATCGATCTCGTCCGATGTCGTCGTGATGGAAAAGCTAAAGCGTATCGTGGAATCCAAAAGCCTCGGTTCAACTCCGATGGCTTGTAAGGTTCCGCTGATTGCCGGATGATTTGACGAGCAGGCAGAACCCGCTGAAACAAAAATATGATACTCGTTGAGCTTGTGCAATAACACCTCACTTCGAATGCCATCGAAGCTGACACTGACAATGTGTGGTGCAGTCATACGAACTCGCTTTTCCAAAGGAATCTCCTCTGTGGCAAACACCGCATTGACATGCGTTCCTTCCATTGCTTCCATCCGGCGAATAAATTGTTCCTTTAACGAATATAGATGTTCTCTTTTTTCCTCAACGCCATCAAAATACAGACGAACGGCTTCTCCGAGACCGGCAATTGCAGGTACATTTTCGGTTCCGCTTCGCATATTGTTCTGCTGCCCGCCACCGAGAATCGAGGGAAGAATCCGAACTTTATCACGTACATACAAAAATCCGCTGCCCTTCGGACCGTGTAATTTGTGCCCGCTAACCGAAAGCAAATCAATCCCCGTGCGCTTCGGATAGACAGGAAGTTTACCGTAACCTTGAATTGCATCCACATGAAACAAAATCTCGCTGTTGTAACCATGGATTATCTTAGCTGCCGCTTCTATCGGCTCAATTGTACCAATCTCATTATTCACCATCATGATAGATACCAAGATCGTCTCTGTACACAATGCTGCACGGAGCTCGTCCAGACAAATGCATCCGTTGGAATCTACCGACAGATAGGTAACTCGAAAACCGTTTTCTTCGAGAAAAATAAACGGATTGTATACCGAAGCGTGCTCTATCACAGTCGTGATTACATGGTTCCCTCGACGTTTTCTGGCCTGTGCACCACCGATGATCGCCAAGTTGTTCGCCTCGGTACCGCCCGATGTAAAGATTAACTCCTTCTCATCGATCTTGAGACTTTTGGCAATCCTTTTTGCTGTATTTCGAATGTATTGCTCTGCGGTAAAGCCTTTTGTGTGGAGAGAGGAAGGATTTCCGTAGTCCTCAAGCATCACCTTCCCACACACCTCACACACCTCGGGAAATACCTTCGTTGTCGCTGCATTGTCCAAATAAATCTCCATTCGACCATTCCTCTCCGTTATTCTTTGCGTACCGGATCCAAATTACACTCCGTCTCAAGCATCAGCATTGACAACAGACATAGGCCGGCTGTTTCTGTACGTAAGATTCTTCTTCCAAGACTGATGATTTTTGCACCGTTTTTCTCGGCAAACGCAACCTCTTCCCGAGAAAATCCTCCTTCCGGACCAATGAAAATCGAAACATTCTTGTAGTTCGTCGATTCCGATATCCAGTGCTTTGTCTCCTTCATGCCAAGTGCATTTTCATATGGCAATATCACCAATCCCTGAGAGGCGGCTAAAACGATTGCTTCTTTGAACGAAATCGGTGCTTCTACCTGCGGAATAAAGCCTCTACCACATTGCTTTGCGGCACTTTCGGCAATCGCTTGCAAACGCTCTATCTTCTTCGTCTCCTTCTTCTTGTCCTCAAGCTTTACGACCGTTCGTTCACACATCACCGGAACAACCGAAAATGCTCCCAACTCGATTGCCTTCTGCACAATCAATTCCATCTTATCCTTTTTCGGCATACCTTGAAACAGCCGAATTCGAATCGGAAGCTCCGTGTCCGAAGAATGACGTGCACATATGCGCAGTTTCGCATAGTCTTCCAAATACTCTTCGACAACACAGTCATACTCCATCCCTTGCCCGTCACAAACCGTCACTGACTCGCCGATACGTGTACGAAGCACATTTTTTATATGATTGTAATCACCGGAATCGATAACTATCTCATTCTCACCAATTCGATTGCTTTCCACAAAAAAGCGAGACATACATACCTCCTAAGCTATTGTTGCAACAAAGCTGACCCAATCCTTTCTATGGTCAACCTCAAGAATTTCATAGCCTGCATCAAGAAGTGCCTGACGCACCTCTTCCTCCTTCGTGTTTATAATTCCCGAGCTGATGAAGATACCGCCGGGGCGTAACACGTTTCGCACAATAGGTGCTAAAGGTATAATAACATCCGCAAGAATATTTGCAACTACCAAATGATACTTATCGAGGGAAATCTTATTCAAAAATTCATCATCTCCGATAATATTTCCTTCGAAATACGATACCGTTCCGGGAATAATCATCGGAGCTTCGGGTGTAACCAAATTTAGACCATTGCCCTGTGCGTTTTCCCTGGAAACACGCACTGCCACCTCATCAATATCCGTACCGATGCAATATTCGGCACCTAGCATCTTTCCGATAATGGATAGGATACCGCTACCGCACCCGACATCCAAAAGGGCATCTCCCGGCTTCAGAAATTGCTGAAGATTTTCAATGCACAGCCATGTGGTTTCATGAGAACCGGTTCCAAAGGCTGTCCCGGGATCGATCTCCACAATCATATCACCCTCGAGTACTTCGTCCAACGTTTCCCACGTAGGCTTAATTACAATATGCTCGCCGATACGGAAAGGCTTGAAATATTTCTTCCAATTGTTGATCCAATCCTTATCTTCCGTCTCGGATATCTCAATCTGCAAATCACCGAAATTGATCAAGTCCCCATAATCCGCGAGCTCCTCGCGAATCTGTGCCACACTTGCCTCAACGTCCGCATCCTCATTCATATAGCATGTGACATAAGCGACCGTATCCGTTTCGTCAAGCTCCGGCGGAATGTCGATGAACATCTTTCTTCGATCCGCTTCGCTTAACTGTACGGAATCTTGAATCTCAATTCCTTCAAACCCAAGCTCACATAATACAGCACTGACATAGTCTTCCGCTTCTACCGTCGTCTTTATCTGTATTGCTTTCCACTTCATATTAGGAAGTCCTTTCTTCGGTATTACTTATCCTTGCCGAATAGCTTACTTTTCTTCTTTTCTTTGTCGGAATCCGATGATTTCCCATTCATCGAATCGTCAAACTGGCGTAGCAGCTCTTTCTGCTCGTTATTCAACTTTGTCGGAACTTGGACAACCAGTGTAACATAATGATCCCCTCGCTGATTTTCTCTATGCAGATATGGAACACCCTTTCCGCGCAAACGAACCTTTGTATCGGTCTGTGTCCCGGGCTTCAATTCATAGAGCACATCCCCGTCAATGGTTGAAATACGCACATCTCCACCAAGTGCCGCCTGTGCAAAACTGATCGGCGCTGTCGAATACAAATCCGTGTCTCTTCTCTGAAGAAATGGATGGCGTGCAATCGTAATCTCGACAAGAAGGCTTCCTCGTTCGCCACCATTAATTCCTGGCTCCCCCATATCGCGAATTCTTACAGCCTGCCCTTCATCAATGCCTGCGGGCACCGACACCTTAATCGTCTTTCGTGTCGTTACATAACCGGTGCCGTAACAATCCTTACACTTTTCTTTGATAATCTTACCGACGCCTTTGCAATCAGGACAGGTTTTCTGACTTTGAATCATTCCCATAAATGACTGTTGCGTATAAATGATTGCACCGGAGCCTTTACATCTCGAGCAGGTTTCCGGGCTGGTTCCTGGCTTTGCACCGGTGCCGTTACAGGTACCGCAACGATCCTTTAAATTCAATTCCAGTTCCTTTTCACATCCGAATACCGCTTCTTCGAAAGTAATTCGAATCGACGTGCGTACGCTTGCACCGCTTCTGGGCGCATTGCTGTTTGCAGAGGAACGTCTGCCACCGAACATATCTCCGAAACCGAACATATCAAAAATGTCGCTGAAATCCGCTCCGTTGAAATCAAATCCACCGGCACCTCCCCCTTGTTCAAATGCCGCATGACCGAATCGGTCATACTGGGAACGTTTTTCGGAATCACTAAGAACGGAATATGCTTCGCTGGCCTCCTTAAACTTCATTTCCGCGTCCTTATCACCGGGATTGGTGTCCGGATGATACTTCTTCGCAAGCTTACGATATGCCTTCTTTAATTCATCATCGGAAGCGTTTTTTGCTACGCCGAGTACCTCGTAATAATCTCTTTTATCGGCCATTTTTCTCACAACTCCTGTAATCAAATTATTGATCTGATAAATCCACGAAAGGAGCTGACTTTATAGAAAGCCAGCCCCATTCTCTCTGTCTAAAAAGGTGTCTATACCTCTCTGTACTCTCCGTCAACGACGTTATCATCCTCCGCTCCGCCGGCCTGGTAACCGCCCATATCGGGACCTGCACCTGCCGCCTGTGCCTGTTCATACATCTTCTGGAACAGTTGCTGTGCGGAATTCATAAGTTTTTCCTTTCCGGCCTTGAGATCTTCTACCTCACCCTCGCTCATCACTTCGGGATTGGTTCTTGCCACAAGATCCTTAAGGTGATTCAAATCCGCCTCGACATCGGCTTTCAAGGAAGGATCCAACTTGTCACCGACCTCCTGCAATGCCTTCTCAGTCTGGAATACCATAGAATCTGCCTCATTACGAGCCTCTACCGCTTCCTTGCGCTTCTTATCTTGCGCTTCATACTCTGCGGCTTCCTTAACGGCCTTTTCGATGTCTGCATCAGAAAGATTCGAGCCTGCGGTAATGGTAATATGCTGTTCTCTTCCGGTTCCGAGATCCTTTGCAGAAACATTTACGATACCGTTGGCGTCGATATCGAACGTAACCTCGATCTGCGGAACACCACGACGTGCCGGCGGAATTCCGTCGAGACGGAACTGTCCGAGACTCTTGTTGTCGCGAGCAAATTGACGCTCACCCTGTACAACATTAATATCAACGGCAGTCTGATTGTCTGCCGCAGTGGAGAATACTTGACTCTTCTTTGTCGGAATCGTCGTATTTCTCTCAATCAATCTGGTTGCAACACCACCCATGGTCTCAATAGAGAGAGACAAGGGCGTTACATCCAAGAGAAGGATATCGCCTGCACCCGCATCACCGGCGAGCTTACCACCCTGAATGGAGGCACCGAGAGCCACACACTCATCCGGGTTCAATGCCTTACTGGGTTCCTGACCGGTCAACATACGTACCTTATCCTGTACGGCCGGAATACGCGTAGAACCACCGACCAAAAGTACCTTTCCGAGCTCAGAAGCACTGATACCTGCATCACGCAGAGCATTTTGTACCGGAGTCGCAGTTCTCTCAACCAGGTCATGCGTCAATTCATCGAACTTCGCTCTGGTCAAATTCATATCAAAATGCTTTGCCCCCTCAGCAGTAGCGGCAATGAAGGGAAGGTTGATATTTGTTGTCATCGCGGAAGAAAGCTCTTTCTTTGCCTTCTCTGCTGCTTCCTTCAATCTCTGCAGACTCATCTTATCAAGAGAAAGGTCTACGCCCTCGGTCTTCTTGAACTCATCAATCATATAACGAGTGATTCTATCGTCGAAGTCGTCACCACCAAGACGATTATCACCGGAAGTAGCAAGAACCTCAATTACACCGTCACCGATTTCGATGATGGACACATCGAACGTACCGCCACCGAGATCGTATACCATGATCTTCTGCTCTTTTTCATTGTCAAGACCGTATGCAAGTGCGGCTGCGGTAGGCTCGTTAATGATTCTCTTAACATCTAAGCCTGCAATCTTACCGGCATCCTTCGTTGCCTGACGCTGTGCATCATTGAAATATGCAGGAACGGTAATTACCGCCTCCGTAACCTTCTCGCCGAGATGTGCTTCCGCATCGCTCTTTAACTTCTGCAGAATCATTGCGGAAATCTCCTGTGGAGTATACTTTTTGTCATCAATCGCCACACGGAAATCGGTGCCCATATGTCTCTTGATTGAGGAAATGGTCTTATCCGCATTGGTTACTGCCTGACGCTTTGCAGGCTCACCTACAATTCTCTCTCCGTTCTTTGTAAATGCGACTACAGACGGAGTCGTTCTCGTTCCTTCCGCGTTTGCGATAACAGTCGGCTGACCACCTTCCATAACCGCCACACAACTGTTGGTTGTACCTAAGTCAATACCGATAATCTTACTCATAATCTTCTACCTCTTTCTGTGTTGCTTATATTACGGCATGTTTGCGAAGGCAACACGGACGCAAACGCCGAGTTCTGTTTAATTTGCTACCTTCACCATACTATAGCGAAGGACGGAATCGCGATAGCGATATCCCTTTTGGAATTCCTCGATGACAATATTCTCGCCAACACTGTCATCCTCCACATGCATAACCGCATTGTGTAGATCGGGGTTGAATTCCTCCCCCACTGCTTCAATCGGAGTCACACCAAGCTCCGAAAGAATGGTTGTCATTTGCTTATATATCTTATCCATCCCTTGCGCAAAAGGCTGATTCAGCTCTTCTTCGCTTAAGGCGGCAAGACCTCTCTCGAAATTATCCACTACGGGAAGCATCTTCTCTAAAACACTTTTGGCTCCAATCTCAAACATCTGAGCCTTTTCCTTATCGGTGCGATTGCGGAAATTAATAAACTCTGCTCTCTGACGCAACAACTGATCGTTCAGCTCCGCAATCTGTTCGTCTCTCTTATCCTTCTTCTTTTCTTTCTTTTTCTTTTCGGGCTTTGCTTCCTTGTTCTCAGGCTGGTCGGAATTCTTTTCCTCGGTGGTCTGCTCTGCCTCGTTCGCACTTTCCTCCGGAATCGCTTCCGTCTCCATTGACTCCTTCACTTCTTCGTCCATACTGTCCTCCATCCTATGCTTACTCTTTCTTGAAGATACTGTCCAGCTCGCTCATTAAATTCTGTAATGTAGACACTACCTTTTCATAATCCATTCGTCTGGGACCAATAATCCCGATCTTGCCGTATACGCCTTCCTCCAAATGGTACGTCGCAGTCACAACGGAACAGTCCTTCGTTGCCTCCAACGGAGACTCATTGCCGATATAGACCTGTATTCCGCGCTCCTTGTCGCCCTCGTTGTACATTAATTCCGTCAGCTGCTTCTTCTCCTCCAGTGCATATAGCAAACTGCTTGCACGCCCTGACTCGTTCAGCTCCGGGTACTTGAAAATGTTCGTCGAACCACTTGTATATGCGTCAACCTCTTCTTCCTCAAAACATTCACCGATTGCCTCAAGCACGTCGGACAAGACATTGGTATATCTAGGAACTTCTGCCTTCATCTTCTGTATGATACCCAAATTAATCTCCTTAATATCCAACCCCTGCAAAAAAGTATTCAACATCAAATTCAGCTTCAGAACAACTTCTTGTGTCAACGCCTCCTGTACGGTAATCAGTTTGTTCTTAACAATGTTGCCTTCCAAAACGATCACGGTCAACAACGTATTCTCATCCATCTGTGTCAATTGCAGAAAACGAATTCGCTTAATTCGATACTGCGGCGTTGTAATCAGCGAAGCGTAATTTGTATTGTTCGCAATGACCTTCACCGCTTCCTTCAATATGCTGTCAAGCTTTTCGGATTTGGCGTTCAACTCAACCTTAAGTTCTTCCATCTCTTGTTGCTTTTCTTCCATCAGCATATCGACATACAAACGATAGCCTTTGTCGGAAGGAATTCTTCCGGCAGACGTATGTGGTTGTAGAATGTAGCCCATTTCCTCGAGATCCGACATCTCATTCCGAATCGTTGCGGAACTAAGATTCAAATCCGTATACTTAGAAATCGTTCGCGAACCAACCGGCTCCCCGGTCTCGAGGTAATTTCGGATGATTGCTTTCAGAATCTTCAATTTGCGTCCGTCTAACCCCATAGTCCCCTCCCTAACTACTTTATTAGCACTCTTTTCGTTCGAGTGCTAACATCTTAAACATAAAATAGCACTGTCAACGTCATTTGTCAACAGGCTATTTTATTTTTTTATTAATTTGTTTGTGAAGTACGTCTATTCTTCCATCAAGTCAGCCAAAACGGAGTTGCTGACCAAATACCCTTTGGTCGAAAAGGAATAGCAATGCTCCGAATACTGCAACAACCCTTGCTTTACATAAGGCTCACATTTTTTCATGAGTTGATCCGCATACTCCTGTCCGAATTCTTTTGCGAAGGAATCGATATGCAGACCTTCCTTTGTTCGAAGAGAAAGCATCACCGTTTCATTTCGAACGTCCGCCTCTGTCAGCGGAATAATCTCCTTGAAGCCTCCGCCTGCGATATACGTCTCCAAATCACTTGTCACAGTACGTCGGGTATTTTCGTACATAGAAGCTGCCCCGAGACCGATGCCTATATACTCTGTTCGGTTCCAATATCCGAGATTATGGCGACATTCTTTCCCGGGCTTGCAGAAATTCGAAACTTCATACTGGAGATATCCGGCTTTCTTCAAAATATCTACCGTCTCTTCATATAGCTGACATTGAAACTCCTCGTCAGAAAATTCCGTCGGCATCTCTTGAAATCTGCGATGCATCGGCGTTCCCTCTTCCAGCATCAAGCCGTATGCAGATATGTGCTCGGGATTTAACTTAATCACCTTGTATAAGGTCTCTCTATATGACTCTAGCGTCTGTCCGGGAAGCCCCATCATTAGATCCACATTGATATTGGAAAAGCCCATTTCCCTTGCCAATAAAAAATTGTCCTCGAAGGTCTTATAATCATGAATCCGCCCAATCGCCGACAGTTCTGCATCGTTTGCAGACTGCAGTCCGATACTCAATCGGTTAACTCCCGCTCTGAAATACTCCTTCAGTTTTTCTCTTGTAAGCGTTCCGGGATTACATTCTACGGTTATCTCGCAATCCGAGGTTTTCGGAACATGTAATTTGATTGACGCAAGCAAGCTTTGAATATACCTTTTCGGCATCAGTGAAGGCGTTCCACCTCCGATAAAGACGCTATTCAGGCGCTTCGGATACCAGTAGTCTCCGAAATCCTGAATGTCTCTTCGAAGTGCACGAAAATAATCCTCCCATAAAGATTCCTTGCCGCTAAAAGAAAGAAAATCACAGTAATCGCACTTTTTCTCGCAAAATGGAACATGAATATACATTTCAAATGTTTTATTACTTTTCATCATCTAGTTTCAAAACGCTCATAAATGCCTTCTGCGGAATCTCTACGTTTCCAACCTGGCGCATGCGTTTCTTTCCCTCCTTCTGTTTCTCAAGCAATTTCTTCTTACGTGTAATGTCACCGCCGTAGCATTTTGCCAAAACGTCCTTTCTCATCGCACGAACCGTCTCTCTTGCAATGATTTTGCTACCGATTGCCGCCTGAATCGGGATCTCGAACAGTTGTCTTGGGATCTCATCTTTCAAACGCTCACACATCCTTCGACCACGCTCATACGCTGTTTCTTCATGCACAATAAAGGACAGTGCGTCGACTTCCTCACGGTTAATCAAAATGTCCAGCTTAACAAGCTTAGACGGAACATACCCCTTCAAATCATAGTCAAAGGAAGCATAGCCCTTTGTTCTGGACTTTAAGGCATCAAAGAAATCATAAATAATTTCATTGAGCGGTAGCTCATATTTCAACAGGGCTCTTGTCTGCTCTAAGTAATCCATTCCAAGGTAAATGCCCCGACGTTCCTGACAAAGCTTCATGATCGAGCCTACGTATTCCGTCGTCACCATAATCTCTGCGGTCACAAACGGCTCTTCCATATGTTCAATCTCTGACGGATCGGGTAAGTTCGCCGGATTGGAGATTTCAAGCTCAGTACCGTCCGTCTTAAACACCTTATAGATTACGCTTGGTGCAGTCGTCACCAAATCGAGGTTGTACTCTCGTTCCAGACGCTCCTGAATAATCTCAAGATGAAGAAGTCCCAAAAAGCCACATCGAAAACCAAAGCCAAGCGCGATGGAGGTCTCTGGTTCAAACTGCAAAGCCGCATCATTTAATTGCAGTTTTTCAAGCGCATCACGAAGATCCGGATATTTTGCTCCATCTGCGGGATACATACCGCAATACACCATGGGATTGACTTTCTTATAGCCCGGCAAAGGCTCTGTTGCCGGCTTCTGTGCATCGGTCACCGTATCACCGACACGAGTATCCTTTACATTCTTTAGACTTGCGGTAATATAACCTACCATGCCGGCCGAAAGCGTATCACAGGGAATAAACTTGCCGGGTCCGAAGGTTCCGATTTCCACAACATCCGCCGTAGCTCCGGTCGCCATCATACGAATCTTTGTATTCGTTGTAATTGTTCCTTCCATCACACGACAAAAAATAATTACACCTTTATACGAATCGTATACAGAATCAAAAATCAATGCTTTTAGCGGCTTTTCAGCGTCACCCACAGGTGCCGGAATCTTCGTAACGATCTGCTCCAATACATCCTCAATATTCAGCCCTACCTTGGCGGAAATCAATGGTGCATCCGATGCCTCCAGTCCAATGATGTCCTCAATCTCTCGGATTACTCTCTCGGGCTCCGCACTGGGTAAATCGATTTTGTTGATAACCGGCATAATCTCCAAATCATGATCAAGCGCTAGATACACATTGGCCAAAGTCTGCGCCTCTATTCCCTGCGCAGCATCCACAACCAAAATAGCACCCTCACAGGCCGCTAGGCTTCGTGATACCTCATAGTTAAAATCGACGTGTCCCGGAGTGTCAATCAGGTTAAAAATATATTCTTTGCCGTCCTTGGCACGATATACCGTACGAACCGTTTGTGCCTTTATGGTAATTCCTCTTTCTCGCTCCAATTCCATATTATCAAGCACTTGTGCCTGCATCTCTCTGCTGGTAAGCAAACCGGTCTTTTCGATAATACGATCCGCCAAGGTCGACTTGCCATGATCAATATGCGCAATAATACAAAAATTGCGAATACGACTTTGTTCTGAATCTATCATATATCACTCCGTTTTCTCTAATGAGGGAGCCAACTCCCCCGCCTTTTGTTTGTTATTCTAGCTTCTGTTTACGACTAACAGTTATTTCACTATACCATAAATATAAATGAATAACAAGTAATTTCATGCTATTTTTGTGGCGACAAATGAATGTTTGCACTATTTCCCTTCCAATACCGATAGCAGAATCTCCGAAAATGGCTTCATTGCAGCCTTTGCCTCTCCGACGGTATTGCTTGCCGTTCCTACCTCAACCAACAAATCATGAGGTACCAAATGCATATTATAGCGATACCCTTTTAAGTAAATCTTCTTCATAAATCCGGGGTATAAAACATCTCCCTTGCATTTCATTTGCAAACTAAATGCAAGGTTTCCCGTAAGATTTTCGTTTGCAAGGTAGGAAATCGGACCGCTTGTATTACGACACAGTCCGTTGAACAGCATCACTTGTGCCGTGCTTCGTCCTGCGATTTCAGTGACACGCTTGGCCCCGCTGTCACGATGAAGGTCTATGATGACCTCAATCTCCGGGTGTTCTGCTATATGCTCTTCCAATCCGACCAATGCTTGATTATAGGATACGTCGCGATTTACTCTACCATCCTTCACATCGTAACGCGTAGTATCGTGAATCACCGTATAGCCCGCTGTTCTAAGATAATTTGCCAACACCTCACCGACACCGATCACCGTATCCTCGTCCGTTCCTTCGCGACTGTCTGCGTAGCCCTCCGAACCATGCGTATGGAAAATCAGTATGGTCGGCTTCTCGTTTTTTTCAAAGGAAAGATCCATTGTCAGAAGCTCGGAGGGTGTTACGAGACCTTCGGGAAACACCGTTGTTGCGTCCACGGTAAAATACGTTTGCTTCATTCCCGAAAACGACAATCCGGAAGCAAGCGCTTCCAAGGTGTCCTCCTCTGACTCTCCAATCGCCTGCTCCCCTGTAATTACGGTGTAGCTTTCTGCACCGTAATCAATTTTGAGCATTTCTCGATCCCCTGTCGTCTCCGAATATGAATATGCGACAAGATACGGCCACCCTCCAAAAAAGACATCGGTTGCCGTTCCTGTATCTTTTTTGTGGAGATATGCTGACATACCATTTTGATTCGTCGCACACAAGCTCAGCATTTCTGTAATGCGATTTCCCTGTAGCATAACAAGTACTCCCAATCCAATACACAGGACCAGCCAAATTCTTTTCAAATTTATTCGGAATCGATAAGTTCGTAGCATTCCTCGATAGCGCTTGAAATAATATGACTTAAACACCGTACCTCCTCGTCCACATTTTTAGCGGTTACAAACAGTTCCTCGTATTGGCCGTAATGTTCTTCGTCTTGTATATTTTTATTGTCTTCCGAATTGCCATGCATGTGTAAAAGAACGTCCCTTACAACGGTCGCGGCCGAGACAACGGTCGGAACGCCGATGGCAATACACGGAACCCCGAGCGATTCCTTGTTCAATGCATTCCGATAATTTCCGAGGCCCGATCCCGGGGCGATTCCGGTGTCGGAAATCTGAATGGTCGAATTGATCCGATGCACGCTTCTTGCAGCAAGAGCATCAATGGCAATTACAAGATCCGGCTTTGTTTGTGCAACTACACCGCGAACAATCTCCGTCGACTCCATCCCCGTTTGTGCCATGACGCCGGGAATGATTGCACTAATACTATATTTGCTTTTTGTGAGATTTATGCCATGCAAATGACGATTTACCGCAGTTGCCTCGACACATAACGGCCCCAATGCATCCGACGTAATGCTCCGATTACCAATTCCGACAAGCAACACATTTTTTTGCTCCCACACCGGAAGCAAGCGAATACTTTTCGCCAAATGCGTCACAATCCTTTCCTGAAATGCCACATCCTTTTTATGAAGCTTTGGTACTTCGATTGTTATATAGCATCCCTTGTCTCGTCCGATACTTTTTGCCACTTCATCGTCCTCGATTCTTACCTCGGAAATGCGTATCTCACCATTTTCTTCAATGTGTTCTTCATAGAATATCCTCTGTTCCGTATTAAGAATTGTTCCGACATCTTCTCTCCATTCTACTGCAAGATCCGTATGTTCCATCATTCTTCTGCCCTCC
Source organism: Lachnospiraceae bacterium (assembly GCA_045601665.1). Taxonomy (GTDB): domain Bacteria; phylum Bacillota; class Clostridia; order Lachnospirales; family Lachnospiraceae; genus ISDg. The sequence continues at coordinate 49,063 of JAZRZZ010000004.1, forward strand.
GTTTTCTGTCTTTCATTACAGTTTTCACATTTTGATCATGAAATACGCGGGATTCCATGGATTTTTATAAATCCGTACGTAAAAAATTTTTGAAAAAAATAATTGACAAATAAAAAACGATGTTCTATTATAGATGTATATGTGTGTACAAAGCGTCCGTGTCCGGATTTGTACATGCAATCATGCGAGAATAAAACCAGACTATATACGGGAGGTGTGTTCGATGGCAAATATTAAATCCGCAAAGAAGAGAATTCTTGTAATTGAGACGAAGACGTTGAGAAATAAGATCATCAAGTCCAAGGTTAAGACCCTCGTTAAGAAGGTTGAGTCTGCTGTGGCTGCCGGCGACAAGACTTTGGCTGCTTCTTGTTTGAAGGATGCAATTGTAGCAATCGATAAGGCTGCTGCAAAGGGAATCTTCCACAAGAATACCGCTGCAAGAAAAGTTTCCAGACTTACGCTTGCGGTTAACAAGATGGCTTAATTGTTTGACATTATGAAAGGCGAATCCGAGGATTCGCCTTTTTTGTGTTTGTCTAATTTTCGCCGTCCTCTCTCCACGGGACAAGCAACTCCTCGGGTACCAATGAGGCATCAAAACGATAATGTCCGGTTACGGTGGCACGCTTTAAGAAATCCTCTTCCCGACGTGGCTGACCGGAATTGTGGATGATATAAACCTCCCCGTCCTTGTTTCTTTTGTCTGATACAATTCCGATGTGTTTATCTTCACCAAAAATAACAATATCTCCCGCCTGCCACTCCGCAATTTTTTCTGTATCAAGTGTCAAAGAAATTGCATACCGCTCAAAAAACACACGAAGATTGACCACTCTTCGAAAATCAATGTTGTTATCCGGTTTTTCAATATGTGCATACGCATCAAGCCGCTCCGTGACATCTTTGTGGACCATTTTTCGCAAGCAATACCCCGCATTCGCAAATGCTCTCCATACAACGTCGGTACATACACCGATATCCTTCGGTGGATAACCACCCTCATAGTAGGACCCATCATACCTCGGGTGATTTTCGGCGTCGGCTCTAGCGCCGAGAAGAAAATCTGTATAATCGTCCGTACCGTTATTGTTATAATCCACAGTACTGTACACACATTCAATCCCAAAATCGTCCGCATCGTAATTGTTCCACTCAATAACATTATAGTAAAACAATAAAAATGTTCCGACCAATAGCAGTAACGCAATAACAATTCCGAGAACCATTGTCCGTTTATGCTTCCTCACAGCTTCTCTCCTCCCGCACTATTTCGTAATAAGATCACCGTTTATAGCATAACACAGATTGACGAAACGTACAAGATTTTATGCACCTATCGATGTTGTCAGCTGAATAACCCCACAAGCGATTTTGCTTCCGGCATCTCCCGCCGGCTGTGTCCGGAAATCATCCGGCAGACGGTGAATCACAAGTGTTTTTCCCAATATCTCTTGTATCGCAAAGCCATCAATCAGAAATGCACACATGGCAAATCCATTGTTTGCGAGTAGCGGCGGCAAATCTCCCGCATGTTCCGGATGTTCGTGACCGTCTGGGTTGTAATGGGATTTTGTATCGGCGAACGAATCGTTTGTATTCCCTGTACAACTCGTGCCCTCGTGAACATGAAACCCAAAGAATGCTTTTCGGTGATTCTCATCTTCCATAGGCAAACCTGTAACCGCAGCGGAAAGAATGACCCCGTATTCGGTATCATAAAAACAAGCACAACCGCAAATATTCGGAGCCAAAGCCCCTCCTCGTATCATTGCCTTTGCTTCCGGATGTTGTGTAAAGATACGCAGCCACAGCTGCCCTTCGTCGCAATATTGTAAGCGCATCGTATGGTATCTCCTTCCCTAATGCTTTTACTTACAATACGACGTAGGTTTATAATTGTGACACCACGTCACAGTTCCAAATCAGAAAACTTATCGGTGGGAGTCTTACATGCACCGTTTTCGCACAAATACCACATTGTTGTTCCTGTATCGGGCAAAGGATAATCCGCTGTAAATGGAGCGCATTTTGCAAGTAAGGTGCGATTTTCCGCAGAGATAAACAACAGATTCCATGAGTCAGGTGCATGCTTTTTGAGGAACTTCATGACTTCGGTCGGAACCGTTTCTCCGACGCAGAGAAGCTCACGGTGAGGATACAACATCTTTGCCATCGCCAGTAACCCAAATGCATGTCCCATCGGTGTCTCTTTTGCCTGTCCGGCAATATATCGATGCTGGCGATCCGCCGCCTCACGAAACTTCCGCATCCCGGTCAACTGCGCTAATTCCTCAAGAACCATAGCTGCTACTGAATTTCCGGATGGTATTGCCCCGTCATAGCTTTCCTTGGGTCGAACAAACAACTCCTCACCATCCGAAGCATTCATAAAGAAGCCCCCCGTCTCTTTGTCTTCAAAAAGAGCAAGCATTTGTTCTGCATACGTAATCGCTCCTTCCAAATACTCTGCCCGAAAGGTCGTTCGATACAGTGTTATCAATGCAAGCGTATAGACCGCATAATCATCCAACTGTCCTTGATTTGCTCTTTCCCCCTCTCGGTAACGAAGATACAAACGATTTTCTGCGTCTGTCATGTACTCTTCGATAAATTGTTGACAAAGCAAAGCCGCACGCAAGTATTTTCCATCATCAAGAACCGTCCCTGCATATGCCAGAGCAATCATCATCCATGCATTCCATGACAGCAAGCATTTATCATCCCTATGCAAACAGGTTCTTTCCTTTCGATAATCATACAGTTTTTGAAGCCTTAGATCCTCCGGCGTCCACGCCTCTTGCTCGGTTTGAATGCGATTTGGGATGCTCTTCCCTTCAAAATTTCCCTTCTCCGTAATGTCGTACCGTCGACAAAATTCCTTTCCATCCCTTTCTCCGAGGATTTGCATCACTTCCTTCGGAGTAAAAACATAATATTTTCCTTCAACCCCTTCGCTATCAGCATCCTGTCCGCAATAAAAGCCTCCCAAAGGATCTTGCAGCTCTCTTAATACATACTCCGCAGTCCGTACAATTACTCTGCGGAACGACTCCCGTTTATTCTTTTGATACATTCTTGTATAAGCAATCATAAGCAATGCATTGTCGTATAACATTTTTTCGAAATGCGGAACAAGCCACATATCATCCGTAGAATACCGCGAAAACCCTCCGCCGATTGCGTCATGAATTCCTCCCTTTTCCATTGCATCTAAGGTTAGTTCCGACATATATTCACCTGCATTTTCGCGCTCTCTTTTCGCATAATCACAAAGGAACATTAAATTATGTGGGGTCGGAAACTTGGGCGCTCTTCCGAAGCCACCATATCGCGTGTCGAACGTAGCAGCAAATTGACTATACGCCAAACGCAGCAAATGCTTTTCCGGGTTTCCTTCCTCGGATTCCTGCCGATGCTTCAGAAAATCGGTGATTTGTTTGCTCAAGCGATCTACATGAGCCCGCTCCTCGCTCCACAATCTTCGTACCTCTATAAGCAACTCGATCAATCCCCAATGTCCTGCTCGTGTGTGCTTCGGCAGATACGTTCCCGCAAAAAACGGTTTCTTCTCCGCATCCATTAAAATCGTTAACGGCCAGCCACCGGAACCATTTAGTGTTTGACAAACCGACATATACACCGAATCAATATCCGGTCTCTCCTCACGGTCTACTTTGATGCTAATAAATCCGGCATTTAATACCTCGGCAACCTCCTTATCTTCAAAGGACTCTTCCGCCATCACATGACACCAATGACAGGTCGAATATCCAATGCTTAGAAACACCGGCTTGTTTTCCTCTTTCGCTCGTGAAAATGCCTCCTCACCCCAAGGATACCACTCCACCGGGTTGTCTTTATGCTGTAAAAGATACGGTGACTTTTCATACTTCAATCGATTTGCCATCCGAATTCCTTCCTTTCCGCACACATTCCTTTGCTGCATATTTTCCCGACAAAACCGCCCCCTCCATTGTAGCAAAGGAAGGAGTCTGTGTGTAATCCCCCGCCAGATACAAGCCGGGAATCCCTATATTCTGTCGTGGTCGCTTCCGTTGATTGCCTTTGTCCAACGAATAGAAATCGTTTTCCTCCGTGATTTTGCGTACTTTGCATACATTTTCCCGCAAATGCACACCGAGACTCTCCATTTGCTCTATAACAACTGCAAGAAGCTCGTCCTCCGCCCGGTCCGCATATTCCTTCGGGTTTCCGAGAATCACAGACAATCTACCTTTGGAGTCGCGAAAGGTTGTCCTCGATTGCTCCGCAAAGCTTACCATATCGGTACCCGGACCGAAGGAGGTTATGTCCTTTTCCATGGAAGGAGCGTTCAATTCCAGCTGCACCGAACAGGCAGACATCGTAGGCAGTTCAAAAAGGCTTGTCAACTCTTTTCGATGCTTCAATGGTTTTAAAATCCTTTTTGCGGCCGGAAGAGTCGTTGCTATTACGGTTTTGTCTGCATGATATTCGCGACCACCCTCCGACAGTACTCCGATTACTCTTCCTTTTCGCATCAACACGCTTGCTACGGGCTCCTCCATTACAAAGGTTCCACCGAGTGCCTCTATCTTTCTTCGAATCGGTTCACACATAACTTCGGTCATTCCACCGAGAAATGCACCAATACGCATTTTATAAAATTTTGTCATGGCCGGAACAAACAAACCGAAAAACGCATAGGCAGAATAATTCTCCGGTGGCATAAAAAAGATTCCACTACTGAGTGGCTCAAGCAATAATCGCTTTGCACGTTCCGTTACATGATACCGGTTTGCATATTCCGCAACGGATACACGGTCAAGGCGTAAGGAAAACGGATAGCTTGCAAAACCACACACAAAGAACGGAAGCAGGGACAGCTTATCCTTTGCCGAAAGAAATTCTCGGTTTCCGAAAAGACCCCGAATCATTTTCCGAAAGCCCCAAAACGGCGCAAGACCAAGTACCACCTTACCTCGCGCTTCCTTGACCAAAATATCGACCTTTTCCTCCCATGTGACAATATCCTTTATTCGCACTCCGCATTTTTTCAATAGACGAGGCAATGCAGAGTAATATCCGATATAGCGGTGCAACCCGGATTCCACGGGCATTCCCTCCGATACAAAGGAAGAGGTTCGACCTCCGACATACGAATGCGCTTCAATAACCGTGACACGATGTCCCTTAACTGCCAACTCATACGCACATGACAAGCCCGCAAGTCCTGCTCCGACAACCAATACCTTTTGCTTTTTCTCACTCTTCATAATTCTCCGTCCAATCCATGTCTTTTCCGACAGTATCCCCGCATTCACAAATTTTATCATTCGGGAGAAATAAAAAAAGACATTGTACAATGCCCTTTTCTATCACTGCTATGAAATTCATTATTGCGGAGCACCTTCTATTTCCGATTTGTCTATCGGCCTCCTATTTATTCGGAGAACTCACGTATTACTTTCCATTCTGACAGCAACCGCTCCTTGCTCCAAGCCGCATTTGCCGGAGATGTCGAAGGAAGACATATTGCCTCTCGGTGTATCACATTACGCACATATTGATTATAAAATCGTTCCGCCGTTTTGCCATTAACGAAAATGCGTCGAATCGGCGCCTTCTCTAAAAGAATACTCAGATCATTCGGAACCACATTTTTTATCGAACTATCCGCACTCCCCGTTATCTCACACGAAGCAATCACATCCCATACTGCAACTTTTGTGTTAAGTAGAAATGCTCGCTTCTCCTCCACCGTTTCCGGTATCGGTCGCTCAAATACCTCGGAAAGCACCTTCCAAAAACGGTTTTGCGGATGCCCATAGAAAAAATTTTGTTCTCTGGATGCTACCGAAGGAAAGCTTCCGAGAATTAATATTCGAGAACTCTCATTATAGACCGGTTCTATCGGATGTGTTATCATCGTCGCCTCCTCAGACGCTTCTTTCTTCATAATTGCGTGTTCGGCACATACTTTCCGCCCATCCTCTCGCCAAAAGCAGCATTTATGTATCTATCGGATAAAATTCGTCCACACCTTTTCTTCCTGTTGAGGCAGAGCCACACCGTTCTTCTCTCCTGCCTCCTTGCAACGCAAAAACCATGCCATATTCTTTGCCAACGTACGCATCACCTGCATTCCCTCCGCATCCCTTCGTACCTGTTCGGGTGTGGAGCCATGTACCATATTCCAATAACAAGAGGCAATCAGCGGCATTTGCGAAATAAGCGCATACTTATTCATCTGGTCCAAGGTTGCCGTTGTTCCCGCACGTCTTGCCGATGCAATCATTGCTGCAGGCTTTAGATAGAACTTCGAGGAACCTGCATAAAACACACGATCCATAAAGGAGGTCATCGCACCGGACATCGATGCGTAATGAACCGGCGAACCGAATACGAAACCGTCATAATTTTCGGCAAGCGCAAAAAAATCATTTACGCAGTCGTCAAGCGCACATTTTCCGAGAACTCCACAACGACCACAGGCAATGCAACCTGAGATCGGTTTGTTTCCGATCCAAAAAATATCGGTCTCAATACCTTCCGTAGAAAATACCTTTGCCATCTCTTCCAGTGCAGTATACGTACATCCTTTTGCACGCGGACTTCCATTCACAAGTAATACTTTCATAATGCTCCTCCGTTATTCTATGTGGTAGTGTCAATAAGCTTGAAGCTTTTTATTTGTTTCACTTATATGTGCCAATAGAACTTCTTTGCCCAATGTATAATTTCCATAACAATGCCGTTCATGTATGGAATAAATCTCATACGGCTCTGATGAATGTGTTTTATCACCTAATAAAATCCTTGCATATTGAGATGTGTTCCTATTCGCTTGTTTCCATCCAACATACAATGATTCTTTATTAAGCCATAGCCTAGACGTGTACCTTTTGCTTGAACTGTTGGATATAGCTCTTCTCCACCAAATACCTGAAATGGAGTCTCTATAGCAGACTCCAACAAATTGAAGTCTCTTACACCAACAGTTCCGCCAATCTGTTCAATAAGCTGTAAATGAAGCATCAAAATATGCTTTTCTTTCTTTATCGCCCTTGCCATGCTTATATTATAAATATCACTTTACATATTAAATCGATCAAAAATCCATTCACACCTTGATACCTACTTCACTTGCTTAAGTAAATCAATAATTTCTTTGATATCTGTCTCAAGCTCATCATCAGGAATCGGATGATTACCCGCCTCACGATCCATAATTGCATGATGAAGCTTGCACATTCTCCATCCATCATTAATACGATTTGGCCGATACGCATCATCATTCTGAATATTTTTGTTTAACGTTTCCCGATACCATTTAACACCATTGACATACAATTCCGGATGTCTATGCTCATTTATCCGTTCTAATAACTCTTCTCTACCATCTATGACACCATTTTCTCTTAAAACTCTTGCTTTCAGACACATGCAAAAATCCACATGCCACCAAGTATCATAATTTCCTGAAAACTCTATTTCCCGGAGCATGTCACATACCTTAATTGCATCCTCATAATATCCATATATGTACAACCATGTTGCCAAATCTGACACATTATTCAGGTCATTTTTTGATTTGAAGCTACATTTCTTTAGAATCTTCTTGCACAGGCTCTGCACCTTTTTCTTATCAATTGTACTCATAATTTTTTCAATTATCTCTTGCATATAACGCCTCCCTCGCTTCTACGTATAATAAAACCAACAATGCAATTACAACTTCAAATTTATCGAGCTGATTATACCTCCAACTCAAAGGATTGTCAATGATATGGCGCTGACGCAATATGATATCTCTAGAATGCCAAAGTAAATTCCAGTTCATATACCCATACCAGATTTAAGTCTGTTACGCACTCC
>JAZRZZ010000005.1:0-19864 GCA_045601665.1 Lachnospiraceae bacterium
CAGAAAGGGAAAATGGTATACTAAACACAGGAAGCGGGGGAGGAAAAGCGATGATTTGGAAGCAAATAGCCGAACAGTTGATGGATGAAAGCGATAGCATTGTCTATTTGGCCTCCATGGACACCTACGAACTTAAGTATATGAACTCCCGCGCGAAGAGCTTCTTTGGGGTCGGCGAAGAACCTTATGAGGGGAAGAAGTGTTACGAGTTGTTGCGTGGGAGGAAGACACCTTGCGAGACCTGTCGTAATGCGGAGCTCGCAATGGAGGAGTTCTGTCGATGGGAGAGCCACAACCCGGAGAGTGGAGATTATTTTGCGCACCGGAGCAAACGCCTATGTTATGAAGGTCGAAGCTACCATTTTGATATTGCGGAGGTTGTTACGGAGCGTGTGAAGCAGCGAATGGAGATGCAACAGCAATTGGAGCTTGAGCAGACACTGACCGGTTGCATTCGTACCTTGGCCTCGTGCATGGATGTACATACCGCAATTAACAGTCTCTTGAAGAATGTGAATGACTATTATGCGGGAGAACGAACGTATCTGTTCGAGATTGACAGGGAGGCACAGACGACCTCGAATACGTATGAATACACGACGGTGGGAATAAGGCCGGAGCTTGCAAGCATGCAGAAGATTTCATTGCATCTAGTTGAGCCGTGGTTGCGGGTGTTTCGAGAAAAGGGGATCTTCTACATGTCGGAACAGAGCAAGAAGACAGCCTGCGATGAACACATTGCACAGATGCTCCGCAAGCAGGGGATTCACGGACTTTTGATTGCACCGCTAATGGAAAGCGGTGAGATCACCGGATTTCTCGGGGTAGACAATCCGCGAAAGAATTATGAGAATACACGACTTTTGATATCGGTGATTTATTTCTTGAACAATGACCTGGAGAAGCGAAAGGTCATGGAAGAGCTCTCCCGCTTAAGCTATGAGGATGCATTGACGGGAATGTTTAATCGCAATCGCTATAATCAGGAGCTAGAGAAGCTGGAGGAGAGACTGCCGGCAACGCTCGGAATTGTATATATGGATCTGAACGGTTTGAAGATTACGAACGACACAATGGGACACGAGGCGGGCGACGGACTGATTCAGCGCACAGCGAATATTATACATAAGACGTTCGGTCGCAATTCCTTCCGCATCGGTGGCGATGAATTTGTAAGCTTGCTGCCGAATGTACCACAAGAGGAATTTGAGAATTCGGTTATGCTGGTGCGACGTAAGATGAAAGAGGCGAACATCCGCATCTCTATCGGATCGTCCTATACAAGCGAGGATGTGTGCCTTGCTCGGCAGCTCGAAGAGGCAGATCGTGACATGTATCGCGAGAAGCGAATTTATTATGAGACTTCGCAGGAATCGCGGAAGTCTTGATGACAAAGCACATATTACTATTTTTCATTATTTTCTCCTTTCTTTTTTCCGCATCGGCTACCCCTGCCGATGCGGTTTTTTTGCACAAAAGAAGACGTACATTTAATTTCTTATTGACATAACAAGAAAAATGTATATATTATATATATACGATATTGCAATAACGAACCAAGGGGTACGAAGCATGAATATTATTGTCACGAATAACTCCGACCGTCCGATCTATGAGCAGATTCAGGAGCAGATCAAGCTCCAGATTCTGCGCGGCGAGCTGAAGGAGGGGGACGCCCTTCCGTCAATGCGACTGCTTGCAAAGGAGCTACGAATCAGTATTATCACCACGAAGCGCGCTTATGAGGAGCTGGAGCGAGAGGGCTATATCGAGTCCTTCACCGGCAAGGGGAGTTTTGTGAAGGGAATTCAGCATTCCGTAGTGAAGGAGACTGTAATCTTTGAGGTGGAAGGACTTCTCGAGCAGGCAATCGAGAAAGCTGCGGCGGTGGACATTTCCTATGAAGAGATGGCGGAGATTCTAAAGGTATTGTACGAAGAAAGGGAACGCTAGATGGATTACGTATTGGAATTAAAGGACGTCTCGAAGAAGTACGAGGACTTCGGACTGGAGGATGTGAGCTTTCAGGTGCCGCGGGGCTGTATCTGTGGATTCATCGGCCAAAATGGTGCCGGTAAGAGTACCACCATCCGCTTGATTATGGACATTATTAAGCGTGACGGTGGTGAGGTTTGGATATTCGGGCAGGATATGACGAAGAGCGGTGTGGAGCTGAAGGAACGCATCGGCGTTGTTTTCGATGAGATGGGCTTCCATGATTTCTTGACGCCCAATCAGCTGAATAAGATTATGAAGAATATCTATAAGAACTGGCGTGAGGATGTATTTTTTGAGTATTTGAAGCGTTTTGCATTGCCGAGAAAGAAGCGTTGTGGGGCATTTTCCCGCGGTATGCGCATGAAGCTACAGATTGCGGTGGCGTTATCTCACGAAGCGGAGCTTCTGGTGATGGACGAGCCGACCAGTGGTCTGGACCCGATCGTACGTAATGAAATTTTGCAGATCTTTCAGGAATTTGTGATGGAGGAGAATCATACCATTCTGCTGTCCTCGCACATTACGGGAGATTTGGAGCGCATCGCGGATGAGGTGATCTTCATCGACAAGGGACGCATTGTGTTGGCGGGCAACAAGGATGCGCTTTTGGAGCAACATGCGCTGATCAAATGTACGAAGGAGGAAGCCGCACAGCTCGTGGGAGAGGCGTTTGTTTCGCAGAGACCGTCGGCGTTTTGCACGGAGGTGTTGACAAGTGATGCGGCCGGAGCAAAGCAGAGCTATCCGAACCTCGTAATTGAGTCTACGACGCTGGAGGATATTATGATCTTCTACGTCAACCGCGCAAATGCGCAAATGCAGTAGGAGGACGGGGATATGTTCGGACTGTTTGTAAAGGACATGTACTGCCTGCGAAGGAGCCTGCGCTTCTTCGTGGCAGTGACATTGGGTACGATCGTTGTGGCGGTTTTATTTGCATATAGTATGCAGGAAGGGAATCTTGCCACTGCCATTGAGAGCATGCGTGCGGAGGGATTCGAAGATACGGCCAGCGAGGAAATGATGCTCGGCATGTTCGACGGTGCCATCTATGTAATGCTATGCTTTCCTATGGCATTTGTGGCAAATATTATCGACTGCTTTAAGGCAGACGATAAGGCGGATTTCGGGAAGCTGCAGTTCAGCTTGCCGGTGTCTTCGGTGAAGATGGTGGGGAGCCGGTATCTGACCTGTGTGGCATTTGCGGCAGTGAGTTTGGGTGGTTCCCTGATTGCGGCCGCCTTGGTTGCAGCGGCGTCTAAAACCATTACTTTTGCTGAATTGGCTTCGGTGGTATTGTGTGCAGCAGCGGTACTCACTATATATACGGTATTGGTTATGGCACTGCTCTATGTGTTCGGGACGAGACGGGCAGATCTGCTGATGGCTGTGCCGTTTGTTTTACTAATGTGTATCGGACCTTTTGTGATGGCGTCGAAACTACAAGGAATTGACGATGCCGAATCGGAGGCGGCGATAATGGAGTTGTTCGGGAATGGAAAGAGCTTTCTTGTTGAAAAGGGATGGCTTATGATGCTGGTCGCAGTGGCGGTGATTCTCGTCAGCTTCAGCGTAGCGTACCTTTCTGTGCGCCGTAGAAGGGGGGAAACACAATGATCGGTTTGTTGTTAAAGGATTATGCCCAGACTCATGCAAAGGTGCTGCTTACGGTGCTTTTTCTCGGAACCTGCGGAATTGCAGCACTGTGCCTTGTGAATTCGGGGGCAGCAGAGATAGAAGTGTTGATTCCGGGTATCATTGCACTCTTTCCCTTATACGCGGCAGGTTATGTGATCTTCTCTTTGGAAGGTCAACTGATTTCCTCGGACGAAGGACGGAGACAGCGGGATTATCTTCTCAGTCTTCCGGTGTCTAAGAAGGCGTATGTGGCATCGAAGTACATTTTTCTCTTGGTGGTGTATCTTTTGGTGGCAGTGGTGGCACTGGTGCTTGTTTCCCTTGGGCTGCATTGCCTAGAATTGGAGGTTCCTTTGAAGACGATGCGACAGAACGGAAAGCTGGCGGTGCCGAGGCTCAGTATATTTGTTATTATTTCTGCCGTAGAGCTTCCGCTGTATTTGCGGTTCGGAGCACAGAGGGGAAATGCCATAAAGGCGGGACTGATGGTTACGCTCTTTCTTGCGGCGGTAGGCTACCTTCTGGTGGGGGATCTCAGCATCTTCGAGTGGTTTTCCATGGAGGCATTTGCACAATGGACAGAGCGTCATCCGAACCTGATGCGCACCGTACAGATTGTGTCGCCCATTGTGGCACTGGCGGCGTACACGGGATCCTATGCGATTGGTTGTCGCGTGTTCGGTGGCAGGAGTGATGAAGAATAGAACAAAAAGGGACAAGAGTAAGAAAAACGAGCGGTATCGTCTTGTCGGCGATATCGCTCGCTTTATATCGGACACTTTGCGAGTGTATTGTATATTTGCTAGGCATCCGCCACGGTGCCGCCGCCTGCGAGATACAGCGTTCGATAGAAGCCGCCCAGCGCCATCAGCTCGGCATGCGAGCCCTGTTCGATGATGTTGCCGTTCTTCATTACGAGGATGCGGTCAGCATTTTTGATGGTCGAAAGACGGTGTGCCACGATGAAGCTCGTGCGCCCCTGCATCATTGTGGCAAATGCGTCCTGAATCTTCAGCTCGGTTCGCGTGTCGATCGAGGACGTAGCCTCGTCCAATATCAAGATATCCGGCAGACAGAGCATAACGCGAGTGATGCACAGAAGCTGTCGCTGTCCCGCCGAGAGCTCGCCGCCACCCTCTGCAAGCGGCGTATCATAGCCTTGCGGCAGACGCTTGATAAAGCCATGTGCATGCGAGGCCTTTGCCGCTGCGATGACTTCCTCGTCGGTTGCGTCCGGCTTCCCCATGACGATATTATCGCGAATGGTGCCCTCCATCAGCCAGGTGTCCTGCAGCACCATACCATAGTGGGAACGAAGCGCATGGAACGGAAGGCGTCGAATGTCTGTACCGTCCACACAGATGGAGCCTTCACACACTTCGTAAAAGCGCATCAGGAGGTTGATTAGCGTTGTCTTGCCACAGCCTGTCGGGCCGACAATTGCAATGCGCTGTCCCGGAGAAACCGATAGGGTAAGATCGCGAATCAGCGGACGTTCGGGGACATAGGAAAATGCCACATCGCGGAACGTAACCGCGCCGGTTTTGTCCTCCGGGTCGGTCGTTGCTGTCACGGGAGATGTTTCGGGAATCTTTGAGAGATCCGGCTCGGGAATCTCCTGTGTAATCAATTCAAAAACACGTGCGGCGCACGCAAGAGCATGTTGCAGCTCGGTGACGACGCTTGAGATTTCGTTGAATGGTTTTGCATACTGTCCGGCATAGTTCAGCAGGCAGGACAAGCCACCGACGGATAGGCTTCCGCGGATGACGAGTAGCGCACCGACGAGCGTACAGGCGGCATAGACCATGCTGTTGACAAAGCGAGTCGTCGGGTTTGTCAGAGACGAGAAGAAGGTTGCACGTAAGGAGCAATCGCACAGACGGTCGTTGACCTCGTCGAATTGCGCCAGCGCTTCGTCTTCGTGAGCAAATGCCTGTACGACCTTTTGCCCGCCGATCATTTCTTCAATAACGGCAGTCTGCTGTCCGCGGGTTATGGATTGCAGCTCGAACATCTTGTAAGTCCTCGTGGCAATAAACTTCGCAACAAAGAGCGAAAGCGGTGTAAGCACGACGACCACAAGGGTAATCAGAGGACTTTTTGAGAGCATACACAGCAGTGTGCCAAGAATCGTCATGGCACCGGTAAAGAACTGTGTGAAGCCCATGAGAAGCCCGTCTGTGAACTGATCCGCATCTGCGATTACGCGGCTCACTATGTCGCCGGTTGCATGTGTATCCAAGTAAGACAGCGGAAGTCTTGTAATTTTGTCAAAGGCCTCGCGCCGCACATCCTGAACGACGTGAAAGGTGATTCGATTGTTGATGGAGCTCATCAGCCACGTTGCGGCAGCGGTTACAACAACCAAAATGCCGGCGCGTAGAAGAAGCGGTTTCATTTGCGTAAAATTCACCTTGCCGGGCGCGACAATCAAGTCAATGGCATCGCCGATCAGAATCGGAACATACAACGTCAATGCAACGGAGATTGTGGCCAGCACAAGCGAAGCTACCAAATAGAGCTTGTAGTGTCCCAAATAGCGAAGCACTTGAAAAGCGGTTTCTCTTTTCTTCATCAAGCCTCCCTCCTTTCCTGCTCCTGTGAGGAGAACTGTGATCGGAAGATCTCTTGGTAGACCGTACAAGAGGAAAGCAGTTCTTCGTGCGTACCCAACCCGACCATGCATCCATCCTCCAATACGAGAATGCGGGTACAGTGCATCAGTGTTGCCGTACGCTGTGAGACGAGGATCCTGCAAGGCTTGTAGGGAAGCGTCCGAAGTGCTTCTCGAAGGGCGGCGTCGGTCGCGTAGTCAAGAGCAGACGAGCTGTCGTCGAAGATTAGGATGCTCGGTTGACCGACCAGTGCGCGAGCGATGGTCAGACGCTGTCGTTGACCTCCGGAGAAGTTTTTGCCGCCCTGTGAGACGGGTGCGGACAGGCCATCCGGGTTGCGACGTACAAAATCCTCTGCTTGTGCAAGGCGTAGGGCTTCCCATAGCTCCTCGTCGGTGGCGTCTGCCTTGCCCCATTGCAGGTTCGAGCGAATGGTCCCCTGGAACAGAAGCGCCTGCTGGGGAACGATGCCGATGCTTGCACGTAGCTCTGTCAGTGGGTAATCGCGCACGTCGCGACCGTGAATCAGAACAGCACCGTCGGTTACGTCGTAGAAGCGCGGAATCAAGTTGATCACGGACGATTTGCCGGCACCGGTTCCGCCGATGATGCCGAGGCTTTCGCCGGGGAAAATGCAGAAATCAAGTCCGGAAAGCATATCCTCGGAAGCACCGTCGTAGCGCATCGTAACACCGCGGAATTGTACGGCAGGGATCGAGGGATTGTTCGATGAGGTGCCGGTCCTTGCCGAAGCCTCGGAGGGCTCCGAGGCTTCGGCAGCGCGTGTCAGCGAGGACGAAATCTCAAAGATGCTCTGTACGCGGTTGCCGCAAGCCACCGATTTGGTAATGTTGATGATCAGATTTGCCAGCTTAATCAGCTCGACGAGAATCTGTGACATGTAATTGTAGAGGGCAACGACCGCACCCTGTGTCAAGAGGCCGGATTCAACGCGCAGCGCGCCGGTATATACAAGCATAAGAATCCCGAGGTTGATAACGACATAGGTCATCGGATTCATCAGTGCGGAGATGCGACCGACAAGCTTCTGATCCGCCGTCAGCTCTTGAATCCGAGTCCCAAATGCCTCGCGCTGCTGCTCCTCCTTGCAAAATGCGCGAAGCACGCGAACGCCCGTTAGGTTCTGTCGTGTGAGCGAAAGCACGCGATCGAGACGCATTTGCACACGCTTGTACAGTGGAATGGATAGAAGCATAATGCCGAAGACGATGACGGACAGCACCGGAATCACGACAACGAACCAAAGCGCGCTCTTGACGTCTATTGTAAAGGCCATAATCATCGCGCCGAAGACAATGAACGGGGAACGCAACAAAAGACGAAGTGTAAGATTCACTCCGTTTTGAATCTGGTTCATATCGCTTGTCATTCTTGTGATTAAGGTAGACGTGCCGAGACGGTCCAGTTCCGCATAGGACAGCGACTGGATATGGTCAAACAACGCATGACGAACACGTCCGGTGAACAGCACCGCTACTTTTGCGGAGAAATATTGTGCGGTAACGGCAAAGGCCAAGCCCAGGACACCGAAGAGCACCATGAGGAGTACCATTTTCCACAGGAAGGGATTGTCCCGTTCGCCGATGCCGCGGTCAATGATTGCCGCAACGACGAGAGGGAGGCACAGCTCCATTGTGGCCTCGAGCATTTTAAACAGTGGCGCGAGAAATGCCTGCACCCTGAGATTTTTCATGTGTGTCAATAATCGAAACATAGTGAACTCCTTTGAGATCCGAAGAGGATGTCTCTCTCAATGTCTTTAGTATATGACAAAATGCTGATTATGAAAAGTGAAAACTTGCGAAACGTACAATTTTCTTGACATTAAACCGACGGAATTATATACTTTAGTATAGTACTACAGAAAAATGTGGGTAGGGGGGAACGATATGTTTTGTAATCAATGTGGAACGTATGTGCCGGATGGAAAGAGTTTTTGTACCGCGTGCGGTGCGCCGATGGATGCAAGACCGCAGGGGAAGAAGCTGCCGGAGGAGGATACCTTCGATGATTTGTTCCTGGGAGGTGGCTTTGAGGCCGGACATCCTGCGGAGATTAAGGGTCTGGGAGAGTATGTACCCCGGAAGAGTAACAAGAAATGGTTTGTGCTCGGCGGTGTATTGATTGCCGTAGCGGCGATTGTACTTCTGGTGGTTTTTTGGCTGATTCCGCTACTTACGAAGGGACCGACGGAGAAGATTCTCGATGCTTTTGTCGCGACATCCAATGCGGAGAGTCTTAGCGCCGACTTTCGTGTAACACTGGATGGCGAAATGCTGACCGGCGAGTTTGATATGGAATGTTCCGTTCGGGATAAGAAGGCGAATATTTATTTGGATATCACAATGCAAGCAATTCCGATGGAGATCTATTTGATGATAGAGAAGGACGGTGGCTATGCGGCAGTGGTGAATCCAATGACCGGGAAGTACATAGCAGAGAAGGTCATGGACACGAGCGAGGCCAGGGATTTCTTTCGTTCCTTGGAACAAGCTTCGTCGAACAGAAACAAGTTTCTTGAGGAATTTGCCGCCAATCTAAATGAAGAATATGACGACGTGTTGGATGAGGAAAAGTTTGTTGAAGCGATGAATAAGCTTCTGAATAAGCTTGACAAGAAGTCGACTCTCGAAGAGGTCTTCGATTATGAAAAGGAGAAGGAGGACGGAGTCACTGTTCATAAGTTCCAGCCCGATCTCTATCAGCTTATGGATACCGCGTTACCGATTCTCAAGAGTGCCTTTGAGAATAAGGATGTCTACAATGCTCTCAAGAAGGCGATGGAGACGAGCAAGGAGTCACTTCAAAAGACAGAGTTTACGGTTGAGGTAGGCTTGAAGGGAAAATATTTGGCCTCGTTCGTTTTGGAAACTACGGATGTGCAGATTGAGATTGATCTTTCCAATGTGAACAAGACCAAGGTGAAGTTTGAGAAGGAAGCGAAGGCGGCAATCGAAGCGGCAAAGTAATTCGATAGAAGAGAGAACGGATGCCCTGACGGGAGCAAACGGTGAATGCCGCAGGCCCGCAGGGCATTTTTGCGTGAGCATCATTTCGTAAGAGGACGGAGGACATGAAAATGATTTACGTAGTAGAGGATGATGAGAATATTCGAGAGCTGGTGGTGTATACGCTGAACCATTCGGGACTGGAGGCAATGGGCTTCGGACGACCGTCGGAGTTTTATTCGGCGCTTGATATGAGGCAACCGTCGATGGTAATTTTGGATATCATGTTGCCGGAGGAGGATGGCTTGTCCGTTCTCAAACGATTGCGTGCCAACCGTGCCACGCATAAGCTTCCGGTTATGATGCTGACAGCAAAGGGTAGCGAGTACGACAAGGTGATGGGACTGGACCTCGGTGCGGATGACTATGTGCCAAAGCCATTCGGGATGATGGAGCTGGTGGCACGTGTCAAGGCACTTTTACGACGTGTGGAGCCGGAAAAGCAAGCACTTGAGTATACGGTTGGCAATCTCTACGTGTGTCCCGAACGTTATGTGGTGACGGTGGACGGACAGAAGGTCGTGTTGACCTTAAAGGAATTCGACATTTTGTGCATGCTGCTACGTAGCGGGGACATTGTCCTAACGAGAGACCGTCTGCTGAACGAAATCTGGGGCTATTCCTTTGACGGGGAAAATCGGACAGTGGACGTACACATTCGAACACTTCGGCAGAAGCTCGGCAGCGCAGGGGAGCTGATAGAGACCGTGCGCGGCGTGGGCTATAAGATTAAGAAAGCGTAGTAGGAGAGGGCATGAAGCAAAGAATCTTTATGAACACCTTCATGGTAACGTTACTGGTATTTGTAGCCAGTATGGTCATTACCGTAGTGGGAATCTACAAGTATTACGACGAGCAGAAGACAAAGGAATTCCGTGCAGAGGCACAGTATCTGTGTGCGGTGCTTGAAAAGGGAGGAGAGGAGTCGCTGACGGCCGTCGGACAACTGAAGGCAAATGAGAAGGTGTTTCGCGTGACGCTGATTGCAGCGGATGGCACGGTGCGCTACGACAGTACCGTGGAGGTGGGGACGCTTGCAAACCATGGAGACCGCGAGGAGTTCAAGGAAGCATTGCAGAAGGGCGTTGGCGAGAGCACACGTTATTCCGATACGCTTGCGCAAAAGACCTACAATTACGCGATACGAACGGCTCACGGAGAGGTGCTTCGCGTGTCCGGGGAACAGTCGACCGGAATCAATCTGCTTCTGCGTCTCATCTATCCGATGGTAATTGTGCTTGCAATTGTTCTGGTGCTTTCGTTTGTGGTGGCGGAGAGGATCAGTCGAAGCATTATGGAGCCGATCAATGCCATTGATCTCGAAAGACTAAGTGAACGGGCAATATACCCCGAGCTTCGGCCGCTTGTACAGCGAATCAACGCGCAAAACCGGCAGCTGCATCGACAGATGACCGAGCTCCAGGAGGAACACGAGAAGCAGGACCGTATGCGAAGAGAATTTACGGCAAATGTGTTGCATGAGCTGAAGACGCCGTTGACGTCCATCTCCGGATATGCCGAGATCCTCGGGGCGGGCATGGTGCAGGAGCAAGATATTCCGAAGTTTGCGGGGAGAATCTATGATGAGGCACAGCGGTTGATTGTGTTGGTCGGCGATATTATCAAGCTCTCGCAGCTGGATGAGAGGGAGATTGAGATTCAAAAGACCGATATTGACCTGTATCGGATGAGCGAGGATATTCTTTCCCGTCTGGAGCACACAGCACAGAGGAAGCAGGTGCGATTGCAGCTGGAGGGTACGAATGAGACGGTACATGGGGTAAGAGAGATTGTTGAGGAAATGGTTTATAATCTTGTGGACAATGCGGTCAAATACAACCGTGAGAACGGTGCAGTGACGGTATCCGTTCGATGCGACGATACGTCCGGAGAGGTTTTTCTGACGGTAAAGGACACCGGCATCGGTATCCCGAGGGAAGACCTGCCGAGGATCTTCGAACGCTTCTACCGTGTGGATAAGAGTCATTCAAAGGAGCTGGGAGGTACCGGCCTCGGACTGTCCATTGTGAAGCATGGTGCATTGTATCACGGTGCAACGATTGCGATAGACAGTGCACTCGGAGAAGGAACGGAGATTACGATTCGTTTTCCGAAGGCGCAGTGACTTGACCGAAAATGTTGCATTTTCGGTGACTTAACATAGATTTAACATAAAAGCTATGTACAAATGCCACGCGGGAATATAATATAGGTAGTGTTCACGTAGATTTTACGGTGAAATAACATGGATTTTACATAGACGAATGCGAAGAGAGGTACTTATGACAAGGGTAGAGGTTTTATCAATGATAACCACGCTGATTGGCGGGTTGGTGTTCTTTATGTTCGGTATGAACGTAATCTCCGGAAGCCTTGAGAAGATGGCAGGCGGTAAGCTGGAGCATATGCTGAAGAAGATGACGGGCAATCCGTTTATCAGTCTTTTGCTCGGTGCCGGCATTACGATTGCAATGCAATCCTCATCGGCAACAACGGTTATGCTCGTTGGCTTGGTGAATTCGGGCATTATGAAGTTCAGCCAGACCGTAGCGGTTATCTTCGGTGCGAACATCGGTACGACGCTGACGGTTTGGATTCTTTCTCTTTCGAGTGTGGATAGCGGCGAAAGTGTGCTGATTGAGCTGATGAAGCCGGAGCATTTTGCTCCGATCCTAGCACTCTTCGGTATTGCTATGATTATGATAAGCAAAAGCAACCGAAAGAAGAGCATCGGTACGATTCTCGTCGGCTTTGCCGTATTGATGAGTGGTATGGATATGATGAAGGATGCTTTGGGGCCGGTTGCAAATCTGCCGAAATTCCAAGAGCTGTTGATGACCTTTAACAATCCGATCTTCGGTGTATTGATCGGTATGCTTGTTACGGCGGTTATTCAGAGTTCGGCTGCATCCATCGGTATTTTGTTGGCATTGGCAGATCAGACGACCGCCATGACGGTCGGTATGGCGATTCCGATTGTCATGGGTCAGAACATCGGTACGTGTATTACGTCCGTTATTTCCAGTATCGGAACGAATGTACAGGCAAAACGTGTTGCAATGGTTCATGTGGCGATGAACGTAATCGGTACCGTGCTTTGGCTGTCCACGTTCTTGATCGTACAGAACGCATTTGCGCCGGCTTGGCTTGCCAATACGGTAAGGGAAGTGGATATCTCCATTGTACATACGGCATTTAACGTTCTTACGGCATTGCTATTGATGCCGTTCATCAACAGTCTTGTAAAGTTGGCCGAATGGCTTGTTCGTGACAAGAACGATACTCCGGTAGAGACAGACCAAATGATTCTCGACGAACGTCTGCTTCGCTCTCCTTCGATTGCTGTTACGGAGTGCAACAACCTAACGAACCGTATGTCTGAGCTTGCAAGCCAAAACCTCTTTGAGGCAATGAGCCTGTTCCACAACTATGACGAAGGCCTTATGGAGAAGGTTGTGAATGACGAAGAGCAGATTGACCGTTATGAGGATCGTCTCGGTACGTATCTCGTTCATCTTTCTACAATGGCAATCTCCGATCAGGACAGCCGTGTTATTTCGAAAATGCTCCACGCAATCGGTGACTTCGAGCGTCTCGGTGACCACGGCGTAAGTCTTGCAAAGGCAGCAGAGGAGATGCACAAGAAGGATTCGAAGTTTACGCCCGACGCATCTGCGGAGCTTCGCGTTCTGACGAGTGCAATCAACGAAATCGTAACGATTACGATGCTGTCTTACCGCAATGCCGATGTAGAGCTTGCGGAAAAGGTAGAGCCGCTTGAGCAGGTCATCGACAAGCTGTCGGCGGATATCAAGAAGAACCATATCGCACGTCTGAAACGCGGCGAGTGTACGATTGAGATGGGCTTTATCCTTTCGGATATTTTGAACAACTATCGACGTATTTCCGACCACTGCTCGAACATTGCGGTAGCGGTCATCGAGGTAAGCAAGGGTAGCTTCGATACGCACGAATACCTCAATGGCGTGAAGGTCGGCAACAGCGACTTCGCCCAGAACTACGAAGCATATCTTCGCAAGTACGCCCTGTAAGAAAATGAGGACCGCACACGCTGTCCTCTGTCTTTGCCCGCCAGAGGTCGGCACAAGAGCATTCACGAGGGACCATACATGCTGCGGTTCTTGCGATTTGCCCGCAGATTTCCTGCTTCGATTCTGACATCTTTAATATTGGCGATGTTGCAAACTCGCACAACGTGCTCGAACAGTGCAACATCGCCAATGATGTCAGAATCTCTTCTACGGAAATCTTTTGCGAAGCAAATCGCAAGAACCGCAGCGTGTGTGGTCCCTTTCTTGAAAGTCGGAGTGCCGACCGCGGAGCAGATCCGGAGGACGGTAGCGAGAGAGGCCCCTTACTTAAAAACCAAGCACCGACCGCGAAGCAAATCGTGAGAACCACCGCGCTGTGCTGCCACATTTACCTGAATGGCGACGCCGGGAAATGCCTCGTAGGTTGTTGATATGGTGGTTTGGTCGGTAGCGTGCGCGAAGGAATCACAGGCGGGGGCTGTGAGGTGGTCGCGGCACGTTGAGGTGTTTGCTTTGGGAGGGCCGATGCCGGAGGCCATTCATTTGCTACAAATAGCTGTCGAATGTGCGGGAAAGCGATACTTTTTACAAAGATTTAACGGAACAAAGGCTGTTCATTTAACTTGAGTTTGTTACGATACGTAATGAAAACGAGACAAATGAGCAGCCTTTTGGCGTGCGAAGAATGAGAGACTGCATTGCAGGAGCAAAGATTGGTCGTCACGTGTGAATGGACTTGCGAGAATAGGGTAGACTTTAGATGGAGGAAGATATCATATGGACATGTTTTCGGCAATTACATTGTTAGGAGGCTTGGCATTTTTCCTGTATGGAATGAACGCCATGTCCCAAGGACTTGAGAAGTTAGCGGGAGGAAGGTTGGAAGGGATATTGAAGCAGATGACCTCCAATCGCTTTAAGTGCCTCCTGCTTGGTATCGGAGTAACGGCGGTAATTCAGTCGTCGTCTGCGGTGACTGTCATGCTCGTCGGCCTTGTCAATTCGGGCATTATGCAGATCGGGCAAACCATCGGTGTCATCATGGGCGCCAACATCGGTACCACGGTAACGGCGTGGATGCTTTCGCTGATCGGCGTGGAGGGGGATGCGATTTGGATCAAGCTTCTCAAGCCGGAGAACTTCTCGCTGGTATTCGCATTTGTCGGTATCGTTATGATTATGGTGGCAAAGAGCGAGAAGAAGAAAGACGTAGGCGGAATCCTTCTCGGATTTGCGGTACTGATGTACGGCATGAAGCTGATGAGTAATGCAGTGAGCCCGCTGAAGGATATGCCGGAGTTTACCGGAATTCTGACTGCCTTTGAAAATCCGATCTTCGGTATTTTTGCCGGTGCACTCCTGACCGGAATCATTCAGTCCTCCTCTGCCTCGGTCGGTATCTTGCAGGCGCTGTCCCTGACCGGTTCCATTAGCTACGGCGTTGCGTTGCCGATTATCATGGGACAGAACATCGGTACGTGTGTGACAGCGTTGATTTCAAGTATTGGTGTGAATCGTAACGCAAAGAAGGTCGGCGTTGTGCATATCTCCTTTAACCTTATCGGAACAATTATATTTTCGGTGGCCTTCTACAGTCTGAATGCGATTGTGGGACTCCCGATTATTGACAAGATGATTGATCCGGCGGGGGTTGCCATTGTGCATAGCATTTTCAATATAGCGACAACGCTACTGTTGATTCCCTTCACGAAGCAGCTCGAGAGGATTGCCAATGCGGTCATCAGCGACAAGGAGACGACCGCGACAGAGCTACTTGACGAGCGTCTGCTTGCGACTCCGTCGATTGCGGTTGCGGAGTGTAACAACCGTACACAGGAGATGGCACAGGTGGCGATGGAGGCGATCACCGAAGCCATGTTACTTCCGGAGAATTACGACGAAGCACGTGTGCAGAGCATTCTTGAAAAGGAAGACCTTCTCGACCGCTACGAGGATAAGCTGGGAACCTATTTGGTGGCCATCGGTACGGGTGGTCTGTCGCAAGCCGATAGCAGCCGCAAGAGTAAAATGCTCTACTGCATCGGTGAGATGGAGCGTCTCGGCGACCATGCAGTGAACTTAGTAAAGGTGGCAAAGGAGATTAAGGACAAAAGCATTCGTTTCTCCGAGGAGGCCACGCGAGAGTTGAAGGTACTGACTACGGCGCTGACGGAGATTCTTACTATGACAACCAAGGCATATGTCGAGGAAAATGTGGAGCTTGCGAAGCGCGTAGAACCGTTGGAGCAGGTCATTGACCGTCTGGCTTCGGAGATCAAGAACAATCATATCAAGCGTCTGGAAAAGGGCAATTGCACGATTCAGCTCGGCTTTGTGCTCTCCGACCTCATCACGAACTATGAGCGTGTGTCCGACCACTGCTCGAACATTGCGGTAGCGGTTATCGAAGAAGAAAGCGGTGACTATGACAGCCACGAATACCTGAATCGCGTAAAAGACTTCAGCAACGTGCGCTTCAACGAGACGTATGACGAATATAAGCTGAAATATAGCTTGAAATAAGAATAAAGGCAACATGACGGTAAGCTGCGGAGAACGTGGCTTACCTTTTTTTCGGAGGTGAGCGGGCATTGTACAAACGAAATGGGGCTCGTGGAGGGAGGAAAAAGGGAAGTACATACAGGGAAAATACAACAAAGGGGTAGACAAAGGAAAGAAGCAGTGATACTATTAGACAGAGCTCCAAAAAACTTGAATGTTGGTAAGTCGATTACGGCATTGTATATTTTTCGTAGAGGAGGAACCTATGCATAAGAAAAGAATATGGATTGTAGGCGTTGTAGTGTTTTGTGTCGTTGTGGCGACCATTGCGGCGACGCTCCTGATACGAGAAAAAATAAACGAAGAGTATGTGTACAGATACGACGAGAGGGTAAAATATCTGAACGAAGAGGTAGACTTGACGCTGTATACCTATGGAGAAGAGATTGGTTTCTGGGACAATGTCGAGTATCAAGATTTGGACATTTTGGATGTAGAGAGCATTTCGTTAGAGTCGGACTACGTCTATCTTATTATTAATGATCGGAATGGTTCGGTGGGTCTGACACAGGAAGATGTTTTTACGCTACAAAAGTTTGCGCAAGAGAATCTCAATTTTAATTTTTATTATATCGGCACAGAAGCATTGGGAATGTTTCGAAGAGCTTATCCAAACGTTGGATATGTGGACGGGGGAAAAAGCTTTTTCTATAACACCGCATATGGAAAAAGGCTACCGGGCGGAGGAATCTGGAGAGAGGACGACGATGAATTTGTAACAGAGACAAATCATTATTTTGATGATGCTTTGATTATGTTTTTGGAGCAGGACATTCGTTCTTGTGAGAAGTAGTAGCATCTGCATGAAAAGGAACGTGAGTAGGGTTGGATGTACGTTGGGAAATGTTTTTAGAGGATATGGAGTATGATGCTAAGAGTTGAAGACTTGACAAAGTATTATTTCTCGGGAAATGAACGAATACTAGGCATTTGTGATGTAGATATCAATTTGAAAAGTCCGGGATTGGTTGCTGTCGTAGGGTCAAGCGGAAGCGGAAAGACGACACTACTTAATTTGCTTGCAGGGCTAGATAGCCACAGCGATGGAGCGATTTATTTTGATGAAGAATGCGTGTCGGAATTTACAGAGAACGAATGGGATCAGTTTCGAAATGAGCATATGGGGATTGTATTTCAGACGTTTAACCTTATTGAGGACATGAATGTATATGAAAATATCGCCTTGCCGTTGCAAATCTTGGACACGGAGAAGGCGAGGATCTCCGATAAGGTGAACGAGGCTCTTTGTTTTGTAAATTTGGCAGGCTATCAGAACAGGAAAGTATGCGAGTTGAGTGCGGGGCAGCGACAACGCGTGGCGATTGCACGTGCCATTGTAAAGAAACCAGACATTTTGTTGGCTGATGAACTCACGGGAAATCTGGATGAAGAAAATTCTAAGATGATTTTCGAGCTGTTGGAACGAATGTCAAGGGAATGCTTGGTGATTGCGGTTACACATGATGTTTCTACTGCGACTGGTTACGCAGATAGGATACTTTGCGTGGAAAACGGTAGGATTATAAAAGATATAGACAACTCTCGGATAAAGGAATTGTCTCAAAATAAGCACAAGATTTTTTTATACGACAGTGACAACAATGTCGCGCTAAAAACGTATTCCTTTTTGGGAGACGTAGATTGGAAACATGAAATATTGAAAATCTGCGATCATAGTACAGAGGGTGACGAAGTAACGATTTCTGTACAGATACAGTTGGACACAAAGGAAAAGGACATTGAGGAGCCTGTACAGAAAGAAGAACTTCGCGGATGCAAGTTGCCCTTTTTCTATGTTTTAAAGATGGCGCTTGCAAATATGAGGTTGCGAAAGGTTCGATTAGGGATTGCCTATATACTATTCGTATTCACATCAGTTCTTTTTTTGATAACATCTACAATCTCGCGTAACGACTACATGAAAGCACTCGGACAGTACCTCGAAAGTGAGGGACTTAAATATATGTCAGTTACTTATCAGAAGGAAGTAGGGAGCCAAAACATTGAAGTTTCTTCCGGAAAGAATCTCTATACTGCCTTGAAAGAGCTGTTCGCGGAAACGGATGTTTTTTCTTGTTTGGAACATGTAACTTTCATCTTTGGTGAACGAGACGATATGAAGTGTATTGACGTAGATCTGTTGTTTATTGATGAGAAGAAGGCGTGCGAAGAATGGGAAATTGTCGGGAGGCTCCCTCGGGGTGCGCATGAAATATTATTAGATGTGAAATCGGCAGGTATGTTTGGTCTGACTGCAGATGATTATGCAGTTGAAATAAGGGATGAAGACGGATGTGTGTATGAGGTAGTAGGAATTCTTTTGTCTGGAATTGAGCAGGATCGTTATTATAGTGTCATGTCGCGGGAATGGTTGGCAAAAAAAGGCGGGAGCGTGACGCAATTGGAATGTCAAGGGAATGATTTGTTGCAAGGATTTTCGGTTGAGAACTATGCAAACTCCGGTGTTCTGATGGGCTCGATTGAGGAATTAAAGCAGCATGTATCTGAGGAGGACCTTGTATACGGGAGATATCCTCAGAAAAAGAATGAAGTCGTAGTTTCAGAAGAATATGCATCGCTTTTAGGATATGAAGGAGGAGAAAGTTTTGCGACGAAAGTACGCTTGTTTGATCTACATGCTGAAAAGTACCATGGCCAGTATGACGATAGACTAAATTTTTATTCTCTGCTAGGAAAGCATGTTGAGGTTGTTGGCATTTACTCTCCTGAAAGTTGTGAGTATCGGACGGAGGCAAGTATATACATTGATGGAGAAATATTAAAGGACGCCATAGCTGATTATTACGAATATTTCATTTCACAAAGATACCTTGTTGACATGGGAAGTTATGACTATGTTGAAAAGGTTAGGGAGGCATATAACAAAGATTTGTATATAACAATAGGATCGAGCGAGGTAATATATTCAACGATCGCGACTGCAAACGAACTACGGAAGGAAATATTGGTGCTCGCATGTGTATGTCTTTTGGCGGCCGTGCTTATGATGATTTCATATATTGCGTATAATATAAAAGATCATGCAAAGAAAATTGGGGTCTTGCGGGCAATGGGAGTAAGTCGGGTTGATATAACAAAAATATTTTTGTGCGAAACGATCCTGCTTTGTATGGCAACAATAGTGGCATCGGTCCCTATATTTGTTCTTTGCATGACAGGAATGAATGCGAAGGGCGCATTGCTTCTAAATGTTATGTCATTGAAGCTATTTCAGATTAACTGGACGCATGTTTTGGCTATGTCGGTAGTTATATTGGGAATTGGAATTCTTATTAATGCGATCCCCTGTGCTGTTATGGTAAGAAAAAAATCGATACGTTTATTTCGTGAAGATTCGGTAAGCTGATTTGAGTATGACGAATATAAACTGAAATATAGCTTGAAATAAGAATAAAGGCAACATGATGGTAAGCTACGGAGAACGTGGCTTACCGTTTTTTTTCGGAGGTGGCAGGGAGGGAACGAAGGGAAAGCTGCAAGGCTGTATTTTTTTGCTTGTCAAAAATATTGACAAAAGGAAGAAATGTGATATGATACAATAAGACTAATAAAAATAAGTGGAAGAGAAGAGAATCAATGAGGAAAAAAGTGAAAGTGGGTACTGCGGCGATGGCACTCGTGTGCGTGTTGGGGGCGGTCGCATATCTGCTGATCGCTAAGGAAGAAGCGGAATACGAGGCAGAGAAAAAGAAGAAATAAGCCAACGACAGGAGAAAAAGGTACGATGGAAACCGAACATACGAAGAGCAAAAAGAAAATTATAATCATAAGCATACTGGCGGTATTGGCATTGGCGGTTCTTGTAATCGTCCTTATGAGACCGAGAGCGGGCTCCTTTGAGATAAATGACGAGGAGTTTTATTATTATTTTGCAAATTCAAATGACCCAGGAGAGTATGAGGTGTACTCGTTGGATGCGTACTATCTTGAAGAGGAGAAAGAGTAT
>JAZRZZ010000006.1:0-69041 GCA_045601665.1 Lachnospiraceae bacterium
CTTGCGAAGGTAACGGATGCCTCCGGCACCATTACCTATACCTACGACAAGTACAGCCGTATTGCCTCTGTAACGGATGCAAGAGGCGAGATAGTGTCCTATACCTACGATGAATGCGGCAGAACCGAGTCCATCAAGACCTCTCTCGGCACCACCGAGTACGATTATGACACGATGGACCGTCTGGTGCGTGTGGTAGACCGTAACGGTCAGGTAACAGTGTACGAGTATGATGCTGTGGGGAACCGCAGTGTAGCCCGTTATGCAAATGGTACCGAGATTACCTACACCTACGATGCTTGCCAGCGTCTCATTCTAATTGGTATGGTGTTTGTCGTGCTTGGCTATCTGCTAGGGAAGAAACAACGCATCTCCCTTCTACATGATTACCATTACGACAAAGTGGCAGAAGAAGATAAGAAAGCGAGTTGCGAAGGCAGGATAATATTATGAAAGAAACAGGTGACTTTTATGACTTTACATACCTCACGTCTCATCCTACGTCATTTTAACGAAAATGACGTGGAGAGCGTATACGAATATGCGAAAGACCCCGCGGTGGGGCCTATAGCCGGATGGCCGCCGCACAGAAGTATGGATGAGAGCAGATACGTGATTAACCATGTACTCTGTGGCCGGGAGGCTTATGCGATTTGCCTGAAGAAAGACAATAAGGCAATCGGAGTGATAGAACTGAAATTGAACGGACATAGCGACATGACAGAGAGAGACGACGAGTGTGAACTCGGGTATTGGCTCGGCAAGCCGTTCTGGGGCCAGGGGATTATGCCGGAAGCGGCACGGGAAATGTTGCGACACGCATTTGAAGACCTGGGAATGAACGCTGTTTGGTGTGGTTACTACGATGGCAATGAGAAGTCCAAGCGCGTACAGGAGAAATGCGGCTTCCGCTATCAGTGGACAACGGAACATGTGGACGTGCCGCTACTGCAAGAGACGCGAACGGGACATGTGAACCGCCTCACGAAGAAAGAGTGGGAGAAGCTGATACAAGGCGAATAAATGCGTGACAATCAAATAACAACACTGGTGGATTTGCGGTTGGACGAAGAGGTCGTAAGACGTCCCTGTCCGCTTGCTGCACTAGAAGATTTTCGATATGTGAACCTTCCGGTAACAGGGGGAGGGGATACCTCGAAATCCAGGGAGTATTTGCATGTGGTGTACGGACAGATGCTGGATGAACAGATGGAGAAGATCATGGATACCATCATGAATGCCAAGACAAATGTGATGTATTGCTGTACCGCAGGCAAAGACAGAACCGGAATGGTTTCGGCAGTCATTTTGAAGCATCTCGGATTCAGCGATGAAATAATAGTCGACGATTCTATGAAGTCTAAGGACAACTTGCGCGAGATGCTGACTGCATATGTGAAGGAGCACTCGGAAGTGGATATTGATATCATAGTTCCTAAGGAGGAGAATATGGAGAGGGTGTTGGAGAAATTGCAGGGATTACCTGCTTCAAAAAGGACACCAGTATTGTGATAGCAAGAGACGCATCGCTTGCTTTTCGATTAACATAGTCCATTGTAATTGAATAAGATATGCAGTATTCTATAGGTGTCGCAGGACGGGGAGTCTTGTTGGCACCTATTATTTTATTGACGATGGAGGAGTGTAGTATGCGTTATTCGGGAAATGTGGCACATAGAAAGGCATCCTGCAGACTGCGTGTGACGGACGATACGGGAAGGCCGATTGCGAATCAGACGATGATATTGAAGCAGACAAATCATGAGTTTTTGTTCGGTTGCGGTGCATTTGATTCGGTGCCTTATACGAATCAGCCGGAGGGCGAGAGCAATCCGTTTCTGAAGGAACGTGTGGAGCGTTGGCTGGAGGTATACAATTACGGTACGCTTCCCTTTTACCTTGGTGGTTATGAGCCGGTAGAGGGACAGCCGCAGGAGGCCAGCAGAAGAAATGCCGCTGAGTTTCTGAAGAGTCACGGCGTAAAGGTGAAGGGACACCCGCTATGCTGGCATACAGCCTGTGCGGATTGGTTGATGCAGTACGACAACGAGACGATT
This sequence comes from Lachnospiraceae bacterium, assembly GCA_045601665.1. GTDB lineage: Bacteria > Bacillota > Clostridia > Lachnospirales > Lachnospiraceae > ISDg. Next base: position 2,058 of record JAZRZZ010000006.1, read on the forward strand.
CTCAAGAAGCAGTTGGCGCGTATTGATCGTGATGTCAAGGCATTTGTCGGAACGATTGATATGTGGGATGTAATCAATGAAGTAGTGATTATGCCGATTTTCGATAAGTACGACAATGCAATTACTCGTGTATGCAAGGATATTGGCAGAGTCGGAATCATCAAGGAGGTGTTTGCGGCGGCCAAGGCGGCGAACCCGGGTGGAGTGTTCCTTCTCAACGATTTCAATACCTCAATTGCATACGAAATTTTGATTGATGGCTGTCTCAATGCGGGGGTAGAGCTCTCGGCAATCGGTATTCAGTCGCATCAGCATCAGGGCTATTGGGGCGCGGAGAAGGTGCATGAGGTGCTGGAGCGTTATGAGAAATTCGGGTTGCCGATTCATTTTACGGAGAATACACTCATTTCCGGTGATTTGATGCCTCCGGAGATTGTAGACCTCAATGACTTTCAGGTGAAGGAGTGGGCCTCCACGCCGGAAGGGGAGCAGCGTCAGATGGAGCAGACCGAGGAGATGTACCGTATCCTATTCGAGCATCCGCTTGTAGAGGCGATTACGGGCTGGGATTTTGCTGACGGTGCGTGGCTTGGTGCACCAAGTGGTGTGATTCGTAAGGACAACAGTGTGAAGCCGGTGTATCGCAGATTGAAGGAGCTGATCAAGGGAGAGTGGTGGACCGAATGTGAGGTGCACACGGATGAGAATGGTTTTGCACATGCGGAAGGCTTTAAGGGTGATTATGAGCTGATATATGGCGAGAAGTCGGGGACGCTGAAATTGACCAAGGGAGTTGATGAGACGGAGGTTATGCTTCGGTAGGGAGAAATATTCAGAGCGAGTTGCTGAGCATTACTGCCGCATGAAGGCACTTGGCGACAAATCGATATGAGATGTTATGAGCCGATCGGTATGATATCGGTCGGCTTTTCTTCATTAGTACGCTGGTCTGCATTAAAAAACAGGTTGACAACTTACCACCTTTGTGATACCCTAACCTCAAGAGGTGGACAAATTATCACCAGACAGGAGGTTTCGTACGATGCAGATAACCAATGCCGAGTGGAAGATCATGAACTTGTTGTGGGAGCAGCCCATGACCATTACGCAGATGACGGCAAGTCTTAAGGAAGAGACGGGCTGGACCAAATACACCATCATTACGCTATTGAAGCGTATGCAGGAGAAGAACACCGTATATTACGTGGAAGGCGACAAGGCGAAGGTGTTTTATCCGAAGGTGTCTCGAGGAGAGGCCGAGATGACGGAGTCTTCGGAATTCCTTCAGAAGGTGTTCGACGGAAGAGTGGCGTTGATGCTGGATACGATGGTAAAGAGTAATTCGCTGAGCGACGAAGAAATCGATGCAATCTGCAAGATTTTGAAGCTCAGGAAGGAGCAGTGATGTTGGAGCTTGTGATTTCGTCTTCTATCTTAATCGTGCTGATACTTTTGGTGCGCAAGCTGTTTGGCAAGCGGGTGAGTCGGCGCCTTTTATACGGGCTGTGGCTTTTCCCTGCGGTGCGGCTGCTGTTTCCGTTTTTGACGCTGCCTGCGACGAGGTTCTCGCTGTTTCGTCATCTTCGCACATCAACGGAATCGGTGCAGATGGTGCTTTCGTCGACTACGCTTCCCGGCACAGCCACTACCGCCACATCCGGTATTTCCATAGGTACAGTGTTGACCCTGCTTTGGGTTGTGGGAATGGTTGTTGTTGCATTTGCATTGCTGACACCGTACATACGGTTCTGTATCACACTTCGGAAGAGTGGCATGTGCGTGCTTCGCGAGAGGGAAGGTTGTCTGAGAATCTATGAGGTGGAATCGTTTGTTACGCCGATGCTAATCGGCAGGAGCATTTACCTTCCGAAGTCTGTGGTAGATGCCCCGGAGCAGTATGAATACGCGCTGGCTCATGAAAAGGCACATTGGAGACACGGAGATTCCGTCTGGAATATCGTAAGAGTTCTTTTGTTGATTGTCTATTGGTTTCATCCGCTTGTGTGGGTCGGAGGGATGCTTTCGAAGCGAGACAGCGAATATGCTTGCGACGAGGCGGTTGCCGATTTGATCGGCGACGAGAAGCGAGTGATGTACTGTAAGGCCATCCTGGAGGTGGCGACGGGAAGTCGATTCTTAGTCGATTCTACAGGAGTAGGCTCTAGAATGTCCGAGGGAAACCTGCTAGAGAGAATTCGTCTGCTCGGCAAGAAGAGGCGGGCGAGAGCTTACGTGTGGCTTCCGATGCTGTTGGTCTTTGTGTTGGCATTTGGCTTCACTGCGCATGTGTCCGAAGCCCGCTTTGACGTTCCGGCACAGGGGACAGAGGGAGATGTCTCGCGGCCGATGGTGACCGTGAAGGTGGAAGGCACGGGCATGGAAAGGGAGGACTTCGTAGAGCTGAATCCGGAAGAGCAGGACGAACCGAAGGCAGAGTGCACAGTCATCCCGCTGGTCACACCGAAGGGAAAGGAGAGTGTAAGATGAGAATAGAAGACATTATCGGCATGGGCAAAGAGTATCTTGGGTACGGCCTTGTCGTAGCGGCGGGTATCGCAGTGATCGGATGCGTGGTGTACGGCATTCAGCGCAAATGCAACGTCGAAGGGCAAAAGCGGCTATCCATATTGACAATCGCGGCATGGTGTGCACTTGGCGCGTATATGACAGTCGTCATCGGTGCGACCTGCTTGTCACGCTATCAGGTTCCGGAGGCATTGACGGTGAGACCGCTGTTCTATGCATATCGCGAGGCCTGGAATCGTTTTTCATTTGTTTTGTGGCGCAATATCTTGCTCAATTTTGCGATGTTCGTTCCACTTGGATTCTTGCTCCCGTTTTGCAACAAGCTATTCAAGAAATGGTATGCAGTGTACGGCACGGGCTTGCTCGTTACGCTGATTATTGAATTCGTACAGTGGAGAAGCAAGATCGGAGTGTTTGAGTCGGACGACATCTTGGGCAATACAGTCGGTACGATGATTGGCTTCGGCGCATATCAATTGTGCATGCTTGTTATCAATCGTTGCATTCGAAAGAAGGAAACGCCGACCGTGCTTAGGGCGCTGCTGGCACAGGTGCCGCTGCTTGTCGCCCTGTGCGCATTTTCCGCAATCTTTATTGCCTACAACACGCAGGAGCTCGGAAATCTCCCGTATTCGTATGTGCAGAAGGTCAATGCGAAGAAGCTGGATGTGACTTGCAGCTTCGAGCCGAGCGGTGAGGCGCAGGAGCTTAAGGTATTTGCAGTCAAGAACTATACGTACGAAGAAATCAGGGCTTTGGCGGATAGCGTATTCGCCGGTGTTGATGCGAAGTTCACAAGAGAACAGGACACGTTCAACGACGAAACGGCGTTTTTCTGGGGTAAGGATTCGGACGGCAATCGATATAACATTACGGCCTATTACAAGGGAGGCATGTATCAGCTGTCGGATTTTCGATTCACGCTCTGGCGAATGGACAGTTATGTGTCCGTCGGCGGTGATGCCGACGATTCTGCGACTCCGGAGGGTGGTTCTCAGATGCCGAAAGGCGTGACGGATGCGAGCGAAGCTCAGATTCGAGAGGTTTTGGAGCGGTACGGCGTCTTTCCGCCGGGGGGAGGACAGTTCAAAAATTTAGGCTTTGGCTTTTACGCATTTTTGTACGATTTTCAGCCGGAAGCGGAGCAGTTCCCGTTTGGAGAGCTGCAGGTTTCTTATTATGAAAATGGGCTATTCGAGAATATCGGTTACATGCTAAGACAGTGCCGGATGGTTGACCATCCCTTCGAGGCAATCAGCGAAGAAGAGGCACTTCAGAGACTTCGCGAAGGCAAGTTTTATTGGTGGCAGCCCATTCCGGAGGGCGGACTGAATATTGTCGTAGATTCGGTCGAAATCGTCTATGACCTAGATACGAAAGGGTTCTACCAGCCGTTATATCGGTTCCGAGGAACAATTAACGGAGAAAATGCGAGTATCGACATTCCGGCACTTTCGTAGAGCATCGCGGAGTCGATGTCATTCCAGACCATTTGCAGGCGTAGACGTATGGGAGAAGCGCGAGCTTTGATTCGTGTGCCGATACAGAGGATGATGCAGTTGCCGAAGCTTGAGGCAAATGTGCAGTAAATAGACACCTTGCCACAGAACCGTCGTTAGGATGGGGAGTGGCAGGGTGCTTTTTTGTGTGAATCGTACATTGCTTAAATGAAAGATATATGATACAGTAGATACACAACTTGCAGAAGCATGAGAGAATACTCAGGCAGGCAGACCGGAGCAAGCAAGGTATCGTAGATGTGTGTATGTACGGTTTGTTACGAGAGGATCATCGAAAAAACAGATAAGTTCCTATAGGATAGGACATAAGAACAAAGAAAATGTGGAGAAGGCAGGGCGATGACAAAGGGAAGGTTTGACGATAAGAATTGCAAACGCATTGTCATGATGTACGAAGGAATTGAGGCGAGTTCACGGCAAGCTCCGGCGTGCTGGTTACTTACGTTGGCGTTCAATGCATTGTGCATGTATATGACATACTTGGTATGTGATCACAAGGTACAATGGCTGCGGACTATGTTTCTGTTTGTGATGGTTCTGCAATTCTTGGCTGCCGGGGGTTGTGTGGCATATTGGATCGGAGTAGCAATTGGGAGAACACGCTTGTTAACGCCGTTTGTGATACTTGGGCAGCTGGTTGCTTTCGGAGTTACCATATTGTTTTTGGGAGTGGCGTTTATTTGTGAGAGTGGTGAGGACATCTGCTATTTTTTCGCCGGAGGCCTGGCGATAGGCTTGTGTGTGTGGTACGCGCTGACGTGGCATTGGTTGTGTGTAGATGTAGAAAACGGTTGCTATAGGGGACACAACCACTTTCCACCCAAGAGAATCCCGTCGCTTCTTTTTTTGCTTGCCATCGGTTCTTTGTCACTTGTCGGAGGCAGACACTCCGGCGGAATCATTGGTTTTTTTCCGTTGGAGGTACGAAGTCTGTTTTTGGCTTACATATGTGTGCTGGCAAATGTGTTTTTGTGCAAGGTCATTTGCGTAACTATGGTATATTGCTATCTGGTAGTGCATTGCGAGAAGCCGGAAGATCAAAGCGAGCACCCTTGAATCGATATCGATAAACATGGGGATGAGTAAGACGCTTTCTCAATTGACGAAGAAGACAAACGGAGGATGGAAGTATGGCACCTTGGGGTGATGAGTTTGATGAGGAATTGCAGAATTATGAGCCGCCGAGGGCGAGGTTCAGTCTGAATGTACGCTATCTCAGTCATATGATTGATCGCATTGATCAGGAGACAAGGGAGGCGGATGCCCGCTATCCGCGGACGGAATTCCTGAAGATATGGGGAAGCCTCATGGTTGCTTTTTTTGTATTGATGATCTTTACCTATCAGGTATTGGTTGTAGCGACCGGAGCCCTATATATTTTTTATATCTATGTGTTGTTTCAGCTGGCAAAGGCGTGGAGACAATATCATTATTCGGGGTTGTTGTTTTGGACGATGACGACGGTAGGTGTTGTGGTAGTCTGCGTTGTTGCAGTGTGGCTACGTAATCTTGTGCTGGGGGCGTGACGGATAGGTTTGGCGATTGCGTTGTTCGGCACACGAAGCAACGAGGCATTGGCAAGGATGAGAGAAGATAAGGAAAAGGAGTCGGAGTAAGATGAATACATTGAAAACAATAGAAAACAGGCATAGCTACAGAGGTGCGTACAAAGAAGATCCGGTCCCGCGCGAGGACTTGCGAGCGATTATGCAGGCGGGATTGGAGGCGCCCTCGGGGTGCAATAAGCAGACAACAAGCTTGATTGCGGTGGATGATCCGGAAGTGCTCGGTAAGCTGCACGCGGTGTGCAATCCTCCGATCGGTAAGACCGCTCCGGCAATGATTTGCGTATTAACGCAGCGAATTGTCGCCTATCGTGATCGTTGCTTTGCGGTGCAGGACTATTCGGCGGCAATCGAAAATATGCTACTGGCAGCAGTTGCACTCGGGTATCAAAGCTGTTGGTACGAAGGACATGTGACCGATAGGGATCGCATCGGGTATCAGATGGCGCAGATCCTTGGAGTTCCGGAGGATTATGAGTTGGTATGTGTGTTGCCAATCGGGATTGCTGCGGAACCGGTGCGAGGTCCGCAGAAGAAGGCGTTTGACGAACGAGCATGGTTTAATGTATTTGGTGGCTTATACTAATCTTTTTTCGTATGCACATCCTTTGTGGTATTGTCTATCGTTTTGGTAGTATTCAAAGGAAGATGGCATTTATTTTGTTCTGCGTAAGTAAGAAAGCTTTGATTATACGTAATTTGGAAAAAGATTTGCAACAAAATAATAAAACGAAGAAAAGAGGCTATCTATGGAACTGTTTGATATGTATTCGAAGGACCGAGAACTGTTAGGCACAACGATTGTCCGCGGAGAGAAGATACCTATGGGGAGCTACCATTTGGTTGTACATGTGTGCATATTTAATTCTAAGGGTGAGCTGCTGATTCAGCAACGACAGCCCTTCAAGGCCGGCTGGCCCAATCTGTGGGACGTTACCGTAGGTGGCAGTGCAGTGTCGGGAGATAACAGCCAGTCTGCGGCGGAGCGAGAAGTACTTGAGGAGATCGGTTATCCTATTTCGCTGGAAGGGGTTCGGCCGGCACTGACGATTCATTTTGATGTCGGTTTCGATGACATCTACTTGGTGGAGAAGGAACTGGATATCGCGGAGCTTCGTTTGCAGCCGGAGGAAGTACAGGCGGTTCGTTGGGCCACCTTGGATGAGATTCTTGCAATGATTGATGCGGGGAGCTTTATACCATGGAAGAAGGATTTGATTCGTCTGTTGTTTGCGTCCAGAAATCGACGAGGGAATTTCTCGCACGATGAGTAATCATTGAGCGGAAGATACCTCATGTGCAACGGTTTCGGCAAGGGAGCAACGGTGAAATTGTAAAATGTGAATAGATTTGAGGATGGTATTTTGGTTATTATGCGCCATCAAAGTTAAGAAAGCGGAATTGGCTATGGTAAAGTGCGTGAAATGATTGTCTTGTATTTGGTTGGTTTGCCGAATAGACGTATCGAAAGGCATATGTTATACTGAATGTGTGGTGCGGTGGTTGTCCCCCTTCGGAAAGGGGGGATTCCTATGTATGTTACATATGATGTACTGATTCAATTCGGCATGTTAGTCGTAGCAATAATAGGTCTTGTCTACAAGATAAGTTCGCAGAACAAAAAATAACCGCCCCGTGACAAGGTAAGCGGTTATTTTTTATCGACTACTTTGTAAGGGGTACGGTTGCTGCACCACTTCTTAAGGTTAGGATAGCACATCGGAGGCTGATTTGCAACAGCTTTTTGTGGAAAAAGGTTATGCCACGGGACCCGACCTACATAGTAGCGCATTATGAGATATAGACTGTGGTTTTGAAGTGATTTCTTGTCACGGAGGAAAATGATATGAAGAAGACGTATGTGGCGAATGTGCCGAATCATATCGGTGCATTTTTGAAGGCCAGTAAATTGTTTGCCGCATTGGGTGTAAACATTACGCGAGTAAGCTACAACAAAGCCATTGATTCGCACATGCTGTTCATTGACGTGGAAGGGGCGGAGGAACAGTTGGCGGAGGCCGACAAGCAGCTTGCGGAGATTGGATATCTGCAGCAGAGCGAGGATAAGTCCAACGTGATGCTGATTGAATTTCAGCTTTGGGATGTGCCGGGAAGTGTTACGAGGATACTGGAGTTGATTGCGGAATTTAATTTTAATATTTCGTACATGAGTTCGCAGGAAAATGATACCGACTATCAGTTCTTCAAGATGGGCCTGTTTGTGGAAGACAAGACGGCAGTATCGGAATTTATTAAGAGAGCTGAAGCTATCTGTAACATTCGCATCATCGATTACAATCGCTCGGAGAAGATTTTCGACAACAGCATCTTCTACAATTCCTTTGTGAACAGCCTTATAGAGGCAGGGGGAATTTCGGCTAGTGAGAAAAATGAGCTTTTGGTTAACACGAATCTTGCTATGCAGACGTTGGATGAGCAGGGGTTGTCGCCGTATCGAACCTTTGACAGCATTAGCAAATTCGCGGATATGCTGGCGAGTTGTAAGGGAGATTCATTTTCACCGAGAATTACCCGTCATAGCATTACGGAGGAGACGGAGATTATATTGATCGAACCGCCTTGCGGCAGTAATACCGCCATTATTAAGAGTCAAGGCGAATGTCTCTTTGTGGACAGTGGATATGCGTATTACAAAGAGGAGATGGTTGCGCTGTTCCGAAAGCTGATTCCCGAATATGATGTGATGAAGAAGGTGGTGCTGATTACTCATGCGGACGTGGATCATTGTGGTCTGTTGCCTTTGTTCGACGAGGTCATTGCCAGTGAGAAGAGCGCAGTGTGTCTGCGTGCGGAAGCAGAAGGAAAGGAAGGATACCGCGAGCAAAATTATCTGCACAAGCCCTATATCCGTATCTGCAAGACCTTGACGTCCTATTGCCCGCCAAGTCCCGAGAAGCTGCGTGTGCTCTGGAAGGAAAATGACCCTGCGAACAGCCCTTTGTGGCAGATTGGTTTTTTCGAATTCGGGGAGTTGCAGTTTGAAGTGTATGAGGGCCGAGGTGGTCATTTGCAGGGGGAAATCGTGCTGATTGATTATGAGCATCGCATTGTATTTACCGGAGATATCTATGTGAATATCAAGGGCATGACTTCGGAGCAGAAGCAATATAATCAGTATGCACCGATACTTATGACTTCGGTGGACACGGATGCCGATTTGTGCGCGGAAGAGCGCAGAGCAATCTTCCGGCGCTTGGGAGCAGGCAAATGGCAGGTTTTCGGAGCACATGGCATGCGATTCGAATATGATGCCACTGCAGAAAACGGTACGAGATAAGATGCAGTTACAAAAATAAATAGTTGCAGAATCGGTTTGTTGTGCTATAATAGCCGCAGAGTTGAAGTGGGGATTATTTTATTTGCGGAAGGGTATCGGAGATACGGTATCCACGACCATCGGAAAGGGCAGACATGGAGATCGTCAGAGAGATATTTCAACATATAGCACAGTTTTTCAGAACCATCTATCCGGCAAGCGAGGCATTTCGAGGAGTGATTCTATCAATTCTCGGAATCTTCACAATACACAGAACGTTGTATGTAATCACGGGGTTTTTCTTTACGAGAAAGTTCAAACCTGCCAAGCAACAACACAAGTATGCAATTGTTATTCCGGCGCGAAATGAAGAAGCGGTAATTGCCAATCTCCTTAAGAGTATTCAGCGACAGGATTACCCGGCGGAATTAATTACTACTTTTGTTGTTGCGGATAATTGCACCGATCGTACCGCCGAAGTGGCACGGGAAAATGGTGCCATTTGCTACGAGCGTTTCAATGAGACGGATCGGACGAAGGGCTTCGCACTGCAGTTTTTATTCGAACGTATTGCGGAGGACTACGGGATTGAGTCCTTTGAAGGATATTTTGTCTTCGATTCGGATAACCTTCTTGACAAGGATTATGTATCGAAGATGAATGATTCCTTTGATGCGGGAGAAAAGATTATTACTTCGTATCGTAACACAAAGAATTTTGATGAGAACTGGGTGGCATCGACGTATGCCTTGCATTGGCTCCGTTCTATCCGGTACCGTCATCGTGCACGTTCGGTATTTCGTTTGGCGACCAATATTCAAGGAACCGGCTTTTTGTTTGCCAATGAGCTTGTAAAGGATGGATGGAGGTACACATCGCTTACGGAGGATCGTGCATTTACTGCGGATGCGGTAGCGCATGGCTATGGAATTACATATAACGATGCAGCAGTGTTCTACGACGAGCAACCGACGAATCTGCGAATTGCATTTCGTCAACGTGTACGTTGGTCTAAGGGACATATTCTTGCTTTCCTTGAAAGTGGCTGGTCGTTATTCAAGAATATCTTTGTCGGCAATTGTTTTCGGGATCGTTCGCAGAAGCGAGCTTGGACGAAGGAACGGTTTCTTGAGGGAGTGCGACACCGCTTGGCTTCCTTTGATGTTCTTTCGCAGATGCTTCCGGCAATTCTCGTAAAGACCTTTTTGTGGCTTGTTATCGGTTGTGTATTTTACGGCTGTGCATGCTATGTGGATGGCCTTGGAACTGTACAGCTATTCGGAGGCACCAATTTCTTGGTACGTACGTTGAATAAGGTGCTTGGGGAGCCTTACATCAATGCCTCTCCCGGTGTGCGAGCAATGATTTACGGTATGGCACTGTCTGCACTTGCGTACCTGCTCGGGAAACTGGCATCCGACTTGGGAAGCATTGTCGATGCGGTGTATCTGTTTTTTATCGAGCGAAAGAGAATAAAACCGATTCCACTGCATAAGAAGATTTTGTACTGCATCACATGGCCGACGTTTGATATGATTTATCGTTATTCGATGTATGTTGCGGTATTTGCAAAGGTGACGTGGAAGCCGATTCCGCACACGAGCAAGGTGACGATTGAAGATGTCGAAGAGCATCACAGGGAGAAGATTCATGTTGAAGCAAGGAAAAGCAGCAAAGAAAAGTAGACAGGGGGCAGACCGATGGTCTGTCCTTTTGGCGACACTGCCGTTTGTGATTATGGAGCTCGGCATCGTATGGTTTGCCCACGGGGTCGCGTATTTCCGCTGGCGAATGGTCTTTTCACATGTATTGTTTTCGGTAGCATGGGTTGCCCTGTTTGTCGGAGTATCACTACTACTACGAAGACGTGTGGGGCAGATTGTGTACGGTATGATCGTTGCTGCATTTGCTGTGATGTTCCTGACAAACGGAGTGTACTTCTCTACGATGGGGATGTTCTTTCGATTTGCGCAGGTGTTTATGGCGACGGAAGGAGGGGCTTACTTCGGGGACGCTTTGAAAAATGCGAATCCGATGGTTTATGGATGTCTTGCACTTGCAATTGTGGGTGTCGGCGTGGCAATCCGTTTTTTCCCGAAACGAGAGAAGACGTCGTGGCGAGGATTATTTGTTGTCGCCCTATCCTTTTTGTTCTTGCATCTACTGATTCCGCCGCTGTGCCTCGGCAGTGCGGGGGATGAACTTACTTGGGATGCGTGGCGTCGACCGAGAAACGTGTATGCGAGCTTCAATGATGCCAATAAGAACATGAAGCTCTGTGGTCTGTACGAATATACGTTGCGGGACTTCTATATGACATTCCTGAAGCCGGAGGAGAAGGATGACCCGGAGGAAATTGCATATCTTAAGGGATGGTACGAGCAGACCGAGGTGGCGAAGCAGAACGAATATACGGGGATATATGAAGGGAAGAATATTATCTTTTTGCAGATGGAGGGACTGGACTCTTGGCTTTTGAATGAGAAGGATACCCCCACTCTATACCAAATGCTCTCGGAGTCAATTGTGTTCAACGACCATTATTCCTATTACAACGGCGGTGGATCGACCTTCAATTCCGAGTTTGCAGTCAATACCGGATTTTTGACTCCGATATCGTATGTGCGCAACGCATACACCTTCAGTGATCAGGCATTTCCTTATTCTTTGGCGCGGATGTTCCGCGAGCGTGGGTATCGGACAAATGCATTTCATATGAACACCGGCGAGTATTATTCGCGTGCCATCAATTATAAAAACTGGGGCTACGATAATTACTTCGGACTGTTGGATGTAAGTACGTATGAGGATCTGACTTACGAGCTTGACCGAGAATTAATTGAGAATCCGACATTTTATACGGAGCTCTTTGAAGGCGACACCCCGTTTCTTCATTATGTGATTACGTACACTCCGCACACCCCATTTACAACCGAAAAGGGCATTGGTTCACTGCTGGCTAAGGAGCAGTTGCAAGGAGAGGCCGTGCTTTCTGAGGAGGAGACAGCGCGTCTGTTTGTCGGAGAGACCGATGCGATGGTAAAGCGTATGCTTACAGCGCTTGAGGAGAACGGATTGGCAGAAAATACGGTCATCGTGGCATTTGCTGATCATTATCTGTATACGATGAATGACAAATCGGTTTTGGACAGATATAAAGAAACCGGAGACAATCGAATTAATCGCACTCCGTTCTTTATATGGAGCAAGGGACAGACTCCGATGACCGTGGAGAAGACCAATTCCCAGCTAGACATTTTGCCGACGATACTGAATCTGTTCGGATTCTCCTATGTGCCGGGATATTATGTAGGGAAGGACATTCTCGATGAGGCTTACGAAGGGTATGTATTCTTTCCGGATTATTCTTGGTATGACGGTGAGGTGTATGTGGCTGACGGGCGCATCACCTTCGGATTGATGCTTTCGGAGGAGGTTTTGGCGCAGAAAAATGCGCGGATTAGTGAAGCAATTCGGCAAAATGATCTGACACTGAAATATAATTATTTTCAGCGGATAATGGAATAGAGCGAGAAATAAGGGCACCGGCGATTCGGAATCGACGGTGCCTTTTCGGTATCTAGGGTTCGGATAAGAGAAAAAGTGCGGCATTTGCATAGACGGCACTGCCGAGGGGGAGCACATCCTCGTGGAAACGAACTGCGGGGTGATGCTGCGGAAACGAAAAGCCTTCCTCGGGGCTTCCGGCCGTGATAGAAAGCATCAGCGACGGCACGCGATGACTGATATATGCAAAATCCTCGGAACCGCTGCTCATGATCTGGTGAGAGGGAGATGACGCAAGAAAATCCGCAACGGTGAGCACTCGCTCACTACCGAGGAGTTCTTTCAAATGGGGAAGCAGGAATTTCGACAAGGGTTCGGAATTTCGCAACGTCGGGCACGAGCCCTCCTCTTTGAAATGTGCGGTGGTACGAAAGGCTGTGGCTATTTGTGCTGCCATTGTTTCAACACGATCACGGAGAAAGCGGATTGTTTCGTCTGAGGTGGAACGCATGGTTCCACGCAGCAGGGCAGTGTCAGGAATGACATTTGCCGCATCTCCGGCTTGGAAGCAACCGATTGTAAGCGCGGCAGTTTCAAGGGGCGACAGCTCGCGGGCGTGTAGCTCTTGAAGTGCAAGCAAAATGTGAGCGGCTACACTAATCGGATCAATGCCGGTATGGGGAGAGGAACCATGACACCCCTTTCCTTGTATGTCAATTCGGAAAAACGATGCGGCGGGGGCACCTACACCGGGGGCAGGGACAAGTACCGTGCCGGTCGGAAGCGGGAGTCCGGCAAGGACGTGAACCATAATCGCCGCATCAGGGGTAGGCTTCTCGAGAATTCCATGTGAAATCATATCCTTTGCTCCTTCGAGCTGTTCTTCTGCCGGTTGAAACAAAAAGCGGACTCTGCCGTGAAGCTTCTCTTGCAGCGGCTTCAAGAGTTTGGCGGTACCGAGAAGCATGGCGGTGTGCATGTCGTGTCCACAGGCGTGCATTTTTCCCGATGTGGAGGCGAAATCCTCTCCGGACTCTTCCGTGATTGGCAATGCATCCATATCGGCGCGCAGAAGCACGGTTTTTCCGGGGTGCGCACCGATGAGTTCGGTGACAATACCTCCGGTGCCGATGAGCTCCGGCTGATAGCCGAATTGGCAGAGTGTTTGTTCAACGTAGGCGATGGTCTTCGGGAGTTCCGTACCGACTTCGGCATTGCGGTGCAGATATCTGCGCATTTCCGTTAGCTCTGCTCGGATAGCTTCAAATTTGTTCGGTGATATTAGTAGCATGATTGTTCCTCTTTTCTTAATTCGACATGTGAAGAGCCAGAGAAATCTTGACACTTTCTCAGCAGTTCGTTATAATATTTTGGCACAATAAATTAATATATTTAGAGGATACTTATGGAAACAAAGAAAAAAAGCAGTTTTACCGGATCGATCGGTTTTATTTTAGCGGCGGCGGGAAGTGCGGTCGGTGTCGGAAACATCTGGCGCTTTCCGTATTTGGCGGCAAAGGATGGCGGCGGGGTGTTTCTGCTGGTTTATTTTGTCTTAGCATTGACTTTTGGCTTCACTTTGCTGACGACGGACATCGCACTCGGACGCAGAACGAAGAAAAATGCACTGAATGCGTATTCTTACGTGAATAAGCATTGGAAGTTTCTCGGACTTTTGACGTTTTTGGTTCCTGTGCTGATTATTACGTATTACTCGGTAATCGGCGGTTGGATCACAAAATACATGGTACTCTATTTGACCGGTACGGGGAGTGAAGCGGCAGAGGACGGGTATTTCTCGTCGTTTATCGCCTCGAAGGCGTCACCGCTCTTTTTTATGTTTGTGTTTATGGCAGTGACTGCGATTATTGTATATCACGGAGTGGAAAAGGGAATTGAGAAGTTTTCGAAGATTATCATGCCGGGACTCATTTTGATTATCTTGGGAATTTCGTTTTTTTCATTGACACTGGAGCATACCGATGCAAATGGGGTAACGAGAACCGGTCTTCAGGGCTTTGCGGAGTATGTGATTCCGAATTTCGAGGGAATGACGCTGCGTCGGTTCGGAGAGATTGTTATGGAAGCAATGGGACAGCTATTCTTTTCATTGAGTGTTTCGATGGGAATTATGATCACGTACGGCTCTTATGTAAAGGATGAGGTGAATCTCGGTCGTTCGGTGAGCCAAATTGAGGTCTTTGATACCGGTGTTGCTTTCTTGGCCGGAATGATGATTGTGCCGTCAATCTACGTTTTCTCCGGCACAGAGGGGATGAAGTCCGGCCCGAGTCTGATGTTTGTGTCGTTGCCGAAGGTATTTGATTCTATGGGAACAGTGGGAAATGTCATCGGTGCGGTATTTTTTATTATGGTTGTGTTTGCGGCTCTGACCTCCTGCGTGTCCATTATGGAGGCTATTGTTGCGAACTGTATGGAGCTGTTTCATAAGGAACGACGTCAAATGAGCATTTGGGTCGGAACATTTTCCATTGCGGGAGCTGTATTAATCTGTTTAGGATACAACGTGCTGTATTTTGATGTGAAGTTGCCGAACGGTGCATCAGCTCAGCTTTTGGACGTAGTCGATTATATCAGCAATAGCTTTTTAATGCCGATAGTTTCGTTTGGTACCTGTATCTTTGCCGGTTGGATAACAAAGCCGAAGTGGATTATCGAGGAGGTAGAGAAGGGTGGACACCGGTTTGGGCGCAAGCGACTGTATGCGGTCATGATTCGCTATGTGGCACCGGCGCTATTATTGGTACTGTTTTTGCAGTCGTTGGGTGTTCTGTAGAGACCAGAACGTCGGAGGAATTATGTAAGGGGGTGACTCGCATTGACGTATAAGGCGATATTGTTTGATATGGACGGGACATTGTTACCGATGGATATTGATGTGTTTTTTCGTGGGTATATGAAGGAACTGGTGAAGAAGCTGGCGTTTACCGGTATCGATCCGGAGAAGCTGGTGGGCTCGGTCTGGAAGGCAACGCAATGCATGGTGGAGAATGACGGAACCAAGAGCAACAAAGAGGTCTTCTGGGAGAATTTTGAGCGAATGACGGGGTGTGCTGCGGCGGAGCTTGATCCAATTACGGAGCGGTTTTATTCCGAAGAATTTCATAACGCACGGGTCTGTACGGGAGAGAATCCGAGAGCTGCGGAGGCAGTACGTGCGGCACGTGCATGTGCCGAGAAGGTAATTCTGGCAACCAACCCGCTCTTTCCGATGACGGCACAGAAGGCGCGTTTGTCATGGTTGGGGTTGGCGGTTGAGGATTTTGATGGGGTGACCGCATTTGAGAATTCGCATTATAGCAAGCCGAACCCGAAATATTATGAGGAAGTGTGTCGAGTGCATGATCTCAAACCGGAGGAATGCCTGATGATAGGAAATGATGAGAAAGAGGATATGCAGGCGGCAAAAGCATCCGGGATGAATTGTTATCTTGTGACCGATTGGATGATTTCACGTGAAGAGTGTCCGTGGGATGGACCGAAGGGAACCTTTGCGGAAATGATAGACTATTTGAAATGCATAAGAGGATGAAGATATGGAAGTGTTTCATGGAAGACCTGAGAGTATGGAAGGACGTGCGCAAAGAGAAGTACGTGTATATGAGTTCTTGGATTCGTTGCAGATTGCATATGAGCGTGTGGATCATCAAGAAGCCAACACGATGGAGGCATGTAACGAAATTGATCAAGTGCTCGGGACAAGCATCTGTAAGAATCTATTTCTGTGCAATCGTCAGAAGACAAAGCATTATCTTTTGATGATGCCGGGAGATAAGGTGTTCAAGACGAAGGAATTGTCTGCGCAAATCAACAGTGCCCGTCTGTCCTTTGCAGGGGAAGATGCGATGCTGCAATATCTAGATATTCGTCCGGGTGCGGTTAGCGTCATGGGATTGATGAACGATACCGAGAAGGCGGTACAGTTGTTGATTGACGAGGATCTGTTGAAGGATACCTATATCGGGTGTCATCCGTGTGTGTGCACCTCGAGTATGAAGCTTTCAATGAAGGATGTACTGGAAGTGTTTCTCCCCGCAGTTGGTCATGAACCATTGACCGTACGGTTGCTTGGAGAAGAGTAGACGGCAGTACGTTATTTTTTTGCGAGTGGCGAATATATGACCGAAAATACGTAGTTTCTGTCGGTAATAATACGAAAAATTAGAGGTTCTGTGAAAAAAGCACTTACAAAACCGGCGAAATTATGCTATACTGCTAATGATGAAATGGTTTATACACCGGTCAGTGGCTTAGAGTTGCGACCGCAATAGGAGAGTGGAAAATGTTTAAGGTAGGAGAGTATGTTGTCCACGGAAGTAACGGCGTGTGTCGAGTGGAGAGTGTCGGTCCTTTGGCGGGGCTAGGAAATGCTTCGGATCGACTGTATTATACACTGACTCCGGTATATTCAGGGAATGGGAAAATCTTCAGTCCGGTAGATAATACGAAGGTCGTCATGCGTCCGATCTTAACAAAAGATGAGGCGGAACAGCTACTGGCGAATGTAAAGGGAGTTCAGGATCTTTTGGTTGTTGACGAGAAGAAACGTGAATCGGCATACAAAGAAGCATTTTATTCGGGACGTTGCGAAGAGATGATCCGTATTTTGAAGACGATACACAAGCGTGAAGCACAGCGCACCGCACAGGGGAAACGTTCTACGGCAAGCGATGAACGTTATATGCATTTGGCCGAGGACAGTTTGTTTGGAGAATTGGCGGTTTCCTTTGGGGTGACGAAGGAAGAAGCGAAAGAGCACTTTCTCAAAAGCTTTTCTTGTGAGTAACGCATGGAAAGTCCTTTTCTGCGAAGAAGCGGAAGAGGACTTTTTTTGATGCTGTTCTGTGAAAAAAACACTTTGTATTTGTGTATACACGAATTAAATAGCAAAAACACGACGGAAATGCTGAAAATGTGTCACGAAGTGCTAGAAATAATGACAGCAAAGTGATAGAATAGAGCGGATGAATAAAACATAAGGAGGGCGTATCATGGGCGCTGAAAAGCAGACAGTTCCCTTTCGTGGAACGGAAGAACAAAAAGAGCAGCTCCTACAGACCATTCGTGAGCTGAAGGATGAAAGAGGAGCTCTGATGCCGATTCTTCAGAAAGCACAGGAGATCTACGGATATTTGCCGGTAGAGGTACAGACAATTATTTCGGATGAGACCGGTATTCCGCTTGAGAAGGTGTATGGTGTTGCAACATTTTATTCTCAGTTCTCGCTGACCCCGAAGGGCAAGTATCAAATCTCGGTATGTCTTGGAACCGCTTGTTATGTAAAGGGCTCCGGAGATATTTATAATAAGCTTATGGAGCTTCTGGGCGTGGAGAGCGGAGGATGTACTCCGGATGGAAAGTTCTCTTTGGATGCCTGCCGTTGTATCGGTGCGTGTGGATTGGCACCGGTTATGACCATTAACGGAGAAGTGTATGGTAAGCTTACAGTAGACATGCTGGAAGGAATTCTGGCCAAATACGAATAAGGCGGAACGGGAGGTATTTCATGATAACACTTGATGAATTAAATGTGATTAAAGCAAGAATGGAAGGCTTGGTTGCAATGCGTCGTGAAGGCGAAGAGGCAATTGAGGCTCTTGCTGCGAAGGGACAGACCTACAAGCGCCATGTCCTTGTATGCGGAGGTACCGGTTGTACGTCCTCCGGTAGTTTGAAGATTGTTGCTAAGTTGAAAGAAGAAATCGCAAAGCACGGTCTTGAGAATGAAGTTTTGGTTGTAACGACCGGTTGTCACGGTTTGTGTGCTTTGGGTCCCATTATGATTGTGTATCCGGAAGCTTCGTTCTATGCAATGGTTGAACTTGAGCACGTAGAGGAGATTGCGGAGGAACATTTGCTTAAGGGCAATGTGGTTACGAAGTATCTCTACGACGAGACGGTAACGGCGAACGGCATTATCTCCATGCATGATACCGCATTTTACAAGAAGCAGCATCGTGTGTCCTTGAGAAACTGTGGTGTTATTGATCCGGAGAACATCGATGAGTACATCGGTACCGGCGGTTATCAGGCGCTTGCTAAGGTTCTTACCGAGAAGACGCCGGATGACGTAATTGATATTTTGAATGCCAGCGGTCTTCGCGGACGTGGTGGTGCGGGTTTCCCGACCGGACGTAAGTGGAGCTTTGCTAAGGCAAATCAGGCTGATCAGAAGTATGTATGCTGTAACGCAGACGAGGGTGACCCGGGTGCGTTCATGGATCGTTCCGTATTGGAAGGTGACCCGCATGCGGTTTTGGAGGCTATGGCAATTGCAGGTTATACCATCGGTTCTACGCAGGGATACATTTATGTTCGTGCGGAGTATCCGATTGCTGTAGATCGTTTGAATATTGCAATTAAGCAGGCAAGAGAGTACGGTTTGCTCGGTGATAATATTCTTGGCACCGGATTCAAGTTTGATATTGACCTTCGTCTCGGTGCAGGTGCGTTTGTTTGTGGTGAAGAGACTGCACTTATGACCTCTATCGAGGGTAACCGTGGTGAGCCCAGACCGAGACCGCCGTTCCCGGCTGTAAAGGGTCTCTTTGAGAAGCCTACTATTTTGAATAACGTTGAGACTTGGGCTAATATTCCGCAGATTATCCTAAACGGACCGGAATGGTTTGCAAGTATGGGAACCGAGAAGTCTAAGGGAACTAAGGTATTCGCCCTTGGTGGTAAGATTAAGAACACCGGTCTTGTGGAGATTCCTATGGGAACTACTCTTCGCGAAGTTGTTGAGGAGATCGGTGGTGGCGTACCTAACGGTAAGAAATTTAAGGCTGCACAGACCGGTGGTCCTTCCGGCGGATGTATTCCCGCAGAGTACTATGATGTTCCTTTGGACTATGACAACCTGATTGCAATCGGTTCCATGATGGGATCCGGCGGTTTGATTGTTATGGACGAAGACAACTGTATGGTTGACATTGCGAAGTTCTTCTTGGAGTTCACTGTAGATGAGTCTTGTGGTAAGTGTGCTCCTTGTCGTATCGGTACCCGTCGTATGCTCGAGATTCTTGAGAAGATTACCAAGGGTCAGGCAACGATGGAGGATTTGGAGAAGCTTGAGGAGCTTTGTGCTCACATTCAGTCCAGTTCCTTGTGTGCTCTTGGACAGACCGCTCCGAACCCGGTAGTTTCCACGCTTCGTTACTTCCGTGATGAGTACATCGCACATATTGTGGATAAGAAGTGTCCTGCAGGCGTATGTAAGGATCTTCTTCAGTATAAGATTGATCCGGATAAGTGTAAGGGATGTACACTGTGCTCCAGAGTATGTCCGAACGGTGCAATTTCCGGAACGGTTAAGAATCCTCATGTAATCGATCCTCAGAAGTGCGTGAAGTGCGGTGCATGTATTGAGAAGTGTAAGTTCGGTGCAATCTATAAAGACTAAGGGAGATAAGAGATATGGCAGATATTAATTTGAAAATTAACGGTATTGACGTAACGGCGCCCGCCGGCTCTACCATTTTGGAAGCTGCAAATCTGGCTGGTATCAAGATTCCGACTCTCTGTTTCCTTAAGGATATGAACGAAGTCGGCGATTGCCGTATTTGTGTTGTAGAAGTTAAGGGAGCTCGTTCCTTGATGGCAGCGTGTGTATACCCGGTTAGCGAAGGCTTGGAGGTTTATACGAATACACCTAAGGTTATCGAGTCCAGAAAGAAGACGCTGCAGTTGATTCTTTCGAATCACGATCGTCGTTGTTTGTCTTGTGTACGTAGTGGAAACTGTGAGTTGCAGAAGCTTTGTAAGGAGCTTGGTGTAGAGGATGAGAAGCTTTATGACGGTTACCGTCCGGAGTTTCCTCTTGATACCTCTGCAGTTCATATGGTTCGTGATAACAATAAGTGTATCCTTTGCCGTCGCTGTGTCGGCGTATGTGAGAAGGTGCAGGGTCTTGGCATTATCGGACCGAATAACCGTGGATTTGCTTCTGTAATCGGTTGTGCATTTGATAAGGGATTGGCTGAGACCAGTTGTGTAAACTGTGGTCAGTGTATCGTAGCATGTCCTACCGGTGCATTGTATGAGAAGGACGACACCTACAAAGTGGCAGCAGCCATTCAGGATCCGACCAAGCATGTTATCGTACAGCCGGCCCCGTCCATTCGTGCAACGCTCGGTGAAGAGTTCGGTATGCCGATTGGTACCGACGTAGAAGGTAAGATGGTAACGGCACTTCGTCGTCTTGGATTTGACAAGGTATTTGATACCGACTTTAGTGCTGACCTTACCATTATGGAAGAGGCTAATGAATTCTTGGATCGTGTGAAGAACGGTGGTACGCTTCCGCTTATCACATCCTGTTCTCCCGGTTGGGTTAAGTTCTGTGAGCATTATTATCCGGAACTTCTTCCTCACCTCTCCTCTTGTAAGTCTCCTCAGCAGATGTTTGGTGCGATTTCTAAGACTTACTATGCAGAGAAGATGGGCATTGACCCGAAGGATATCGTATGTGTAGGTGTTATGCCTTGTACGGCTAAGAAGTTTGAAGTAACAAGAGATAATAGTGCAGTAGAGGGACTTCCGGATGTGGATGTGTCCATCACTACGAGAGAGCTTGCTCGCATGATTCGTCGTGCGGACATTGATTTCGTTGCTTTGCCTGATGGTGCATTTGACGATCCGCTCGGTGAGTCGACCGGTGCTGCGGTTATCTTCGGTGCTACCGGCGGTGTTATGGAGGCAGCGCTTCGTACCGCAGTTGAGACCTTGACCGGTGAAGAACTTGCGAATGTAGACTTCAAGGAAGTTCGTGGTATGCAGGGAATCAAGGAGGCATCTTACGACGTTGCCGGAATGACGGTAAAGGTTGCAGTCGCATCCTCCCTTAGCAATGCACGTATCATCATGGATAAGATTAAGAACGGTGAGGCAGATTATCACTTCATCGAGATTATGGGATGTCCGGGTGGTTGTATCAACGGTGGTGGTCAGCCTTTGGTAGATTCTCAGGTACGTAACTTCACGGACGTTCGTTCTCTTCGTGCAAATGCACTGTATGCAAACGACGCTGCGAAGGCCATTCGTAAGTCGCATGAGAATCCCAGCATCAAGAAGCTGTACGAGGAATTTTTGGAGGCACCCGGAAGCCATAAGGCTCACAAGATCCTTCATACCGAGTACGTTGCTCGTAAGATTAATGCATAAGCTTCATAGGAAGTAGAGTATTTGCCGCGGTTCGATTTTGAACCGCGGCTTTTTTGGGCTCTTTGTCAAGCATGGGGAAGCTAAAAAAATTTTTGAACAAGGCAAAAAAAGTCTTGATTTTATCGAGGAACAAGAGTAAAGTGTGTGTATTGAAAGGGATAGGAGGCGGAAGAAATGAGAATCGGCATTTTGGGATATGGCAATCTCGGAAGAGGCGTAGAATGTGCGTTGAAGCAGAGCAAAGATATGGAACTGGTGGGTGTGTTTACGCGACGTGCGCCGGAATCTGTGAAGATACTTACGGAGGGTGTGAAGGTTTACTCCGTGAATGAACTTCTTGACAAGAAGGACGACATGGATGTATTGATTATCTGTGGAGGAAGCGCAACGGATCTTCCGAAACAGACGATGGAGTATGCAAAATATTTTAACGTGGTGGACAGTTTTGATACGCATGCGCGGATTCCTGAGCATTTTACAAATGTGGATGCTTCGGCAAAAGAAGGTGGGAAGGTTGCGATTATTTCTGCAGGCTGGGATCCGGGAATGTTCTCGTTGAATCGCTTGTATGCGGGTGCGATTCTTCCTGACGGAAAGGATTACACCTTTTGGGGCAAGGGAGTAAGTCAAGGCCATTCCGACGCGATTCGACGTGTGGAGGGAGTTGCAAACGGCAAGCAGTATACGATTCCGGTACCGAAGGCATTGGAGGCGGTTCGTAGCGGAAGCAATCCGGAACTGAGTACACGCGAGAAGCACACTAGAGAATGCTTCGTAGTGGCGGAGGAAGGTGCGGATCGTGCACGAATCGAGGCGGAGATTAAGAGTATGCCGAATTATTTTGCGGATTATGATACTACGGTGAAATTTATTACAGAGGAAGAGCTACGTGAAAATCATAGTGGAATTCCCCATGGAGGTTTTGTGATCCGTAGCGGACGAACCGGTTGGAACAGCGAGAATACGCACATTATTGAGTATAGCTTAAAACTTGACTCGAATCCGGAGTTCACGGCGTCGGTATTGGTCGCTTGTGCGAGGGCAGCATATCGTATGAAGGCGGAAGGTATGGTTGGATGCAAGACCGTATTCGATATTGCTCCTGCGTATCTGAGTCCGTTGAGCGGCGAGGAGTTACGTGCACATTTGCTATAAAGTGCGTACCACCGTTGGCAGAAAAGCCAGCGGTGGTCTCTTTTTGAGGAGGAGAAACCGAAGGAGAAAAGGACCGTCGTGTGAAGACGGTCCTTTTTGGTGATGTGAGAATGTGTGGTTATGGCATAGGAGGCAAAGCAATTGTACCGGTAACTGTCAATATTGCGGTTCCGGGAGTTATCGTGTAAGCACCGGTTGTCGGGTCCTGTACAAAGGTTGCGGCAGGCACGGTAATCGCTCCGGGAACGGTTGTAAATACTCCGTTCGTGGTGTAGGTGTAAGCGGTATCGGGAAGAATGTTACCGTTCAATGTTACGGTAATGTCTGCAAGATAGGGGTTGAACGTGTCCGTGATACGGATATCATCGGTTGCAACACCGGCAATACTGCCATAGTTTTGAATGAGGAAGGTGTAGGTCAGCTGTCCGTTCTCGGGAACCGGGTTCGGGGAAATGCTCTTAAAGATGCTTAGATCAAGGCGTGCTTCTGCAGTGACGGTTTCTGTCGCAGTTACCGGCGTAGTGAGCGGCGCACCGGTAACCTCTATGATATTGGTAATGCTTGCGGTTGTTGTTCCTACAGGGGCAAATTCGTTTACACGTACTTGGTATACGATTTCGGTGATGCCGGTACCGTCACCCTGTCCGGATACGGAAATGCCGGAGAACACAAGTTCATTTTCGACAACTCTTACAGGCAAGGGGGTTGTCTGCGGAACACCGTCACGAATCCAGATGAGTGAGTCGGGAACGTAGGAGAGCGGATACCGTGTTCCGGTGCCGAAAGCATAGGCACCGAGGTTGTCCGTCACCGTTAAGCCGGACAGGGCGGTGGGAGAGGTGTTTACAAGTGTAATCACGTAGGTGAGGATATCCTCGGTAGAATAGGTGTTGGGAGCAGCGGTTTTGGTTGCGGATAGTACATCGTTGATGACACCGGTGACAATATTAGAGGGTCGCACGGTGTCATTGTAACTGAGAAATGCTTGGTTGGTAAAGGTTGTTGCCATGGCAGTCTCCAAAATGCTGTTTGTAATATACTATGCGAAGGGGGACAATGTGTGAAAGAGACGAGAGAGGCCGAAAATTAATAAAATAGTAAGAAGGAATTTCAGCTTGCAGAAAAAACGATGTCCTTTGCATAAAAAAGAATAAAGAGCAAAGGACACCGTGGTCAGCGATATTGTACCGGAATACGCTCGGTCAGTTGTTCGAGCAGTGATTTCTCACAAGGAGGAATACTTTGACACGGGAATGGGATTCCGAGTTTTTCGTATTTCGGAATGCAGAGCTTGTGAAATGGAAGAAGCTCGATTTTTTGAAGGTTGGTGAAGCGTTTGGACAAGGAAATAATCGCATCCGTTGTTTCAGGGGTGTCAGTATAGCCGGGGATGACCACATGGCGAATCCAAAGATCGCAACCGTGTCGTTCGACGGTGTCGAGAAAATGCAAAACCTGTGCAAGACTTCCGCCGGTGTGCTTTCGATAGCTTTCTTCCGTCGCAAATTTGAGGTCACATATGACAAGGTCAGTGACCTCAAGCAATGCCTCTGTATGGCTATTATGGCCGATTCCCGAGGTGTCGAGACAGGTGTGAATGCCTTGCTTGTGAAGTGCAACGAATAGTTCGGTGACGAATTCTGCTTGCAACAGAGCCTCGCCGCCGGACACCGTGACACCGCCGTTCGAGCCGAAATAAGGTCGGTATCGAAGAATCTTCTGCATCAATTCCGGCACGTCGTATTTGATCCCGATTCCAATCCTCCAAGTATCGGGGTTGTGGCAGTACATGCAACGAAGCGGACAGCCCTGCAGGAAAATGACATAGCGTATTCCCGGGCCATCTACGGCTCCCATGCTTTGAAGAGAATGGACATATCCTTTCATTACATTGCCTCGTGGAAAGTACGCGAGATGACTTCTTTTTTCTGTTCAAGTGTCAGCTTGTTGAACATTACCGCATACCCACTGACACGAATCGTGAGTGTCGGGTACTTTTCGGGATGAGAAAGTGCATCCTCCAGTGTTTCGCGGTTTAATACGTTGACATTCAAATGATGTGCCATTTGTGCGAAATAACCGTCCAAAATATGCGTCAGATTCTCATAGCGCTCTTCATCGGTATGGCCGAGAGCCTGAGGTACGACGGAGAATGTATTACTGATTCCGTCCTTGCACGCATCGTAGGAAAGCTTTGCAACTGAATTGAGGGAGGCAAGTGCTCCGGAGTGGTCTCTTCCATGCATTGGATTGGCACCGGGAGCAAAGGGCTCGCCCATGCGTCGGCCATCCGGTGTATTTCCGGTCTTTTTGCCATACATCACGTTGGAGGTAATCGTAAGAACGGAAAGTGTATGCTCTGCGTTACGGTAGGTCGGAATCTTGCGAAGTGCCTCGATAAAGAGCTCCGTCTGTTCTCTTGCGAGCATATCTACGCGGTCGTCATCATTTCCGTAGAACGGGAACTCGCCGGTCGTTTCGAAATCCTTGATTAAACCGTTTTCATCGCGGATGACACGTACTTTTGCATATTTGATGGCGGAAAGCGAATCCGCAAGAACACTGAGTCCCGCAATACCAAAGGCCATATAGCGATGCACATTGGTGTCGTGAAGTGCCATCTGCGTTTTTTCGTAGGCATACTTATCGTGCATATAGTGAATCATGTTCATAGCGGTTACATAGGTCTTTGCAAGCCAATCACGGTAAATATTCATTCGTTCCATGACTTTGTCGTAATCGAGATAATCGTCCTCGTATACAGGCATCTCGGGGCCGACCTGCGTATCATAGCGCTCGTCGCGACCACCGTTTAAACTCATTAAAAGAAGCTTGGCAACGTTGGCACGTGCACCGAAGAACTGCATGTCCTTGCCGAGACGCATTGCGGATACGCAGCATGCAATGCCGTAATCGTCACCGTAGATTGGACGCATCAAATCATCATTTTCATATTGAACCGCATCGGTATCACAGGAAACTTTGGCAACAAAACGCTTGAAAGCCTTCGGCAGTGCATTTGACCAAAGCACCGTCATGTTCGGCTCGGGAGAGGAGCCCAACGTGTAGAGCGTATTGAGAATGCGGAAGGAGTTCTTTGTAACAAGAGTTCTTCCGTCTTCACCCATACCACCGATGGACTCGGTAATCCACATCGGATCCCCGGCGAAAAGCTCGTTGTATTCGGGTGTACGCAAATGCCTTGCCATACGAAGCTTCATCACAAAGTCATCAATCAGTTCCTGAATGTCGATTTCCGTATAAGTACCGTTCTTGAGATCGCGTTCGAAGTAAATGTCCAAAAAGGTGCTGACACGTCCGAGACTCATAGCTGCGCCGTTTTGCTCTTTTATGGCACCGAGATAGCCGAAATACAACCATTGAACAGCCTCACGGCTATCTTTGGCAGGTTCGCTGATGTCGTAGCCGTACAACTCTGCCATGCCCTTGAGCTTCTCGAGGAAAGCAATCTGCTGATAAAGCTCCTCCAACTGACGAATCTTTTCGGCATCCATCAGCTCGTTCCCGAGCGCAGTCTTGTCCTTCTTTTTTTCTTCGATCAGCTTATCAACACCGTAAAGTGCGACACGGCGATAGTCGCCGATGATACGACCACGTCCGTACGCGTCCGGAAGACCGGTAATAATGCCGGCATGACGTGCTTTCCGCACATCGTCGCTGTAGACACGGAAGACACCGTCGTTGTGTGTAGTACGATACATGAATTCTTCCTCGACCTTCTGAGAAAGCTCATAGCCGTACGCCTTGCAGGCCTTGCGTGTCATATTCAGGCCGCCGAAGGGGTTTACACCACGACGAAGCGGCCGGTCGGTCTGTAGACCGACAATCAGCTCCTTGTCCTTATCCAAGTAGCCGGGCTTATAGTTAAGCAGAGAGGTGACATTTTGTGTGTCGATGTCAAGCACTCCACCGAATTGTTGCTCTAAGTCAAACAAGTGCATCAAATGGTTCATCAGCTCTTTGGTACGTTCGGTTGCGCCACAAAGGAAGCTTTCGTCGTCTTCGTAAGGGGTGTAATTTTTCTGAATGAAGTCACGGACGTTGATTTCTTCCTCCCAAACGCCGCCGATAAAACCGTTCCATTGTTCTTTCATGCCATGTCCTCCTTTTGTTTCTGTGCCGAAAATCAAAAAAGGACAACATCTTCCCTCGAAAATGTTGCCCAGACGGTCGGCGATACCGAATCATAGCCTCCTGTGGTAAGCTCCACAAATCCGTCAGATGCTATCATTCGCTTTCTGTTATGAATAAACACTAACATAATTCAAGAAAGAAGTCAATCGTAAAAACGTGAAAATGAGGATGCATTTTTACGTAGAGTGTAGTAGAATATAGACAATGAAACGGAATGGAGGGAAGGAATGTGAAGAAGCGGATGGTGGCATATTTGACTTGGATGGATTGCTTTCTAAAGGAACCGCCGGACGGGGTGGACTACGAGGAAGAATTGTGGAAGCATTTGCTCCAAATTGAGTTTTTTATGCATGAACGCTTGGTGCATCTTATTGTAACGGTGCTGTTTGCGATACTGACTTTTGGAACGATTTTATATGCGGCGGCACTGCCGTCTTTGGGTGTTTTTCTATTGATCGTTGCGCTATTATGTCTTCTTGTACCGTACATTTTACATTACTACCTGCTGGAAAACGGAGTCCAGAAGATGTACGAGCAGTACGATGCGTTGCTTCGTTTGTGTGAACGAAAGCGGAGAGAATCAGAAGAAAAGTCCTCTGCGGTGGTTGCATAATCGGTGGAGATTTGGTATACTAAACTGTAGAGTATATTTTTCATGTACACATGTTATAGAAAGTGGAGTATTGTACGATGAGTGAAGAATTTGAACAGAATCAAGAGAGCTGTACCCATGATTGTTCCAGTTGTAGCGCCAACTGCAGTAGCAGAACGCCGGATCGTTCTGAGTTTTTGGCACCTGCCAATAAGTTTAGTCATGTGAAGAAAATTATCGGCGTTGTCAGTGGAAAGGGCGGTGTCGGCAAGTCGTTTGTGACATCGAACTTGGCGGCGATTATGCAACGCAAGGGATATCAGTGCGGTATTTTGGACGCGGATGTAACCGGACCTTCCATTCCGAAGGCTTTTGGACTTAAGGGACCTGCCGAGGCGAACGATGATGGAATTTTCCCGGTAGAGACTGCCACGGGAATTCGCGTAATGAGTGTGAATCTATTGTTGCCGGACGAGGAGATGCCGGTGGTATGGCGAGGCCCCGTAATTGCCGGAACGGTGAAGCAGTTTTACAGTGATGTAATGTGGGGCGATGTGGACTATTTGTTTGTGGACATGCCTCCCGGAACCGGAGATGTACCGTTGACGGTATTTCAATCGCTGCCTGTAGACGGAATCGTCATTGTAACGAGTCCGCAGGATCTTGTTTCGATGATCGTCGGTAAGGCAGTCAATATGGCAGTGCAGATGAATGTCCCGATTTTGGGAATTGTTGAAAACTATAGCTACTATGAGTGTAAGAAGTGTGGAGAGAAGCTAGAGGTGTTTGGCAAGAGCCGTATCGAAGAGGTAGCGGCAAAGTATGCTCTCCCGGTATTGGCAAAGCTTCCGATTGATCCTGAGGCGGCAGCGCTTGTGGATGCGGGGAATGTAGAGAATATCTCGTGTGCCCCGCTTGAAGTAGCGGCAGTTGCGTTAGAAAAGAATGCGAGCATTGCCTTTCAATAGGGATTTTTAGAGGGTATTGGGGGACGACTTTCGAGGGACTTCGAAAAGCGTCCCTTAATTGTGAGAAAACGATGGATTCGCATGAAAAAACCTTGACAAAAGTTTCTATGATAGACTACAATATAGTGAGGACTTTGTATGCAAAATCATGTCCTGTGCGGAAAGGAATCGATATGCGCGTAATTGCGGGAAAGGCCAGACGCTTATTGCTGCGAACCCCGAGTGGAACGGAGACAAGACCGACTTCGGATCAGATTAAGGAGACATTGTTTAATATTTTAGCTCCGGAGCTTTCTGAGGCATATTTTTTGGATTTGTTTGCGGGAAGCGGAGGTATCGGAATTGAAGCCCTTAGCCGAGGCGCGGAGTATGCTTGTTTTGTGGAGAATCAGAGGGAAGCACTGGTGTGCATTCGAGAGAACTTGAATCACACGCGGCTGGCAGATCAGGCAACCGTATATGGTACGGATGTTTTGACGGCAATCCGACGCATGGAGACAGAGAAACGTCACTTTGATGTGATATTCGCCGATCCACCTTATCGCAAGGATTGGGAACGGGTTCTGTTGGAGACACTTTCGAAATCACCGATTGTGGATGGAGATACACTCATTGTGATAGAAACCGCATTGGACAACGTTGTGGAACAAAGTGCTTCGGAACACGGATTTGAAGTGCATCGAGTGAAAACCTACAAGACCAATCAACATTGGTTCCTCTATCGCGCGATTGTCCGGGAAGGAGTAAAGTGACGGAGACGTCCCGTGAAAGCTATGATAACAGGAATTTATGCGGGAAGCTTTGACCCCATTACTTATGGTCATTTGGATATCGTAAGACGCGCCGCAAAGGTGGTCGACCACTTGATTATTGCTGTGTTGAATAACAGCAATAAGGTGCCGGCTTTTACGGTGGAAGAACGTGTGGAGATGATTCGAAAGGTCACGAAGGACATCGGTAATGTGGAGGTAGAGGCGTTTGCCGGTTTGACTGTGGATTTTGCGAGAGAGCGAAATGCCAAGGTGCTGATACGAGGTTTGCGTGCAGTGACGGACTTTGAGTATGAGTTACAGATTGCACAGCTGAATCACAAATTGAATCCCGAGTTGGATACAATCTTCTTGACGACCGGAGTAGAGTACTCATACCTAAGCTCCAGTATTGTGCGGGAGATTGCCGGATATGGCGGAGATATCAGCCAGTTTGTTCCGGCGGAATTGTTACAGGATGTGTACCACAAATTAAAAAGATAAAGGAGACTTGATGATGGTTAACCGTATTGATCAGGTAATTGATGAGATTTATGAGTTTGTTGAAGGCTGTAAGCCCACGACGTTCTCTCCGAACAAGGTGGCTGTTCCGAAGGAGGAGCTGTATGATTTGTTGGATGAACTGAGAGTGCGTACTCCCGATGAGATTAAGCGCTATCAGAAGATTATTGCGAATCGTGATTCCATTATTGCCGCAGCGGAAGAAAAGGCGGAGTCCATTATCGAGGATGCTAAGGCAAAGGCACGTCAGCTGGTAAGTGAGCATGAAATCATGCAACAGGCATATGCGCGTGCGAATGAGATGGTATCGGCGGCAGGTAGTGAGGCGGATGAAATGCTTAAGAGTGCAAACAGTGATGCGGATCAGATTCGCACCGGAGCATTGAATTACGCGAATGATATTATGACCGATATGGAGCGCATTCTTGCAGAGGCCTATGAGGCAACCAGAAGTCGTGCGGAAGGTTTGATTGCTGTACTGAAAGAGAATTACGAAGTGGTTGCAACGAATCGGAACGAGCTCTATACGCAGTTGAATCCTGAGGAGGCGGCAATTGTATATGACGATGCAATCGCAACGGTTTCCGTGGACGAGGATTTTGAGTTTGATGAGAACACATTCCTTGAGAATATCGAGGACTAGAACCGCGTTTTTTGAACTACATAGCATATAGAAATCAAAGCAGTCATTATGCCTGATAGAAGAAAGGCAATGACTGCTTTTCTTTTGAGGTACGAAAGAAGGGGGAAGTGATGGTTCGGGCACATAGCATAGCACTGAAAAACGGTGGACAAGCCACCGAAGGAGACAAGGAACATGCAGATACAGAGGCGAGAAGGAAAGGGTAGAGTCAGCTCGGTCAATAGACTACAGCCGGTCGTAACCTCTGCGAGACCCGCCACAATCGTCGGGAAAAGAGGGGACGTGACCGAAAACAACCGAAACACCGAGAGGAAAAAATGCGAGATAATAGCAAAAACCATGACGTAGACTCCGATTGTTAGGATAGAATGCAGTGCCGAAGCAATGCTTTGCTCAAGGGCATTTGAAAAGGACATAACATCGGAGAGAGTTGAAGAATGGATGGGAGCGGAGATGTTGTCCTTGGGTAAAAAAAAGGTTCTTACGAGAAGTATGTGTAGAAGAAGAAAGAGAGTCCAAAGAAAAAATGCGAAACGAGGGAGTTGTAGTACGTAAGAGCAGACATAACCGGTGAGAAAGCCGGGACTTAGGCAGCTACATAGTAGCAGAGGATATAAAGGGATAGTCTGTCCATTTGGTATTTGATCGGCAAGGAGTCGGGCGCCGATAGGCATGCCACAGAGGAGCCCGAGGAGAACAGCAACGGCATATGTCTTCGGTAGCCGGAGGGCTGTAGCGAGCCGGAGGATGAGTCCGGAATCGGAGTGAGTGGTCGAGAGACGAGTCAAAAGTCCGGATAGGAGTAGGAGGGGAAGGAGTGAGGGGACAAGGACACGATACCATAGTG
This sequence comes from Lachnospiraceae bacterium, assembly GCA_045601665.1. Lineage (GTDB taxonomy): Bacteria > Bacillota > Clostridia > Lachnospirales > Lachnospiraceae > ISDg. The sequence continues at coordinate 33,267 of JAZRZZ010000006.1, forward strand.
TTAGTCCATAGACGGCACCCTCGCGAAGTTGTGTGGGAAATAGGAGACAGGGAAAAAAGGAAAGGAATAGGATGAGAGGAAAAAAGCGCTTCATGATGTACCACCCGCGGAAGTGCTATACCCTATGCAAATGGCATCGGGGATAGAACCGGATTAGGGACAGATTAGGAAGCGCTTTGCGTATTCGTTTGTTTGAATGCGGGTTTTTCCGAAAAGAACTTGATAGTAAAGTGCCGTTGCTGTGGCTTCTTTGGCAAACAGTGCACGGGCCGTCGGTGTCAGAATGCGTTCGTCTGCGGCGAGGCGAATGATTAGCGGAACATTTGTATTCTTTGCGGTGTGGCGGAGAAGCTCCGATGCGCGGGAGCGAATGCCGAGAACGTGGGCATAAGGAAGTGTGGACAACGTACGGTAGTCCGCGATATTTTCCTTAGTGATACCGAGCATTAGAGAACAAAGGGCACGATCTACATGTGTACGTGTTACCGAGCGATTTTTCAGCTGTTCGCCGAGAAGCGAATAAGAAAAAGGAGTTTGGGCTAGACGAAAGACACGTCGTGCGAGATCCTCCGAGATTTCGCCATAGTCAGCAATGTCCGCATCCGTCATGAATTGCAGACGCGCATATAGGATGTGACTGAAATCATCGGCGAAAAGTGCGGTGTGCGCATGTTTCTCATAGAGTTCCCTAGTTTCCGCGGGGATAGAAGAAAAGGGAAAGGGCAAGCCGCTCGAAAGTTGCGTGCGGATTGCCGTGGCAGAACAGTATTCGCCGGAGGTTGTCTCGTGGTATCCGGAACCGATTCGCGCAATGGGGGCGGTGGTAAAGGTGGCATTACGAAGCATACGTTGTTTTTCGTATTCGACAGCAAGAATGTTGTTCGGAGTCGAAAGTAAGTTGACAGCCTTGGGGAGAAAATGACGCAAAGCGATTTCGCGTGCCGCCGGAAAGGAGCTACCCTTGGAAATCTCCTCACGCAATAGGAGGCGGTATTCCTCCGGCTCGTCAACAAGAAATGAGGCGAGAGACAGAATGTCTCGGGATACATCGGAAAGAGATCGCCCTTCGGGCACTTCAACACCGTAGGACAGTGTGGAGACAACTCCCAGGTCGTGGAAAAGACGTATCGCACCTTCGGCAAAGCGTTCGGCACTTGCGGTGGCACTATAGAGCGGAAGCTCAATTACCATATCGGCACCTGCGCGGAGTGCTGCCTCGGCACGGACGTATTTGTCAAAGATGGCAGGGGTTCCCCGTTGCACATAATTGCCGCTCATGGCCACAATAACATAATCACACCCGGTCCGCCGTTTCGCTTCCCGGATGTGATAAGCGTGACCGTTGTGCAACGGATTGTATTCTGCTATGATCCCTGTGATTTGCATTGAATTAGCACTTCTCCGGTTCAGGGTAGGAAACACCGAAGGTATTTACGATAACGGACTCCATAATCATGGGACGAACCGGGCGGTCACCCCAAGTAGTTCTGGTCTCGGCAATGGCATTGACGACATCCATCCCTTCGATGACCTTACCGAATGCGGCATACTCGCCGTCCAAATGAGGAGACGTGTGGTGCATAATAAAGAACTGAGAGCCTGCGGAGTCAGGGTGCATGGCACGTGCCATAGACAATACGCCGGGGGTGTGCTTCAGGTCATTTGCAAATCCGTTATGTGCGAATTCGCCTTTGATACGGTAGCCCGGACCACCGGTGCCGGTTCCTTCGGGGCAACCACCCTGAATCATAAAGCCGGCAATGATACGATGGAAGGAAAGACCGTCGTAGTATTTCTTATTAATCAAGGAAATGAAGTTGTTTACGGTGTTCGGAGCGATTTCCGGATAAAGCTCTGCCTTAAAGGTGGCACCGTCGTTCATCGTAAACGTTACAATGGGATTCTGTGACATAACTGTGTTCTCCTTATAAATTGATGTTATATGCATTGCGGTTTATTGTACAAATGCATGATAGATTGCGTTGGTGGCTGCTTCGAAATCCGTACCTGCAACACCGATGATGATGTTCAGCTCGCTGGAGCCTTGATCGATCATGCGGATGTTGATGGAAGCACGGTCAAGAGCGGCGAAGATCCGTGCTGCAGTACCGCGATTTGACTTCATGTCACGTCCAACAACGGCAATCAGTGCAAGATCGGTTGCAATATCGATGGAATCCGGTTTTGCAAGCTTATGAATCTCTGCAAGAACGGCTTGTTCCTTGGCTTCAAATTCGGTCTGGTGAACAAGCACGGAAAGCGTATCAATGCCGGAGGGCATGTGTTCAAAGCTAATGCCATTGTCTTCGAAGGCGGTGAGTACCTTGCGTCCGAAACCAATCTCGGTATTCATCATATCCTTTTCGATGTTGATTGCAGTGAAGCCTTTCTTTCCGGCGATGCCGGTAATGGTGAACGGAGCCTTCTTTGATGTGTTCTCCACGATAAAGGTACCGGGATCCTCGGGGATGTTGGTATTGCGGATGTTGATGGGAATGCCGGCGGAACGAACCGGGAAGATAGCATCCTCATGCAATACGCTGGCGCCCATATAAGAGAGCTCACGAAGCTCGCGGTAAGTAATCGTCTCGATGACACGAGGGTTTTCTACGATACGAGGATCGGTTACAAGGAAGCCGGAAACGTCAGTCCAGTTTTCGTACAGATTGGCATGCACCGCTTTGGCCACAATGGAGCCGGTGATATCGGAACCGCCGCGGGAGAAGGTTTTGACGCGACCATCGCGGTAGGAACCGTAGAAACCGGGGATGACTGCCCGCTCTGTACCGGCGAGCTTCGCGGAAAGTACCATGTTCGTATAATCGGCATCGAAGGTGCCGTCTTCCTTAAAGAAAATATAATCTGCGGCATCGAGGAAGGTATAACCGAGATAGGAAGCAAGCAAAATGCCGTTCAGGTATTCACCACGGGAAGCGGCATAATCCTTGCCCGCATGTGCGGAAAATTGTGCGTGAATCGTTTGGAATTCGTCCTCGAGGGAAATGTTCAACGACAAACTGTCGATAATCTCCTGATAACGTGCGGAGATGGCGGCAAGAGCATCGTCGAAGTCTTCTCCATTCTCTGCAAGAGAATAACAACGGTACAACATATCGGTAACCTTCGTGTCGGAAGCGGAACGCTTTCCGGGCGCGGAAGGAACTACGTAACGGCGAGCGGCATCCGAGGTAATGATTGCGCGAACCTTCATAAACTGCTCCGAATTGGAGAGGGAGCTTCCGCCGAATTTCACAACTTTAAGCATAATAACCTCCATAAACGAAATATCAAAGAAAATACATCACTTCTATTAAGATACACGATTTTCACAAATAATCAAGACAAATTTCGATTGCAACGAAAAAAGTGATACGATTTCGACGTCTTTCTGCGAAAAACAAGAGAAATGCGCAAGAATTTCCATCGAGACGTGCGAACAATCGGTATTTACTTTTGTGTCTATTCGTGATAAAATGACAAAGAGTATGCCAAGCTAGAGGTATCTTGTGCATATACTTGACGAAGCAAAGAAATGAGGATTTCCATGGATAGAATAATTAAGACGATATCCGATCGGGTCTGCGATGCATTTGAAGCATGCGGATATGATCGCTCTTATGGTACGGTGTCCGTATCGAATCGGCCGGATTTGTGTCAGTTTCAGTGCAACGGCGCACTTGCGGCTGCGAAGAAGTATAAGAAGGCACCAATCGCCATTGCTCAAGAGGTGTTGGCGAAGATGGAAGGCTTTGCGATGCTCTCCCAATGCGAAGCAATCATGCCGGGTTTTATTAATATGTCTGTAAAAACGGAGGAGATTGCGAATTATGTGTTCGCGATGGGACAGGATGACAAGCTTCTGATTGGAGAACCCGAAGAGAAGAAGACAATTGTGGTGGATTACGGCGGACCGAATGTAGCAAAGTCGCTTCATGTTGGACACCTTCGTCCGGCGATTATCGGAGAGGCAATTAAGCGTATTTTACGTTATGCCGGACACGAGGTAATCGGCGACGCGCATTTCGGCGACTGGGGATTGCAGATTGGCTTGATTATTACAGAGCTGAAACGCAGGATGCCGGAACTGCCTTACTATGATGAGAGTTTTGAAGGAGTGTATCCGGAAGAGGCTCCGTTTACGATGGCGGAGCTGGAAGAAATCTACCCTTACGCAAGTGCCTATTCCAAGGAGCACGACGATTATAAGGAGGAGGCACGCCATGCGACGTTCCTTCTGCAAAATGGACACAGAGGCTATAATGCGCTTTGGAAACACATTATGACCGTTTCGATGGAGGATTTGAAGAAGAATTATAAAAACCTGAACATCGAATTTGACTTATGGAAGAAAGAGAGCGATGCGCAACCGTACATTCCCGGTATGATTGAAAAGATGAAGGCCGGAGGCTTTACTCGAATCAGCGAGGGGGCACTCGTAGTGGATGTAAAGGAGGAAACCGACACAAAGGAGATTCCTCCGTGTATGATTTTGAAGTCCGATGGGGCAACGCTTTATAACACGACAGATCTGGCGACGATCGTTGAGCGTATGGAATTGTTCCGTCCGGATCATATCATTTACGTAGTAGACAAGCGTCAGGATCTTTACTTTGATCAGATTTTCCGTTGTGCGAGAAAGACCGGATTGGTTGAACCGGACACGAAATTGACGTTTGTCGGTTTTGGAACCATGAACGGAAAGGACGGGAAGCCTTTTAAGACAAGGGACGGCGGCGTAATGAAGCTGGAGAGCCTCGTGGGAAGTATAGCCGATGAGGTCTATAAGAAGATGGGAGATCGTGAGCTTCCCGAGAAGGAGATGCGTGAAATTGCAGCGACGGTAGGGTTGGCGGCGCTGAAATACGGCGACCTTTCAAATCAGGCGAGCAAGGATTATATCTTTGACATTGACCGGTTCACTTCCTTTGAGGGTAATACGGGACCGTATATCCTATATACGATGGTTCGTATCAAGTCGATTCTTGGCAAGGCCGGGGAGCTTCCTGAGCTACTGACTATCGCAAGCGAAAGAGAATACGGTAAGGAAGAGATCGATTTGCTGTTGACCGCCTCCCGTTTTGGCGAGACACTGGAGCGTGCGGCAGAGGAATTGGCACCGCATAAGCTTTGTCAGTATATTTACGAGTTGGCAAATCACTTTAACGGGTTTTATCACGCGAACAAGATACTGGGTGAGAATGATCCTGTGAAGAAACGGGAATGGCTCACATTGCTTCGTGTAACGCTTCGGATATTAGAGGTCTGCATCGACATGCTTGCGTTTGATGCACCGGATAAGATGTAAGGAAGTAAGGAGGAACGTATGAGTAAGATTATGAAGAAACGATTCGGCTATTTGATTTGCGGATGTTTGTTGTTTCTCGCACTGCTTGTTACCGGTTTGACGGTGACGGCAATGGCAGCAGAGGGCGATGGTAATGTTGCAGAGGGCGATGGTGATGCTGTAGAGGGCGATGGCATTGTGGATTATGTTAACCCTGAGGAGTACATTTCCGGGTATTACGAAGGTGCCGTTAGCGATTCCGTCAGCTCCTACGTCAATGTAAGATACGGTCCCGGATCCGGCATGTATGATATTATTGAAACCTCCACGGGGAAGAAGGTGCAGCTGAAAGCGGGCACGAAGATGCTGATTCTCGGAGAGACGAAGGACGTCGATAAAGACCATTGGTACCACATTAAGGTGGAGTTTGACGGCGAAATGATTGAGGGCTATGCATTTTCCAAGCATATTGTTCGAAGTGCAACGCAGATTACATTTACGCCGACACCGACGCCCATCCCTACGGACACGCCAACCCCCACGATTACCGAGATAGAGAAGGAAGAAGAAGGAAATGTTTTTGCGGATCCTACGCCTACAACATCTCCTGCAAATAGGGATATGCAAGAGAAGAAGGAGCTGGATTCCTTGAAGTATGTCTTGATTTTGGCGGGTGTGGTGATTTTGTTTATCATCATCTATACGGTGGCAACGAAGATTCAGGAAGAACGCTTGGAAAAGGAGATGGAGCGTTACAGTAATCGCCCTGCATTCCAAAAGCTAGACGAAGAAAGTGATGAGGACTTTAAAGAAGCACAGAAGGACTACTACGACAATCAATTGCAGCTCGGAGAACGCGGAAAGCGCAATTTGCGTGAGGAGATCGGCGGAGACGATGAAATTGAATTGGATCTGAACGGGATTTTTGACGAGCCCGCAGTGAAAGTGAAGGAAGAGGACTTTAGACCGACGTATGAAGAGGTCGGAGCAACCGGCGAAGATGGTGAAGAGGAGTGGACCGCAGAGGATGCAGCATTTGTGGAGCATTTGAAGGCGAGTGTAGCCGAGGAAGAAGGCGGACTCTATGATCGCATGGTGGCCGATAAGGTTGCGCCGGAGGTGGCGGAGACAATAACGGAGGAGGTACAGGAGATTCTTCCCGATGTTCCGTCTGTGGACCGAGTGGCGGTTCTCAGGAAAAAGCTCGATGCACTGAAGGAGCAGGATAACCTTTATCATAAGCTGTACGGACAGGGCGAGGTAATTGACAATAGCGATGCGGAAGTGATTCAAGTGCGTTTCGGTCGTGATTTGCGTTTCTTGAAGAAAGAGAAGCTTTCAAAGAAAGAATTGGTGGAGCTGGACTGATAGAGAATGATGAAGACGATATTTAAGAAGGATCTGCGCGGGCTATTGCCTGCGCGGATCATGATGATAGTGGCGTTTCTGGTACTTGAGCTGACGGTAGTGCTCGGTGTCGTAACAAAGAACGTATCTCTAACATCAACGACAATCTATCTGATGGTGTTTTTTGCATTTGGCATGCTTGTATATCATGTCTACGAGGCCGGAAATATCTTTCTCGGAAACCTCAGAACGCATGCGTACTTTGAAACGATGAAGAAAGAAGGCATTTCGTACATTCATGTCGTGCTGTGTAAGCTCGTAATTACCGTGGGTTCTATGGTTGTGTATGCAACATTGTTTTTCGGTGCGCTTGCACTGGATGTGCTTGCAATCATACGTCGTTTTCCTGAGGAGAAGGAAGGCATTGGAGCTCTCGGATTTCGCGAAATGGTAACCGGAGGATCGGATCCGTTTGTGATGGCGTTACTTACGACGATTCTCGAATATGTGACGATTATGCTTGTACTTGTCGCACTTGCGTATTTTTCGGTGATTATGAACTATGCGTTTTTTGTACGACAGCGTTTTGCGGGATTGTGCAGTACATTTATCTATATGACCTTTGTGTTTGTTATTGTAAAGGCCAATACGATGGTGTCGAATGTCAGTGTCGGCATAGCGCAGCATGTGATTGCTTGTGCGGTGAACTTGGTGTTGACTGCAATTGCATTGGCGGTGGCGCTTCCTGTGCTCCGCCGAAAGATCCTTCTGCCGAGGGAGCAGGAACAATAGAGAACAAAAGATAAATAATTCGGAGGCAATTTTATTATGGCAGTTGTAAAACCTTTTTTTTGTGTTCGTCCCGAACCGTCGGTGGCACATCGTGTCGCGGCGTTACCCTATGATGTATACAATCGCACGGAAGCAAAAGCGGTTGCATTGAAGGATCCGTTGTCTTTTCTGAATATCGATCGTCCCGAGAGCAATATGCCTGATGAAACCGATATTTACGCACCGGAGGTATATGCGAAAGCGAAGGAATTGCTTGAGGCGCGTATTGCCGACCGTACATACATGACGGATACAGAGGAATGTTACTATCTGTACGAGCTGATTATGGATGGGCGTTCGCAGACAGGGATTGTAGCTTGTGCATCCATTGACGATTATGTGAATGGTGTAATCAAGAAGCATGAAAACACGCGAGAGGACAAGGAGCAGGATCGGATTCGTCACGTTGACACCTGTGGAGCGCAGACCGGACCGATTTTCCTTGCATACCGCTCAGACGAGACGATTGCTGCGGTCATGGCGGCATATAAAAAGACGGAGCCGTTGTATGCGTTTGTTGCGGATGACGGAATCACACACAATGTGTGGCGTATTGCAGCTGTCGAAGATGTAGAAGCAATTCGAGCCGCATTTGCGCGTACAAATGATATTTATATTGCTGACGGTCATCATCGGGCGGCGTCTGCTGTTAAGGTAGGATTGAAGCGTCGCAACGAGGCCGGTACCTATGACGGAACCGAGGAGTTCAACTATTTTCTTTCGGTTTTATTTCCCGAGGATCAGTTGATGATTATGCCGTACAATCGCGTGGTAAAAGATCTGTGTGGTGCGTCTGTAGAAGAATTTCTTGCAAAGATTTCGGAGAATTTCGAGGTGGAAGAGGTCGGAACGGAGGCATATGCGCCGAAGGAGAAGGCGACTTTCGGTATGTACTTGAATGACAAATGGTACCGTCTGACGGCAAAGGACAAGCTTAAGGCCATTGATGATCCGGTAGGTTCCTTGGATGTCTCTCTGCTACAGGATTATCTTCTCGGCCCGATTTTGGGCATCGGAGATCCCAGAGTTGACAAGCGAATCGATTTCATCGGCGGAATTCGGGGTCTGGGAGAATTGGAGAGAAGAGTGCATACCGATATGTGTGTAGCATTTTCCATGTATCCTACGCAGATTACGGAGTTGTTTGCGGTGTCTGACGCGGGACTGTTAATGCCCCCTAAGTCTACTTGGTTCGAGCCGAAGCTTCGTAGTGGAATCTTTATTCATAAGTTTTAGTTGAGACATGCAAGCTTCTGTTGCTTTCCGCATATTTTGGAAGCAACAGAAGCTTGGAGTTTTTTATGGCGAAGGTAGTCTTAGATGCCGGTCACGGTGGGAGCGATCCCGGGGCAGTATTTGGTGGACGTAGGGAGAAGGACGACACCTTGCGTCTTGCTTTGGCGGTGGGAGAGATTCTCGGGCAGAGCGGAGTCGATATCGAGTATACGCGTGTAACGGATGTATACGACACCCCTGTGGAAAAGGCGAGAATTGCAAACGCAACAGGAGCCGATTTTTTTGTTTCGTTTCACCGCAATTCCAGTCCGTCACCGAATCAGTACAGTGGAGTAGAGACGCTGGTGTACGACAACAGTGGGGTTAAGGTTGCGCTTGCTGAAAATATCAACGAACAGCTGGAGCAGGTGGGGTATACCAATCTTGGTGTGCAGGAGCGACCGGATTTGGCGGTGCTTCGGCGTACGACGATGCCGGCGGTGCTTGTTGAGGTTGGATTTATCAATACTGCGGCCGACAATCGGACCTTTGATGAGAATTTTGATGCACTGGCGCAGGGGATTGCAGCAGGGATATACGAAACGGTGACAGGTAGCCCCTACGTACCCGGAGACGGAGATACGGGAGAGGATAGGAATCGTTATTATGTACAAGTGGGCTTGTATCGAAATTATGCAAATGCGTCCGCACAAGCTTATGGTCTCCAATCCCTTGGATTTCCGGTACAGGTAGTGAACAGCGATCCTTTCTATGCGGTTTGGATCGGACCGGAGAATGCCCTTGCAGATGGCGCTGAGCTGGAAAATGAACTTCAGCAGTTGGGTTATGATACGTTACTGGTAAAGCAGTGATGGTTATATAAGTACAGAAAGTATAGGATGTAACAAATGAGTATTTTGAATGTAGAACACTTATCTCACGGCTTCGGAGACCGTGCAATTTTTCATGATGTGTCTTTCCGCCTATTGAAGGGGGAACACATTGGATTGATCGGTGCCAATGGGGAAGGAAAAAGTACCTTCCTTAACATTGTCACCGGTAAGCTGATGCCTGATGAGGGCAATGTTACTTGGAGTAAGAATGTGCGGGTAGGATACCTTGACCAGCATGCGGTTCTCAAGCAAGGAATGACGATCCGAGATGTGCTGAATGGAGCCTTTTCATGGCTGTACCAGCAGGAGGAACGTATGAACGAGCTCTGTGAGCAAATGGGGACTGCGGATGAAGCGGTGATGGAAGCCTTGATGGAGGAACTGGGGGTCTTGCAGGACATGCTCGAAATGCACGATTTCTATAACATCGATACGAAGGTGGAAGAGATCGCAAGAGCGTTTTCTTTGGATGAGCTGGGGTTGGAGAAGGATGTTACCGAATTGTCCGGAGGACAGCGCACAAAGGTGCTTTTAGCAAAGCTTTTATTGGAAAAGCCGGATATTTTGTTGCTTGATGAGCCGACAAACTATTTGGATGAACAGCACATTGAGTGGTTGAAACGATATCTTAATGAGTATGAAAATGCATTTATTCTTATTTCGCATGACATTCCGTTTCTGAATAGTGTGATTAATTTGATTTATCATATGGAGAATCAGGAATTGAATCGCTATGTCGGGGATTATGATAAATTTCTCGAAGTGTACAATATGCGAAAGGAACAGAAAGAGGCCGCGTACAATCGACAGCAGCAGGAGATTCGCGAGCTTAAGGATTTTGTGGCAAGAAATAAGGCACGCGTGTCGACGAGAAATATGGCCATGTCCAGACAGAAGAAGCTGGACAAGATGGATATTATCGAGCTGGCAAAGGAACGTCCGAAGCCGGAATTTCATTTTAAAGAGGCGCGTGTTCCTTCCCGCGTGGTCGTGGAGACGAAGGACTTGGTAATCGGTTATGATATTCCGTTGTCAAGACCGTTATCACTTCATGTGGAGCGAGGACAGAAGGTGGTGCTTCGAGGTGCGAACGGAATCGGAAAAACGACGCTTTTGAAAAGTCTATTGGGTTTGATCCCTACGCTTGGAGGAGGTGTGGTACTCGGTGATTATCTTCAAATCGGTTATTTTGAGCAGGAGATGAGCGGGGACGGAACAAGAACCTGTATGGATGAGCTGTGGGAGGAGTATCCCGGGTTCACACAGTACGAGGTACGACAGGCTTTGGCAAAATGCGGTTTGACAACAAAGCATATTGAGAGTCAAGTGCGTGTATTGAGTGGTGGGGAACAGGCAAAGGTGCGTTTGTGCAAATTATTGAATCGTGAAAGTAATCTGCTGGTGTTGGACGAGCCGACGAACCATTTGGATGTCGATGCGAAAGAGGAATTGAAGAGAGCGCTGAAGGAATACAAGGGTACGATTTTGATGGTATGTCACGAACCTGAATTTTACGAGGATCTAGCAACGGAAGTGTGGGATTGTAGTCAGTGGACAACCCTATCGGTTTAGAACCTAAGAAATAAGGGAAGTGAACTTACTCGCACCTTGTATCATGACTAGCGATTTGGAGGCATGCTTTGGTGCCGATGAATATGTTGTACTCGGAAAAGAGATTCCGCACGATACTCTGTTGAACAAATTGAAATGGAGCCGGATCAAGTTTACGGACGGATCAAACGGTATATGAAATGAAAGACCAGGGAAGGAATGCGTTTCTCATAAAAGATGTTGACGAAAAAAATTAATTTGTAGTTGATTTTTGCGCTTTAAAGTGATAAACTAACCAAGGATGCACAAACGGTGCATCCGCAATGCATTATATTTAGAAAGGCGAGTAGACAGTTTTTGCGAATGTGTCTACCGAGAAAATACTATGCCGATTACCGAGATGTTGGTGAGAAATGCCGAGTTGTATGGCAACGAGGTATGTCTAGTAGAGATTAATCCTGCAGAGCAGAAGAGCCGTACGTGGCGAGAGTATGATCTGATCGAGAGTGATCATACCGACCGTTATCGTAGAGAGATGACATGGGAGGATTTCGATCGTAAGTCCAACCGTTTTGCGAATTTGTTATTGAGTCGAGGAATCAAGAAGGGCGACAAGGTGGCCATCTTGTTGATGAATTGCCTCGAGTGGTTACCGATTTATTTTGGGGTATTGAAGACCGGTGCGTTGGCGGTTCCCATGAATTATCGATATACTGCAAAGGAGATAAAATATTGTTTGGATCTTGCGGATTGCAATACCCTTGTATTCGGTCCTGAGTTCACCGGACGTGTGGAGGATATCGTAGAACGTATCCCGAAGGTGAAGACTTTGTTTTATGTGGGTGAGGATTGTCCGTCATTTGCGGATAGCTATGATCGTTATACCGCATATTGTACGTCCAAGAATCCGGGGATTGCTCTTACGGATGAGGATGACGCGGCCATTTACTTTTCATCGGGAACGACCGGTTTTCCTAAGGCAATTTTACATGCACACAAGGCATTGGTATCTTCGTGCATGACCGAACAGAATCATCATAGTCAGACGCACGAGGACGTGTTCCTCTGTATCCCGCCACTGTATCATACGGGAGCGAAGATGCATTGGTTCGGAAGCTTGTTGACCGGTAGCAAAGCGATTTTGCTTCGTGGTGTGAAGCCGGAGTGGATACTTGAGACGGTATCCAGAGAAAAGGCGACAATTGTATGGCTATTGGTACCGTGGGTGCAGGACATTCTCGATACGATTGATCGAGGAGAGTTAAAGCTGGAGGACTATGAGCTTTCACAGTGGAGATTGATGCACGTAGGTGCACAGCCGGTTCCGCCGAGTCTTATTAAGCGTTGGAAGGAACGTTTTCCCGGTCATGATTACGATACAAACTACGGTCTTAGTGAGTCCATCGGACCGGGTTGTGTACATCTCGGCGTGGAGAATATACATAAGGTTGGTGCGATTGGCGTACCGGGATATTTGTGGGAGTGCGACATTGTGGACGAAAACCGCAAATCGGTTGCTCGCGGCGAAGTCGGAGAATTGGCGGTGAAGGGCCCCGGTGTTATGCGTTGCTATTATAAGGATACGGCAGCAACCGAAGCAGTGCTTAGCAACGGTTGGTTGTACACCGGCGACATGGCAAAGCAGGATGAGGATGGATTTATTTATTTGGTAGACCGTAAGAAGGACGTTATCATCATGGGTGGTGAGAATATCTATCCGGTACAGATCGAGGATTTTCTTCGTGCGCATCATGCAATTAAGGATGTGGCGGTTATCGGTATCCCGGATGAGCGCCTCGGAGAGGTTACCTTGGCCATCATCGAGATAAAGGAAGGCATGAGCTGTACAGAGGAGGATATCAATGAATTCTGTATGGATCTACCTCGCTATAAGAGACCGAGAAAGATTGTGTTTGCGGAGGTGCCGCGCAATCCGACCGGAAAGATAGAGAAGCCGAAGCTTCGTCAGACTTATTGTGGCGGTAGCCTGGTAGAGGCTCAGATTAAGTAAGATTAGGCAATGAAGAGACACCGTGTGAGCGGTGTTCTCTTACAGCCAAATGATTTAACGCTTTAAAGCGAGTAACACTTTAAAGTGAATAGCGCTTTAAAGCAATCAACTACACACCGACAATGTCGGAACCGGTGATTCCGGTAGGAAAGGAGATATTATGTTATACGTATTAACCGCAATTCTTTTGGTAGTGTTCTTCGCCTTGATGATTGGGGTGGGAATCTATTGCAGAAAGCACGCAACGGATGTCAACGGTTTTGTGCTCGGAGGACGAAGTGTTGGCCCTTGGCTTACTGCATTTGCATTCGGAACCTCGTATTTCTCCGCGGTTATATTTGTAGGCTATGCCGGCCAGTTTGGTTGGAATTTCGGACTTGCATCTACATGGATTGGTCTGGGAAATGCATTTATTGGTTCCTTGCTTGCATGGGTAATCCTCGGTAGACGTACTAGAATTATGACTCGTCATATTGACAGTCGCACAATGCCGGATTTCTTTGCTAAGCGTTACGAATCCGGTGCGCTTAAGGTAGCGGCATCGTTTATTGTATTTGTATTCATGATTCCGTATACAGCATCGCTGTACAACGGTTTGTCCAGCCTCTTCAATATTGTGTTTGAGATTCCGTATTGGGTTGTTATTGCAGTGATGGCGGTACTCACCGGCATCTACGTTATCTTCGGTGGTTACATGGCAACGGCGATCAACGATTTCATTCAGGGCATTATTATGCTCGGTGGTATTGTGGCGGTTATTGCAGCGGTTCTTACGAAGCAGGGTGGTTTTTTGGAGGCAATGGCGGAACTCTCGAAGGAGGCAGCAACAATGCCGAACGGGGCGACGATCAACGGGGCTTATACGTCATTCCTCGGTCCGGATCCCTTGGCACTGTTGTTCGTAGTAATTCTTACCTCCCTCGGTACTTGGGGACTTCCTCAGATGGTAGGTAAGTTCTACTCCATCAAAAATGAGGATGCAATCAATAAAGGAACGATTATTTCTACGTTCTTTGCCATCGTGGTTGCCGGCGGATGCTATTTCCTCGGTGGTTTCGGTCGCCTGTTTTCTGAATCCTCGGCATTAAAGTATAAGGCTGACGGAACCCTTCTGTTTGACAGTATCATTCCCGCCATGCTCAGCGAGCTTCCGGCGGTAATCATCGCTATTGTCATCGTATTGGTGCTTGCGGCTTCCATGTCCACGTTGTCCTCCCTTGTATTGACCTCTAGCTCGACGCTGACGCTGGACGTTATTGTTCCTGCCACCAAGAAGGAGATGAGTGATAAGAAGCAGGTATTTATTATGCGTATCTTCATCGTATTCTTTATCGCGGTGTCGGCTGTGTTAGCGGTATTGAAGGACAGTCTCAATATCACTTTTATCGCGCAAATGATGGGCGTGTCTTGGGGCGCTATGGCAGGTGCATTTCTGGCACCGTTCCTGTATGGCTTGTACTGGAAGAAGACCACGAAAGCTTCTGTGGCATGTAGCTTCGTATTTGCCATTGTAGTAACTGTGGTGCAGTTGCTGTGTTCCTTCGGTGTAATCACATTCTCCGGTGGTGTGCTCGGTTACCTGTTTGCATCCTCCATTCGTTCCGGTGTGTTGTCCATGGTCGGAGGTTTTGTACTGGTTCCGACTGTGAGTCTCTTCACGAAGAAGCAGGATGTCGCTGTTGTGGATGGAATGTTCTCCTGCTATGAAGAGACTATTGTTGCAAAGGTAAAGAAGAAGGAGCACCTGAAGGAAGAGTAGTTCTTAATCCGGTGCGAAGAAATCCTTTGCGCATAGCATAAATAGTGTTATAATAGGCGGTAGGCACAGTAGGTGTCTATCGCCTGTTTTTACATGGTGTGGAAACAGAGAATGCATAGAGTGGAGGAGCGTAATGAGGGATTACGGAACGAGAGCGGCAGAGCTCTTTGAACAAGGATATAATTGTGCGCAGGCGGTATTCGGAGCATTTGCCGAAGACTTAGGGATGGAACGGGAGACGGCACTTCGTGTCGCATGCTCCTTCGGCGGTGGCATGGGACGTATGCGCGAAGTGTGCGGTGCTTGCAGTGGGATGTTTTTGGTAGCCGGAATGGTCAACGGAACCACGGACGGCGCAGACAGAGAAGGCAAGAAAGAGAATTACGATACGGTGCAACGCTTGGCAGGGCGGTTCCGAGAGGAGAACGGAAGCATCATTTGCCGTGAGTTATTAGCGGGAGTGTCGGTGGAAAATGCAGGGACGACCACACCGGAGGAACGGACGGGAGAGTACTATAAGAAACGTCCGTGCAAGGAGTTGGTGCGATTGGCGGCGAAGATTGCAGCGGAGGAGCTGATCGGGGAAGGTATGGAATAGAAGCGGGAAACCCATGGGCGGAAACCCATGGGTTTTGTTGCATATCTACCGTGTTTATTCGAACCGGAAATATTTAAAGTCAAACTTGCTTCCCGGAAGGAAGATGAAGTTTACCTTCTGCATACCGTATACCGGCGTCAGCGGGAAGGTCAGCTCCTGTATGCCCTCGGAGCCCGGGAATTCTACGATCTGATTCACATCGCCGCCGTCCCCGGAGAAACGAATGTGAAGGGTATTGGTAGGAATGTGAGAGCGGCCGCAGATGACAATCTTAGAGAAGCCCTGTTCGCCGAAGTTCATGTTACGGAACTCGATGTCTACGTTGTTACCGATTTCGTTAACGGAATCCTCGGTAATGAGGTAGGAGTCGCCGTTAATCATATTATTTTCCGTAGCATTCAGCGTTCCGAACGCCTTCTCGAACTTCGTGAAGAAAAATCCATTGATGGACAATCTCGTGTGTAGTTGAATACTGAAGGTCTTCCTGCCCTTTAGGCGCCTCAGGAGCTTGAAGGTATTGGACTGGTAGTGGTTATACCAGCTGGAGGATTCGTAGTTGCCGGAGAAGAGAAGGGTACCGTCTTCGGGCGTTCCTTCCCATACCTCCACCGGGAGGCAGGTATCGAAGGAGAAGATCGGGATAGTAATCTCGTCGGAGCCGTACTCGCCGAAGTCTACATTGTCAAAGCGTAGCCAAGTCGTTTCATGGTTCGTGAAGATTCCTCCCTGGAAGCTGAGCGCGGGGGTACGGTTACTACCGGTGTACTTGCAGGCGCATACCAAGCTGTAAGGATCAATCGTGGCACGTCCGAGTCCTACGTTCTTGTATTCCAGAACAGAGAGCACTTCGGGGTGCTCTTTGCCGTTGTTCGCAAAGCAGTACACATAGTAGCACGCTTCGTCACCCAAGGCAATGATCTTAGCAGAGAGACCATCCTCCGCGGGCTCAATTTTAACCGCATTGCTATCTACACCGTCTAGAGTAATGGCGCGGAAGGTGAGGTCGCGGTATGTTGCATTTGCCGGATGAATCTCGGCGTGAACTATAGATTCGCGACAGTCGGCATTCAGCTCTCTGGGGCCGTCAGCCGTCAACGTCACCTTACGAACCGGAATCTCATCGTAGTGTGTGGTCTCGAAGTTCTCTACGTCGGCGCAAATGTGCGGATTGCACTCTGCGGGAGTGGCCCTCAGAGCGATGGTGGCGTCCGGCAACTCCTTCGAAGAAACCGTTACGGTGATGTTGCCGGCTTCCTTCTTTGCTGCCAGAATGGCCAACAGCTTACCACTGAACAGCTTACGACTGGTGCCCTTGTACTGGTCGTAGTCGGTGCTGTCGCCGTTGTCCAGTCCCACAAGACGTGCGGCACCCTCTACGGTTACTTTCATACGATTGCGGGCATTTGCAACAAAATGACCATCCTTGTCCACTGTGCTGATGGTCAGGAAGATGAGGTCTTCCCCATCTGCCTGCATTGTGTCCTTGTTGGCAACCAAATGAATGGCAACCGGGTCGGTAAAGGAGCTCTGTTCGTCAGTGGCGATGATGTTGCCGTCCTCGTCATAAGCAACGGCACGTAAGGTGCCTTCTGCGTAGGGAATCTGCCAAGCACCGTTCAGGGCAGTGCCGTGGGCATGGTCGATATCGTAAATGCCCTGAGAAATACCATTGAAGAACAGTTCCACCTTGGGGGCATTGGAGTATACCTGTACGTCAATAAGCTGGCCGGGGTTGAAGTCCCAATAAGGAACCAGGTGTACCATGGGTGCTTTCT
The DNA here is from genome assembly GCA_045601665.1 of Lachnospiraceae bacterium. Classification (GTDB taxonomy): domain Bacteria; phylum Bacillota; class Clostridia; order Lachnospirales; family Lachnospiraceae; genus ISDg. Next base: position 50,531 of record JAZRZZ010000006.1, read on the forward strand.
TATAGTCGGTCCACTCAGCTTGATAGATATAGTAAGAATCCTTCTCAAAGCCGGCGGTGTCCACCTGTCCGAAGTAGGAGTTCTTCGTGAAGTACGGTGTGGGCTCGCCGATGTAGTCCCAACCCGTCCATATGTACTGACCGAAGCAGAATTCCGCGTCGCGGTCCATGGTGATGACGGACTTGGTGTTCTTTGCGCCCCAGTTGGTGGAGCAGTTGTCAAGAGACGAACACTGCAGGTCATCAAAGGTCAACAAACGGTTACTTGCCGGGAAATGATAGATGCCACGGCTTTGTACCGTAGAGGATGTCTCGCTGCCGTAGATGCACCAGTGGGGAAACTTCTCGTGATGCTCTGTGTACAGATGCTCTGCGTAATTGTAGCCCGACAACTCCAGCTCATCGGAACAACGCTGTGCGCCTTCCCAGGCAATATAGTTGGAACCGATGGTGGTATATGCGTTGTGACGGTAATCGTGAACACGAACCTCGTCGCGCAACATCTTCGTAATGGCAAGCCCCGCTTCGGTGTGGGTGTCGTAGATCTCATTTCCGATACTCCACATAATCACGGAAGGGTGATTGCGGTCACGGCGAATCCAGCTTGTCACATCCTTCTGCCAAAAATCATTGAAGAATCCGGCATAATCGTAATCGGTTTTGTGGCTTGCCCACATATCGAAGGACTCGGAGTTGATAAGCATACCCATCTCATCCGCCAGCTCCATAAGCTCAACAGAGGGCATATTGTGAGAGGTTCTTACGGAGTTGATGCCCATGCGCTGCAAGGACTCGAACTGTCTGCGGATGGCATGCTTGTTCACAGCAGCACCAAGCGAACCTATGTCGTGGTGCATGCAAGCACCGTGAATCTTCACATGACGCTCATTGAGGAAGAAGCCCTCGTTGCAGTCGAAGCGAAGAGTACGGAAGCCCACCTTTTCGTTGAGAGCATCCACGATTTCTCCGTCTACGATGAGTTCAGTAGTGAGGGTGTACAGGTACGGATCCTCCATGTCCCAACGGTGAACGCCGAATACACCGGCTTCTTGTACTGTGCGAGTAATCTCTTCGGATAGGACAGCATAGTTGGTCAGCTGAGCCACAAGGGAACCGTCAGTATCAAGCAGGGTGTGGCGAATGACCGCATCCACCGTCTCGCCGCAGAGGTCGCTGCGGTATACCGCCTCAGCATCGATGGTTATGCGGAAATCATTGTTATCCACGTGATCTGCGGTAAAATATGTACCGCCGGTGACAAGGTAAGCGTCTCCCTTCTCTACCAACCACACATTACGGTAGATACCGGCGCCGGAGTACCAACGGGTGTTGGGGCTTTCGTAGCGACAGGTCACCAGCAGTTCATTTTCCCCTTCCTTCAAGAAAGGAGTGATTTCGAACTCGAAGGTAGAGTAACCATAAGGCCAAAAGAAGACCTCCTCTCCGTTGACGTAATAGCGAGAATTCATATATACGCCCTCAAAATTGAGGAATACATGGCCGCCCTTATCGGTATAGTCAAATGTCTTGCGATAGCAGCCGATGCTACTCTCGTACAAGTCCTGCGTCTGGGAAATCATCCAGTCGTGGGGCAGGTCCACAGCGGCGAATGCCCGCTTCTGATGCTCGGAAAGGGCACCTGCGGAAGCGGCGGTCAAAATCTCCTCTACGGTAGCGTCCAACGAAAACTTGCCGAACTGCCAGCCGTCGGTAAACAGTGTCTTCATAGTAATGTTCCTCCTTGCGGACAAAGTCGCAATTACGTGCAATTGCATTTGATATTATTGTAGCAAATGGGTGGAGGAATTACAAGAAGGAAGAGGACAAACACTCTAAAACAGAATCAAAGATGGATTTGTGTTTTTGTAGGTTTGTTAAACATTTGTTGCACCGATATGAAATACCTTTTTAGCACCTAATTGGGGGCCTTTCAACCAAGGAGCCTCATAGGAAAGTTGTTATATTCCCTATGGCTATAAACATTCAACTGATTGTTTGGGGACACCAAACTTTTCAGCGTATTGGATTAGTGATAGACGATACCTCATTTCTTATGTTTTACTTGCCATGTGAGGATGCTCCTTTCTGTATTTTTGTTTTGTGGCGATTCAAATATAGCACAAAGAGAGCGTATCCTTGCTTTTTGTTTATTCGGTTGTAACACATGTATTGTAATCCTACAGACGATCTAACAATTGGTGAAAAAGTGACTTGACATTTCTTATACATATATTATATAATCTTTCTATCAAAAACTCTCAAAAGATTAAACCGAGGAGGTAGAGAGGGCAAGTAGTTTCGTTCCAAAAGTGAAGAAAGTGTTTGGGAGGAAGATGAGTGCGGGGTTATTAGCGTTGCTATTAGTATTTGAGATGCTGATAGATGGCAGTGTGGCACAAGCTGCAGGTAACTATGATAAAAGCGATTATAAAGGTTACACGAGTTACAGATATATATATGTAAAAACGACATCGGACGTTTATCATTTGGAAGAAGGAGCGGTTTTCGATGGAAGGGGACGTCTCCAAAGCAACCCGATATATGGTAAGATTAATAAAGGAGAGCTGATAGGGACTGTTCTTTATCAACTGGGTTCATACAGATCTCCGAAAAAAGTGGATGGAAAAAAACTGGGATGGCGTTGCTCTTTCGATGGAGATTATGCCCAAAGAGAAAATTACAGTAGAAGCTTATGAAAAGGACTACTACAAAGGAACATATACCAAGATAGAAGGGAAGAAGTATACATATTATTGTGCGAGTGAATTGTTTACATTGTCGGCACAGATCAATAAAGAGGGGACTTATCCGAACTCAGCTTATGAGGCACAGTATCGGATGGATGGAGGTGGAGCAATTATGGATTGGGCTCCGCAAAAAACAACCATAGGGAAAGATGGTTATTCGATTAGTGTTGGTATTCCGTGGGCAGCTTCAACAGATATTGAATACAAGAAGGATTATTGCAAAGTCACAGATACGTCCTCGAAAAATACGGGGAAGTGGGATATCACCTATGACTATATTAAGTCCTGTTTGGGGGTATGTACTGGTGCTCGAAGAGACGTAGTGTTTGAAGCGACGAATCAGGCGGCATATGTATATTGGGCGACAAAGGACAGCAGTTATAAATTACCGCTTACGATGAAAGCTAGTTTTTCCGTTGTGGATAGTAAATCGTTTCCGACAACAATTAAAACACAGACGGTGACAAAAGTAGAATACTATTCGTATTAGTAAGGGTTGCAGCAGATAGAAGGGGAGAAAACGAAGTGAAGAAAGTGATATGTATCGTATTGCTTCTGCTATTGGTAGTGGCAGGCGTTGGATTTGTTTTGAGGCAGACTATGTGGAAGACAGAAGAAGAGGATGATATAGTTGATGGGATGTCTCAGAAGGAGTACAATCGATATCTTCTTACTGAGATTTTCCCTACTGAGATTATCGTTGTTGGCCCCCAAATGACATTTGACGCATCGATTTCAGTACGTGTAGAAGACAGGCTTACAGAAGAAAGCATACGAATCTCGAAGGGGTACCGACATTGTATCATAATTGTGAATGACCATGAGGGAACAGCACCCCTCGCGGATGACGAATATAAGCTGATATGGGACTATCTGAATCGAGATTCACGGTATTTTTTCATGTATATAGGGACAAGGCAACTTGAACATTTGGTAGAGTTGGGATATCATTTTGATGGAGAGTTTACAGAACAGGATGTTTCACTTGCTTATATCCAAGAGAAGGGGTCCTTAGCGGCGGTAGTAGGAGCATTGGTACAAGAAACGTATGAGGAATACCCAGATGCAATCATTGATTTTTTTTCCTTGTTTATAGAGCGGAGATATACAAAATAGGCCTTTGAGTGAATCTGTGTTGGGTAAATTTTTTGAAGGCTGCGATATAAAGGAGAGATGCTGAAGAGATTGTCAGAGGAGGATATCGATAACGATGTCCCCCTCTTTGCGTTTGTGCATCATAGATGCCGATTAAACCAAACAAACATAGGGAGAAGTAATATGATTACATTAAAGAATTTGAGTAGGTCTTATATTACAAAAACGAAGTATACGGTTAACGCTTTAAAGAATATAAATCTCGAGTTACCTAAAAAAGGATTTGTATCGGTTGTTGGACGAAGTGGTTGTGGTAAGACGACTTTTCTGAATATGTTGGGGGCACTAGACAAACCAACAGAAGGACAGGTTCTGATTGAAGGAATACACGGGCAAGAAACTCTTGACGTTGCAAATGCAACAGAACAGGAGCTAGACATATATCGCAATTGTTTTTTGGGATTTGTGTTCCAAGAGTACAATCTTGTTGATGAATGGACTGTCGAAGAGAATATTAAAATCGTATTGGAACAACAAATGTGGGAGGGAAAGTCGGATGAGGAAATTGATCGTCGTGTTGCGGAAGTGCTAAGGTATGTAGAACTTGATGGAATGGGGAAGAGACATATCAAGGAATTGTCCGGTGGGCAACAACAGCGTGTGGCAATAGGGCGGGCACTCGTTAAGACCCCCAGTTTATTGATTGCGGACGAGCCAACAGGAAATCTAGATTTAGAGACCGGTGAAAGTATTATGGCCGTGTTAAGGAAAATCGCCGATCACTGTCTTGTGGTTATGGTGACTCACAGTCAAGCGTTTGCGGAGAGGTACTCGGATCGCATTATTTATATGCGAGATGGAGAAATTATTGATGACAAGGTGAATGTCCCTAAAACAGACACGGTTGAGAGAGTATTGCAGCAAAAACGGGAAAATGTATTCGGCTGTCCTATGACGATAAGAATGTTGTTGGGAATTGCGGCGAAAAATGTGAGGGTTAAGAGAATAAGGTTGGTTATGTTTTCAGTTTTGCTTACCCTAGTGATTGTAATGGGGAAAATACTATTAACATTCCAAACGGCTGATTACGGGAAGAGAGTGGCTGAATTTCTCCATACAGAGAAAGTGGAGCAGCTATCTGTTTTTCAAAATGTAGTATATCGAGAGGGTGTTTATACAGAAGAAACGGAAATAAGCAATAGTAAAAATATAATGAAAACACTGGAGGAGCAGTTCGGACAGGAAAACTGCCATTTGATTGTGCGAGACATGTATGTTACCGGTGATAATCAAGAAAAAGTATTTGAAGGGAACATTGTTGTTGGAGGTGATGTATCAAGTGCATTTACGCTTGTGGGGAGACGTCCCGAAAGCCCAAAAGAGTTAGTACTTTCTGATTATGCGATATACTTTCTAGGACTTCCGCAAGATGCCGTTGGTGAAAACGTTTGGTTAAATGATGTTGAGATGGTGATATCAGGGATTATTGTGACTGATTGGGAAAAACAGCAGGTACAGGGTGGTGGTGAAGGAATGTACGTGGATGACTATGAGACAGTACAAAAGAAAAGGCAAATACAAGAATACGAATGGCCACGTATGCTTGTTTCAGAATCGTTCATAGAGTATTATGCGAAAGAGGCTAAGTGTTTGCATATTCCAGCTGCAAGCCCAAATGCACAAATGATTGGAGGTGCACTGGATGAGCGTGTTCGATATAACTCCGTCGGACAGATGTCGGATAGTGATCTAGTCTGTTTTGGACGTGAACCACAAACTTCGGGAGAGATAGCGGTCTCTTTGCATTTTGCACAGGAGAATATGATGGTAGACGTGGAACTCAATTTGATCGAGTATGAGTATGAGTTCTTACAACTGCATCATGAAAATCAAAAAGGTGTTTTTTCTGGATATCTAGACATGAGTGAGTTTTTTCCTGAAGTAGATGTGGTTGGAATTATTTTGACGGAGGATGAGAATGCAGATGTTTTTGTATGTGATGCAGATTATCAAAAAATAAGCGAAGCTTTTTTTACAGAATATTTCGGTGACGGATATGAAATTCGGCTTACGGAGAACTCTCGTAGGGACGGAGATATATACAATACATTGGAAGATAAAGAAATCGAAATAGACTATTACAAGATGTCGTATGTACATAGTGCGGACGAAGATATTTTTTTGGTGTCAAGATTCTTTGAGGTTTTCTTATGCTTGTTGCTGTTGCTTCTTTTGCTTTTGACGATTTTGTTTTTCTCTTTCAATGTAAAGGACAATCAGAGGGAAATCGGTATTCTCCGTGCACTAGGTGTAACAGAACGTGATGTCTGCAGAATATATGTGTTGGAGGCAATTGTAATAGGAGTGGTGCTGGAGATTCTCACAGTGGTAATTAATCTTGTTTTCTTTGTGCAGTACAATGCAAGATTACGAAATGCTTATCAGGTGGCTTCAAATGTGATCTACCATAATTTTGGACTAGAAGTCTGTGAGTTTGCAGTTCTCATTTTATTGTTGATGGCATCAGTATATGTCCCGTTAGTATTTATGGTGCAGAATCGACCGGTGAAGTTGATTCGATCAATAAAAAAATAATAAGAGATGATCAGTGATATTTCCGATGAAACTATAAGGTGTGCGAAGAAAATTCTCGCATACATTCAATAGGTACAGGAAAAGCCTTTACTATCTTTGCCTTTTGCTTATCCGGTTGTAACATAGGTATTGTGATTCTATAGAATCAGAGGCGGCTTTGTCCTTTTTCGTGGTTGACAAACCGCATTTTCGTGCTATAATGGGAGGCAGAAAAAGCTATGATAGAGAAGAGTACACATCGTAGATTTCGCCAGAGAAGGACGCCGGTACCCGTACTGAGCTGAAAGCGTCCCCGAAAGGACTTTGTGGAAGACCACCTCTTAGCGGCCCTAATCCGGCACGGTGACTCCGTTATCGTCAGAATGAAGTGGGTTCTCGTACTTTGAGAGCCAAATAGGGTGGAACCGCGAGATTATTCGTCCCTGTTGATACGTTGGTATCGGCAGGGACTTTTTTGTACGTTTCACGTACAAAAAACGTGATGCACACTCGCGCGTAATGAGCATATGTCGCTAACGCGACCGCGCTCGGCGCAGACGGACTCGCGAACGAGTCCGATGCAAGTTTCACGTACAAAAAACGTGATGCACAATCGCTTCCGTGCCGTACCGAATCAAATATTCGAACCGCGCTACGGCGCAGAAAGTGAGGTAACTTATGAAGATTACGTTGAAAGACGGCTCCTGTAAGGAGTACGAAAGCGCAATGTCTGTCATTGACATTGCCAAGGACATCAGCGAAGGCTTGGCACGTATGGCATGTGCCGCAGAGGTAAATGGTCAGGTGGTAGACCTGCGTACCGTCGTGGATGCAGACTGTGAACTCAGCATCCTGACCTTTAATGATGAGGCAGGTAAGGCAGCATACCGTCACACCGCTTCTCACGTGCTTGCGGAGGCTGTAAAGCGTCTCTATCCCGAAGCAAAATGCGCCATCGGACCGTCCATTGAGAGTGGTTTCTACTACGATTTTGATATGCCGTCCTTGGTCCGTGCCGCTTTGGATGCCATTGAGGCAGAGATGAAGAAGATTATCAAGGAAGGCAAGGAACTTACGAGATTTACGCTTCCTCGTGCCGAGGCCATTGCATTTATGCAGGAGAAGGGCGAGCCTTACAAGGTAGAGTTGATTGAGGATCTTCCGGAGGATGCGGAGATTTCCTTCTACGATCAGGGGGGATTTGTGGACCTGTGTGCGGGACCGCACTTGATGAGTACCAAGAGTCTTAAGGCAATTAAGCTCATTTCCTCTTCCGGTGCCTACTGGAGAGGTAGCGAGAAGAACAAGATGCTGACCCGTGTATACGGAACGGCATTTACGAAGAATGCGGATTTGGAAGCATACCTTGCACATCTTGAGGATATTAAGAAGCGTGACCACAACAAGTTGGGCAGAGAGATGGAGCTCTTCACGACAGTGGATGTGATCGGCCAGGGCTTGCCGCTTCTCATGCCGAAGGGTGCTAAGATGATTCAGACCATGCAACGTTGGATTGAGGACGTGGAGGATAACGAGTGGGGCTACGTTCGTACCAAAACGCCGCTTATGGCTAAGAGCGACCTGTACAAGATCTCCGGTCACTGGGATCATTACAAGGAAGGCATGTTTGTCATGGGTGACGAGGATAAGGACAAGGAAGTATTTGCCCTTCGTCCTATGACCTGCCCGTTCCAGTACTATGTATACAAGGCAAGCCAGAAGTCCTATCGTGATTTGCCCATCCGTTACGGTGAGACGTCCACGTTGTTCCGTAATGAGGAGTCCGGCGAGATGCACGGCTTGACCCGTGTACGTCAGTTTACCATTTCCGAGGGTCACTTGATTGTACGTCCCGACCAGATGGTAGAAGAGTTCAAGAAGTGTCTTGCTCTTGCAAGTTACTGTCTGAGAACGCTTGGCGTAGAAGAGGACGTAACGTATCGTCTGTCCCGTTGGGATCCCGAGAATACGGAGAAGTATGTAGGCTCCGCTGAAGTATGGGAAGAGACGGAGCAGAACATTCGTGACGTGTTAAATGAGCTGGGAATTCCGTTCGTAGAGGGCATCGGCGAAGCTGCATTTTACGGACCGAAGGTAGACATTCAGGCGAAGAACGTATACGGTAAGGAAGATACCATGATTACGATTCAGTGGGATGCGGTACTTGCGGAGCAGTTCGACATGTACTACGTAGACCAGAACGGCGACAAGGTTCGCCCGTATATTATCCACAGAACGAGTATGGGCTGCTACGAGAGAACTCTCGCATGGTTGACGGAGAAGTATGCCGGTATGTTCCCGACCTGGTTGTGCCCTGAGCAGGTGAAGGTGCTTCCTATCTCTGAGAAGTACAACGATTACGCAAATCAGGTAAATGCAGAGCTTCGTAAGCGTGGCATTCGTTCTTCTGTGGACGAGCGTGCGGAGAAGATCGGTTATAAGATTCGTGAGGCACGTCTCCAGAGAATTCCGTACATGTTGGTTGTAGGACAGAAGGAAGAGGAAGAAGGCGTGGTATCCGTAAGAAGCCGTTTCCTCGGTGACGAAGGTCAGAAGCCTCTTGCAGATTTCATTGCGGCAATTCGTGAGGAAATCGACACCAAGGAGATTAAGAAGATTCAGGTTAGTGAGAATCAGTAATTTGACAAAAACAGACGAGGCACCGCGATTTGCGATGCCTCGTCTTCAATTGTTATGAAAGTTCTGTGTGTCTTTGCATATCCTTTATTGGCGACTGAGTGCGGTTAACTGCTCGAATGCAGCAGTCTTGTACTCCTTATTGGCGTAAAAGCCTTTTTCTGCATAGAGCAAAGCCTCTTTGGCATAAGTCAGAGCATCCCCTAGGGCAATGTTCGATGTCTTACTGTAAGCTAAGCAACTCTTTGCGTAGATAGTGCAAGCCTCGTCGTAAACCGGAGAATCGACGGCTGTTAGCAAGGGACGAATCAAGTCAATGGCGGTTTTGTACCGAGCAGAGTTGTATGCTTCCTTTGCATTGATTACCGGGACAAAGGCTTCTTTTATCTCTCCTTCCTCGCGATGCTGTGCCTCCGGGGTCAACATCTTAATGGAAATGTCTAATTTCTTTGAGAGATACTCTAGCGTCTTTATAGAAGGAACAGCGGAACCACTCTCAATCTGACTTAACATATTTCGTGTGATAAAATCGCCGACAACTTCACTCTGTGTCATCTTCTTTGATAAACGCGCCTCTTTAATTAAACGTCCAAGTTCTGTACGGTCCATAGGATCACTCCTTTCGTAAACAGCGTTTACAACACTTTTATCATATCAAATGATCGGTAAAAAAGCAAGAGCCCAAACAGAAAAAGAAAATAAAAATATTAAAAAATGCGCAAAATGATTGACAGTTTTGCATTTTTTACGTATAATGAGCGGAAATGTAGTTTACATTATAAACAATGGGAAGCAGGAGGTTGAGGAAAAATGAGAAGTAAGACAGCATATGAATGGATGAAGCGTCTGCTGTGCCTCCTACTGGTGGTTTGCATGCTGGTAGGTTGTGGAAACAAAGGAGAGGAAAAGGGGGACTCTCGCGGAGACGATGTGACGAAGAAGCCGACGGCAACGACGGCACCGGTAGCACCGACAGAGAGTGAGAAAACGACGGCAACGCCGACCCCGACTTCAGCCGGGAAGGTCGATCCTGAAATAGCAGAGGAGGAACAGGAGAAGTTCGAGAAGTATTTGACGGAGTTTTTCGTAGAATATGTAGATGACGATAGCATTACATTGCATTTCACATTGCAACATCCGGAGTCCTTCGGCATAGAGCTTGAAACGAATCTCGGAGAGGCAAGTGCGGATCCATCCGCATTTGCACAGGAGTGTGAGGCGTGGAAGAAGCGTCTTGAGGAGTTCCGTTACGAATACCTTACCGAAGCACAAAAGGTAAACTATGATCGGTTGGCATACGAATTTGACAACGCAATTTCCGCGGAGGAGCTTAAGATGTGCTATAGCATGTTGCTTTCTGCAAATAACAATGCAATCAGCAATGTGATTACCTGCATGACCGAGTACCCGCTTTTGGAGGAAAAGGATGTACGGGAATATATAAGTACGCTGAAAGAGCTTCCGGCGTATCTGAAAACCATTATGGAAGAGGTTCGAAAGGATTGCGATAGGGGGCTATACCCAACCGAATATATGCTTGATATCTCGGTGGAATATGCGGAACGTTTGTTGAAGACGGAGGATCATCCCTTTGTCGTGGCATTTGAAGCAAATGTGGAAGAAGTAAAGGAGATGAGTGCCGAGGATGTTGCGGATGCAATTGTCGAAGTGGAGAAGGTCGTCAAAGAACAATTGGTTCCCGCCACGCAGGATTATATTGCTGTACTGAAGGGACTGTATGCTTCTGCAGTAAATGCCGAGGGGATGGCTCACAAGGACGGAGGAAAGGAATATTATACGTATCTGGCACAGTCCTATACCGGGTCGGATATGACAATGGAAGAAATGTTCGAGTATTTGGAGCAGAAGCTTTCCAAATCTTTGACCGCGTATTATAGCATTATTATGTTTAACCAAAATGCCATTGAGAAGTATTATGCTGCCGATTATGACTATTCGATTGAGGAAATGATGAATCAGTTGAAGGCAAAGGCGGCGTCGGAGTATCCGGAGATTCGTGATACGGATTATATTTTGTCGCTTCTTCCCGAGGAGCTTCGCATTGAGGGTGTACTTGCGTATTTTCTGACACCGCAGTACGATAATCCCGATCGGAAGGTGATTCGTGTGAATCCGGCGGGCAATACGAACAATGTGATGTTGTTCTCAACGCTGGCGCATGAGGGGTATCCGGGACATTTGTACCAAGATGAATTCTTCAGCTCGACCGAGGGCTATCATCCGGTAAATGCATTGTTCTCGTATCTCGGTTATAGCGAGGGCTGGGCGACGATGATGGGGGCAAATGCATATCGTTGGTGCTTAGATGATGCAGCTGTTGCGGAAATGTTTATCTTCGACTATAACTACTCCATGACGCTTGCAAGCCTTGTGGATATCGGGGTAAACTATTACGGTTGGGATGTTGCGCAGGTAGAGGAGTTTCTGGCGGAAAATCTGATTGAAGACCCTGCAGTTGCCGAGGAATTCTACGAATCGGTGGTAGCTGACCCCGCAATCTATCTTCCGTACATGTTTGGGTACTTCCAATGCCTCGACATTATTGCTGAATTAAAGAAGGAAAAGGGCTTGTCCGAAACGGAAGTGTATGAAGCATTTCTTGAAATCGGACCTTGTCCGTTCACGGTTCTGCGCAAACATTTGGGACTGACTGCAAAGTAAAATGTCATTTTTCTTGCATTCGTGCGTAATCCTCTGAAAAATTACAAAAAACATCGTTAAAATTCACAAAAGAGATTGATTATTGATTGAATAATTGTTAAAATAGCACTATGAATTTTGATTTTCAGTTGGATTGGAGGATTACGACTATGCAGACCTATAAGTATGAGAAGATTCGTAACGTCGTCGTGCTGGGACACGGTGGTTGCGGAAAGACAACTCTGGTGGAGGCAATGGCGTATACTACGGGCATTACCAAGCGTATGGGTAGAGTTGAGGAAGGCAACACGATCAGTGATTACGATAAGGAAGAACAGAAGCGTCTGTTCTCCGTGAGTACGACGGTAGTACCGATTCTTTGGGAGGAAACGAAGATCAACTTCCTTGATACCCCGGGATATTTTGATTTCGTAGGACAGGTAGAGGAAGCGGTGAGTGCGGCAGACGCAGCGATTATCGTTGTTTCGGCAAAGGCAGGCGTGGAAGTCGGCACAATAAAGGCATGGGAGATCTGTGAACGCTACCATTTGCCCAGAATGTTCTTCGTTACCGACATGGACGATGACAATGCCAGCTACCGAGAGGTTGTGGAAGATTTGAAGGAGCGTTATGGTAACCGAATTGCTCCATTCCATACACCGATTCGTGAGAATGAGGTATTTGTAGGTTTTGTAAATGTTGTGAAGATGGCCGGACGCCGTTTTAGCAACAATCTCGGTGAATATGTGGATGGGGAGATTCCCGAGTATTGTATGGAATACTCCGAGAACTATCGCAATGCTTTGATGGAAGCGGTTGCGGAGACTAGCGAAGAGTTGATGGAGAAATTCTTCGATGGCGAAGAATTTACCATGGTCGAAATCGAAAATGCGATTCGTCAGAGTGTCGGCGCGGGCGAGATGGTTCCCATTTTGTGCGGCTCCGGTGTTCAGGCACGTGGTACCTTTGCACTGTTGCAGGCAATCGATAAGTATTTTCCGTCGCCGAATAAGTGTGTGATTACCGGTATGAGTCAGAAGACCGAAACGACCTTCTTTGCAGATTATGATGCGAACAAGGACTTTTCGGCGAAGGTATGGAAGACAATTGCGGATCCGTTTGTAGGAAAGCTTTCGTTGATCAAGGTTTGTTCCGGTGTATTGAAGTCCGATGCAACCATTTATAACGCGAATAAAGGAACCGAAGAAAAATTGTCCCGACTGTATGTGCTTCGCGGCAAGGAGCAGATCGAAGTGAAGGAATTGTACGCAGGTGATATTGGGGCAATCGGTAAGCTGTCCGATACACAGACCGGCGATACGCTGTCTACGAAGGCAAATCCGATTGTGTTTGATCCGGCAAAGATGTCGGTTCCCTATACATATGTTCGTTTCATGGCAAAGAACAAGGGAGATGACGATAAGGTGTCGCAGGCTCTCTCTAAGTTAATGGAAGAGGATAAGACGCTACAGGTAGTGAATGATAAGGAGAATCGTCAGACGCTTCTCTATGGAATCGGTGAGCAGCATCTCGAGATTGTTATCAGTAAGATTGCGACCCGATATAAGGTAGAGGTGGAGACGATGAAGCCCCGAGTTCCTTATCGTGAGACCATTCGTAAGAAGGTGCAGGTACAGGGACGTCATAAGAAACAGTCCGGTGGTGCCGGTCAGTTCGGTGACGTTGTCATGGTATTTGAGCCCTCCGGCGATCTGGAGACTCCGTACATGTTCGAAGAGAAGATTTTCGGCGGTGCCGTACCGAAGAACTTCTTCCCGGCGGTAGAAAAGGGTGTTCAGGAGAGCGTACAGCGCGGACCTTTGGCAGGCTATCCCGTAGTCGGTGTAAAGGCGACACTCGTGGATGGTTCTTACCACCCGGTAGATTCGAACGAAATGGCATTTAAGCTGGCGTCCATTAAGGCGTTCAAGGCCGGTATTATGGATGCGACACCGATTCTTCTTGAGCCGATTGCGTCCTTGAAAGTAGTCATTCCCGATAAGTATACCGGTGATATTATGGGAGATTTGAGTAAGCGCCGTGGTCGTGTTCTCGGTATGAATCCGCTCAACGGTGGCAAGCAGGAGATCGTTGCGGATATTCCACTTGCGGGTCTTTATGGGTATTCGACCGACCTACGTTCTATGACCGGTGGTATCGGTGAGTATTCGTACGAGTTTGCCCGTTACGAGCCGGCACCTGCGGATGTTCAAGCAAAGGTCATCGAGGAAGCGGAGAAGGATAAGGCAGACAGCGAAGAATAATAGAGCAAATTTGCGGGGAGCACGAAGGTGCTCTTCGCTTTTTTTGTTATCTGAAAATAAATTCGGACGTTTCTCTTTACGGAAATGCGTAATTGTAGTATAATACGGGCAAATGCCAAAGGTACTTACGCGTATATTTTCGAGATGTAATCGTATTCTTTAGAAAATGTATCGCTGAGAGGCAATATGAGACCGGTTATCGGTGTATTTCCGCAGTATGATGCGGAGCGAAGACGTTTGTTTCTGACCGAACCTTACGTGAAGAGTATTTGTCGTGCAGGCGGCGAGCCAAGGTTGCTCTTGGATGAGGAGCCGTGTATCGAAGACGGTGTGAACGGTTATTTGTTTCCGGGCGGGCCGGATATTGCACCGCATTATTTCGGTGAGGAGACGATGATTGGATGTGGGACAATTTGTCCGAGAAGAGATCGAACCGAGCTTGGTGCATTGCGCAGATTGTGCGAATGCGGGAAACCGATACTCGGAATCTGCAGAGGACTTCAAGTGATGAATGTAGCATTGGGGGGAACGCTTTATCAAGATATGCAACACTTGACGAAGCAGCAACACTATCAGATCTCGGGAGATGATGTGACGGTGCATCGAGTGCACTTGGAAGAGAAGACGCTTCTGCGACGTATCCTCGGAGAGGAAGAGATTTATACCAATAGTTTTCATCATCAGTGTATAAAGGAGCTTGCAGTTTGTTTGCGTGCTTCGGGAAGAACCGCAGACGGTGTGATCGAGGCGGTAGAGCTGATCGGACATCCGTTTTTCGTCGGTGTGCAATGGCACCCTGAGCATTTGACGGGCGGACACGTACATGCGGATCGGCTGTTTCGTGAGTTTGTAAGATACTGCGGATGTATAGAAGGAGAGTAATGCATGTTTCGAAAGTTTTATCCGGCAGAGATGGCGGAATCCAGTTATGATATCGACTATGAGGCACTTTATCAAAAGGGCTATCGCGGTTTGATCTATGATATTGACAATACGTTGGTAGAGCACGGCGCCGATGCCAATGAGCAGGTAATCGAGTTGTTTCGGCGTTTGAACGGCATGGGCTTTCGAATCTGCTTGCTCTCGAACAACAAAGAGCCCCGTGTACGGAGATTCTATCGCGGTGTCACTGTAAAAGGGGTGAAGCTGCACTATATCTTCAACGCACATAAGCCTGCGACAAAGAACTACCGAAAAGCAATGCTTTTGTTGCGTACGACGAAGAAAAATACACTTTTTATCGGCGACCAGATCTTCACGGATGTATATGGAGCGAACCGTGCGGGGATACGTTCGTTTCTCGTAAAGCCGATTCATAAGAGCGAAGAGGTTCAGATTGTGCTCAAGCGTAAGCTTGAGCGTGTGGTGCTACATTTTTATCGAAAGGATCGATGGAAGCGTTTGCAGCAGTCAAATGTGGTGTTGGTAGGCTTTATGGGAAGTGGAAAGTCTACGGTGGGACGGAAATTGGCGGAGCATTTGGGTTTTGAGTTCATGGACACGGATGCATTGATAGAGGAGAAGATGAAGTGTCGTATTTCCGAAATTTTCGCGACAAAAGGAGAGGAATATTTCAGAGATCTCGAGACGATTCTGTTACGCGGCTTGTTACGCAGTGCAAAGCGTTGCGTAATTGCAACGGGCGGTGGAATGCCGACACGTCCGAAGAATCAGAAATTGCTACGGAAGCTCGGATATGTAATCTATTTGGATGCTACGGCGGAAACGCTGATTGAGCGATTGAAAGGAGATACCGAAAGACCCTTGCTCCAGACTGCAGATCCGGTGGAGACGATTCGTAAGCGGTTGGTAGAACGCAGATTTTCGTATCAGATGGTAGCGCATCGTAAGGTCAAGACCGATGGTAGGACGGTGGACGAGATTGTAAAGGCAATAGAGGAGAGCATTTGAAATGGCAACAAGAGTGTTGGTGCTGAATGGACCGAATCTGAATATGTTGGGGATTCGAGAGCCGGAGGTGTATGGTAGAGCAGACTATGTTGCACTGGTGGAGACGATCCGCTGTGGGGCAAAGGAGAGGGATATCGAGGTCTCGTTTTTTCAGAGCAATTGCGAGGGTCAGTTGATCGATCGCATCCAGCAGGCGTATTTTGAAGGGATGAACGGAATTATAATCAACCCGGGGGCGTATACGCATTATAGCTATGCGATTCACGATGCGTTGAAGACATTTTTTGAGCCGAAGATTGAGGTGCATTTGTCCGATATTCATAGCAGAGAGGAGTTTCGTAAGGTCAGCGTGACAGCACCTGCTTGTGACGAGCAGATCTGTGGCAAAGGCTTTGCGGGATACCTGTTGGCGATGGACCGTATTCTTGAGATTCGTAGGGCACGGGAGGAAGAGGCAAAGTGAATATGGAATTGGCGGAGAGGGTACGCAGCATCTATAAGACCGCAGGTGCGGACGGAATGCTTGTGACGAATCGAGCGAACATTCGTTATCTGTCCGGATATACCAATGATACCGGATGCTTGCTGATTCTTGAAGATCGTCGGTTTTTACTGACCGATTTTCGTTTTTTGTTTCAGGCGCGTCGAGAGGTGAAGGACTTTGAGGTCCTCGATATCGGGACAAAAGGCTATGCAAAGCTTTTAGGGGAACTTATAAGCGCAACGAGTATCGAACGGCTTGCTTTTGAAAAGGATGATGTAACCTTTGGTGAGTATTCGGATTACGCGAAACACAGCAAGGCAAGACTTGTTCCGGTTGGAAATGTGTTGTCGGTTCTGCGGCAAAGGAAGAGAGAGGATGAGCTTGCGAAGATTCGCAGGGCAGAGAGCATTGGAGATCGGGCGTTTACGGAGATATTAAACGAATTGCGTCCGGGAGTATCAGAGCTTGAGATTGCTGCAAAGTTATCATATTTTATGCAAATGCACGGGGCAGAGGGGATGTCCTTTCCTCCGATTGTGGCTTCCGGCGTGAATTCCTCAATGCCACATGCGATGCCCACGGAGAAGCGTTTGGCGCATGGTGATTTTGTAACGATGGACTTCGGTTGTGTTTACAAGGGATATTGCTCGGACATGACGAGAACCGTTGTCATTGGCAGGGCGACGGAGAAGCAGAGGGAAATCTATAATACGGTTTTGCATGCGCAGACGGAGACGTTACAGAGTATCCGTGCGGGAATGACCGGGAGAGACATCGACGCAATTGCCAGGACCATCATCGATGCGGCCGGTTATGAAGGATGCTTCGGTCACAGCCTCGGTCACAGCTTGGGGTTAGAGGTACACGAGATGCCGACTGCCGGACCCAAAAGCACGCAGGTGTTCGAGGACGGCATGCTTGTGACAGTGGAGCCGGGAATCTATGTACAGGATTACGGTGGAGTACGCATTGAAGATCTTGTGGTCATAAGAGAGGACGGCTGTGAGAATCTTACGATGTCGGCGAAGCATTTGATTGAAATCTGAATGTGCGCCAAACTGCATGCTTACACATGAAAAAACCTCCGAAAAGCATCCTTCGGAGGAAAAGTCGTGCCATTTCGAAAAAAAGTGTTGAAAAACATGTATAAATAAGATAAACTATACAATAGTGAAAATGAAGGAGGATTCCATTATGGTATCTGCAGGCGAGTTTAGAAACGGTCTTACACTCGAGATGGATGGTAACGTTTATCAGGTTATTGAGTTCCAGCATGTTAAGCCGGGCAAAGGCGCAGCATTTGTACGTACAAAGTTGAAGGATATTAAGAACGGCGGTGTGGTTGAGAAGACGTTCCGTCCCACCGAGAAATATCCGCAGGCGCATATCGAGAGAAGCGATATGCAGTATCTCTATAGCGATGGTGATTTCTATCACTTCATGAACGTAGAGACTTATGATCAGATTTCTATGACCGAGGATCAGATCGGTGATTCCTTGAAGTTTGTTAAGGAGAATGAGATGGTTAAGATGCTCTCCCACGCAGGGGCAGTATTCGCAATCGAACCTCCGTTGTTCGTAGAGCTTCAGATTACCGCTACCGAACCCGGCTTCAAGGGGGATACGGCTACCGGTGCTTCTAAGCCCGCTACCGTTGAGACCGGTGCAACCGTTCAGGTTCCTTTGTTCGTAAATGAAGGCGAGACCATTCAGATTGACACCAGAACCGGTGAATACATGAAGAGAGTATAATGGCTTGAATAAGAGCAACGCAATGGGGCTGTTTTTACAGCCCCGTTGTTTTGGAAAGAATGGAGACATTTTTTTAGTTTGGAAAGAGTGGAAGCGAAACTAATTGAATATTAAGAGGATAACCCTAAGTTCCTCTGGGGCTGTTTTTTAGCCCCTTTGAACAGCAAAAAGTAGCTCGTGGAGTTGGTTCCGCGAGCTACTTTGTTTTTCTCTCAAGTTAAAAGAACAGACGCTGATAAATGGCACCCGCCTGTGTGTCGGAAATGGTATCCCGGAAGAACAGCTCCGATGCCTTCTTTGCTTGAAGAAACAGCATACGAAGTCCGTTTATCGCCTTGAGCCCTCTGGCTTCGGCATCTGCAAGCAGACGAGTGGTCGAAGGGTTGT
>JAZRZZ010000007.1:0-47698 GCA_045601665.1 Lachnospiraceae bacterium
TGAAGGAGTACAGTGTACGTCATTACTGTGAGAATATTATTCGAAAATACGAAGGCGAGGAATCGAAGCTGCGAGATACGTGTGTAGCAATGTTGCATTACGGTGCGGCAGCACAGGAATATTTCGATTACAACCTGGAGGACCTTGCGAACAAGAACATTGTTGCGGATTACCCGGTAGAAGCATGGGATGAGACGTTGTTGACACCTCTTGCAAGTAGTACGACGAATATCGTAGCTACAGGCGACGTTAAGGATAACGGAAAGACGCTTTCCCTTGACGGCGCAATCTGGATCAACTTCTACTTCAAGCCCCTGAACTTCACAGCGGAAAGCGGTGAGCTGCTTGTATGGGACGGTGTAAGTGGAACCCTGACGGAGGACAATGTCTCTTATACGGTAGAATTGATCGCAAAGGAAGATGAATATGGAGTGAGACCCAAGGAGTTCGCAGCAAAGGAATACGGTAAGACCATTTTTGCATGTGCGAAGTTTGTAGATACCGATGGCAATGCACATTACAGTGAGATCGTTGCATACAGTCCGGAGGCGTATGCGGAAGGTCGTATCAACAAGAGCACCAATGCAGAGATGGTGGAGGTTATGAAGCGTATGGTAACGTACGGAGAGTATGCGAGAATTTATTTTGATTCTATCAAGAAGTAAAGGAGGGGAAACGATGAAGAAGGAATACGAAGCACCCAGCATGGAGGTTATGATGTTTGCTTCCGAGGATGTAATTACCACCAGCAATCAGGGTGGCATCGGTGGAGAAAACGAAACGGAGCGCGATTAGTGACCGTTGAAGTCGACAGCCTGTACCCTGTGATTATGGTGCAGGCTGTGTAAAGCGTAAGTCATGTTCGAAGGGGGCTGTTTTGTACAGTCCCCCTTCTTCATGGCAGACGAGCCCTGTGCAGAAAGAAGTCGAGTGGATAGGTTGGTTGAAAAGAGAACTGTTTCAACATGAAGAAATGAAAGGTAATAAAAGAACGTACAGATAAAATATTGAAAACTGTAGTTTGGTATACATATGGAAGCTTATCTGTAATATGGGAAAGCGGATGTGGTTGGATTGAAACGGTGATTGAGTACGGCTCCTATTTTGTTGTCATGAGTCCTTGCACCATTTGGCTGTAGACTTTTGCTCATCTTTTGTACAAAAAAGTTGAACACAAAGGACTACTATGTGGTATAATGGTATTGCAGTCTTCGGAGGGTGATAAGGACATCAAGGAGCGAAGATAGGCGGTTGGCTGATAAGG
The DNA here is from genome assembly GCA_045601665.1 of Lachnospiraceae bacterium. Classification (GTDB taxonomy): domain Bacteria; phylum Bacillota; class Clostridia; order Lachnospirales; family Lachnospiraceae; genus ISDg. The sequence continues at coordinate 1,265 of JAZRZZ010000007.1, forward strand.
GAAGGCTATCATAAAGAACCGGAAAGGGACAAAAATATGGGATGTTTGAGAAGTCAGGAGATGCGAAAGCTGGCACCGGAACTGGATCCGCTCCGGCTAGGGACGGGATGGCGGTCGGAGGATCTTGAGAAGCCGCAGATTTTTATTGAAAGCACATTTGGCGACAGTCATCCGGGGAGTGGACATTTGGATGTGTTGGTGGAGGAGGTGCGCCGAGGGATTGCCGAGGCGGGCGGCTTCGGCGCGCGGTATTTTTGTACCGATATGTGCGATGGGGAGAGCCAAGGCACGGACGGCATCAATTACAGTCTGGTGAGCCGAGAGATGATCGCGAATATGATTGAGATACAGGCAAATGCGACTCCGTTTGATGCCGGTGTCTATGTGGCAAGCTGCGATAAGGGGCTTCCGGCGAATCTGATGGGCTTGTGTCGTGTAAATATTCCGGGGGTAATTGTGCCGGGAGGGACCATGAACGCGGGACCGGAGATGCTGACGCTAAATCAGCTCGGAGTATACAGCGCAAAATACCAAAGAGGCGAAATTGAGGAAGCGCAATTGAATTGGGCAAAGCAAAATGCTTGTCCGAGCTGTGGCGCCTGTTCCTTTATCGGGACAGCATCGACGATGCAGATTATGGCCGAGGCACTAGGATTGGCACTTCCGGGAAGTGCATTGATGCCGGCGACCAGTCCCGACCTTTTGAAGGTTGCCCGTGAAGCGGGGAAATTGTCTGTAAAGCTTGCAAAGGCGCAGAACATGCGTCCGAGTGATATTATCACGAGGAAGAGCTTTGAAAATGCAATTCTAATCCACGCAGCGGTGTCGGGCAGTACGAATTGTCTGCTTCATCTTCCGGCGATTGCTCATGAGCTTGGGATTGAAGTTACCGGAGATACTTTTGATTTGCTTCACAGGAATGCAAGATTTCTGTTGAATCTGCGCCCGGCAGGTCAGTGGCCGGCGGAATGCTTCTACTATGCGGGTGGAGTGCCGGCCATCATGGAAGAAATCAAAAGGCATTTGCACCTCGATGCAATGACGGTTACGGGAAAAACCGTGGGAGAGAATCTTGAAGAGCTGAAGGAAAACGGCTTCTATGAGCGCTGTGCGGAGGGACTTCGGGCATTTGGAGAACGCTACGGCTTGAAAATTGCAAAGGAGGATATCATTCGCCCTTATGATAAGGCACTCGGAACAAACGGTAGCATGGCTGTTCTCCGTGGGAATCTTGCACCGGAAGGTGCGGTGATTAAGCATACGGCCTGTCCGAAGGAAATGTTTCGTGCGATTCTTCGTGCAAGACCATTCGACAGCGAGGAGGAATGTCTGGATGCTGTGCTGAAACACAAGGTTGAAAAAGGCGATGCGGTGTTTATTCGTTACGAAGGGCCGAAGGGCAGCGGAATGCCGGAAATGTTCTATACTTCGGAAGCAATCAGTAGTGATAGCGAACTGGGGCGAAGCATTGCGTTGATTACGGATGGTCGTTTTTCGGGAGCTTCTACGGGGCCGGTGATTGGACATTGTAGCCCAGAGGCGGCAGAGGGTGGCCCGATTGCGTTAGTGGAGGAGGGCGATCTGATTGAAATTGATGTCATAGAACGAAAATTAAACATTGTCGGTGTAAACGGAGAGCTGAAAACCTTGGAAGAAATAGAGGCCATTTTAGAGGAGCGAAAGAAAAAATGGCTACCGAGGAAGCGACGCTATGCGTCGGGTGTGCTACGTATGTTCGGCGAACACGCGGTAAGTCCGATGAAAGGAGCGTATCTGGAATATGCAAGTGACGCATCGGAGCGTCGATAAGATAACACTAGGGGCTGAAAAACAGCCCCTAGTGTTATCTTATTAGCGAATTCCGTATTTCTCAATGATATAGTCCATATCCTTATCGCCTCTGCCGGAGAGATTGATAAGAACGGAACCCTTGCCCATCTTCTTAGCAAGCTTCATACCGTAAGCAACGGCGTGGGAACTTTCGATGGCGGGAATGATACCTTCCAGTCTGGAGAGCTCGAAGAAGGCGTCAATGGTCTCTTCGTCGTCCACGACGTCATAGGTAACTCTGCCGAGGTCGTGCAGGAATGCATGCTCGGGACCGCTGGAAGGATAGTCAAGGCCGCTGGCTACGGAGTATACCGGAGCAGGCTCACCGTTCTCGTCCTTCAGCATGATACTGTTGAAGCCGTGCATAATGCCTTCGGTACCGTACTTAAGACTTGCGGCATGGTCGCCAAGCTTAGGACCGCGCCCCAAAGGCTCAACACCATAGATGTCCACGGGGTCATTCAAGAAGCCGGAGAAGAAGCCCATGGCGTTGGAACCGCCGCCTACGCAGGCAACGATGGCATCCGGAAGTTCACCGGTCATATTCAGGAACTGTTCTCTTGCCTCAATTCCCACAACACTCTGGAAATCACGCACCATCATAGGGAACGGATGAGGTCCGAGAACGGAGCCGATGCAGTAGATGGCATCCTTATATTCTCTGCTGTATGCCGCAAATGCAGCGTCTACAGCTTCCTTCAACGTCTGAAGTCCGTGAGTAACCTCTACCACATTGGCGCCGAGAATCTTCATACGTGCTACATTGGGCGCCTGCTTCTTAATATCAACGGAACCCATGTAAATGTCACACTCAAGACCGAAGTAAGCGGCAGCGGTTGCAAGCGCAACACCGTGCTGACCAGCACCGGTCTCGGCGATAACCTTCTTCTTGCCCATATACTTTGCAAGAAGAGCCTCGCCCATACAGTGGTTGAGCTTGTGGGCGCCGGTGTGGTTCAGATCCTCACGTTTCACATACAGTTGTACATTTCCCAGCTTGCCGGAGAGACGCTCCAGATGGGAGATGGGTGTGGGTCTGCCCTGAAAATCACGGCGGATACGACGAAGCTCGCTAATGAACTTGCTGGACTTGCAGATAGTGAAGTAAGCTTCGGTGATCTCCGCCATGGCAGCCTGAAGCTCCGGTGCGATAAAGGAACCGCCGTACTTGCCGAAATAACCTTCGGCATTGGGATAATTTTTAAAATAGGTATCAAAATCGACGTTGTTAAATTTCATAATGAATTCCTCCGAATATAAATATTATTGATAAATGCAAAGATAAATTCTATGGCTACATCAAGCGACGCCATCGTTTAGTCAATAACATAAGCATTACCTCCGTGAACACAAAACCTAAAAGAATCTATTTCGTGTCAAGGGGACGCTGTTATACAAAAAAAGCCCCTGACAGAAATACCGATCTGTCAAGGACGAATAAACGAATCTATCCGCGGTGCCACCTTGCATTCATGGTCGAACCATGCACTTGATAGGATACCAACATATCCTCGGCAACTAACGTATGCCTGCACGTTGCAGAATACTCTGTACCAGTGGTACATTTGACTGCACCCTCAGCGGTCCATTTGACAACGTGTTTCTTACCCGACTCTCAGCACTACGGGCTCTCTGTAAAGGCATCCTTGCCGTTATCTCCGCATCAACGGTTTGCACATATGAAACTAAATCATTTATAGCACTAAGCTATGCATTTGTCAATAGAAATGTGATTCTTTTCGACAGGGGACGTTAAATGTGCAAAACAGCTTGCGTACGAGGTATGGATATAGTAAAATGCAATAGGCGGGGAAAGGAGGAGAAGACGATTGAACAAGTATTACATTGATAATGAGTATTATGTAGAAGGCATTGCGGGACAATTGATGTCGGATGAGTCTATGATTTGGGAAGGCAAGCCCAAGGCGAAGGCATTTACGATTAATTCTACATTGCCGATGATGCCCATTGCGCTGATTTGGCTGCTGTTCGACGGGGGCTTTATTGCCGCGATGATATTCAGTGGTGCTATAAATGAGATGGGAATGATGGTTTTCTTGTTGATTCCGTTTTTTGCACTTCATCTGTTTCCGGTGTGGATTTGGCTCTATAACGTGGCGACTGCCAAGAAGCGCTGGGAGAATACCGAATATGCGATGACGGATCGACGCATTCTGCTCCGAAACGGCTTGATCGGATATCGGTATCAGAGCATTTACTACACGGAGATTAGTGATGTTTCCTTGGACGTCGGCTTTATTGATAAGAAATTAGGCGTAGGTGACATTACGATTTCTCTGGGGGACGGCGAGTCCAAGGTGAAGCTTCTGGACATTGAGCAGCCGGAGCGGTTGTTTTCTGTTTTGCAGAAGACCATTGTGGATATTCAGACCGATATGTATTATCCGAATGCACTGCGTCCGGACAATAATCTGGGATATCATACAAAATACAATCCATAGATAGAGGTGGGATGTATGGCATGCGACAATGCATTTGAACAAATCTACGAAATTGTGAAGCAGATTCCGGAGGGCAAAGTGGCCACCTACGGGCAGATAGCGATTCTGGCGGAAAATGTCCGTTGGAGTCGTGTGGTGGGTTATGCCCTTCATGTAAATCCGGACCCACAGAACATTCCGTGTCATCGGGTAGTGAATCGGTTCGGAGAACCTTCACGGGCCTTTGCCTTCGGTGGAGTGAATCGGCAGATTGCACTTCTTGAGAAGGAAGGCGTTCGGTTTGAGGATGGTCGAGTCGTGATGGAAGAGTATCAATGGAAGCGATAAAAAACGATGTTATGTATACGTGTAAGAAACCTGCGACAAAGTTTTTGGCGCAGTTTTTTTACAAACAAAGCAGGAAAAGGAATCCACTTGACAAACATATGTTCGAGTAATAATATGTACTGGAAGGGAGGTGGCGTCATGAACGAGAACACCTATTTGTGCATTGATCTTAAATCATTTTATGCTTCGGTGGAGTGTATCGAGCGTGGACTTGATCCACTTCGAACGAATCTGGTGGTGGCAGATGTCAGCCGTACGGAGAAGACGATCTGTCTTGCAGTGACGCCGTCCTTGAAGGCATATGGGATATCCGGAAGAGCCCGTTTGTTCGAGGTGGTGCAGCAAGTAAAGCTAGCGAATGCGGAGCGAAGGATGCATGCGCCGGGGCGGTGTCTGTCGGGTAGTTCTACGGACGATTGGGAGCTGAAGAATAATCCGAGTTTGGAGATTGATTATCTTGCGGCTTCGCCGAGAATGGCACTGTATATGGATTATAGCACACGCATTTACAACGTGTATCTGCGATACGTTGCACCCGAAGATATCCACGTGTATTCTATTGATGAGGTGTTCATGGATGTTACGCATTATCTGAACACGTACCGACTGTCGGCCAAAGAGCTGGCGAAGAAGATGATCCGGGAGGTGTTTGAGGAAACCGGGATTACGGCGGCTGCGGGTATCGGTACGAACTTGTATTTGGCGAAGGTGGCCATGGACATTGTGGCGAAGCACATTTCCGCGGATGAGGATGGAGTGCGGATTGCCGAGGTGGATGAGATGTCGTACCGCCGATTGCTTTGGGAGCATCGTCCATTAACGGATTTTTGGCGTGTGGGGCGAGGCTATGCGAAGAAGCTTGAGGCGATGGGACTGTATACGATGGGGGATGTGGCGCGTTGCTCCATAGGAAAGCCCACCGATTATTACAACGAGGAGCGATTGTACAAAGCGTTTGGAATCAATGCGGAATTGTTGATTGACCATGCATGGGGGTGGGAACCTTGTACGATTGCAGAGATTAAGGCCTATAAGCCGAGCACGAATAGCATTGGCTCGGGTCAGGTATTGCATTGTCCTTACGAGTATGATAAGGCGAAGCTGATTGTGCGGGAGATGGCAGATTTATTAACATTGGATCTTGTGGACAAAGGGATGGTGACCGACCAGCTGGTTTTGACGGTGGGATATGACATTGAAAATCTGACGGATGCCCACCGAAGCGCATGCTATGACGGAGAAATCGTCATAGATCATTACGGGCGTAAGGTGCCGAGGCATGCTCATGGTACGACCAATCTCGGAAGACATACGTCCTCGACGAAACGAATTGTTGAGGCGGTCACAGAACTCTTCGAACGTATTGTCAACGAGAAGCTGTTGGTACGTCGTGTGAATTTGGTTGCCAATCATGTAATGGAAGAAGCAAAGGCTGCAGAGGAGCCGGTTTATGAGCAGCTGGAACTCTTTGCGTCGGGACCAAACGGAGAGGAGACGCGGGAGGAAGAGCGAGAGAAGCGTATGCAGCATGCGGTCATTGATATTCAAAAGAAGTACGGAAAGAACGCAGTACTAAAGGGAATGAATCTGCGGGAGGGAGCTACGACGGTGGATCGAAACCGACAGATCGGCGGACACAAGGCATAGGGACAGAAGGAGGAAATCATATGGGACGTTACGACGACATTATCGAACTTCCGCACCATCAATCGACGAAGCATGTGCATATGCCGATCGGAGACCGCGCGGCACAGTTTAGTCCATTTGCCGCGCTGACCGGACACGAGGCTGCAATTAGCGAGACGGCACGTTTGACCGATGCACGTATGGAGCTTGAGGAAGATCGCAAATCGATGCTGGATGCGGAACTGCGTATGTTGAATGAGAGAATTCATGAGAGACCGAAGGTGATCATTACGTACTTTCGACCCGATGCTCGGAAGGCGGGCGGGGCTTACGTGAACAAATGTGGTGTTGTGAAACGAATGGACGAATATCGGGGAGAGCTATGTTTTGAAGATGGCGAGAGAATCGTAATCGCGGACATTTTCGATGTGAGATGGGAGTCTGTGAGGTAGTGAGAAAAATTCGTATGCACGCTACGTATTGTGCTTGCGATATCAAAGCAAAGTGGATATAATGACCTTGGTGATTGCGGTGAGTGGTGAGAATGCGGGATAATTTTCTCGGAAGTGTGACAACATAAATGTATCTTTTGGTTTGCAAACGGAGGTAATTTATGCGCGAAGTCATGAACTTTAACTACAGATGGGCATTTTCGAAGGAAGCGAATGAGATCCCGAAAGAGTATCCGAAGCGGTGGTGCTTGGTGAATCTCCCTCATACTTGGAACAATATTGACGGGCAAGACGGTGGAAATGACTATTATCGAGGAATCGCTTATTATGCGAAGCGGTTTGAGCGAAGTGAACTCCCGCAGGGGGAGTGTTATTATCTTGAATTTTGTGGGGCGAATGCGTCGGCAACGGTTTATCTGAACGGTGTATGTCTCGGACAGCATGACGGAGGATATTCTACGTGGCGTGTTGCGTTTACGGAGGCACTTGCGGAGTCGAACCTTTTGGTGGTTGCGGTGGATAATTGTGTGAATGATCGTGTATATCCTCAGGCTGCTGACTTTACGTTCTATGGAGGGCTGTATCGCGACGTGAATGTGATTGCCGTGCCGAAGGAACATTTTGATTTGGAATATTACGGAGGGCCCGGAATCGCGGTGACACCCACGACGGAAGGAAACAGCGCAAAGGTTTCCGTTGAGGTGTATATGAACGATGCCGCTAAGGAGTGCGAGCTCACATATTGCCTGAAGGAGGCGGACGGAACGGTTATTTCTGAGATATGCAAGCCCGCGAAAGAACGTTGCGTAGCGTTTTGCATCGAACAAGTACGCCGCTGGGACGGAAGGAAGGATCCGTACTTGTATACGGCGGAGGTAACTCTTCACAGAGGAGGGGTGGAACTTGACAAGGTTACGACCAGATTTGGTTGCAGGACTTTTTCAATTGATCCGGAGCGAGGCTTTTTGTTGAACGGTAGAGAATATTCTTTGCGTGGCGTATCACGCCATCAGGATCGATGGGGCTATGGAAATGCGCTGTTGCCCGAACACCATTTTGAAGATATGGAGCTGATTCGTGAGTTGGGGGCGACAACAATACGTCTGGCGCATTATCAGCATGACCAATATTTTTATGACTTGTGTGATGCGTATGGTATGGTGGTATGGGCGGAGATTCCTTATATTTCGAATCATATGCCCACGGGACGGGAAAATACGATTTCTCAGATGAAGGAGCTTGTGATTCAGAATTACAACCATCCGAGCATCGTGGTATGGGGGCTGTCCAACGAGATTACAATGAGCGGCGGAGGGGATGATTTGCTGGAAAATCATCATTTGCTGAACGCGATGGTTCATGAGATGGACAAGACGCGCCTGACAACGCTTGCGGCTGTTAGTATGTGTGATATTCATGAACCGTATCTGCAGATACCGGATGCGGTGTCCTACAATCATTATTTCGGGTGGTACGGCGGAGAAACTTCGATGAACGGACCATGGTTCGATCATTTTCACGAAACGTTTCCTAAGAGACCGATCGGTGTCAGTGAATATGGCTGTGAGGCATTGAACTGGCACACCTCCGAACCGAAGCAGGGGGACTATACCGAGGAGTATCAGGCATATTATCACGAGGAATTGATCAAGCAGTTGTTCACCCGAAAGTATCTGTGGGCAACTTATGTATGGAATATGTTTGATTTCGGCGCGGATGCGAGAAATGAGGGCGGAGAGGATGGACAGAATCATAAGGGTCTTGTGACATTTGATCGTAAGTACAAGAAGGATGCTTTTTATGCATACAAAGCATGGTTGTCCGATGAGCCGTTTGTGCATATCTGTGGGAAACGTTATGTGGATCGTGTGGAGGATATGACACGGGTAACGGTCTATTCCAACCTTCCCGAGGTAGAGCTTTTGGCAAATGGAATTCGTCTTGGAAGGCAGAAGAGCGATGAACATTTCTTTTATTTTCTTGTGCCGAATGTGGGAGAAACAACACTTACGGCAGTGGCCGGAGAGTATAGTGATGTGAGTGAGATTCGGAAAGTGGATACGTTTAATGAAGCGTATCGTCTTCGTGAAAAGGGGGCGGTATTGAACTGGTTCGACATTACCGAGCCGGAGGGATATTATTCGCTGAACGATACGGTGAAGGATGTTCTTCGGTCGGAAGAAGGTAAGAGCCTTTTTCATGCGATGATGCAGGAGGCAGTGTCCGGCATAGGTGATGCAAACGCAATGTTGAAGCCGGAGAACATGGGCAGTATGATGCAGATGATGGAAGGGTTTACTGTGCTTCGCTTGGCCAAGTTGATGGGAGCCGCGAACGTAACTATAACGAAAGAGCAACTACTGGGTTTAAATGCTCAGCTGAATAAAATAAAAAAAGTGAAACGATAAAGGAGAAAAGCGATGGAGATGACATTACGTTGGTACGGTTCTAAGTTTGATACCGTTACGTTGCAGCAGATTCGTCAGATTCCCGGAGTTACGGGAGTGATTACGACGTTGTACGATACGGCACCGGGTGAGGTCTGGAGCAGAGAGCGTATTCGTGCGATGAAGGAAGAAGTGGAAGCCGCAGGCCTTCGCGTTGCGGGGATTGAAAGTGTGAACATTCATGATGCGATAAAGGTAGGTACCTCGGATCGTGAACAATATATTGCAAACTATATTGAGACGCTGGAGAACCTCGGTAAGGAAGACATTCACATGGTATGCTACAACTTCATGCCGGTATTTGACTGGACCAGAACGGAGTTGGCTCGTAAGCGCGCGGATGGTTCCACTGTACTTGCATATACCCAGGAGGCAGTTGACGCATTGAATCCCGAGGAGATGTTTGCGTCCATCGCCGGAGATTCCAACGGCAGCATTATGCCGGGCTGGGAGCCGGAGAGAATGGCAAGAGTTAAGGAGCTCTTTGAGATGTACAAGGATATCGATGATGACAAGCTCTTCGAGAACTTGAAGTATTTCCTTGAGAAGATTATGCCGGTATGCGATAAGTATGATATTAATATGGCAATTCATCCGGACGATCCCGCATGGAGTGTATTCGGACTTCCCAGAATCATCATCAATAAGAAGAATATTCTTCGCATGATGCAGATGGTAGACAATCCTCATAACGGGGTAACCTTCTGCTCCGGTTCATACGGAACCAATCTGGAAAATAACCTTCCGGACATGATTCGTTCGCTGAAGGGCAGGATTCATTTTGCACACGTTCGTAACCTGAAGTTCATCACTCCCACCAACTTTGAGGAGTCGGCACATTTGTCTTCGGACGGTACGTTTGATATGTATGAGATTATGAAGGCGTTGTATGACATCGGTTTTGAAGGCCCGATTCGTCCCGATCACGGACGTATGATTTGGGATGAAGTAGCAATGCCGGGATATGGCTTGTATGATCGTGCACTCGGAGCAACGTATTTGAACGGGCTTTGGGAAGCAATACAAAAGAATAATCAGTAAAGGACACAAGCATATGAGTGATAAGATAACCACACCGTGCAACGAGCATGCGTTGCCGTGCGTCAGAGAGGTTATGAAGTACCTCTCTGACATCACCTATCGTAAGGTAATTACCGGACAACATACACAAACCATGGCGCAAGAAGAACTGCACCATATCGAGGCCATTACGGGAAAAAAGCCGGCACTTCTCGGATTTGAATTGTTGTCATATTCGCCAAACATCAATTATTCGGATACCGATGAGCCATGCATGACCGAAGTGGCCGAGAATTACGGCACGTTAAAACGTGCGTGGGAATGGGCGGATGAGAAGGGGCTAATCACGTTTACTTGGCATTGGTTTTCGCCGCTTGGCGGACATTCAAAGTCTTTCTATGCCGCGAATACGACTTTTGATGCGTCACGGGCGGTCATTAGTGGAACACCGGAGAACCGAGCATTTATTTCGGATATGGATGTCATGGCCGGTTTGTTGCGACCGTTTTGCGAGCGAGGAATTCCGATTTTGTGGAGACCGTTTCACGAAGGTGACGGGAACTGGTTTTGGTGGGGAGCGAAGGGCGCGGAGACGTTGAAGCGTTTATATCGAATGATGTATGAGCGATTTACACAGGTGCACGCGCTTCATAATCTCATTTGGGTATGGAATGCACCGACGCCGGAGTGTTATCCCGGAGACGATGTGGTAGATATTATTTCAAGAGATATGTATCCTCCGGAGCACAATCATACCAGTCGCAGAGATGCATATGATGAACTGATTCGTATTACGGAGACTCCGAAGCTTGTACTAATTGGGGAAACGGGAACGCTTCCGTCTGTAGATGCAATTGTCGAAGAAAGAGTTGGTTGGGCGAGTTATATGACTTGGTCAAAGGGTTTTTGTTTAGAAGAGAATCATACGTCTTTTGCAGTACTGAAATCGATTTATGATAGTCCGAACGCGGTGACCAAGGATTCACTTCCGGTGTTGTACTAGAGGCAGGATAGAGTATAAATTTTTTATAAAGTCGGCGCGTTTGGTCAAATGATGTGCTATAATGTTTCCATTATGTCGACGAGTGACGTTAGGGAATGACGAAAGGAGTGTCAAATATGGGAAAGGTGAGAATTGTTGCAGACAGCACATGCGATTTGTCGACGGAATTGCTGGAACGGTATGAAATTTCTACGATTCCTTTGTGCATCGTGATGGAGGACAAGAGTTATTACGATGGAGAAGAAGTGACTCCGAAAGAGATTTTCGCATGGGCGGATGCCAATAAGACGACCCCCAAAACGGCGGCTGCTACATTTGAAAAGGTGGCCGAGGTGTTGAAGCCGATGATGGATGCCGGTGAGGATATTATTTTTATCGGTATTTCGAATAAAATGAGTACTACAAACAATGTCATTCGCTTGTACGGGGAAGATGAGGGCTATACGCGCTTGTTTGTTGTGGATTCCGCAAATCTCTCGACCGGTATCGGCTTACAGGTAATCAAAGCAGCGGAGCTGGCGGCGAGAGGGTTATGCGCTGAGGACATTGTACGCGAGCTTGAGAGTGCGAGGGGCCGTGCGAAGGCGAGCTTTGTAGTGGATACATTGACATATCTTGCAAGAGGAGGACGCTGCAATGCGGTAACGGCCTTGTTGGCAGGAGCACTGAAGTTACATCCGAAGATTGTCGTGAAGGATGGTGCGATGGGCGTGGATAAGAAGTATCGCGGAACACTTCCGATTGCACTTTCGAAATATGTACAGGACCTTTCAGAGGAATTGCTACATGCGGAGAAGGAAAGGGTATTTATTACGCACTCCGGTTGCGATGCGCAGATTGTTGCGAAGGTGCGAGAGTTTCTGCTTGGACTGAATTATTTTGATGAGATTCACGAGACTGTTGCCGGCGGAGTGATTTCCAGTCACTGCGGACCGGGGACTTTGGGAGTTTTGTTTTATATGAAAGAAAAGGACGCGGATTAAGCAATTATGTGAAGTGTTCCTTTGTTTGGAAATAATAGCCGTATCAAGATAGGTGAGGAGAACGTAAAGTGAGGAAAACCAAGATTATTGCGACCATTGGGCCGGCATGCGAGAAGGAAGAAATCTTGACGGAAATGTGTCTGCAGGGAATGAATGTGGCGCGTCTGAATTTTTCACATGGGACACATGCGGAGCACAGTGAGAAAATTGCTTTGGTGAAGCGTGTGCGCGAGAAGTTGAATCTTCCGATTGCGATCATGCTGGATACGAAGGGGCCTGAATATCGTATTAAGACATTTAAGAACAAGAAGATTCGCTTGAACGATGGGGATACCTTTGTATTTACAACAGAAGACGTTCTAGGAGATGAGAATCGGGTGTCTGTGAATTATGCACATCTAATGGAAGAACTCCGGATTGGCGACACGATTCTTGTGAACAACGGACTGGTTGTTTTTGAAGTGGTGCGGTTGGATGGACCGAATGCAATCTGCAAAGTAATTGCCGGAGGGGAATTATCCGATCGAAAGAGTATGAATTTCCCCAATAAGCTACTGAAGAATGAGTATCTCAGTGAACAGGATCGCGAAGACATTCTCTTCGGTTTGAAGCATGGCGTGGATTTTATCGCGGCGTCGTTTGTATCTACAAAGAAAGACGTACTTGCGGTACGTGAACTGTTGGATGCCAATGGTGGGCAGGACGTCAATATTATTGCGAAGATTGAGAATCGAGCCGGCGTAGACAACATTGATGAGATTTGCGAAGTGGCTGATGGTGTCATGGTTGCCAGAGGTGATTTGGGGGTCGAGATTCCTTTTGTTGAAGTTCCCGCAATTCAGAAACTTTTGATTCGTAAGTGTCGTCTTCTCGGAAAGCGTGTAATTACCGCAACGGAGATGCTTGAATCTATGATTCATAATCCGAGACCGACACGTGCGGAGATTTCCGATGTGGCAAATGCTGTGTACGACGGTTCTTCCGCAGTCATGCTCTCAGGAGAAACTGCCGCAGGAAAATATCCGGTAGCTGCCGTAAAGTATATGGCGGAGATCGCGGTAGAGACAGAGCAGCATATTGATTATAAGCGACGTTTTGCAACTACGGAATATAAGATTAAGAACAATTTGGATGCGATATCACATGCAACCTGTGCAATGGCGATTGATGTGAATGCGAAGTGTATTGTGGTGAATTCGATTTCGGGTAAGACTGCAAGGATGGTTAGTCGTTTTCGATGTCCGGCCGATATTCTCGGTACGACGACGAATCCGCGAGCATGGCGACAGTTGAACCTTAGTTGGGGCGTGACTCCCGTATTGAGTGAACAGTACAGTTCGTTGGATGTTGTGTTTTTTCAAGCATTGGCACAGGCAAAGACGGTATTTGATTTGCAACCCGGTGATAACGTAGTGCTGACAGGTGGTCAGATTAATGGTGTCACCGGAAATACCAATACAATTAAGGTCGAAGTCATTCTGTAAGGAACCCATAGGATAAGAGAGAAGAAAGATGCTTCGTGCATGTGGTTTGCACGAAGCATCTTTCTTTTCTATGGCGGGAAAGCGAATAAAGCCATCCGTTGCGGTCATAATAACGGTAGTATCATCGTAGCGCATGGGAGGACTGCATATGATTCGCGAAGAAAACGGTACGAGAGAGTGCCGGACATTCGGAATAAGGGACAAAATCGGATACTTGTTCGGAGACTTCGGCAATGATTTTACGTTTTTGTTGTCGTCTTCTTTCTTGCTCAAATTCTATACAGACGTAATGGGGGTAAGTGCAGCAGTAGTTGGAGTGGTTATGATGCTTACTCGATTTGTAGATGCATTTACCGATGTCGCAATGGGAAGAATCTGCGACCGAAGTCGTGTGACGCCCGTAGGGAAATTCAAGCCGTGGATTCGAAGAATGTGTGCACCGGTGGCGATCGCATCGTTTCTTATTTATCAAAGTTCCCTGGCGGATCGTTCGATGATCTTTAAGATTGCTTGGTTGACGGTGACGTACGTTTTGTGGGGGTCGATATTTTATACATCGATTAACATTCCGTATGGTTCTATGGCTTCGGCGATTTCATCGAAACCGGGCGAACGACAGTCGTTATCTACGTATCGAAGTATGGGAAGTACCTTGGCCGGATTGATTGTCGGTGCGGGGGTCCCGATATTTGCGTACGATAAGATCGGAGAAAATACGGTACTGAACGGTCCTCGTTTTACTGTGATTGCGGGAATTTTTTCATTGCTTGCGGTAGGTTGCTATATACTTTGCTACTTTCTTACAACAGAACGTGTACATTCGGTTGTGTCGGAAGAGGAGCGAGAAGAAAACAGTATTGGTCGAATGTTTCAAAATGCATTGCAAAATCGAGCCTTACTTTCGATTGTTGCGGCTTCCATCGTGATGTTGCTGGCACAATTGACATTGAATTCGATGGCAAATTACGTATATCCGAATTATTACGGGAACACAACGGCACAGTCGATTTCGACGGTGGTGATGGTGGTTGGAATGTTATTTGCGGCCGCGATAGCAAAACCGCTTTCAGAGCGCTTTGGGAAAGCTGAGGTTAGCGTATTTGCAAATGTATTTGCCGCAGTGGTCTGTATACTGCTTTTTTTGATTCGTCCGGAAAATGTATGGGTATATGTTGCATTCAATTTCGTATGTTTTCTGGGGCTTGGTGTGTTTACCATGGTATCATGGGCGCTGATTACTGACGTAATTGACTATTCCGAGCTGAAGAATGGCATTCGAGAGGACGGTGCAATCTATGCGCTCTATTCCTTCGCAAGAAAACTCGGACAGGCTGCATCGGCGGGGCTGACCGGTGCATTGCTTAGTAGCATTGGGTATTCGCAAGAAAATGCGTTTTTACCGTCAGTTGTAGAAGGAATATTTGATATTTCCACGATTGTACCTGCAGCGGGCTTTGCGTTGCTTGCATTGATTCTGTGGTTTTGGTATCCTTTGCGGAAGGAACGAGTGGCGGAGAATGTGGAGGCATTGCGAAAAAAGCATGAGAAAAAGAATGTGTGAAACGAAAAAAATCCGGAACCGAATGGTCCGGATTTTTTTCATGGAAGCTAGGAAGGCTTCCGAGAAAAAATAAAAAAGGTGGGATGAAGATGTAAGCGTATTAATAAGGGCTGTCGAACTCGGCCTCGGCCTTAGCAACCGCATCTTCGAGGGTCATACCGGTGAAGAACGGAGCGTTGAGATAACGACCGGATTTCTTGTCGTCTACAAATGCACCGACAACAATACCGGGAATCGCACTTTCGGGAGCGTTCGGTGCGTTGGGACCACCGAGGTCCGTGCGGCACCAGCCGGGATCGGTAAGATTGATCATAACATCGGTACCGTTGATTTTGGAACCGAGGTCAATGGTAATCTTGTCAAGGGCAGCCTTGCTGGCGGAGTAACCAGCTTGTTCAGGCTCGAGACGAATGCCGCTTGTCGTATTGAGAATTCGTCCGAAGCCTTTTTCAATCATCTTCGGAAGATAGTGATAACAAATCATTGCGGGAGCAACCGTATTAATTTTATAGCTCTCGATATAATCGGATACCGGTGTCTGAAAATAATCGGTACGATATGCAATCTGTAGCCCGGCATTATTCAAAACAATATCAATAGGGGTTCCCTTTGCATCGATCTCCGCAAGCATTGCCTGTACAGCATCCAGGTCAGAGAGCTCTGCGGAAACCGTGTAAACTTCTACGCCGAGAGCAAGTACTTCGGAGAGAACTTTTTCACTGTGCTCGGGCTTACGACTGTGCAATACGAGATTGCAACCGCGTTTTGCCATAAACAAGGCGGTAAGATAACCGATACCTCTACTGGCACCGGTAATGAGTGCCCAACGTCCTTTTACATCAACCATGATTTAAAATCTCCTTCTTCGTTTGTTCCATTGCTGCAATGATGCGGTCGCACCATGCATCAAATGCGGGATCCTCTTGCTGATACTCCGGATGAGCCAGCACATACTCTACCGTACGGCGAATGCCCTGGTCCATGCGAACCGTTGCGGTAAAACCGGGAACAGCTTGCTTTAATTTTGTATTGTTGAAGACGACGGTATTGGATTTGTCACCGATGAGTCCTCCGCGGAAATCATAGGGGCCGACCTCGTCGAGAAAATCGGAAGGAACATAGTAGGGCTTCAGCTCTACGCCCAATGCATCAGCAATGGCTTGATAGATTTGATTCCAAGTTACCGACTCGTCGGATGTGATCTGAAATGCCTCGCCAATGGCATGGGCATTTCCCATAAGACCTACAAAGGCCTTCGCGAAATCACTGTTGTGGGTTAGTGTCCAAAGAGAAGTGCCATCTCCGTGGATAATTACAGGCTTGCCCTCAAGCATACGCTTGACTACCTGCCAACTACCGCCGTCGCCGTGAACACCGAGCGGTACACTGCGTTTGTCATATGTGTGACTCGGGCGAATAATCGTTATCGGGAAACCGTCGTTGCGATAACGCTCCATAAGATATTCCTCACATGCAATCTTATTGCGAGAATATTCCCAATAAGGATTCGCAAGGGGAGTTCCTTCGGTAATTCGATAATCGGAAAGAGGCTTCTGATATGCGGAAGCGGAACTGATATACATAAACTGCTTTGTCTTGTTTGCGAACAGGCGGTAATCACGCTCTAATTGAGCGGGAACAAAGCCGATAAAGTCGCAAACGGAATCGAAGAACATGCCTTCGAGCTTCTTTGCGGTAGCGGCTTCATCGTTGATGTCGGTACAAATGACCTTCACACCTTCGGGAAGTTCCTCCGAGCGATTTCCACGGTTCAGTACATATAATTTCCATTCGGGGTCTTTGGCAAGTAACTCGGTAATGGCCATACTGATGGTACCGGTTCCGCCGATAAAAAGTGCTTTCATAGGGGCTCCTTTCTACTCCGCGTGAGCGGCGATTTCGTAAATTGCTGTGACGTCCGCAGCGGAAAGAGGGAGAAAACCTCCGGTCTTACCGTCACCTACGCCGAACTTCTCTACCAAGAGAGGAATATCCTCTTCCTTTGCTCCAAGCTGCTCAAAGTTAATCGGCATACCGATGGAAGAAAGGAAGCTGCGGAAACGGCGAATGCCTTCCTTAGCGGTAATTTCGGGACATTCGAAGTTCATTTCACACCCGAAGATACGAACCGCCATTTGTGCGAAGCGCATTACGTTGTGATGCATTACATATTCCATCCAAGCGGGCATAATTACTGCAAGGCCGGCTCCGTGCGCACAGTCGTACAGTCCGGAAAGCTCGTGCTCGATACCGTGACTATTCCAGTCTTGACTCCGTCCTACGCCGACAATGTTTGTGTGGGCAACTGTACCGGCCCACATAATGTTGGCACGTGCTTCGTAGTTGTTGGGATCTTTAATTACGCGAGGGGTTTCATATAGCATTGTTAAGAGAACGGCTTCACAAAGGCGATCCGTAATCTCAACCTCCTGAGTGTTTGTAAAGTAACGCTCGAAAACGTGAGCCATAATGTCTGTAGCACCGCATGCGGTCTGGTATGCGGGAAGCGTACAGGTGAGCTCGGGGTTCAAAACAGAGAAGCGGGGACGAAGAAGATTGGAACCTACACCGCGCTTCAAACCTCCGTCGACCTTTGTAACGACAGAGTCTCCGGAGCCTTCACTGCCTGCAGCAGCAATCGTAAGCACCGTGCCTACTGGGAGTGCTGCGGCTACTGTAGCCTTGCCGCTGTAGAAATCCCAAAAGTCACCGTCATAGGGAACGCCGATAGCAATGGCCTTGGCACTGTCAATGCAGGAACCGCCGCCGACGGAAAGAATAAAATCAATACCCTCCGCTTTGCAAAGTGCGATACCCTCGTAAACCTTCGTATCCCTCGGGTTCGGTTCTACGCCACCGAGTTCCGTATATGCAATCCCGGCAACCTCAAGAGATGCTTTAACACGCCCGAGAAGACCTGAGCGAATTGCGGAGCCGGAACCGTAGTGAAGGAGAACCTTCGTACCGCCGTACTTCCTAACAAGCGCGCCACAATCGGATTCCGCACCACGTCCAAAATGGAATTCCGTAGGGCTGTAAAATGAAAAGTTATCCATAAAAAATACCTCCATGCTGTATGTATTGTTTCATAGAGTAATCACAATACACACGTATTACGTTTATTATAGATTTTTTGGGCAGATAGTGATATAATAATCGTAGCAAAAAAGTTGTAAAAAACTATCCTGTGTTTTGGCAGGGGAGGGATCGGAAAAGACGGAGGAGGAAAATGAACGGATATTTGTTCGAGGAAAGCGATGCGCTTCATAATCCGGTGGAATGTTTTTTCTTTAATACGACAGAGGAACGCTTCCCGGTATCGCCGCACTGGCACTATTTTGCCGAAATGTTGTATGTGCTCAAGGGAAGGCTCCAAGTAAACGATGGAGAAGCTTCGTATCTTCTCACAGAGGGGGATATGATTCTGTTACATCCGAAATGTGTACATTCCGTATATTCGGAAGGGGAGGAGAAACCGGAATTTGCCGCAATGAAGTTCGATATCAACCGATTGACGATTAGTGCAAGCTATGCGCCGAAGCTGAGAAGTATTTTTCGCAGTGCGGAGAGAAAGGAGATGCCGGTGCATTTTAAAAAGGAGGTCGCCGACCGATTGGATGCACGCGATATCTTTTTCGCATGTATCGAAGAAATGCACGGGCAACAATACGGGTATGAAAGTGTAGCACAGACGCGAATCTGCGAGCTTCTTTTGAAGATGATCCGATATTGGCAGACGCAGGGCTTTCAGGTGGATAGTTCGGTTTACGAGGAAGATGTACGCTATGATATTTACAGCATCACCGAGTATATTGACCGGCATATGAGTGAGGGGGTACCGGTAACTGAAATCGCAAGGAAATGCGGCATGAGCTATTCGTATTTTGCAAAAAAATTCCTTGCGGTCTATGGGAAGACATGCAAGGAATACATGGAAAGTATGAGAGTCTACAAGGCAGAGGAATATCTAATTTTTACTGATTTTGACCTGAATTATATCAGCCAAGAGACAGGCTTCTCCGATTGCAGTCATTTGATAAAAAGCTTTAAACGTCTCAAGGGGATTACTCCGAAACAATTCCGCATGGCCCATAGTACCTCGGCGTCCGGAAGACGCTGATTAATGGGTGCTACGTAGGCGGCGCAACAGGCGTTTGACATACGTTAGACATATGCTACGAAGAAGAAGCTCCTTCGTCTCCATTGCGGTGGAGAGTCGTTCGTGCTCTGCATATGCGAGATCAAGCATATCTTTGGGAATCTGTCCGGATTGGTAAGCCTCAAGCAGTTCATCTTCATCCAAAAGCACCTGATGGCCGTTCGGCAAAAGAACAATGTCTAGGAAGAGGTCATAAAAGCTTGCCTCTCCGTCCCAAAATACTTCGTTGCGATAAGTAATGTCAAAATAGTATTGAATGACATTCAAGTCGGAATCGAACATGGCGGTAAGCCAAAAATGTTCATTCTTCGGAGCGTATTGAAACCAATAGTAGCCTTTGTCCGTAATGGTAAAATTCTTTCCTTCCATTTGCTTGACGCTTGGTCCTCCGATAACGTCTTGAATCGCGTGAAGCGCGATTACTCCATTAAAGCAGTCGTCGCGTATATATTCCCAAACGTAATCGCATTCGGTCACTCTTGGCCAACCGGATCGGTAGATGGTTTTGTAGTGGAGAGCGAGCATTCTGCGATGTTCGAAGGACGAGGTTGCAGACTCTGCAACAAGTCCTCTATCGCACAAAGACGCAAATGTACTTTCGTCAACAGTACACAATTCATATCCGTCGGGTATCGGTAGGAGAAGGTTCTTCGGCAGATGGATTTCATACAATTCGGAGAAGGTATAGCGTCGTTTCAATGTACGAAGAAATTCGGTTGGGGCATCGGAGATACCGGAACCGAACAGAGAAGACAGAAGTCGCATGAGC
The DNA here is from genome assembly GCA_045601665.1 of Lachnospiraceae bacterium. Classification (GTDB taxonomy): domain Bacteria; phylum Bacillota; class Clostridia; order Lachnospirales; family Lachnospiraceae; genus ISDg. The sequence continues at coordinate 21,388 of JAZRZZ010000007.1, forward strand.
GCCTCGGCAAAAGTTTCGCCCGAGTAGACATACGCACGGCAAAGATCCCATTCGGAGTCTCCCGGTCTGCGAAGCAATAGCAGCTTGCCTTCAAAATCAAAGATGCTGCAAATGACCTCGGCAAAAAATTCATTCCAATGGAGTAGAGAAGGAGTTGGAGTGTCACAGGTCTTGCCTGTAACGTGTTTGCGATAATCGTAGATATCGTATCGGCGTTCCATAAATACTCCTTTCACCGTGCAAATGTCGAATTATTTGTCTTTATCATAAACGACGGGAGAGATAATTTCAATAAAAAATGCTATTTCCAAAAAAAAATCTCGATATTCGCAAAGAAGTATGATACAATGTAGTGTGAGATAGGTGTGAGTCACAGTAAAATGCCCATTTGCGGAGTCTTACATAACAGTTTCGGAGGAGAAGATATGATTGACAACGAAAAGACGCGTTTGATGACAAAGCTTGCTATATATGAGAAGCATAAGGGCCAGGAGGATATTCGAATTGCTACGTATTTCAAGTCTGATTATGTACGAATACAGATATTGAAGACGATCTTGGCGGTGACCTTCGGCTATGCGCTTATACTTGCAATGATTGCAGTATATTATTCGGAATTTTTATTGGACAATGCATTGTTGTTGAATTATAAGATGCTCGGGACAAAGATTCTCGGCTATTATATTTTTCTGGTTGTGATTTTTGTGGCCTTGGTGAGTATCGGTTATACCGTAAAGTATGCGGAATCGCACAAGAGAGTGTCGAACTATTATAAGGCTTTGAATCGGCTTAGAAGACTGACGGAAGAACAGGAGCTTCGTCGTGAAATGGAAGAAGATGAGTGGGAGGACGCAATCGTATGATGGTGTTGTTTGATATACGTGAGAAGATTACGAGTTTATATCAGAAGTATGACTATTTATTCAAAATTGTGCTGAAGTTTTTATTGGTGTTTTTTGCGTTGAATCGTGTAAAAGGGGTACTGGGCTACAGCGATACGATGAGCCGCGGTGCAATTATACTGGTGATGGCAATAGTAGCTGCATTTCTGCCGTCCTCGTTGATGGTTATTGTAGTGATCGGCTACGTGTTCCTACAGTTACTGTCGGTATCCAGTCTAATGGCGCTGACGATACTGATTATTTTTCTTGTTTTGTATTCGTTCTGTTTGCGTTTTTCTGCGGAATACAATGCGACGGTAGTCGCGGTTCCGGTATTGCGTGGTATCGGTTTTCCGTATGTGGTGCCTCTTGGAATGGGGCTGTTCGGGAACCTCCTGTCCGTGATTCCGACTGCTTGCGGTGTTTTTGCGTATTATACGCTTACGGTTATTAAGGACAATGTGATAACGTTACAGCAGGCGGCAAATGTGATCGACAATCCGCTTGTTATGTACATGGAGGTACTGGATAAGATTCTGAAGAATCCCGCGATGTACGTAACGATGTTCATTTATGCGGCAGTTATTATTTCGGTCTACTTTGTACGTCGTCTCAACATGGATTACTCCTTTGAGATCGCTATAGGCGTCGGGACAGGAGTGATGATGCTCGGTTTCATCGTAGGCTCATTGAAGTATGATATGGGTGTGGGTCTGGTAAGTGTATTGCTATGCTCGCTTATTTCGGCTGTGCTCGTATTTGTGTTCCTGTTTTTTTACCGTGTTCTTGATTATGCGGCAACGGAGCATGTTCAATTTGAGGATGACGATTACTATTATTATGTTAAGGCGGTTCCGAAGATTAAGGTCGGAATTTCGCGTAAGCCTGTAAAGAAGGTAATTACCAAGAAGGTTTCGAAGCGCAGAGACGAGGAGGAAGAACTCGAAGAGGAAGCATTGGAGGCGATGGACGCATACTGGTGGAGCGGCGGAAGAACCGAGAGAACCGAAGGAACGCTTCCGAAGGAGGAAACCGAAGAAGTTTCTGCACCGGTGAGAAAGGCAGAGTCGCGGAAGAAGGAAGAACCGATTTCCGGGATGACTGCACGGACGGAAAAAAACATCGATCACTCGGAAGCGTCGGAAGAACGGATGACGCAGAAAAAAACACCGTCGATGGAGGACATCTTCGAAGAAGAGGAAGACGATTATTTGTAAAGGAATAAAAGACATACATTGGTGAGAAAATAATCGAAAGGAGGATTCGGCATCATGGACAATTTGGTTTCGTTTTTTGACAAGTATTTCAGTCGATTAACGCTGTTTGAATTGAATCTATCGGATGTATGCGAAATCCTTTTGATAGCATTGGTAGTATATCATTTGACCAATTGGATTAAGAAGACGCGTGCCTGGTATTTGGTAAAAGGCTTGGTGATTCTACTTGTTCTTTGGGTGGTTGCGGTTGTGTTCGAATTCAATGCAATTATTTGGATTTTCGTGAATACAATTAACGTGGGAATTATCGCCCTGTTTATCATATTCCAGCCGGAACTTCGAAGAGCACTTGAGCAATTGGGGCAGAGAAGTGTTGTGTCGTTTTTTATGGATGGTAAGGGAACAACGGAGCGCTTTTCCGACGAAACGAAAGCGGAGATTGTAAATGCCGTATTCAGCATGGCAAAGGTTAAGACCGGTGCATTGATTGTTTTGGAGGAGCAGGTGTCGCTTGAAGAGTACGAACGGACAGGTATCCCGTTGGATTCCGTGGTCAGTGCTGCGCTTTTGATCAATATTTTTGAGCACAACACTCCGTTACACGATGGTGCAGTGATTATTCGCGGGAACCGAGCAATGGCCGCAACCTGTATTCTTCCGGTCTCGGAGAATATGCGTTTGTCGAAGGAGCTTGGCACGAGACATCGTGCAGGAGTCGGCGTCAGTGAAGTGACCGACTGTATGACGATTATCGTTTCCGAAGAGACCGGCAAAGTGTCTGTGGCGCAAAAGGGACAGTTGATTCGCGGTGTAGATGCGGAACTATTGACGGCAAAGCTTACGGAATGTCAGAACAAGCAGAAGCCGAGTACACAGAATTGGATTAAGATGAGAAAGGACAAAGAGAAACATGAAAGAAAGGCTTAAAACAATGTTTACGCGAAACATTGGAATGAAGCTACTTTCCATTGTTCTCGCATTCTTTATTTGGATCATAATTATGAGCATTTCCAATCCCCAGATCACAATTGTGATTGAGGATATCCCTGTGGATCGGCGTAATGAAGAAGCGGTCTCGAAGGAAAACATGGTATACGAGGCGCTTTCGGGAGATAAGGTTACGATTCGCGTCAAGGGTACACGTTCGGAAATTGAGTCACTGACTGCCGATGATTTCGTGGCATATGTCGATTTCCGTGAAATCGGTTGGGTAAATGCCGTACCGATTCATGTGGAGCCGAAGAACGAGGAACTCGAAAAGCATATGGTGATTTCCTACCAGTCGGATAAGGTAATGAGTATTAGCCTTGTGGAACACCAGATGGAGCTTGTTATGGTAGAGGTACAATTAGAGAATGTACCGGAGGAGTACTATGCGTACTGTAGTTCTGTCAGTTCGAAGCTTCTTGAAGTTTCGGGATCCAAAACACAGGTCGAAAGTGTAGAGAAATTAATCGGCAAAGTGGATATGAGTAATCGCACAGAGGATTTTCAAACAAACGTTTCGTTGTATGCGGTGGATGATAAAGGAAACGTCATCGACGATTCTAAGATACGCATAGCACAGAGGTCGGTGCTTGCGGAGATTATCATGCTTCCCGTAAAAGAAGTTCCGGTGGTGATTGATACCTCCGGAGTGACGGTGGCAGAAGGCTTTGGCATTTCTAGAGTAGAGTACAGTCCGAAGACGGTACAAATTGCCGCGGAGACAAGTGTTCTCGCAACGGTGAAGGAACTGGTGATTCCGTACAGTGCGGAGAAGCTGATACAGAGTCAGGAAGTCGAACTTGAGATTGCGAGATATCTTCCGGAGAATGTTTATCTCAAATCGGAAACGGATATGGTCTATTTGAATCTTGTTGTGGAACGCTTGATTAGTAAGGATTTTGTTGTCGATTGCATCAATGTCGATGTAAAAAATCTTGATGAACGGTTTGGGGTTAACTTTCAAAATACGATGTTTACAGTGTCTTTGTACGGCGTAGAGGGTGAGATTACGAATCTGACGTCCGGAGAACTGGATCTTTATATTGATATGGCGGCTTGTACCGGAACGGGTTTGTTTAGTGTTCCGGTACGTACCGACAACAAGAGTGTAAAGAGGCTGGATACGAAGATTGGGGTCATTGTGTACGGCAAATATTAGAGAGGGAGGGGACTTATGGTTAGTGGCAAAGCAGTGGTAAAGAATCAAAAGGGGTTACATATCAAGCCTGCCGGTGTGATGAGTAGCATTGCATTGGGATATCCATGTAAGGTGTATCTTGAGGTGCGAGAGTATCATGTAAATGCGAAGAGTGTACTAGGCATTTTGAGTGCGCAGGTGAAGCAATATGAGGAGATCGAAATGGTCTGTGACGGTGAAGGAGAGGCGGAGGCCTTGAAGGCATTGTTGGAAGCAATTAACGATGGGTTTGGTATGGGATAAGAGGAAAAGCAACGGTGTTTCGCGAGAGCGGAATGCCGTTTCTTGCGGATAAATACCGGTTGCGATGGAGGGGACGATGAATAGATTCGCATATCGTATCTTCGGCTGGCTTGGTGCATGTATGAGAGTCTTTCCACGAAGAAACAAGGCATTGTTCTTTATGATACATGAGTGTCATTTTCGAGGAAATCTGCGCTATTTGTACGAAGAATGTGGTCGGAGCGACCCTACAATCAAGCGAGTTGTGTTGTCGAAGAAGGCGTTACTAAAAACAAAGCACGATGGTCTTTTTGGAGTGCTGGAACGTGTGCTTCGCAGCATGATCTTCGCGGTTCGTGTAAACTATCATCTTGCGACATCGTCGTACATTTTGCTAAACGATAATTTTCTTCCACTCGCGTATCTGAAATTTCCGAAGGAGGTTCGATTGGTGCAGCTATGGCATGGCGCAGGAGCCTTCAAACGCTTCGGGCTTGTAGTGGAAAAGGATCCGCTTGTTCGAGAACTTGTGGCGAAGGGGAATGCGAGAGTCGACTATATGCCTGTAACCGCAGAGTCATTGAAGCCGATTTATGCGGAGGCAATGGGCATACCCAAGGAACGTATTTGTGCCGATGGGATTCCCTTGTTGGACTTTTATTATGAGCCCGCGAGACAAAAGGTGGCCAAAGAACATGTACTCCGTAAGTATCCGCAGTTGACAGGAAAGAAGGTTGTTTTTTATGCTCCGACGTTACGCAAATCACAGGAGGAAAATGATGCAATCCCGAAGCATTTTGATGCAGAACGATTGCTGAGGGAACTTCCCGGAGAGGTTGCTCTTTTGGTTCGTTTCCATCCGAATGTGCGACCGAGTTGTATTCCGTGGGAAGGAGCAAATATCATAGACGCGACGAATTATCCGGATGTAAAAGAGTTGCTCGTCTCGGCGGACATGCTAATCACGGACTATTCAAGTGTTGCGGTAGAATATTCGCTTTTGAATCGACCCCTGTATTTCTATATGTACGACTATCCGAAAGATGGAGTCTGGGACGAAAATGCCGTACGCTATGACCGAGGAATGTATCTCGATGCAAGTGCCTTTCCCGGTGGCTATGCCGTGACGATGGAGGAATTGACGGAGATGTGCGGGAATGAGGCATGTGGATTGGAAAACGCACGATATTTCTATGAGCATAATTTTGATTGTGCGGAGGCTCCGGGATATTCGGAGCGGATTTGGCGAAAAATACGAACAGAGATGGTTGCGAATGGATGAGAGGTAGAGTATGATAATTGCCGGTATCGTGGCAGGAGGGACAGGCAGTCGCATGGGAATGGGCATGCCAAAGCAGTTTTTGATGTTGGATTCAATGCCGATATTGATGCATACGGTTGCACGTTTTGCCACACATAGGGACGTGGATATTGTGATTATCGGTGTGCACTCGGAATGGGTGGAATACACGAAACAGTTATTAGAGACCTATAGGAAGGAAGAGTGGAGGGCAAAGGTGGCAGTTGTCCCAGGCGGTGCGGATCGCAATGACACGTTGCTTGCGATTTTGGAAGGAGCACGGGTGTTATTCGGTGCAGGCGAGGATACCGTAGTCCTGTCACACGATGCAGTTCGTCCGTTTGTTACGGAGAAGATTATTTCTTTACATGTGGATGCGATGAGGATACATCGGGTTACGACAACGACCATTCCTGCGGTGGATACCATACTTTATTCGGAGGATGGCGTGTATGTAACCGAAGTTCCCGAGCGGCGGACCATGTTTCATGCGCAGACACCGCAGAGCTTTCGTTTGGGGGATTTTGAAAACCTGTGCAGGGGGCTTACCGTGGAAGCAAGGCGACGTGCAACGGATGTGTGCGGAATTTGTAGAGAGTATGGCATTCCGGTCTACATGGTAGAAGGCGATGCGGAGAATCAGAAAATCACGTATGCCAATGATTATAAAGCGGCGTGCGAAAAAAGATTACACAATAAAGAGGAATAGGAAAGAGAGGATTCGATATGAACGTAGCGATTATTATTGCAGGTGGTTCCGGCCATAGAATGGGACAGGACATTCCGAAACAGTTTATCCATGTGTATGATAAACCGATTATCTTGTATACGCTAGAGAGCTTTCAGCAGCATTCTGGCATCGATGCCATTGAGGTCGTTTGCATTGACGGTTGGCACAATGTGCTGTGGGCGTATGCGAAGCAGTTTAACATTACAAAGCTTCGTTGGGTCATTTCCGGCGGTGATTCGGCACAGGAGTCGATTCGTAAGGGAGTGGACAATCTAAAAGATGTATGCGAAGAGAATGACACCGTCATTATCCATGACGGAATTCGTCCGTTGGTTGATGACGAGGTATTGAGTGATGTGATAGCGATGTGCGAAAAACACGGAAATGGTGTTACGTCGTTGCCTTATAACGAGCAGATTTTTGTAATCGATCCCGAGAACCCCGAAACGACAGTACAATACGTGCCGCGTGAGACGTTGCGGCGTGTATCGACGCCGCAAGCGTATCGCTACGGTGTGGTATCTCGCGCGTACGAGCGAGCATTTCATGAAGGAATCGGCATCAGTGGGTCGTCTTATACGAATACGATGATGGTAGAGCTTGGTGAGCGTCTGTACTTTGCAAAGGGTTCGGATAAGAATATCAAGTTGACCACAAAGAACGATTTGGAAATTTTCAAAGGCTATTTGACAGCAGAAAAGGATGAATGGCTGAAATAATGGGAGGCAGTATGAAATTAAAGGATATCGAGTTGTATCTGCATAGTGTACGACGCATCGCGGAGTTGCCTTATGCATGGGAACGGCTTGATGGAAGTTCGGTTGCGATCTCCGGAGGAACCGGAATGATCGGTAGTTTTTTGGCAGATGTGCTTATGTATCGAAACGAGTACCTTGGAGCGAGTACGCATGTGTACGTACTCGGTCGAAGTGAAGAAAAGGCACGAGAGCGTTTCGGGCCGTACTTTGAGAAAGAAACGTTTCATTTTGCTGTGGTGGATCTCAATGAGTCGATTTCACTTACAGTGAAGCCGGATTATGTGATTCATGCGGCAAGCAACACGCATCCGGTCGCGTATGCACAGGATCCGATCGGAACGATTGCGGCCAATGTTATCGGAACCGATCATTTGCTTGAGTGGGCAGCTAGAATGGACTGTCGGCGCTTTGTATTTCTTTCCTCTGTGGAAATCTACGGAGAGAATCGTGGAGATACGGATCTGTTTTCCGAGGATTATCTTGGGTATATCGATTGCAATACGCTACGTGCCGGATATCCTGAGAGCAAGCGTACCGGAGAGGCTCTATGCCAAGCGTACATTCGGCAGAAGGGACTGGATTCGGTCATTGTGCGCCTTTCGAGAGTGTATGGACCTTCCATGCTACGATCGGACACGAAAGCAATGTCACAGTTTTTGCTTAAGGGAGTTGCCGGAGAGGATATTGTATTGAAGAGCGAAGGAACGCAGCTCTATTCGTACAGTTATGTGGCGGATGCGGCCTCTGCGATTTTGTTTCTAATGTTGAACGGACGTTGTGGAGAGGCGTACAACGTTGCATCGGAGAAATCGGATGTAATGCTGCGCGAGCTTGCACAAATGATTGCGGAATATACCGGTGGAACCGTGCAATTTGAATTGCCGGATGCGGTAGAAGCGGCGGGCTATTCTAAGGCGACAAAGGCAGTGCTTGACACCACACGAGTGGCGGCACTTGGATGGAAGTCGCTCTATCCGATGGAGGCGGGCATTCGTGAGACGATTGATATTTTGCGTGTGCTTGCCGCGGAAGAGAGGAAATGAGGTTTTCAGGAGTGAATTATGAACGATCGTAAAAAGAATTTGTGGATATACAATGCAGGGAAGAGCTTTAGCGGAAATCCGAAATGGATGTTTATGTACATGCAAAAGAAGCACCCTGAGGTAAAGGGGATTTGGCTCTGCTATGACAAGGAAACGAGAAAATACATCCGTCGATTGGGCTACGAGGCGCATTTGTTTCGCTCGCTTCGTGGGAAAAAGGCGATGAAGGAAGCCGGCGTCTATGTTGTGAATCAAGTAAAAGAAGTGATTCAGCCGGAGCTCGAGGGCATTACGATGCTGAATCTATGGCATGGTGTCGGTTGTAAGACGGTGGAGCAGAAGGTGGATTTCGGCTTCCTTCAGGAACGTATTTTCAAGAAATACATTCAAAACAATAAATTTTATCGGAATAATCAGCTGTTTCTTGTGACCTCTCCGTTGATGGAGAAGCATTTTATCGAACAGTGCGGGCTGACCGAGGAACAGCTTGTACGGGCAGGCTATCCATGCTGCGAGAAGATGGATTGGGTAACGTCCTACGACCATGATGTATTGGCGCAGAAGGGGCTGTCATCCGACGCCAGAATCGCAATATATTCTCCGACGTATCGTGACGGAAATGCCAACGATTTCTTTGGCAAGGCGATTCCGGACATGAATCGTCTGATCTCGAAGCTAAAAGAGACAAACACACTGTTAATCTTCAAAATGCATCCGCAGATGGAGAATGATATACAGTACAACAATTGCAAGCGTATGTATGGTGAGTGTCCGAATCTTTTGTTCTGGGATAATGTGAATGATGTCTACGAGATTTTTGACCGTGTGGATCTTGCAATCATCGATTATTCATCGATTTTTTATGATATGCTGTCCGCAGGTGTAAAGCATTTTGTACGTTATATGTTCGACCTCGAGGACAAGAACAATCTTCGCGATTTTGTATTCGATGTTAAGGAAATGACATGTGGCAGGATGTGTGACAATTTCGATGCACTGCTGGAAGCTTTGGACAGAGACGTAGCGGAGGAGAATGAGGAGCGTGAGCGTACGCGAATTCACGAGCTTTTCTGGGCCTATTCGAGCAATACCATCGAGGAAATCTATCGGCGAGCAATGGAGCATGTGCCGAACCCGAACCCGCAGGAAAAGGTTTTGTACAGCTTTGACATCTTTGACACCTTGATTCAGAGAAAGGGTCTGAGTCCGGTCAGTATATTCACGTATGTGAAGCAGAAGATGTATCAGTCGGATGTGCATTTTCCGCGTTATTTGATGGAGCGGTATCGCTATATTCGTCAGTGGTGTGAGTCCAATGTGAGAGAATATTATCGAAAGACGCTTGAGCTTCGTGAGGATGATCGCTTGGAGATTTCTTTCGACGAAATTTTTGAACGTCTCGGTGATGTTTATGAGTTGAATGCAGAGCAGATTGCCCTGTTGAAGCAGTGGGAGCTCGAGGCTGAGTATGAGTCCGTGATTCCCTATGAGAAGCATGTTGCTTACCTGAAAGAGTTGCTGAAGGAAGGGGAGACGGTTGTACTTATCAGCGATATGTACCTCCCGAAGGAGTTTTTGCTGAAGATGCTTGCAAAGGCCGATCCGGTGCTTGCAACGTTACCGCTGTTCTTGTCATCGGAGTATGGGGTACAGAAGAGCACGAAGAAGCTGTATCTTAAGGTATTTGAGTCGTTCTCGCCGTACGATTTTACAAAATGGATTCATTACGGAGATAATCGGCATGCAGACTTCCGTATGCCTCAGCAACTTGGTATCCAGCCGGTTCTTCACGAAATTGATAAATGGTCTCCGTATGAGCAGAAATATTTGACTGCCAATGCATCTTACGACGCGTATTGCCTTGCGGCACGTATGGTGCGCTTCAAAAATGCATTTCTTGAGGAGTACGGAAAGGATCCAAGCAAGGAGGAGCAGGAAATTATCGATTGTGCGACATTTTCGTATTGTTATGTGTCAACGTGGTTGGTGCCTTATGTGGCATGGGCGATTCACGACGCACAACGCCTCGGTATTGAATGCTTGTATTTTATTTCAAGAGACGGACATCCGATGAAGCGGATTGCGGATGAAATTATTGCGGCACAGAATCTGAATATTAAGACAAAGTATATCTACGGTTCGAGAAAGGCATGGCGCATTCCGTCCTACATTGATGAAATTGACGAGGATTTCTTTGCAGCGCACGGAAATATTGCCGATGTACGTAACTTTGACATGCTACTGAAGGCTATGAATATGGATGAGGAATCCTTTGACCGAATCTTCCCGGGTATGGAGGCTTATAAGGCGAAGAAGACGTACACGCCTGCCGAATTGACGGCGATTCGTGAGACGGCAAAGAATACAAAGGCGTACCACGAGTATCTTTTGGCACGTGCGAAGGAAGAGCGCGGTATTGTGCTTGAGTACCTAAAGCAGGAGATTGATTTCAGTGAGAGGTTTGCTTTCGTAGAGTATTGGGGACGTGGCTATACGCAGGACTGTATGATGCGGCTAATTGATCATTTGGTTGCAAATGATGCAACGCTTTCGGCGCAGGTTCGTAAGGTTTACGGTGGAACACAGGAGTTGCCGGATAATATTTTCTATTACTTGCGGAGCATATATTTCAGCAAAGGGCGTTTGATTCGAAGAAACTTCAACAATGCGCCGGAATCGTTGATTATGGTTGAAGCCGTGTTTGCAAATATTCCGTACAAGAGTATTACGGGCTATTGCTATGAAGGTGATACGATTGTTCCGATCAAGGAAGAGAATCCTCTGTGCAACATGGAGTTGTATCAGGCGATGGAGCGATATTTGCCGCAGTTCGCGCGTGATACGTACACTACGACGTTATTGGATGAGAAGGAATTCGATGTTTCTCTGTGTTCCTTCGGCCTGGGATATTTCAAGAAGAATGTCAAGGATCGTATCTTCAAAACGGTATTGGCAAAGTTGTACGATTCGGTTTCCGTGTATGGAACGATGCGAGAGTTCGCACCTCGCTTGACAATCAAAGAGGTTTATCGAAAAGTGCGTGATGATGAATACATTCTGACGAAGTCGTTCCCGTTGTCGCTGGAGCGCTCACCGAAAATCTATCGCCGTGCTGTTCGCATTTATGACAAGTTCCGTGGTGCATGATGTACAGTTCTGCGGAAAGAAGAGGGTTAATTGAGATGCAAGATGCAATAAAGAACTTTATGAAGTATCGATTTCTTTTGATAGAGCTAGTGAAAAAAGGAATCAAACTGAAATATCGACGTTCTTACATGGGAATTTTGTGGTCAATGATTGAACCATTGCTGACAATGGTTGTACTGGCGTACGTATTCGGAAGATTGCTCGGAAATACGGATCCGTATTTTCCGTTGTATATTTTGTCGGGGCGTTTGCTGTTTTCCTTGTTCCAAAGTTCCACGAAGGAGGCGCTGAAGTCTGTACGAAGCAATGCCTCTATGATCAAAAAGGTATATGTACCGAAGTACATGTATCCTTTTTCGTCGGTATTCTTCAACTACACACTGTTTTTAATTTCGCTTGTCGTACTTGCGATTGTTATGATTTACTATCGGCGATGGCCTACGTGGCATATCTTCGAGGCCATTGTTCCAATGATTATTTTGCTGATTATGAGCTTGGGAGTCGGATTGATTCTTGCAACGATGAACGTATTCTTTCACGACATCGAGTACTTGTGGAATGTCGGCTTGATGCTTGTGATGTATTGTTCGGCGATCTTCTATAAGCCGGAGGCATTGCTTGTTTCGTCAGCAGGATGGGTGCTTCGATACAATCCGTTGTATGCGGTGATTGACAACTTCCGGCGGACGGTCATCTATGGGCAAGGGCTTGCATGGAAGTCGACGCTCTACGCATTTGCGGTGGCAGTGGTGTCGCTGATCATCGGACTGTATGTGTTTTATAAGAAGCAGGACGAGTTTATTTTGCACATTTGATGTGGAATGGTGAGAGGAAATGCTTGATTGCGAGGAAGTCAGGCAATGACGGAGGTGACTATGGGACAAACCATAATCGAGTTGAAGGATGTTGGAATTAAGTTCAACCTCAGTAAGGAAAAGGTGGACGATTTCAAGTCCTTTGTAATTAAGAAGCTGAAGGGCGAGATGAAATACAACGAGTTTTGGGCGCTTCGAAACATCAATTTTCATGTGGAGAAGGGGGATCGAATCGGTATTCTCGGCATGAACGGAGCGGGGAAATCCACGCTTTTGAAGGTGATTTGCGGAGTGCTGAAGCCGACGGAGGGAACGGTAAATGTGCGTGGAAAGATAGCACCCCTTCTCGAACTGGGAGCGGGCTTTGATATGCAATATACGGGGCGTGAGAATATTTATTTGTATGGTGCCGTGTTGGGCTTTTCGAGAGCATTTATTAACGAAAAATACGATGAAATAGCAGCCTTTTCGGAGCTTGGACAGTTTCTCGACGTTCCTTTGAAGAACTATTCTTCCGGAATGAAGGCACGACTCGGATTTGCAATTGCTACGGTAGTTGAACCGGAGATATTGATTTTGGACGAGGTGCTTTCGGTCGGTGATGCGAAGTTCCGCAAGAAGAGTGAGGAAAAGGTGAAAAGCATGTTTGCGGATGGTGTGACAGTATTGTTTGTATCGCATAGTCTCGCACAGGTGAAGTCGATTTGCAATAAAGCGATTCTTTTGGAACAAGGAAAGCTGGTGGCAGCAGGGAATGTAGAGGAAGTTGCGACCATCTATGAGCAGAAGATCAATGCATAGCAAGGCATGACGGAGGAGATAGAATGAAGGGAATTATACTTGCCGGAGGTTCCGGAACCAGGTTGTATCCGCTGACAATGGTGACGAGCAAGCAGTTGTTGCCGGTGTATGATAAGCCGATGATTTTTTACCCGCTTTCTACGCTGATGCTGGCGGATATTCGGGATATATTGATCATTTCCACGCCGACGGATTTGCCGAATTTTCAGCGTTTGCTCGGAGACGGAAGTCGCTACGGCGTGCGTCTTTCCTATAAGGAGCAGCCGAGTCCGGATGGTTTGGCGCAGGCATTTTTGCTGGGCGAGGAGTTCATCGGAGACGATGTGTGCGCGATGGTGCTTGGAGATAACATTTTTTACGGCAACGGACTGCGCAGTCATTTGCGTGAGGCGGTTCGTGAGGCCGAGGCCGGAAGAGCAACGATATTCGGCTATTATGTCAACGATCCGGAGCGTTTCGGCGTTGTGGAGTTCGATGAGCATGGAAATGTCGTGAGCGTCGAGGAAAAGCCGAAGGAGCCGAAGTCGAATTACTGCATTACCGGCTTGTATTTTTACGACAATCGCGTGGTGTCCATGGCGAAGCAGCTGACGCCGTCCGCGCGAGGAGAGCTGGAGATTACGGACTTGAATAATTGCTATCTGAAGGACGGTTCTTTGAAGGTGCAACTGCTGGGACGCGGCTTTGCGTGGCTGGATACCGGAACGGTGGACAGTCTTACGGAGGCAACGGATTTTGTGAAAATGATTCAGTCTCGCCAGGGCATCTCCATATCCGCGCCGGAGGAGATTGCGTATAAGAACGGCTGGATTGATGAGGCGACGCTTCGTACGGCGGTGGAGCAGTATGGCAAGTCCGCGTACGGCAAGCATTTGCAGAGCGTTTTGGAGGGAAAGATTCGCTACTAGCCGGGCGCCGACAACGGACGAACAGTGGCGAGCAGCGCAATGAGCGCACAGGAGGAAAGTCATGACGATATTGGTGACCGGAGGAGCCGGCTTTATCGGTTCGAATTTTATATATTATATGCTGGGCAAGTACGAGGACTATCGCATTGTGTGCGTGGATAAGCTGACGTATGCGGGCAATATGAGCACGCTAAGGGAGGCAATGGACAACCCGCGCTTTGCATTTTACAAGACGGACATTTGCGACCGTGAGGCAGTCAGGGGCATCTTCTTGAAGGAAAAGCCGGACATGGTTGTGAATTTTGCGGCGGAGAGCCATGTGGATCGTTCCATTGACAGTCCCGAGGTGTTCCTACAGACGAACATTTTGGGTACGCAGGTGCTTCTCGATTGTAGCAGAGAATACGGAATTCTTAGATACCATCAGGTGTCGACGGACGAGGTGTACGGAGATCTTCCACTGGATCGCCCCGACTTGTTCTTTACGGAGGTTACACCGATTCATGCAAGTAGTCCGTATAGTGCATCTAAGGCGGCCGCGGATCTTTTGGTGCTTGCGTACCACAGAACCTACGGCTTGCCGGTGAGCATCAGCCGTTGCTCAAACAACTACGGGCCGTATCATTTTCCGGAGAAGCTCATTCCGCTTATGATTGCAAATGCTCTGAATGACAAGCCGCTTCCTGTATACGGCGAGGGCATCAACGTGCGAGATTGGCTGTACGTAGAGGACCATTGCAAGGCGATTGATTTGATTATGCATAAGGGCAGAGTCGGCGAGGTATACAACGTCGGCGGACACAACGAGATGCGAAACATCGACATTGTGAAGCTCATCTGCAAGGAGCTCGGAAAGCCCGAGAGCCTGATTACCTTTGTTGCGGACCGCAAGGGACACGATATGCGCTACGCAATCGATCCGACGAAGATACAGACGGAGCTCGGATGGCTGCCGGAGACGACATTTGCCGAGGGAATTAAGAAGACGATACGCTGGTACCTCGACAATCGTGAGTGGTGGGAAACCATCGTAAGCGGTGAGTATCGAGAGTATTATGAAAAGATGTATGGACAGCGATAAGAGGTAGTTATGAAGGTTGTGGTGACGGGAGCGAAGGGACAGCTCGGACAAGAAGTCATGGCGGAGCTTGCAAAGCGCGGCCATGAGAGCATCGGTGTAGACATTCAGGAGATGGACATTACCGATGCCAATTCGGTGCATAAGGTGCTTACAGAGGCGAGGCCGGATGCGGTTGTGCATTGCGCGGCATGGACCGCGGTGGACATCGCAGAGGATGAGGAGAATCGTAGCAAGGTACATGCAGTAAATGCCGTGGGAACGAGAAATATTGCTTCGGTCTGCCGTGAGCTGGAGTGCAAGCTACTGTACATTTCCACGGATTATGTGTTCAGCGGTGAGGGTACGGCAATGTGGGAGCCGGACGATACGAACCGAAATCCGGTGAACTGGTATGGGCAGACGAAGTACGAGGGCGAGCTGGCAGTGGAGGAGCTACTTACGAAGTATTTTATCGTGCGTATTGCGTGGGCATTTGGTGAGCACGGAGCGAATTTTGTAAGAACGATGCTACGACTCGGAAAACAAAGAGATCGTTTGACGGTAGTGAATGATCAGATTGGTTCTCCGACGTATATGCCGGATGTGGCCAGACTGATTGTAGATATGATCGAAACCGAGAGATACGGAAGGTATCATGCGACTAATGAGGGCTTTTGCTCATGGTATGAGTTCGCGAAGGAGATCTTTCGTCAAGCGGCGGCGCGTGGATATTCGGAGTATGACGAGAAGCGGCTGCAGGTTGTTCCCGTGAGTTCGGCGGAGTATCCGACGAAGGCAAAGCGTCCGACGAACAGTCGTATGAATAAGGCTAAGCTGTCGCATAACGGCTTTGAGCATTTGCCGACTTGGCAGAATGCGCTTGCAAGATATCTTAGCATTGGAGGGATCCTAGATGGGACAGATTAAGGTGACGGAGTGCCCGGTTCCGGGCTTGTATATCGTGGAGCCGACGGTGCATGGCGATGATAGAGGGTACTTTGTTGAGACGTACAATGAACATGACATGCACGAAGCAGGGCTTACGATGCGGTTTGTGCAGGACAATCAGTCAATGAGCAAAAAGGGCGTTTTGAGAGGCTTGCATTATCAGATTGAGCACCCGCAGGGCAAGCTGGTACGTGTCATTCGAGGTGAGGTGTTCGATGTGGCGGTGGACATGAGAACGGGTTCTGAGACGTACGGACAGTGGTACGGAGTTGTGTTGAGTGCGGAGAATAAGAAGCAGTTTTATGTGTCGCCGGGCTTTGCGCACGGGTTTCTTGTGCTTACAGATGAGGCGGAATTTTGTTACAAGGTGACGGACTTTTACCATCCGGAAGATGAGGACGGAGTTGCGTGGAATGACCCGGAAATCGGGATCGTATGGCCGGGAGTGATCGGTGAATATGTCGGAAATGCCGATGATTCAGGGTATGCATTGGAGGATGGCACGCCGATTCTATTGTCGGAAAGGGACCGTCGGTGGAAGAGGCTCTCGCAGCGATAACAGAACCTCGTGAGTGCAATTTGAACTAAGGAAGATAGAGAAGGGGTAGAGCATATGTATGACTATTTGATTGTTGGAGCCGGTTTGTTCGGGGCCACATTTGCCTATGAGGCTACGAAGAGAGGAAAGCATTGTCTTGTGATTGACCGCAGAGACCACATTGCCGGGAATGCCTACTGCAAGGAAATGGAGGGGATTCAAGTCCATTGGTACGGGGCGCACATTTTCCATACGTCAGATAAGAGCATCTGGGAATATGTGAATCAATTTGCCGAGTTCAATCATTATGTGAATTCACCGGTGGCGGTGTACGGCGATGAGACGTACAATCTTCCGTTTAATATGAATACCTTTAGCAAGATGTGGAACATTCGAACACCACAGGAAGCCAAGCGAATCATAGAAGAGCAACGGGCAGCAGAGGGCATCGCAGAACCGAAGAACTTAGAGGAACAGGCATTGTCGCTTGTGGGTCGCGATGTGTATGAGAAGCTTGTCAAGGGTTATACGGAGAAGCAGTGGGGCAGAGACTGCAAAGAGCTTCCGGCATTTATTATTAAGCGTTTGCCGCTTCGCTTTGTCTATGATAACAACTATTTCAATGATCGCTTTCAGGGCATTCCGATAGGCGGCTATACGAAGCTGGTCGAGAATATGCTTGATGGTATTGAGGTACGTCTGGAGACCGATTATTTTGCAAATAAATCCGAGTATGATGAAATGGCGGAAAAAGTAATCTTCACCGGTGCTATTGACGATTATTTTGATTTCTGTTACGGAGCACTTCAGTACCGCAAGGTATCCTTTAAGCATGAAGTGCTTGATATGGACAATTATCAGGGAAATGCGGTTGTGAATTACACAGAGCGCGAAGTGCCGTATACGCGTATTATCGAGCACAAGCATTTTGAATTCGGGAAACAAGAGAAGACAGTGATATCGAAAGAATATCCTGCGGAATGGATGCCCGGCGACGAACCCTACTATCCAATCAATAACGAGGAGAATCAGGCAATATACGAGAAGTATCGTGCTTTGGCGGCAAAGGAAGCGAAGGTTATCTTCGGTGGTCGTTTGGGCGAGTATCGCTATTATGACATGGATAAGGTAATTGCGAGTGCGTTGGCTCTTGCGCAGAAGGAATTTGGGGTGAACAATGATTGATATTGTAATGGCAACCTATAATGGTGTCGCCTATGTAAAGGAGCAGCTGGAATCGATTCTGGCGCAAACGAATCACGATTGGCGACTGATTGTGTGCGACGATGGTTCGACGGACGGCACAACAGATGTGCTTGCGCTTTATGCAGACCGATATCCGGAGCGAATTGTGTTCTATGAAAATGCAGTGAATTCCGGTGGTGCAGGAGCGAATTTTATGAACTCTTTGCGTCATGTGACATCGGAGTATGTGATGTTTTGTGACCAAGACGACGTGTGGCTTCCAAACAAGATAGAGCTTACCTACCGAGCAATGTGCAATATGGAACGTCGCTATGGCAGGCAGACGCCGATTTGCGTGCATACGGATCTGCTGGTTGTTGATGAACAGTTGCAGACCATCGCTCCGTCGCTGATGTGCATGCAGAAGCTTGAAGGGGCGGGACGTACCTTTACGAAGCAGCTTTCACAGAATTGCGTGACCGGTTGTACGATGATGATGAACCGAGCATTGGTGGCGCTTGCCGAGCACAAGCATCCCGCATTTTTTGTGATGCACGATTGGTGGATGTCGCTGTTAGCGGCGGGATTCGGTGTTATCGGTTTCGTCAACATCCCATTGATCCGCTATCGTCAGCATGGCAAAAATGCCGAGGGAGCGAAGGACTTTACGGGAGCACAAAGGGCAATTTCAATGGCAGGCAAGGGCAGTGAGATTCGTGCTTCTTTGAATCGCACATATGAACAGGCAAAAGAGTTCATGCGATTGTATGCGGAGGAATTGACGGAGGAAAAAAGATCGGTGCTGCAAGCGTATTGCTCACTTCCCCTGAAGGGCAAGGTGCATCGTGTGATAACAGCGCTTCGCTATGGCTTCGGGAAGACCGGACTTGTACGTAAACTAGGGTATTATCGCTATCTATAAAAAGAGAGGAACGTCGCAATGTGACGCTCCTCGTTCTAATTTTCGTGGGAAGACGCTTTCCCTCTGTGGTGATACACAATATATTGCTATTCCAAGCCTTCTGGCTTAGGAGTCAGTGTCACGGGAATGGAGAGCGTTACGTACGCACCGTTGATTAGGCGTTCTACGGTCAATGTTATGGTGGTACCGTGGCGATGAGAGTTTACACGCTCTGCAAGCTGATTGGTGGTTGTGACAGAGATACCGTTGACCTCCGTGATGATATCTGCGGGGAGCAAATCGGAAGCGGCGGCAGCGCCACCTTCCACAATTTCAGTAATATAGATACCAATCGGCCAACCGAAGGACTCGGCCATTTCAGACGTGATTGTCTCAATGTAAATGCCGAGATAGCCACGTTCTTCTTCAGCCAGCTCCTCGTAATTCATTAGCTCGGAAACAATCGGAAGCGCGGTTGATACGGGAATCGCATAGCCCATACCTTCAATCCGATCGGACACCTGTTTTGCAGAATTGATACCGATGAGTTCGCCCTTCAGGTTGATTAGTGCTCCGCCACTGTTGCCGGGGTTAATGGCAGCATCGGTTTGAATCAATCGCATCGTATTGCCGTCTACCACAACCTCGCGGTTGGTGGCACTGATATATCCGACGGTAACGGAAGTGCCGTAGCCAAGAGGATTTCCGATGGCAAGTACCATATCACCCACCTCGATATTTGACTCGTCGGCAGGGGTGATTGTTTCGATGGAAGCAAGTGTCTGCGGAGAAAGCTCTGCATCGTTCAAGGTAAGAATTGCGAGATCGGCTACGGAATCCCGTCCTTTTAGCTGACAGGTTGCGGTGGTGCCGTCGCAAAAAGTGACGGAAATCTTCGTAGCACCTGAAACAACGTGGTTATTCGTCAAGATATAGAAAAGGTTATCCTCGTGGAACAGCAAAATACCCGAACCTGCGGAAGTGCCGGTGTGTGTCGAACCGAAGATGGAAGAGGTTTGAACCTGAGCTTCGATGGAGACGACAGATGGAAGTACCTTTTGCATCAATTGGTCGATATCGATATCTTGAAGTAATTCTGCCGATTGCTTGTCGGTCAAAGCGACAACCGAGTTTTGGTTCAAGGAGTAGTTGTTCTCCGGATTGAGCGACGGGTGAAGCGTTCCGGATATATTGATGTTTCCGGGTTTACGTGAGCCTGCGTTGCCCGAGGGTGCGAGGTTTGCAGTCCGCTCGACATCAAACAGTGAAACAAGAAGAGCGAAAACGGACCCCGATATAAGAAGAAACAGCAGTGCTGTCAAGATGCGTTTTGCAATTTTCATACATTACCTCCGATCATTCATTGCGTACGAATAGAATAACACCGGAATGTGTCCAGTTTGTGATTTGCAGGAGTATATTTTTCAGGCATTCGCAAAAAATAACGGTGGAATTACAAAAAGTGTCAGTTCATAATCTTTTCACTTGAATTTGCGACACAAATCATGTATGATATGTAAATGAGAATAACAATGCGCCGTAAACCACACAGGACAGGGAGGCGTGCGCAATAGTATGAGGAGCAATCAATAAAATGATTACGGACAACCAAAAGAAACTCGGAACCATTCGGGTCATAGCCGATATGTTCTTAATAATTGTTTCTTATATCATATCCTACAGTCTACGTTTCGGAGTGCTGGTGCACACGGGAATCTTCGCACTCGGAAGTAATGAACAATTTTATTCCCTCGGTGATTATGTGAAGTACCTTGTGCTGATCGTACCCGGGTATTTGTTCATTTATTCGAAATGCGGTCTATATGAACTTCAGCGAAGAAAGCGTGTCGAGGTATGGAACTTGACAAAGGCGAATATTATTGGTTTGCTGTACTTTACGTTTGTCTTGTTCTATATGAAGGAGATGGACATTTCCCGTTGGTTCTTTACGTTTTTCTTTGCTATGAACATTTTACTGGGATTGAGCTTTCGTCATCTGATGAATTTTGTGCTACAGACGTTACGGGCGAAGGGAATCAATCTGAAGCATGTAGTTATTGTCGGCTATAGTGCCGCGGCAAGAGGTTATATTGACCGAATAAAGGGGAACCCGCAGTGGGGTTATTATATTCATGGAATTGTAGATGACGAGAAAGAGAGTGGCTTTTCCTACAACGGAATTCCCGTAATCGGAACGATCGGTGAGCTTGAGGACATTCTCGCGCGTAACAGTTTCGACGAATATGTGATTGCATTGAATATCAATGAATACTATAAGCTCCGGCGCGTCGTAGGAATCTGTGAGAAATCCGGTGCGCATACGAAGTTTGTACCGGATTATAATCATATCGTGCCTACCGTCCCGGTGATCGAAGATTTTCTCGGATTGCCGATTATCAATATTCGTAATGTACCGCTTGCGACCTTTGGCAACCGCGTGATGAAGCGTACGGTGGACATTGTGGGAAGCCTGCTTGCGATTGTTATTTTCAGCATACCGATGCTGATTATTGCATTGGCGATTAAGGCGTCGACAAAGGGGAAGGTAATCTACAAGCAGGAACGTGTCGGATTGCACAATAGACCTTTCTGTATGTATAAGTTCTGCTCCATGGTGGAAGCCAAGGAGGGAGAGGATCAGAATGAGTGGTCCAGTCAAAACAATCAACGAGTGACGCGAATCGGTCGTTTCCTGCGTCGCACAAGTCTCGATGAGCTGCCACAGTTCTTCAATGTACTGATTGGTAATATGAGTATTGTTGGGCCACGTCCCGAGCGGCCTTTCTTTGTGGAGAAGTTTCGTGAGGAGATTCCCCGGTATATGATCAAGCATCAGGTACGTCCGGGCATTACCGGTTGGGCACAGGTGCATGGTCTGCGGGGAGACACATCCGTCAGCAAGCGCATCGAGTATGATTTGTACTACATTGAGAATTGGAATATGGTTCTCGATATAAAGATTTTATTTATGACATTGTTCACGGGGGTTTTGAATAAGAATGCATATTAGCTGTGAAACAGTTATAAGAGAAGAGGGGAATTATGAACGATTTTGATGAAAAGGATGAAGAAAAGAACGATGGGTATGAGCATGCTTGTGCGATGTGCCGTAGACCGGAGAGCGTAGCAGGGCATTTGCTTTTGGTTCCGCCGAGCATCTACCTGTGTAGTGATTGTTTGCAGAAGTCTTTTGATATGATGTCCACAACATTTGATCCGAACAATCCGAATTCGGCGTTCGGCAATGTGAAAATAGTGCTTCCGAATGAGTTGCAGAACCAGTCTATGCCGAAGTTCAAACCGAAGAAAAAGACGGTAGCGAAGGCAAAGGAGGACGTAGCAACGGAAGAAAATCCAAACATTATGGATGTTGAGAAGCTACCGGCACCGCATGAGATTAAGGCGAGACTTGATGAGTATGTGATCGGTCAGGAGCATGCGAAGAAAGCCATCAGCGTGGCGGTATACAATCACTATAAGCGTGTGAAGAAACAAGACTTAAAGGAATTTCGTGACGAGATTATTATTGAAAAGTCCAATATGCTGATGATCGGACCGACCGGTTGCGGTAAGACGTATTTGGTGCAGACACTCGCGAGACTTCTTAACGTACCGCTTGCAATTACAGACGCGACATCGTTGACGGAGGCGGGCTATATCGGTGACGACGTCGAGAGCGTTTTGTCGAAGCTTTTGCAAAATGCGGACAACGATGTGGAGCGTGCCGAGCACGGCATTGTCTTCATCGATGAGATTGATAAGATTGCAAAGAAGAAGAATACGACAAGTCGCGATGTCAGCGGAGAAAGCGTACAGCAGGGGCTGTTGAAGCTTTTGGAAGGCGCGGATGTCGAGGTTCCGGTCGGTGCAACGAACAAAAATGCTATGGTGCCGATGACGACGATTAATACAAAGAACATTTTGTTTATCTGTGGCGGAGCATTTCCGGGACTTGACGAAATTGTTACGAATCGTTTGACGAAGTCCTTTACGATGGGCTTCAATGCGAGTCTGCGTGACCAATACGACAATGATCCCGATCTTCTTGCGAAGGTGAAAGCAGAGGATCTCCGCGAGTATGGTATGATTCCCGAATTTATCGGACGCTTACCGGTGATATTTGCACTTCGCGGGTTGACAAAGGAGGCGCTGATGCGTATTCTTGTCGAACCGAAGAATGCGATTCTAAAGCAATATCAAAAGCTTCTTGCTATGGACGAGGTGCGCCTCGATTTTTCTGACGATGCTATAGAATTGATTGCGGAAAAGGCGATGGAGCGAGAGACCGGTGCGCGGGCGTTGCGTTCGATTATCGAAGAATTTATGCTCGATATTATGTTTGAGATTCCGAAGGATGACTCCATTGGGACGGTCACGATTACCGGTGATTATATTCGCGGAGTCGGCGCTCCGAGAATCGAGATGCGGAGTAATTAAAAGCGTTGGGCAATGACACCTAAGATGAGGGACAATTTCGAACGGATGCAGGGTGGATTCGAGACTGTCCGGGGGGATGAAGAATGCAGAAGATCAGTGATGATAAAGAAGCTTATGAGCTGTTGAAGAAGAGTGCAGAAAAGGCGAAGGCGCACTATAGCATGGATGATGTGCCGGACGAACCGGATAGGTATTCGGTGCTCGAATATTACGGAATGATAGTCGGAGTTTGTGTGATAGCAGTGTTGCTCGGATTCCTGCTGTCGCCGCTTGTTTCGTATTTGATCGAACCGGAGCAGTATAGCAAGTGGGCTTTTATCGGGGTTTTGGTCGGAGTGATTTTGTTCGTTCTCGGAAGAAGCTTTTTGTCGTCTTATATTGTGGCGGGACTGTTGTTTTGTGCGGGAGCTGTGTTTTCGAGCCTTGCGGTAACGATGTGCATTGCGTTCGGGGGAGTCCGTTTGCTGCTGATATCGACGATAGTTCTTGCACTATTCGTTCTGTTTGCGTTCGGATGTATGTTCCTGGCGCCGGATAACTTTATGGAATTTGACTATAGTGCGGTGCTACATGAGGCGTTCGCCATAATTGCCGCGGTTGGGGTGGGCGGACCATTGTTCGGTCTTGAGGTTGTCATGTGGATTTTAGGCATTTCACTGCTGGTTCTAACGGTGCAGGAGGTATTGTTGGCCAACGACGATGCATATGTACTGAGAAATGTAATATGTAACGGAGCGCGCGAGGCGCTTTATATCGGCGGAGCTTTTGCAGCGATTGCCACAATTGCAATGTCGTTTGCAATGTCATAAATGGGAGGAGAACTGCAATGAGTATTAACAACAATGAATCATGGAAAGACGATGATTTTCTCATGGACAACATCTATATTGCGGAGCCGTGGGAGAACCAAGACACAGGTTTAATGTCGCCGGGAATGTACAATCTTGCCATCGGGGCAGTGCTTTTTTGGGGATTTGGGATCAATGCGATCACCTGTACGTTCTTTAAGGAGCAGGTGCTTGGTATCAATCCGTTTTTATTATTGATTGTCTATGTGATTGCCTGTTTTGTCGGTATCATGGTATATCGTGCTTCGGATAATGCGTTGGTTAGTTTTATCGGATACAACCTCATCGTACTTCCGATGGGCGCGGTGCTGACGAATATTGTGCATTACTATTCCGGAGAGACCATTGAGTATGTCTTTTTGGTGACATGCGTGGTGACCCTTGTGTTGATGGGATTGTCGACGGCATTTCCGAGTCTGTTTCTTTCGATGGGAGGGACTCTCGGGGTGTGTTTGTTGCTTGGACTTGTCGTAGAGGTGCTTTTTATGCTCTTCGGATATAGCGGCGGAGTCTTTGATTTTTTCTTTGTTCTACTGTTTTGCGGATATATCGGCTATGACTGGGCGAAAGCACAGGAACAGCCGCGCTCGCTTGATGCGGCTGTGGATTCCGCATGCGAATTGTATGTGGATCTGGTGAATTTGTTTGTACGGTTACTTCAGATTCTCGGACGCAACCGTAACTCTAGAGACTAATGAAAAGCCTGTCTATGTGGGATGTCGTGCACACGAGACAGGAAGGCAATGCACGACATCATAAGGAGGGACATATGTTTTGTTCGAATTGTGGAACTAAGCTCGCAGACGGACAGAGATTCTGCGGGTATTGTGGGGCTCGTGTTGTGGCAAGTACCGTAGCCCAGGAGAGGAAGGATGAAAGTCCGAAGGTGGAAAATGTGACGCCGGAATCGGAGACTATTGTAGCTGCAGTGGAGGAGTACATACCGGAATCATCTGCTATTGAAGGTGCGGTGGAGAACGCTGTACACGAGATCGCCCAAACGGATTTGGGAGAAGAGGAAGCTCTCGGACAAGTAAGCGACAAAGCATCGAAAGTTGCCGAGAATGTGACGGAGGCGACGGATGCAATTGCCGAAGAAACAGTACAAGTTTCCGAGAAAGTGACCGAAGAGGCGGCGCAAGTTTCCGAGAAAGTGACCGAAGAAGTAGCACAAGTTGTCGAAGAAACGACACAAGTTGTCGAGGCGGTTTCAAAGACAGAGGCGAATAGGGAAGCAATGTCTGCAGAGGAACGTGTAGCTGAGCTGGCAGCGACGATAGCGCCTAAGAAGGAGGAGACACCACTGCCGGTTTCGAGGGGATATCAGGTGCCGCAGCGTTCGCCGAAGAAGTCTTCAAAGGGGCCGATTATTGCAGTTATTTGCTTCATTGTGTTGCTCTTGGCGTTTGGCGGGCTGGTGTTCTATTTCTCTGTCATCGATCAAAATGAAGACAATGGATTCTTTGAAATTTTTGATTTTTCGGAAGATGAGAAGGAAGAACGCTTAAAGGGTGACAAGAAGGAAGCATTCCTTGAACTGATGGAGCGGTTTAATGATGCCGGCATCGAGGAAAGCGCTTATCTGCTTCGTAAGTCTGTTCCGGAGTATGCACTCGCGTACGTCCTGTCCGAGAACAACTTTACGAGCGAGAATGAGTATGTTGCGTACATGCATGACGTGCTCACGGAGAAGCTCGGAGATGAGATTACGGTGAAAGAGAAACCGATCATCAAGTCCGAGATTGAGGATCTCGACGACCTTGGGGATTGCATGGAGGATCTCTTTGATGTCGAACTCGCCATTGAGGAAGCGTATTGGATCTCGAACACGAGTACCTTTGAGGGTGAGGATGATACACTTGTGTACACGGATACCTTTTTGTTTTACTGTGTCGAAGACGAATGGAATATGATTCTTGTCTATGATACGGACGACTTTGATGTAAAGTAATACGCCATAAAAAGACCAATGCGAAATGCCGTATTGGTCTTTTTGGATGTTTTGGCTTGCGAATAGACTTTACACAACAAAAAAATGAACAAACAGGCGTTAGAAATGAGTATATGCCTTAGTGATAATGCGAAAATCAAAGGAAATATGCAAAAAACATTGCATGTTGCGTGGAAATATGCTATAGTGTATGGGGTGTAGTGGACATCCACAAGATGTATGGTGCGGGAGCGAAAAAAAGGAATGAATAGCAAGGAAGAGAAAGAATCGAAAAGGCTACGCAATTCGGCGAAGAATTGTGCGCAGAAGACATATAAGACCGGCGGGTTTAATATACTGGCGGTCTATTTGATGTTGTATGATGTGCTTGCGGTAAACGGAGCGTATTTTCTTGCCTTGTTGCTTCGCTTTGATCTTCGATTCTCGAGGATTCCGG
>JAZRZZ010000008.1:0-21052 GCA_045601665.1 Lachnospiraceae bacterium
GATTGCCATGTTAACTGCAGACTGCATAATCTTTCCGTTTTCATTATTCGTATAGTCTGCAACGGTCACTAAAGTGTCTTTTAATTCTTTATCCATATTCTCACTCTTCCTTTCTCCGTGAATTATTTCACGTATATCCACATCATAAAAATCTGCCAGTTCAATAATGATACTGATATCCGGCATTGTGTTACCATTTTCCCATCGGGAAATAGATCTTGAAGAAACACCAAACTCTTCCGCAAGTTGTTCTTGGGATAAGTTCTTTTCATTTCTCAATTCTCTTAGAAATAAACCTATTTTTTTCTGATCCATCTTGGCCTCCTTTCTGAGAAAACAATAGCAATATCTCCGGATAATTAACACGACAGAGAGTGAGAGATGCCGTATTTTCCTTACCCGACAGATGTGTCTTGGTCTTATTATATACCCACCATGCTATGTGTAAAATTCAAATTCTTGCATGCTTTCAATCTCTCCACAAGACTGAAATTTGTTAGTACCTATTCCCATACAGAATCCTTGCTTTATCTGTATATCGCTTTACAAGTTCTGTTTTCGCATTTGTATAGCCATCTCTGTTATGCTCATATTTCTTCCATAACTTTAATTTCAATTCCTCGTATTCCTTTGCAACATCCGGATACTCAATGAGATAATCTCTAAAATACAATTCATTGTTATCGCCTGCATATCTCAAATGCAAATGAAATACTCGCTCGGCAAAACCATTCTCTGTATATCCCTTATTAAAAGACAAACTATTCTCAGTCTGTGACATACAAATATAGCCACTGTTAATAATCAAATCCTTATAATCCGGTAAACGGCTTTCCTTTGGAGCTTCTACCAAAATATCAATAATTGGTTTTGCCCATATAGAAGAAACCGCCGTACTTCCAATATGACTTATTCTTTCAGAGGAAGAAAGGGCATTTTTCAATAACCTTTCTTCCTCTGAATACCATTCTTGCCAACAAAGTTGATGCTCTGTTAAATATATAGGAAATAACTGCCACAGTTCTTCCAAAGTCATTTCTGATAATTTCTTGCCCATCATTCTCACCTGCAAATTCAAAGTTTCCTCTCTCTATCCATTAGCTAAAAATCATCTCCATAGATACGGATAAGTTGCTCATCTTCTTCCAACAAAGACTCCACTACCATACGAATATTAGTGTCCGTAAGTTTTTCCACAAACAGAAACGGCAATCCAGGTTTAAGAAATGATACATTATCTTTTTTCATAAGATACTTCACATTATCTGGAGTAGCAACAACAAATGTATATTGCTGCCCGTTCTCAGTTTGTACAAGTACATCTATATTATCATTATCAGGATTTATACTATCAAATGCTGTAGGAAAAATAATATCGTATTTCATAAGCTCCACCTTCACCAAATTCAAAGTTTCCTAACTCATTTACTCATTCATATGTGCTAATAGAACTTCCTTGCCCAATGTATAATTTCCATAACAATGTCTTTCATGTATGGAATAAATCTCAAACAGCTCTATTGAAGGTGTTTTATCACCTAATAAATTCTTAATGTATTGATATGTCTCATTAATAATTCTTAAAGAAATTTCTTCTGGTGGTTTTACGGATGTATATAAATTGTGTGCAAATATTTCATTTATTTGCCCCATCAAATAATTTATACTCTGGGTATATGCTGACCCTACATAAAGATTCTTAAACGCATATAATTCTTCTTCACTAAAGTGGTCGAATGTTGTAAAATCTTCTCTCTCGTCCAATACATACTCTGGTGTGCACTCAATTAACTTATATGCATACTCATCAATGCACTTATCAAACTCTGAAAATGACCATAATGCATCCAATAGTCTATTCCAATCTTCAGTTACTTCTCTTTCTTTTAAATAAATTTCAATAGCAAAAATAATATATATAACTCTTCCCATTATTGAAATTTCATCAAATATCGCACCTTTATTCATATTACGTTCTCCACTAACTTCAAATTTATGCGTGCTTTCAATCTCTCTGTAAGACTGAAAGTTTAGTGTGCTCTAACTTTCTATAATTCGGTACACTTTTTCAGAC
This sequence comes from Lachnospiraceae bacterium, assembly GCA_045601665.1. GTDB lineage: Bacteria > Bacillota > Clostridia > Lachnospirales > Lachnospiraceae > ISDg. The sequence continues at coordinate 2,075 of JAZRZZ010000008.1, forward strand.
CAATCCCAAATATCTTTGCAATCATTATCAACATAAATAGTCCTATCTTTCAACTCGCAAGGTATATGCGATTCCAATTTCTCTTTTAACTTCATAGGAACTACAATTTTGTGGACCCAGTCTTTAAGTATTATTTCATCTTTAACTTTCATAGGAAGCACCCCATCATACACCGTATTTGGATGCTTTAATAATTGCTCATATTTGAAGTAAAATCTCACTCCGGGGTTAAAATGCACACTCAAATCATCTTCATTTGGGAAACGCTCTAATGCTCGTTCCATAACCAATCTATCTCCTGCTTGGCAATTCCCCCATGAAAGCATTATGTATTCAAAATAATCAGCTGGGTCATTTGCTGCATTTCGATTTTCGCTCATAAGCTCTTCAACAGGTACTTTCCTTGCATTTAGTGCAGATAACAGTTTTCCACATTCAAATATTTTAATGGCATTCTCAACAGAAGTCGTATGGCATACATAATCTGTAACACATCCTTTTCTATAAGGACATGCTGTACATTCTGTTAACAACTTCGGTCGCGGTGTGCTTAAATACATCTCTTTATGCGCGATACCTTCGTTAACTAACTTTAATACATTACTATCTTCACATTCAATTACACATTCCCTGCCATATCTGTTTTCATACTCTATAAATTCAATAATAGTTCTAATCTCCCAATCTGTTATCTGTGGGTAATTAGAAAGTTTCTTATAGAACACACCATCCCATACTTCAGTGAATTCAAAATCGCCTATTTTTATCAGCATATTATCACCACCAAATTCAAATTTGTTTCATTGAAATCTCCGCATAAACTTAAGTATCCTTTATCGCGGAAACCTCCTTTTATAGCCACTGAACAAACGCCGTCTTATCCTTTCGATTGTACCCCGCCTGCTCATAAAAATGTAGCGTACTTTCCTTCTTCGAACCCGTCATTAACATAAGCTTGTAGCAATTCTCCCGAAGTGCAATCTCCTTGGCGTAATTCAGGCAGGCGGTCGCCAAGCCACGGCACCGATACCCTTCGTCCGTCACCACATTTTCCACAAAGGCATAGGGCCGCTGACCGTGGGTCAGATTCGAAATAATGACACATACACAGGAGGACACAATCTTCCCATCCTCTTCCGCCACAATAATATGATGGTTCGAATCCCGCAAAATGCTCTGCCACAAACCAAGAAGCTCCTGGCTCTTCTCCGGAATGGGATTACCGTGCAGTTGAGCATAGAGGGCAAATAAGCCATCCATGTCGGAATCAATGATTTCTCTAATACACATGCGGTGCCTCCTCTAAATCAATATCGACCTCATAATTATTCTCAATGAGTATATAGTTCACTTTATGTGCTCGTGCAAGCTCCAATATCTCCGCATTGTCTTCCAACACACTCTCCAGGGTACACCATTCATCATCTAAACGATTTTCGATTACATTTGCATATCTCTTTATGTCCGGAAAATGAGTGCGGATATAGCTCTCGCTCATTACAAGGCAGTAATATCGTATGTAATTGAGATATTCCTGTTCAAAGTCCTTTGCCCAATCAAAGGGAATGTAGCACCCCTCAACAATTAGATTTTGCTTGTTCTCTATGGCGGTTTTTATCATTTCGCGAACAATTGGCCATAAATAAGCCGTGAGTTCCGCATCCTCACTTATCGGTGTAAGTTCCGTATTGCCACTGCGTATCAGCCCCATTTTTAAATGATCCATAGATAGATACGGATACTGATATCTTTCAAGCAGTTTTTGTGCAAGTGCGGTTTTTCCTGTATGCGATGCGCCTGTAATTAGTATAATCATTGCTTTCTTTCCTCCGTGTCGCCCTTCCTAGAACCTCATCACTCCGTACTTTCCTCCAACACCTCAATCAACTCTCTCCAATCCGTAATTCGCAAATATTGCAATAATTTTTTCGATTTTCTCAGCACTAAATACTATAAAGTAATGATTTCTCCATGATATCATGCCTTCTGCAATGCTACATAGACCTTAAACAAATCACCGTCGATTTCAATCTTCATTTCTCCGTGCTGCAACTCTGTCAGGCTCTTCGCAATCGAAAGGCCGAGACCGCTTCCTTCCGTATTGCGGGAATCATCACCGCGGACAAATCGCTCCATCAATTCCTCCCCGGAAATGTTCAGCTCTGCCGCGGAAATGTTCCGCATGCACAGAAGCACGGTCGTCTCCTCTTCTTTCACTGTAAAATAAACTCTCGTACCTCCCTGCGAATACTTACAGGCGTTTCCAAAAAGATTGCTTAGCACACGCCACAGAACCGAAGCGTCCGCAAGCACATAGGGTATTTGTTCGGGAAGTCTCGTAACAAGAGAAAGATTTTCCTTCTGCATCCGTTCTTCATACTCCCCGAATACCTGCAACAGCAATAGTCCGAGATCGGTCGGCTCCAGCGACACCGCTATCGCACCGCTCGCCGCCTTCGACGCCTCGATGACATCCTCGGTCAGCTTCTTCAGACGCAACGACTGCCGTTCCAAAATCTCCACATATCCCCGTGCCTGTTCGTTCGGCAATTCCTCCTTCTTCAACAGATCCACGTAATTGATAATCGATGTCAACGGAGTCTTAATATCGTGCGATACATTGGTAATCAGCTCGGTCTTCATACGCTCACTTTTCAACCGCTCCTGCACTGCAATTTCGATTCCCTCTTGCAGCTGTTCCAGATTTTCCGCATGTCGGCGTATCGGCCAAATCAACCCGGTAGAATCCGGCATTTTCTCCGGTTCTCCCTTCACCATTTGCTCCGTATACGAATTCACCTTTTGAAACGATGCAACATATCGATACAGGATCGGTGTGAGCAGTACGAACTTTCCCAGCCATAGTCCGAGCTGCCAATACATTTCCCCGTCACACCAAAGAATTCCGGCCAACTCAAGAAGGCACAGACCGGCATAAAAAAAGGTAAACACCACGCACAGAAAAAAATGACCGAACACCTTCTCGAAAATCTTTCCGCACTTCAACATCCCATGCCCGATTCGTTCCAGTAGCTTCAGCAAACCTAACAACAAACGATACACCAAAAACGTCCTTTTATGGTTCCCACTCTTGAGACGCACGACGAGTGTCCAAACGATAACGCAGGCAATGCCGGAACACAGCAACAGCAGAAACAACCACGCCCAAGTCGAACGCATTAGATGCGAGGTATATTCCCCATAGGAATTCCGATAAAACCATCTCCATCCCAAAAACAAAAAACACGCCAACAAGCCTCCACCGATGAACAACGCTTCAAACGGTATGCGGTGAATCGCACGATCCGCAATCTCCCCTCCGGCACATTTGCGCCCGGTCGTTCGTATCAGATACACGAGTGCGAGGACCGCCCCGAACAGACCGCATCCTAGTATTATCCATCTGTACTCGCTGCTGTTGTAAAGCTGTTCCCCCAATGTCGCAAGCGCGGAAAACGAATCCTCCACCGGATACGATGTATCCACGTAGTAAAGCACCTTTAAATGCTGCCCGTCTATCTCGAAATACATTTCCTTTGCGTACGGATTGAGATAACAGTCATCATTGTGCAAGGTAGGAAACACCTCTCCGAAATAATACTCATGCGTTGTTCCCTCAATATAAAAACGCAGATTGGTCTTCTCCAAGGAAAACTCATCTTCGTATTGATTTATTTTTTCAATGGACGCAATTTTTCCGAAGTACCAGTTGGCATATTCGACATAATACTCGTTCAAGCGCTTAAGCATCCGCTCCGTTTCTTCCTGCAGCAATTCATCGACAAACTCTTCCTTTCTTATATCGCTTGTCTCTTCCATTGATGCAAAATGCCCCATCATTATTCCTCCGATAAGACAGGCACAGATGCTCACCCACAAGAGCAGCCATGCAAATGCCTTTCCGATAGGATGGTACAACCACTTCTTCACTGCAGATTCCTCCCGATTTCTCATTTCTCGATCTTATAGCCCTTTCCCCATACCACCTTCAAGAAACGAGGCTCTGCCGGATTGATCTCCAGCTTCTCACGAAGATGCCGAATATGTACCGCAACAATATTTTCGGTCCCGAAGGGATCCCCTTTCCATACCTCGCGATAGATATTCGCAGGTGTAAATACCTGTCCGGGGCAACGCATCAGCAAACGCAAAATTCCGTATTCCGTCGGTGTCAGTGCGACCTCTTCTCCATCTTTCCTTACCACTTCGCTCTTCTCATCCAGCTCCAAATTGCCGACCTTTCGTACATCGGCTTGCGGTTCTCCTCCACCAAACTGCATATAACGTCGCAAAGAGGAACGAACCCTCGCCATCAGCTCTGCGGGGTGGAACGGTTTTGTAATATAATCATCTGCCCCCACATTCAAGCCGAGAATCTTGTCCGCCTCCTCTCCCTTCGCCGTCAGCAATACGATCGGAAGATTCGAAAATGCACGAATCTCCGACATTGCGGTAATCCCATCCTTCACCGGCATCATGATGTCCAACAGCAAAAGCTGATACTCGTTTCTTCGACACAGCTCCACTGCCTCCGCACCATTCTTCGCCGTATCCACAAGATACCCTTCCGATGTCAAATAGATTTTTAACGCATTCACGATGTCCTTTTCGTCATCGCATACCAATATCCGATACATGCCGTTCCTCCTCGCCGCACCTATTTTACGACCGTTTTTATCTTAGCAATTCGTAAATTAAGATACCATATAGATTTCCTTAAGAATTCTTAACAAACTCCACATTTTTCACCGTAAGCACATCCGCCTTCACCGAAAACCGCACCTCCATATCCGCGAAAAGCAGTCCGTAGACACGCTCCGGATCCTTCTGATACGCCGGCCTCGGATCACCCGCAAGTACTCCTCGTAGAGCCTCTAGCTTCTCTGTCGGAATCAATGCCTTCAGTTCTTCGGGAATCACTACCTTGAGCGAATATTCCGCATACCGATCCGAGAAGCTCCCTTTCGCCTCGGAGCGACTGTCTACATAAGGCAAATAGGGTTTGATATCGAAAATCGGCGTTCCGTTTGCCAGATCCGCTCCGCCAACGATAAGATACGGCGCATCTTCTCCTTCGGTAACGACCTCCAAGAGAGTCACACAGGAGAGACCAATCGGGTTCGGGCGGTACGGTGACCGTGTCGCGAATACACCAACGCGCGTGTTTCCACCAAGTCGTGGCGGGCGTACCGTCGGCGACCAGCCTTCTCTCTCCACCATTGAAAAATGCCACAGCAGCCAAAGATGCGAATACTCCTCGATTCCCCGAAGCGCGTCCGCATTCCGATATTCCGGCAAAAAAACAACCTTCCCGCGTAGTTCATTCACAAGTCCGCTTTGCCGTGGAATCCCGAACTTGTCCGGAAATTCCGTTTCGATATATGCAATCTGCTTCAACTCCATCCTTTCTTCCCTCTCCTATCGTCTTTCGCCACTTCATAATCTATTTTAACGCAGAATGCATTTTCCCGCAACCACAAATACCTTCGCACCATTTGCACAAAAAACTTTTTTTATTTTAAAGATTTTCTCACAAAAAAGCACTTGTGATTTTCGTGGATTTATATATAATATTATAAGGACAAAAAGGAGGTACACATGTTATGCCTAAGAGAACAGATATCAATAAGGTGCTAATTATCGGCTCCGGCCCGATTATTATCGGTCAGGCTTGTGAGTTTGACTATTCCGGAACGCAGGCTTGTAAGGCACTTCGCAAACTCGGCTACGAAATTGTGTTGGTGAATTCCAACCCGGCCACCATTATGACCGACCCCGAAACCGCGGATGTAACTTATATTGAGCCTTTGAACGTAGAACGTTTGGAGCAGATTATCGCGAAGGAGCGTCCGGACGCTCTCCTCCCGAATTTGGGTGGACAGTCGGGCTTGAACCTTTGTTCCGAGTTGGCTCAGGCAGGCATTTTGGACAAATATAACGTACAGGTTATCGGCGTACAGGTCGATGCCATCGAACGCGGTGAGGACCGTGTCGAATTCAAGAAAGCAATGAATGCGCTCGGTATCGAGATGGCACGTAGCGAGGTTGCCTATTCCGTTGAGGAAGCTCTTTCCATCGCGGAGAAGCTCGGCTACCCTGTCGTTCTTCGTCCCGCCTATACGATGGGCGGCGCCGGTGGCGGTCTTGTATATAATAAGGATGAGCTTCGCACAGTATGTGCAAGAGGTCTTCAGGCCAGCTTGGTTGGACAGGTTCTCGTTGAAGAATCCATTCTCGGTTGGGAAGAGCTTGAGCTTGAGGTTGTGCGTGACGCAGAAGGCAATATGATTACCGTCTGCTTTATCGAGAATATCGACCCCCTAGGTGTACACACAGGCGATTCCTTCTGTTCCGCGCCGATGCTGACCATTTCCGAGGAGTGTCAGAAGCGCTTGCAGGAACAGGCTTATAAGATTGTTGATTCTGTTCAGGTCATCGGCGGTACCAACGTACAATTTGCACATGACCCCGTTTCCGATCGCATCATTGTTATCGAGATCAATCCCCGTACCTCCCGTTCCTCCGCGCTTGCTTCCAAAGCAACCGGCTTCCCGATTGCTCTCGTATCTGCAATGCTTGCAGCGGGCCTTACCTTAAAGGATATCCCCTGTGGTAAGCACGGCACGTTGGACAAGTATGTGCCGGACGGCGATTATATTGTAATTAAATTCGCACGTTGGGCATTAGAAAAGTTCAAGGGCGTTCAGGATAAGCTCGGCACTCAGATGCGTGCCGTCGGCGAAGTTATGAGCATCGGAAAGACCTACAAGGAAGCATTCCAAAAGGCCATTCGAAGCCTTGAAATCGGTCGTGCCGGTCTCGGACATGCAAATGGCTACGATCAGATGACTAAGGAAGATCTTTTGAAGCTCCTTGCAACTCCGAACAGCAATCGACATTTCATCATGTACGAAGCACTTCGCAAGGGTGCCACCATAGAGGAAATTCACGAATTAACTCGTGTTAAGGCATATTTTATCGAGCAAATGAAGGAGCTTGTAGACGAAGAAGAGGCTATCCTTGCATACAGAGGTTCCAAGCTACCGGATCACATGCTCATTTCCGCAAAGAAAAACGGTTTCTCCGACAAATACTTGAGTCAGCTGCTTCGGGCTCCCGAGGATTCCGTTCGCGAGCAGCGTATCGCACTCGGTGTCGAAGAGGCTTGGGAAGGCGTTCATGTAAGCGGCACGGAGAACAGCGCTTACTACTACTCTACTTACAATGCAGCAGACAAGAATCCGATTTCCACAGAGAAGCCGAAGATTATGATTCTCGGCGGTGGCCCGAACCGAATCGGTCAGGGTATCGAATTTGATTACTGCTGTGTACACGCTTCTTTGGCACTGAAGAAGCAGGGCTTTGAGACGATCATCGTAAACTGCAACCCCGAGACGGTTTCCACAGACTACGATACCTCCGACAAGCTCTATTTTGAGCCTCTGACACTCGAGGATGTACTCAGCATTTACAAGAAGGAAAAGCCGGTTGGTGTTATCGCACAGTTCGGCGGCCAGACTCCTTTGAACCTTGCAGCCGACCTTGAGAAGAACGGTGTGAAGATTCTCGGTACCGCTCCTTCCGTGATCGACCTCGCTGAAGATCGCGACCTGTTCCGTGCTATGATGGAGAAGCTCGAGATTCCGATGCCCGAGTCCGGTATGGCTACTACGGTGGAAGAAGCCCTTGAGATTGCACACAAGATCGGTTACCCGACGATGGTTCGTCCGTCCTACGTACTCGGTGGACGTGGTATGGAGGTCGTATACGATGACCAGGGTATGACTGAATATATGAACGCAGCGGTTGGTGTTACACCGGATCGCCCGATTTTGATCGACCGTTTCCTCAACCACGCTTTGGAGTGTGAGGCGGATGCCATCAGCGACGGTACTCACGCATTTGTCCCCGCGGTTATGGAACACATTGAGCTCGCCGGCGTTCACTCCGGAGACTCCGCTTGTATCATTCCTTCCGTACACATCAGTGAAGAAAATGTTGCAACCATTAAGGAATACACGAAGAAGATTGCCGAGGAGATGCATGTAAAGGGTCTTATGAACATGCAGTACGCAATCGAGAACGGCAAGGTTTACGTTCTTGAGGCAAATCCTCGCGCATCCCGTACCGTACCGCTCGTATCGAAGGTATGTAACATCCGCATGGTTCCGCTTGCTACGGATATCATCACCTCCGAGATTACCGGAGCACCGTCCCCCGTTCCCGCATTGAAGGAGCAGGTAATCCCGAACTACGGTGTAAAAGAAGCGGTATTCCCGTTCAACATGTTCCCGGAGGTTGACCCGATTCTCGGACCCGAAATGCGTTCGACCGGCGAGGTGCTCGGTTTGTCCTCTTCTTACGGCGAGGCATTTTACAAGGCACAGGAAGCAACTCAATCCAAGCTTCCGCTCGAAGGCACGGTACTCATCTCCGTAAACCGCAAGGACAAGCCCGAGGTTGTTGAGGTTGCTAAGAGCCTCTACGAAGACGGTTTCAAGATTGTTGCAACCGGTACAACCTGCGACATCATCAACGAAGCCGGAATCCCCGCAGAGAAGGTAAAGAAGCTCTCCGAGGGTCGTCCGAACGTGCTTGATCGCATTACGAACGGCGACTTCCAGCTGATCATCAACTCTCCTGCCGGCAAGGAAAGCGTCAATGACGACAGCTACTTGCGTAAGGCAGCGATCAAGGCAAAGGTTCCTTATATGACGACGATTGCCGCAGCCAAGGCAACCGCAGACGGAATTCACTATGTAAAAACCTACGGCAACGGCGAGATTAAGTCCTTGCAGCAGCTGCACAGTGAGATTCACGACAAGTAAATCAGGCATTTACAAGACCTATCGAAGTAATTCGGTAGGTCTTTTTTTGCGTACTTTCCGATCCGCCTATTGACAACTCCTCACGTGTGTGATAAGATGTCTTCTGTATTAGTTCACTATATGAACCGTTTACACAATTAACTATTTTACGAGGGAGATGATACCGATGACTCCTACAAACGAAAAACTTTTGGACGCTTGGCTTCGCCTGACTACGACGATTATCAACCCTCGCGTCGTCTATGCGCTTTCCTACAATGAATCTCTGGTATGCAATATTTTATACCGTCACTGCTATGACAGCGAAATGCGCCTCACAGCCACCGATCTCTGTCGAGAAACAAAGATGCTAAAGTCGCAGATGAATCGCATATTGAATCGTCTGGAAGACAAGAATATGATTACACGATCACGTTCTACCAAGGATCGGCGCGAAGTCTTTATTCATTTGAACATGGAGAATCTCACGGCCTACGAAGAACAGCATGGACACATCATGCAGCTTTTGGATGCCATTATTGAACGCCTCGGCTATGAAAAGACCGACTATGTAGTTTCCATGTTTCATGAAATTTCCGATGTGGCGGAAGACCTTCTGTCCGCCGAGGATTCCGTTTCAAAAAGCCTTGACAGGACGAACAAATAAGGAGTTTTTTATGATAAGAATACTGATTGACTCATCGGCGGATTATACTGCTGAGGAGATTCGGGAGCGTGGTTTTGTCCTAGTTCCCTTGAACATAATTATGGGTGACCACTGCCTACGCGATGGTGTAGACCTTACACGCAACGAATTGTACGAATATATGCTTTCCACGGGCGATGTTCCGAAGACCTCGCAACCTTCCCCTCAGGATTTTGTAAAGGAATTCGAGCGAGCAAAGGAAAATAACGAACAGCTGATTTGCATTTTGATTTCCTCTGCCCTAAGCGGCACGGTGCAAAGTGCGATGATTGCGAAAACCATGGTCGATTACGACGGTATCTTTCTCATTGATGCATTGACAACAACACATGCGATCCGAATTATGGCCGAATACGGTCGCAAGCTCATCAACCAAGGTCTTGCAGCCAAGGAAATCGTCCACCGGATCGATGCAATGAAGTCGCGCATTCGCATTGCCGCAGCACTCGATACCCTTGAATATCTCTGCAAAGGAGGACGTATCGGCAAGGCGGCCGCATCCATCGGGGAACTCGCCGGCATCAAGCCGATAATTACCGTCAATCAAGACGGAACCGTCGGTATCCTCGGAAAGAGTCTCGGTCGTGCCAAAGCCACCGCCAATATTATCAAATATATAAAAGAACATCCGCGTGACCCAGAATTTCCCCTGTATTCTCTCTACTCTCACGAGATAGAAAACTGCCTGCGCCTCGAAGAAAAACTCGCCTCCATCGGAGTTGTTCCAGAGGAACGTCTTGAAATCGGCGCTACGATTGGTGTACACGTCGGTCCCGGTGCATTTGCCGTCATATATGTCGAAAAATAAGGAAAAGGACATGACCGTTCGTCATGTCCTTTGTTGCATTCTACTCAAGTAGACCCATTATACTATCGACGTTCTCTTCCGAATACAGGTACTGTCGATTGCATCAACTTGTGCATAACCGGTTCGTGCCATCACGCCCCTCAATTCCGAAGTTATGCGCGCCATTGCCGCAGCCGCACCTTCTACGCCTCCATCCTTCAGCGGTCCCATCAGTGCACGTCCGATGCCCACCGCCTTCGCACCAAGTGCCAGCGCTTTGAACGTATCCATACCGGACTCAAAATCACAGTCCACGAAGATCTCCAACCGATCTCCGACCGCCTCTACAATTTCCGGAAGAATCTGCAACGGCGGTACCGCATACTCCATAATACCATGATGATGCGAAACAACAATGCCCGCCACACCGATATCAGCACATTTGACTGCATCTTCCACGCTAAGCACACCCTTTACAAGGAAAGGGAGTTTCGTTGCTCGTACAAAGTTTCCGAGTTCCACCATTGTCTTCGGATGCATCGGCAGTCCGAGCACAACATCATACTCACCGCTTCCGTTAAACGCGTGATCGATATCCATTCCGACCGCCGTAACGCCGCTTGCCTCCGCGTGGCGAAGCTTACGAAGAACCTCCGCATTGTCTGCATGCGGCTTAATAATCTTCACGACATCGGCTCCCGTAGCGCAGATTCGTTCCAGCTCCTCGTCCTCACCCATGCCGCACCAGTACAATGCTCCGACCGTCTTCGCCGCCTCCGCAAGCTTTACCATGCCGTCCTCGCACGTATTGCCCAGGTGCGAAAGCGCCGCTGTCATTACCGGCGTTTCATACTCCTTGCCGAGGATGTTCACCTTTGTCGACGGACGCACCGCATCCAAATGGCGCATCACCAGCAAAAGATTTTCAAAATATTCTCTTGTTATCTTGTCCGAATTCCCGCTTCCCATCGTAGCCTCCTATCTTGTCAAAAAAGCCTTTAGCCGTTCTTTCACATACGCCATGCTTGCCACATATTCCTCTTCGGTATGCAAATGCTCAATAAACACCGGCATCTGCATATTTATTTCATTGATCCTCGCTGCATAGTGTTCGAGATTCATTGCACCTTCGCCGCAAGGAAGCTCCTGTACCTGAAAGGTAAACTCCTGTCCAAGCAACACGTCCTTGATATGACAGCTGCGAATGTACGGACCTAGCTTAGCAAAGGTCTCATCCATAAATCGTTCCTGCGCGAAATACCGATTGTGCGCACACATCCAATTCGCCATATCCATATGTACCGCAAAGTGCTCTCTTCCCACATCCTTCAACAAGCGCTCGTACTCTTCCGGTCCCGTCGGGATCATCCATGGCATTGGCTCAATGGTATAGTACGTCCTTTTCGGTGCCGCCTCGTCGACAATTCGCTGAATGGAATCCACAATTCTCGCATAAAACGCTTCCGAAAAATTTTCCGCATAACCACCGTCCCAGCGCGGTCCCGCCGCCCCAGTCACATTCACACAACAACAAGCGCCGATATTGTCTGCCATACGAAGTTGTTCAATGCACCTTGTAAATGCCGCTTCTCGCGCCGACGTATCCTCGGAAACAGGACTGCACCAAGTCCCTACCTCACCGATTGTCAGATCGTATTCCTTCGCCGCATCTGCGTATGCTTGTATCGTCTTATCTCCTGCGGTATAATCTACCGGAAAAATTACCGCATCGCAACCGAGCCTCTTGTGTTTTTCCGCCCATTCTACAGGAGTAGAGTGACGTAAATTCGCCGATATTCCGAGTCTCATGCCATATTCTCCTTTCTCTTTCTTGCTACCGCCTATGCTTCGTTAATTACGGCAATTTGGCACATCTTCATCGCTGCCAATGCATTTGCATGAGTCGCAGGTGTTACCCCGGCACAACAAGCCGCATCAACCACTACCGGTACCTCAGGGAGAAATGCCTTTGTAATCATCGCATTCGAGATTACACAAATGTCCGTGCATAGTCCGACAAATGTAATCTCCTCAATCGACTCCTCGGCATTCATTGCAAGCAAGAGTTCCCCCAGCTCAGACGAACCGAAGGTCACCTTGTCAAGTACCTCATTCACATATGGCAACAGTTCCTTGCATATCTGCCAACCCTCGGTTCCGCGAATACAGTGCGGTACCGGGAGATTTCTTCCTTCCTGTGTCTCCATATAGTTCTCTTCATGCGTATCTCTGGTAAACAGCACGCGTCCGTCAAACGCTGCAATCTTTGCTTCTACCTTTGGAACAATCGCCACCGCCTCGGCAGTTCCGAGCGCTCCGTCGATAAAGTCCTTCTGCATATCCACAACAATCAAAAGCTTCGCCATAGCACGGCACCTCCTCGTATTTTTCTATAGTATAGCATACTCTTTGCCTCTACAACAGAAGAACTTTCGAAAAGATGGAATATTACAAAAGAAGAAAGCTTTTCTACATGCTTATTTTTTATTTTGTATGCTATAATTAATTGTGTGATTCTCAAAAACGGAGGTGTGTTAATGGAGATTCGAATAACCAAAGACAATCGTTTCGACTTTCGAAACAACGTAGACTATTGTGTAGGGACTGGGAAAATGGGCCTTGCACTTCACAAGGAATACTACGATCAGCTGGCATTTGTCCAAAAAACCATCGGTTTTTCTTTCATTCGCGGACATGGACTGTTTTGTGATGATGTAGCTATTTATCAAGAGTATACCGACGCCGATGGCCAAACTCATGCGGAATATAACTTTACATACCTTGATCGAGTCATCGACAGTTATATTGAACTCGGCATACGTCCTTTTCTCGAGCTCGGCTTTATGCCGGAACGCCTTGCATCCGGTACCCAAACCATTTTCTACTGGAAGGGCAACGTAACCCCTCCGAAGGAATATGCAGACTGGTGTGCTCTCGTGCAAGCAACCCTTCATCATCTTCTCGACCGTTACGGGAACGAGGTTTTGGACTGGCCCATCGAGGTGTGGAACGAGCCGAATCTCCCTGGTTTTTGGAAACATGCCGATATGCAAGAGTATTTTCGGTTGTATGAGCATACCGTTGCTTGTATCAAGGCATTGAATCCGGCGTTTCGCGTAGGAGGTCCCGCAATCTGTGGTGGCGCGGATGAGGTGTGGATGAAGGGCTTTCTCTCCCACTGCAGCGAGAATCGGATAATGCTGGACTTTATTACAAGACACCACTATACCACACATTTTCCGGAGCGTGAAGGACACTATCAATACGTGGAGCTTTACGACTCCGAGTATGCATTCAGTACACTAAAGGATTGTCGCGCCATCATCGAGAGTTATCCGGAATACAAGGATTTGCCCTTCTACATTACCGAGTTCAACTCTTCTTATGTCCCCAATGCACCGCTGCATGATACCAATGAAAATGCGGCATACCTTGCGCGTATGCTGTCCGAAATCGGGGACTACTGTACCGGATACTCCTATTGGACCTTCGGCGATGTCTTTGAAGAACAGGGGGTTCCGTATACGCCCTTCCACGGCGGCTTCGGGCTCGTAGCAAATGGAATCATCCCAAAACCGACCTTCCATACCTTCGCCTTCTTTAAACACCTAAAGGGCGAGGGTTTGTATCGCGACAACGACACAGTACTTGTCACAATGGCCGATGGCTCGATCCGTGGTATCGTATGGAATCTGACCCGTGAAAGTAAGCAGAACGTACTTACCAAGACATTTGACATCGATGTAGCTGCAGGCGAATATTTTCTCCTCCAGAAACTTGTTGACGAAGACATCTGCAATCCCCTTAAGGTATGGCATCACATGGGCGAACCTGCGAACCCGACTCGTGAACAGATCGAACTGTTGCGAGAGGCCGCAGCACCACAAGTAATCACCGCTCGCATCTGTGCTCCCGACGGACGTGCACGACTTGTATTCTCCCTTAAGAAAAATGCGGTTCTCTATTTCGAGCTCCGTACCTCGAAGATGACCACCGACCGAGGCTTTCATTACCTTGGAGCCAACTAATATTTGAGGAGAAGTATTTATATACTACAAAAAGTACCCCCGAATGCAACATTGCACTCGGAGGTACTTCTTTTTTATTCTTCACTGTTCTTTATATCCTCGACCTCGTAAGGAAGCAATTCTGCCAAAAAATTCTTCTCTTTGAGTGCCGACTCAATTTCATCCAAAAGCGCTTCGTTCTCAGCGGCAATTCGATGAAAATGATACCCCGAGGTAACGTTCATCAACGGAGTCGACTTGCCTGTTCGTATGTTATTCATAAATGCCTGCACATCACGTCGACTCTTTATATTCAGAGGCGCGGACATCTTGCCGTAGATACGATGGTTCACCATCACATCCACAATCTGACCACCCATATCCACAATCGTCAGAAGTTCTTCTTCCGTTTGCTCATTCGTATGGAAAAATTTCAGCAAGCGCACAACATCCCTCGATTCCTCAAGCACATAGCCTCGTGCCGTTGCCACAATGTCGTAGCCCTCAGTGCGCAACAGAGCAATGTCCTGCACCACAATCTGACGGCTGACACCGGTCTCACGTCCGAGCTCCCCGCCCGACAAAGGCCTGTCGGACCGTCTTATCAGCGCTACAATCTTCTTTCTACGTTCGGCTCCGGTCATGCTCTTCTCCCTTCTGATTCCTTTCCTGCTTCACGCCCGTTGTTCACACTTACTCGATTACACGCAAATGCTTAAGGCTGATGTCCAAAATCGGCGCCGAATGTGTCAGCGCACCACTGGATACATAATCAACCCCCAACTCGGTAATCGTCTTAATATTTTCTTTTGTGATATTACCGGAGCACTCGGTCTTCGCTCTGCCGTCAATGATACGAATAGCCTCCGCCATCTGCTCGGGCGACATATTGTCAAGCATGATAATATCCGCACCGGCGTCGGCCGCTTCCCTTACCATGTCGAGATTCTCGGTCTCCACCTCAATCTTACGTACAAACGGCGCATACGCCTTTGCCGCTGCAATGGCTTCGCTCACACCACCGGCCGCATCAATGTGGTTATCCTTCAACAGCACACCATCGGACAAATTGTATCGATGGTTCGCACCACCGCCGACCTTTACCGCATATTTTTCAAAGATGCGCATACAAGGCGTCGTCTTTCTCGTATCCAATAACGTCGTCTTCGTTCCCTCCAAAAGCTTTGCAACCGAATTTGTATACGTTGCAATTCCACTCATGCGCTGTAGATAGTTCAAAGCGGTACGCTCGCCGGAGAGGAGGACGCGAACGTCACCGATTACGGTAGCCAAATGCTGTCCCTTTTTCACCACATCCCCGTCTTTTACATCGAAAATCACCTTTGTCTGCGGATCTAGCAAAGTAAATACACGCTCAAACACTCCGAGTCCGGCAATAATGCCGTCTTCCTTGCAAATCAACTGCACGTCGCCCTTCTTGTAATCCGGCATTACGGAGTTGGTCGTCACATCTTCGCTGTTGATATCCTCCTCCAATGCCAAACGAATAAAACGATCTGCTGCCAATAACATTGTAATCGAATTCATCTCTATTCTTCCTTTCCGGCGGCAATCTTCCGCGCCGCTCTCTGTGCAAATACTAAACTCTCCAGCAGGCTGTTGCTTGCCAAGCGATTCTTTCCGTGAACACCGTTGCAGCTCGTCTCTCCGACCGCATACAGGTTCTTCATCGTCGTCGCGGAATCACTGTTCACATGAACACCGCCCATGAAATAATGCTGTGCCGGCACTACGGGGATCGGCTCCTTCGTAATGTCATAGCCCTCTGCCAAGCACGTTTCGTAGATGTTCGGAAAATGATTTAAAATCTCTTCCTTCGCTACCGATGCAAAGGACAGCCACACATGCTTACTTCCCTCAGCCTTCATCTGTTCATAGATTGCCTCTGTTACCACATCTCGCGGTAATAATTCGTCTACAAAACGTTCTCCCTTTCCATTCAAGAGAATCGCACCCTCACCCCTTGCGGATTCAGAGATCAAAAAGCTTCGTCCGGGTTTCCCGGTGTAGAGAGTCGTCGGATGAATCTGCACATAATCCAGATTTTCCATCTCTACTCCATGCTTTTCGCCGATACGAATCGCATCTCCCGTCAAACATGAAAAATTCGTAGAATGCTCATACAATCCGCCGATACCGCCGGTTGCCAACACCGTGTTCTCCGCATGAACAAACAACGTATCCCATCCCTGACGTGCCTCAATGCCGACACATTTTCCGTCTTCCACCAAAAGATCGGTCATCTCCGTATACTCCATGATTGTCACATTCGGCATTGCCTTCACATGCCGCTGCAGCACCGTCGTAATCTCCTTTCCGGTGATGTCATCATGGAAGCAAATGCGCGGCTTGGAATGTGCTCCTTCCTTCGTATACGCAAGGCTCCCATCGGCATGCTTCTCAAATCGGACACCGAGTGCAAGCAAATGATCAATCACCGCACGGCTGGAACGCAACATAATGTCTACACTTTCCTCGCGATTCTCATAATGACCTGCACGCATCGTATCTTCAAAATACGCATCATAGTCGCTTTCGTCCAGTAATACGCAAATACCGCCTTGGGCAAGCATAGAATCACAACTATCCATATCCTCCTTGCAAATCATTAAGATTTGCAGATTCTCCGACAAGTGAAGAGCTGTATACAGGCCTCCTACGCCGGCACCGACAATTACAACATCATAGTTCATGTTCTTGATCATGGCAAGCCTCCTTTCGAAGCATTACGATGCTTACTTTCCTATCTGGCAAGCTCCAACATTCTCGTAAGCGTTGCGCCTGCCGCCTCCGCATAGTCCGCAGTAACACCGAATGCATTTTCGCCGGTTTTCAATACATGCAGCACCTTCTCGGGAGTAATCATCTTCATATCGTGACAAATCGGCGTTGTCTTTGGAAACAAGAATACCTTGTCGGGATTCTGCTTCTCAAGCTCATATCGAACACCAACCTCTGTGGCAATAATCATCTCTTTCGCCTCACAGCTTGCCGCATACTTCAAAATACCCGCCGTCGAACCGATATAGTCCGCCATAGAAACTACCGCCTCGTTACACTCGGGATGTGCCAAAATCTCCGCTTCCGGATGTTCTTCCTTCAGCTCCGCGATTTCCTCGGCAAGAATATTCTCATGAATCGGACAATACCCGCTGACCGGCATCACATTCTTCTCCGGCACCTGCTGCTTCACATGACGTCCTAAGTTCTTATCGGGGATAAACAATATATTATGATTTGGAAGGTTACGAACAATATCCACCGCATTCGCCGAAGTTACGCACACATCCGACCAGGACTTGATTTCTGCCGTCGTATTGATGTAGCAGACCACCGCCAAATCCTCATACCTTCTGCGCGCCTCGTCCACGGTTTCTTTCGAAACCATGTGTGCCATCGGACAATCCGCATGAAGATCGGGCATCAACACCTGCTTCTCGGGATTGAGTAGACACCCGCTCTCACCCATGAAGGACACCCCGCAAAACACCAGCGTACGGTTCGACAGGCCTGCTGCCACCTTACTCAGATAAAAGGAGTCTCCGACGTAATCCGCAAGCTCCTGCACCTCTGCCGCTACATAATAGTGCGCCAGAATGATGGCATCCCGTTCTTCCTTCCACTTCAAAATCTCTTCTTTAATACTCATTATTACCTCAATTCCGCCGCACTTCCTGCGGTACACTCTTGTAAATGCCCTTAGAAAATGCACCTCTTTCGATTCACACCCTCTAAGCTTGTCTGTAGTATATCACAAATCCTTTCACCTGACAAGACACCTGTAAAACATTTTTGCCTCTACCGGTAAACTTTGTGAAAGATGATCAAGTAACGAAGCACCCATCTCGCATTTTTGTGCTTTTTTTCAGACCGGAGGCAAAAAAACGGAGCGATCGCACTGCGTCGCTCCATACACGTTCTATTCCTTTGTCATACCGTGAAGCTACCTATATACGTATAACCCTTCACAGCTCCGGCATCCCTACGCATATAACAGAAGCTCTCCCTATTCGCAAGATACATATGCGACAAGCAGATACCGACATCGATCCGATTCATATCCCCCGGGGTTCTCTTGAACAAACCACCGTTTTCACAGTATAGGTGAATCCAATCTCCCTCATGTGTAAAAAACCACGGCTGACTGTTCATGCCTGAGGGTGCCAACCGCGCAGGCTCCAAACGTTCGTCCGGTGTGTCACAAATCTCTTCCAAGGTTTTGCGCTTGAACTCCGCAAGACTTGCTCGTCTAGCCTCGCCCTTTGGATATCCGAATGCCAACAGAATCACAAACTTCAAGCTTCCGCCATCTATCTCTTCCATGATTCCCTTCGTATCCAATCGACCCATACCGAGCCAACAAGCCCCCAGTCCTTCCGATTGCAGATACAAATCGAGCTGTTGGTACAGAAAACCTACATTTTCAAGATACCCTTCCTTCTCCTCGCTGAAAATCGCAACCAACTGCGGCGTCGTCCACGGCAGAATGCATTTCACCTGCGCACGATCCACAATCTCCGCGCGAACCCGAATATGCGAATACAACGGTTTCAGTTGTGTTATATACGAATAAATCTTATGCAACGTTGCATCGTCCACCGGATTCCCCGTATAACTACGTACGGACTTTCGCTTATCAATCATTTCCTT
>JAZRZZ010000009.1:0-87594 GCA_045601665.1 Lachnospiraceae bacterium
TAGATAAAAAAACTGTTGTCAGAAGAATTTTGCTCTTCCGACAACAGTTTTCTCTTTATTATTCTCTTTCCTATCATTTCATCTCATTAGTTCACAGATTCCATACGTATCTTCCCACACGTTTTTCAAAGCACATCGCCCTTTTCGTTCAAACGCAACGATGGCGTCGCAAGCCGTGAGAAAACGTTCCCTCGCATGCTACAACGCCACCGGATTTCTTGCTTCGCGTTTGGACGTTATCGTCCTTAATGTCTTCTCGAATTGCAAATCGGGCAAAGCGACTTTCGCCATGAATTCTGTACTCCGTAGCTACACAGCCAGGTTCGGTCCTCTTCGTCTGCAACACCCTCCAGATTGGATGTTGCGTTCGTTGCCTCCGTACTCTCATAGCGCAAAGGCTACGAGTGAAACATTCTTCGCTCCTTTTGCTCCTGTAACAGGTCTATAGCTTACCTTTCTTCTCTTGTCAAGAGTTTTTTATTATTTCTAAAATTTCTTGCCAAACATCCTAGGCGCGCCACGTCTCACTCCAAGAAAAACACGATCTCATCCCCGTTGCAACGCTTTGCTTCCTCGCCAATGATGTTAATATGGAACACATGGCCGTCCAGTGGCTTGTTCTGCCCATATTCTCGGTAAATGTACGGCACTCCACGCTCCTCAAGCTTTTCGCGAATCGTACGGGTGGCGGGCGTCAGTCCGTCATTCACACTCACCATGAGAAATGCCGGCGGAAATGCCGAGGTAATGTAATCGAGTACACCCACAGTGCTTTTCTTGTGCGAAGCAGATAGCTTCTCCGGAAGATACCATTGCGAGATGCTATCGCCGCCCCGTTCGCTTATCTCATAGACGCCGCAGTTCAGCGCAACCTTCGTCGGAATCGGTGCCTGCATGGCATTTGCCTCGGGAAATAATGCGCGATACTCCGGGTTCGTCGCATAGATGGCGTACTGACTCACAAGCTGCGCACCGGCCGAGTCACCGACCATAAACAAACGGTTCCTGTCAAAACGGTAGTTCTCCGCATGCTCTTCCACAAAGCTCATCAATGCACATACATCCAGAAAGCCGCACGGATACTTATGCTCGGGTGCCAGTCGGTAGTTGAAGTTCACAACGGCAAAGCCGAGACTTGCCAAATGCTTCGTATAACGACTGTATAGCTCCTTATCGCCGTAGAACCACCCCCCACCGTGTACGCTCACAATCACAGGATAGAGTGTCCGTTCCTCCTCCGGATAGTAGATGTCCGTCCGATGCCACACCGCTTCTTCCTCTGTCTCCGACGCAGTGTACGGAATATCCGTAAGCACCCTTACTCCTGTCGGCATCGGTATCTTCGCATCACGCGCCGCATCGCTTGCAGCCCATTTTCTTCGTAATTTCTCTGCCGCCTGTACCTGTCCCATACTCCAATACCTCCTCTTCGTTCATACTCTAACGAGCAACTTTATTGTAGCACATGTACAATGCTGCAACAATGGACTATTGCAAACAAAAAAGGAAATCGCCAACACGACTTCCTCGTACTACAGCCCGGACAAGTCGGTCTTCCCCAAGCGGAGTCCTGTTCCGCTCGGCAAATCGGGGTTATACTCTCTCGTCAGTCACAATATGTTCTATTCCGGTATGCTCTTTCCCGAGATACTCTTTCAAAAAGGTAGGAAATGCCTTGTGCTTCTCCAAATCCTCAACGGGTATCCAGCGCATTTCCTCTTTCACTCCTTGCGTCATACTGTTGCTATGAAGTTCCTGCGTACCTCTTGGCTTCATAAGGAAGTAAAAACTAAGTTCGTGACAACTCATTCCCTTTAATGAGCCACTATTCTCGCAAAAAAAGTTTTCGTGGATGACCGCCAAATGATCTATCTCATAATGAACTCCTGTTTCTTCAAAAACTTCCCGAAGCACCGCATCTTCTGCTGTTTCGCCATGATGTACTCCACCACCGATAGAATAAAGATACTCATCATTCTCATTGCAAGCAAATAGAACACAATGATTCTCGACGATAATTGCTGCTGCACGATACCGAAACCACTGGTCGCCTTTTGTAAATCCGCAATCACACATGGTTACACCCCTTTTTCAAAGTTTCATTTTTCAAACTGATTGTACCATAAAACTATGCATTGTCAACCGAACACCAAAAGCGCACCCCGACAACCGCTTCCGGATACCGAGGCATTTGAGACAAAAGAAAAACCTCTCTTGTCTTAATGGACAAAAGAGGTTGCTTTCGTACTGCGGACTACGGGACTTGAACCCGAACGCGCTTAGCGCACATGATCCTTAGTCATGCCTGTCTGCCAATTCCAGCAAGTCCGCATGTCGTGCTGTCTCCAACACGCTTGATTATATTACCACGGGAATCTTCATTTGTCAATCCCTAAATCAAAAAAATTTTGTCGAGATTTCTAACACGGATAATCACGCACTCCCCCAGTTCCAACAGAGAATCGCAGGTCACCGGTTGCTTCACCGGAATACAACTCCTCTCGATTTTCCAGGCTGGCTTCTCGGTTGGCGGTGGTTTTGATTTGAACACAGTTCCCCGACTTTCCGGGCAGGCTTCTCGGTTGGCGGTGGTTTTGATTTGAACACAGCTCCTCTACTTTCGGAGTGACTCCATGGGTTGGCGATAGTTTTGATTTGAACACAGCTCCTCTACTTTCGGAGTGACTCCATGGGTTGGCGGTGGTTTTAATTTGAACACAGCTCCTCTACTTTCGGAGTGACTCCATGGGTTGGCGGTGGTTTTAATTTGAACACAGCTCCTCTACTTTCCGGGCTGGCTTCTCGGTTGGTGGTGGCTCCTTTGAATGACCCCTTGCGTAGCTTTCGAGAACTCGACTGCGCTAGCTTACCCTGCGGAGGCATGTCTGAGCTCCGAAGGAGCGAGTTTGCCGAAGCAGGGTAACATAGGCGCGCGGGAGAGTTCCGAAAACAAAGCAGGTCATTTCAAAGGAGCCACCGCCAACCCATGAAGCCCCCCAGAAAAGCGCGGAGCCTACAAACTTAACCACTAACCCATGGAGCCCCACGGAAAGCGCGGAGCCTACAAACTTAACCGCCAACCCATGGAGCCACCCCAGAAAAGCGCGGAGCCTACAAAAAAAGAGCCTCCGTAATCGGAAGCTCTCATGCAGTCGATGGGACTTGAACCCACACCCACGTACGTGGACATGAACCTGAATCATGCGCGTATGCCAATTCCGCCACGACTGCAAGCATCGGTAATTATAACATTCCGACCGCTCGATGTCAATAACTATTTTGTATTTGCGCACTAGTCAATGTAGCTGTAGAAGGTTGCTCCTTTGTCCAATTGTTTCTTGGCCTCGTCCACACTTACAGTGAGTGTGCGGCCACGCGCAGGACACACCATCGTAATCTTCGAAGGCTCGTAACCGACAATCAGTACCCAGTTACCACCGTATTGTGTACACACCGGCCGTCCCTCGGAGACAAAGGATAACGCCTGCCCGAGGTTTGTTCCCGACAGATCGACTCCGGTGCCGGGGATGTTCTGTGTCAGCCATGTGAGAAATGCCTTCTCGTCCAGATTGCATTCCTTTGCATCGACCGAGGAGCCCTTGTAGCTGAGGAACATCTGAAGAATCGCCTGTTGCTCGGAATATCCGTCCCCTTCGTAGGTTCGCGTCAGATTCTTCAACGTCGCACTACTCTTCTTCATGCCGCGAAGCCAGATGACATTTCCCTTGGCATCGTATACTGCTCCCATATTCTCATCCGCAAGAGCAATACACTCGCCCAGACGGTCTGTGACCGCCAGAACGCGCCCATACGCTTCTACATAATAGCGTGGCTCAATCCATGTGCCGACGCGTACCGCCGTGCTGTTGGTGAGCACCGTGAAGCTCGTGTCCGCTGCCGTCGGCTCGTACTTCAATTCAAAGCCCTCGGGAAGGTTCATATAATACTCTCGATGCATCAGATCCGTCGTTCTCGTCCCGACGGTAATTGCCTCAGACCTCACCTCATTACTCTTCAAAATGTTGTAGTCTCCGGACTCCACATAAATCGGACGCGTAATCTCATTTCCCTCCGCGTCGGTAAATACGGCATCGCGCACCTTCTTGCACAGCTTAATCGTAATCGCATTTTCCTCGACCTCAGCCGAAGAAAAGAACTCGCCTTCTCGCGTATATTCCTTCACTATAGTTCCGCCGAACTCCTCAATGAGAATCTTGTACATCGGCACATGCGGTTCGCCATTGTCGTGGAAGGTAATGCCCTCTTCATGCGCGAGACCGTAGATCAGCTGTCCGTCGATGGTTCCGATCAGCAGAATGCGGTCGCCCGCCGGCGCTTTCTCTACGCGCTCCGAGCGGTTCTCGAGATCGTAAAAATGAATCTGACGATTGCCGTTGTCCCCACCGGACTGGTACACCAATGTGGAATGCTCCTCCGAAAGTACATAGCGCTCGGACAAATGCTCTACCACAACCGTAAAGTCATTTACCAAGGTTCGGTACAGGTAAAGCGTGTCGTACAATTGAAAGTAAAACTCGTCGTAATCGTTCATGTAACACAGGTCACCGAATTCCTCCTTGAGAATCTCATAAGGAACCGTGACCGGCACAAACATCATTTCCTCCAAGCGTGCTTCCTCCGCAAAATAGCGATAATACAGAAGCCCCACGCGCCCCTCATACTGTCCACGCGTAATATAGCCGTAGAATACGAAATCGGCATTTCCCACTTCATCTACGGAAATCAAACGAAAATCATGATCTCGATTGTAATAACGCGCATAGTCTCCCCCCTCCTTCTCGAAGGAAAATACCTGCGTCATTACGTTATCGTTCATGTCGTATTCCCATACGTCTCCGTCATAGACATAAAGCAAATGCTTCTTGTTCTCACTAAGCAGATAGTTCAGCTCCGTATTCGTAGAAAGTCCGAGCTTTACTTGATTGCGGTTGATGCTCACCAGCGTCCCCTGAAATTCGGCATTCATCTCACGCTCGTAATTGTACAAAATGTTCTGATTGCTCTGACAGCGGAAGCGATATTGCTCTCTCGCAGAATACCTCTCTCTACCATCGTTCGTGTAGATCTCCAAACGGTAATTGAGTACCGCGCTGATATACTGCGTGTTATACTCGGTCACAGTAGGCACGCCGCAGAAAAGCTCCGTGGGATTCATATCCCCGTAGCCCACCGTATCAATGCTGTCTTCAATGGTAACATACGAATAATCGGCACCGGTGGCATCGTACGACGTCTCGAGGTAATCCTCCATGTCGTACTTTGCATCATAGTCGAGCACCGAGCTATGGAATTGCTTCACAAAACCGATTTCCCGCTCCAGATTGCCGAAGTTCACAACCAGCAGACGCGTATAGTAGAAGATGTCTCTTCCTTCATCGGTTGTTAGCGTGATCTGCATTGTATACTCGGTGTTTAATGCATAATTGTCATCCAGCGTTACGACCGCCCGCAATCTGCCGTCGTCGGTTCCCTTAAGCGCCTTAATCTCCTTTTCCCCGAGCACCGTTCCGGTTTCTACCTCGGAAATCATACAATGCAAACGCTTAACCACACTTTCATTTTCATCAATCAATACCGAAAATTCCAGCTGCTCCGAAACCGGAGTCAAGCTCTTGCGAAGCAAATGTACGTCCGGTGCAAAGGTATATCCGAGCGTCATATTGATTTCTTCTCCCCCGGTCTCAAACGAAATTACCGGTAGCGTTGCATCCGAGGCTTCTACGGTTCTCAGCTCGGTCATATAGGTGTGAACCTCTATGTTATGATAAAATATTGCCAGCGATATCAAGAATACGCCAACCAATATTAGAATTCGATAACGTGACTTCATATTACATCTCCGTTCTTTTGCTATTTCTTATCATACCCTTTTTTTTCGTCAGTTGCAATTCTTTTTCTTCCGGATTGCAAAATTCCATACGCACCCCCACCACTTTCGCGCATATAGTAAGAAAAACGGCGTCGAAAAGAGACTGTTATGAAAGACTGGATCTATCCGAATCTGAATCGCCAGACCTCCTTTGCCTCCCCGTTGTTTTATCGTCAGGAGCAAGCACCCGATTCCAATGAACCCGTATATACACGAAGCGAGTACGGCATTTATCTTCCCTTTCCCGCATATCAGAGCTGTGCCGATTATGAAAAGGACAAACGATACCTCACGTCGCTGTACCCCGAGTACCTCCTGCCGATTCTCGAGAGCATCCGCATCCATCTCGAGGAAACCGATGCCGGCAACAGCTTTCTTCAGGATCGCTACCCCGATAAAGAATCGCTTCTACGTCTGGTGTACGAGATCTATGACGCATTGGCAGCCGAGATCCCCTCTTCACCAAATGGAGATTCCGACCCTGTAGGTGACGGCGACGAGCCGTTGCTCCCCCCGCTTGCCCTTTCCTTTACCACCGATCCGCGCAATCCTTGGCTCCTCGGCTTGATTCAGGTCTTGCTTTCCGGCGAGCTTCTCGCACGACGCCGTTGTCGTCGATAATATTTGTGAAAACCTCTTGCACCTCCCCTCGGTTTGTACTAAACTAGAGGTATCAAGGAACGGAGGTTCGTTACTATGAATGATTGTATCTTTTGCAAGATTGCAAATGGCGTGATTCCTTCCGCCACCGTATATGAAGATGACCTTTTCCGCGCGATTTTAGACATTGCTCCCGCACATAAGGGACACGTCATCGTGCTACCGAAGTCCCATGCCGACAACCTATTCGCGTTGGACGATGACGTTGCTGCTGCTGCACTTCCGGTCGTGAAGAAGATTGCCACCGCACTAAAGGAAGCTCTCGGCTGTGACGGTGTGAACATCCTGCAGAACAACGGAACTGCTGCCGGTCAGTCCGTGTTTCATCTGCACATTCATATCATTCCCCGCTATGAGGGCGACGGCATTCTTCCCGTATGGCCACAGGGTTCCTACGCGGATGGGGAGGCAGCGACTCTTGCAGAATGTATCCGCACGAAGATAGCGCCGTAGATGTGCTATTTTCCGATATCCCTACAGAAGAAGAAAACGACCATGCGGCTCCCGCATGGTCGTTATTATTTCACGTTCTCAGGACAGTGACTTTAGGAGCTGTATAATCTGCTCGGTCGCGTCACCGGCCGGACTTTCTTCCATCTTCGCTACATAGCGTTCGCGATTCGTGAACACCTCGGCAATCGCCTTTTCAAGACTTTCATCCGTCACATCCTCTTCCTGCAGTACGTAACTAAAGCCCTGCTTCTCGAAAGAGCTCGCGTTTAATAGTTGGTCTCCCCTGCTTGCCGCCGCGGACAGCGGGATCAACACATTCGGCTTACGTAGTGCCAACAGCTCACAGATCGCATTTGCCCCTGCACGTGAGATTACGAGATCCGCCATTGCGAACAGATCCTTCATCTCCTTATCGCAGTACTCGAGTTGTACATATCCTTCCTTGCCCTCGTATGCAGCATCGAGCTTTCCCTTTCCACACAAATGCACAATCTGATAGCTCGGCAACAACCTCGGCAAAAGACTTCTGACTGCTTGATTGACACGAACCGCCCCGGTACTTCCCCCAACAACGAGAATCACCGGTTTCTCTGCGGAAAATCCGACGAACTTCAAGCCCGCAATGCGATTGCCCGCAAACAACTCCTTACGAATTGGCGTTCCTGTGTGAATCCCCTTGCCTTTGAGATGCGTAAGCGTCTCTGCAAAGTTACAACACACCTTCGTTGCATATCGCATGCTGAGCTTATTCGCAAGCCCCGGCGTCATATCGGATTCGTGAATGACTGCAGGAATCTTACATTTCTTCGCCGCACGCACCACCGGCACCGTAACAAAGCCTCCCTTAGAAAAAACCACATCGGGGCGAAGCTCCTTCATAAGCTTCTTCGCCTCCGAGCACCCCTTCAACACACGAAATGGGTCGGTGAAGTTCTTCCAGTCAAAATATCTGCGTAATTTCCCCGAGGAAATTCCGTAATAGGGAATTCCGAGTTGCTCAATCAGCTCCTTTTCGATTCCGTTCTTCGAGCCGATATAAGAAATCTCGTAGCCCTCCTCCTTTAGACGGTCCATCAATGCAATGTTGGGTGTCACGTGCCCCGCCGTGCCACCGCCGGTAAGAACAATCTTCTTCATTCTATGCTCCATTCCGCAGAATCCACTCACATCTGCAAGCGAGTCTGCCTCTCTACATATGCTGCATCAACGCCTGCGCAAGCTGATCCGGGCAAGACGTACTCTTATAACCACAACGAATACCACGCAGACGCTTCACCACTTCCGCAACCGGCATACCCTCTACCAAATGCGCAATGCCTTGCAGATTGCCGTGGCAACCACCCATAAACTGTACGTTACGTACCACCTTCTGGCGCTGTACTTCTTCGATATCGTATGTAATCTGCATCGAGCATACCCCTTGTGTCTTATATACCATAGCTTTCCCCTCCTTAAATGTTCTCCAAAAGTCCCATCGTTAACTGTACCATGTGATCTACTGCCTGTCGCTCAAACTCCGGATAGTCCATCGATGCGGAGTCGTCCGCCTTGTCAGAGATTGCTCTCAGGATCAAAAACGGCACTCCGTTCCGATATGCAGCATGTGCCACTGCAGCTCCCTCCATCTCTGTGCACAGTCCATGAAACTCCTCGACCAGTTCCTTCTTCTTCGCCTTATCGGCAACAAACTGATCTCCACTTACCACACGGCCGCAGAAGATTCCGATTTCGGGATTCACCTCCGCACAGACCTTCTGGGCAAGTGCCACCAATTCCGCATCCGCCGGAAATACCGACACCTCCATCTGCGGAATAACTCCCTTTGCGTATCCAAACGCAACTGCATCCATGTCGTGCTGTAGCGTATCGGTGGAAATCACAATATCACCGATATTGATTCGCGCATCCAGCGAACCGGCAATTCCGGTATTCCATACGTAACTTACTGCAAAATGATCGCATAAGATCTGCGTACAAATTGCGGCATTTACCTTGCCGACACCCGAACGCACCAATACGACCTCCTTGCCACATAATGTTCCGCAATAAAAGCGCATCCCTGCGTATTCCTTCGTTTCTCGTATGTCCATCGCTTCGCGTAGGCGAGCGATTTCTATCTCCATTGCTCCGATGATTCCGATCACTTTATGAACCTTCCTATCCTATGCTTCTTGTCGCACATTATGCCTTCCTCGGCCTACCGACGACACCGTATTTATTCTATCCGATATCCTCGATGTTGTCAATGCAATATCGGGCTTATCGCGGTCTGAGCTCAACTTGTCCTCCGATACGGTATTCCCAATACCCTTCGTACAGCTCGGCACTTGCCGCCTCGCCGACATCCATAAACATCTCCTGATTCGTGCTTGTGCCGGTCTGTGGCATGCATTCCGTCCGTTCACTGTCACTCCATGCGTTTCGCTCTGCCGCAAGTAGCAGTATGCTTAACAAAATGGTCACCAACCATCGCATCCTTCTCACCTCCTTTCTTTTCCTTAAGCATAACCGCTCTCCAAAAAAAAGTTCAATAAAAATACCTCGGCAAATTGTAGCACTGTGAACAAAAAGAAGCGCCCCCGAACGTCTCGTTCGGAAGCGCCTTCGTGCAAAATGACGAACGACGAAATTTCGCTCTTCTCAATCCTCGGAATACCCCTGCGGATTGGCTGTCTGCCAACGATAGGCATCACGACACATGTCCTCTAACGTCTTCTCCGCCTTCCAGTGCAGAAGCTCCCATGCCTTTGACGCATCGGAATAGCACTCCGCAATATCACCCGGACGACGCGCAGCAATCGTATACGGAACCACAGTCTCATTTACTCGTTCAAATGCCTTTACCATATCCAGCACACTATAGCCGACACCCGTACCGAGATTGACGGTCTCCGTTCCGGTATGCTCCTTTGCATATTTCACTGCAGCCACATGTCCCTTGGCAAGGTCTACAACGTGAATATAATCACGGACTCCGGTACCGTCCTTCGTAGGATAGTCATTGCCGAAGATCGAAAGCTGCGCTCTCTTCCCTACCGCTACCTGCGTTATGTACGGGAACAAATTGTTTGGAATGCCCTGCGGATCCTCGCCGATGCGACCGCTCTCGTGCGCTCCGACCGGATTGAAATAGCGTAACAACACCACCGAAAGCGATTCGTCTGCCACGCAAGCATCGCGAAGAATCTGCTCGATCATCCATTTGGTCCAACCGTAAGGATTCGTGCACGTTCCGAGCGGCATACTCTCCAAAAGCGGAACCTCCTTCGGCACACCATATACCGTCGCCGAAGAGCTGAAAATGAAGCTCTTACAGTCGAACTCCCGCATGACCTCCAGAAGTGTCAGTGTCGTATCCAGATTGTTGCGGTAGTACATAATCGGCTTTGCCACCGATTCACCAACCGCCTTCATTCCGGCGAAATGCACGACTGCCTCGATTTCACACTTACGAAAAATCGTTCTCACGGCCTCTTTGTCCTGCACATCCACCGCATATACCGGAACCCTGGCACCGGTGATTTCCTCTACACGGCGCACCGCCTCCGGCTTACTGTTATAGAAATTGTCCGCAATCACTACATCATATCCCGCTTCTATTAATTCCACGGCAGTATGTGTCCCAATATATCCGGCACCGCCGGCAAGTAAAATCGCCATAATTCCCTCCATTTACTTTTTCTCATCTTCTTATCGCAAACTTCTAAGCGCCCTCGCCTATCGGCCCAGCTCGCTCCCGAGCTCTCGGTGATAGATGAGCACCGGTACCTCGGAACAACGTATCTGCTCGGCAAACTTTTCCGCAAAGCATACCGAACGATGGCGCCCACCGGTACATCCGAATGCCACGACGAGCTCACGCTTCCCTTCTCTGCGATATAGCGGCAACAGGTAAGTTACCATATCGAGTATCTTCGCAAACAGGGTTTTGCTCTCCTCATGTCCCATCACATACTCCTGAATGCATTCCTCCCGCCCTGTATGTGCCTTCAACTCCTCAATGTAATACGGATTGGGCAAACAACGCACATCAAATACCAGATCCGCATCCGACGGAATTCCTTCGCGAAAACCGAACGACATTGCTCGAATCAGCATCGTATCTGCCTTCGGCTCCGCCGACAAAAGATTTACGATACGCTCACGTAGCTGCTCCGGTTTCATCGTCGAGGTGTCCACCTCGTAGTCCGCGCGCATCTTCGTACTCTTAAGGAACTCGCGTTCCTTTTCAATCGCATCCTCCATGGAAAGCAGCTCACCTTCCATTAGCGGGTGTCTTCTACGCGTAAACTTATATCGGTTAATCAGCGTCTGTGTGTCGGTCTCCAGAAACAATATGCGATACGGATACTTTCTACGACTCAGCTCCTTCATCGCATCAAAATAATCGTCAAAATTCTCTTTGCCGCGAATATCGACTACGGTTGCGAGATTCTTCTCCTGCTCATTTTCCGTCATGCCGTAAATATCGGCAAAGCTGACGAGAAAACGTGCCGGCAGATTGTCTACGCAGTAATACCCCATATCCTCCAATGCGTGAATTGCTACGGATTTCCCCGCACCGGACATTCCGGTCACAATAATCAATGCCATACAAAAGCTCCTCCCCCTCATATAAGCACAGTCAAGAAAAACTTTAAGAGTCGCCCCTTAAAGTTTTTCGTTTGCTAACTATCGATTTCTCTCAACCAACTGCATACGAACAAGAGCACGGCGCAGTGCCAGCTCCGCTCTGTTGTAATTGGAATCGGACTCGGAACGCAAGCGTCGCTCCGCACGAATCTTCGCTTCCTCTGCACGATGATAATCAATCTCCTCCGGCCACTCGCAAGCTTCCGAAAGGATCACGATCTCTTCCTGCAAGATCGTTGCAAAGCCCTCCAGCAGAGACGCTTCCTTCGTCTCCCCGTCCTTCGTGATGCGCAATACGCCCGGCGCAACCACAACCGTAAGCGGAATGTGGTTTTTGTACACACCGACCTCTCCTTCTGTCGTTACAAACTCCACAAGGTCGGCGTCGCCGTCATAAAAGATTCGGGTCGGCGAATATACTTTCAATTTGAGATACTTACTCTCCTCTGCCATAAGCCTCTACTACCTCACTATTTGTTCTCACCATTTACTCTGGCAAGTACGTCTTCGATGCCGCCGGCATTCAGGAAATAGCTCTCCGGAATGTCGTCGTGCTTTCCATCGAGAATCTCCTTAAAGCTCTGAATCGTCTCGGAAAGCGGTACATAGCGTCCCGGAAGACCGGTAAACTGCTCCGCTACATGGAACGGCTGAGACAAGAATCGCTGGATCTTTCTCGCACGTGCCACCAACGTCTTCTCCTCTTCCGAAAGCTCATCCATACCAAGAATCGCAATAATGTCCTGCAATTCCTTATATCTCTGCAAAATCTCCTGCACGCCACGTGCAACCTTGTAGTGATCCTCACCTACCACGCGAGGGTCAAGAATACGCGACGTAGACTCGAGCGGGTCTACGGCCGGGTAGATTCCGAGCTCTACAATGGAACGGGAAAGTACGGTCGTTGCATCAAGGTGTGCAAACGTCGTTGCGGGAGCCGGGTCGGTCAAGTCGTCTGCCGGCACATATACGGCCTGAACGGAGGTAATGGAACCGTTCTTTGTCGATGTAATACGCTCCTGCAGAGCCCCCATCTCGGTCTGCAACGTCGGCTGATAACCTACGGCACTCGGCATACGTCCGAGAAGAGCGGACACCTCGGAGCCTGCCTGCGTGAATCGAAAGATGTTATCAATGAACAAAAGAACGTCCTTACCGCCCTTATCACGGAAATACTCTGCCATCGTAAGTCCCGTAAGGCCTACTCGCATACGTGCTCCCGGGGGCTCGTTCATCTGTCCGAAGATCATTGTTGTCTTATTGATTACACCGGACTCGATCATCTCATAATACAGGTCATTTCCTTCACGAGTACGCTCACCTACGCCGGTAAATACGGAATAACCGCCGTGCTCGGTTGCGATGTTCGTAATCAACTCCTGAATCAATACGGTCTTTCCTACGCCGGCACCACCGAACAAACCAATCTTACCACCCTTCTGATACGGGCAGAGAAGGTCTACGACCTTAATACCGGTCTCGAGGATCTCGGTTTCGGTCGACTGCTCGGCGAAATCCGGTGCACTTCGGTGAATCGGATAATACTCCACATTCTCCGGTGCGGGCTTTTCGTCAATCGGATTGCCCAAAACATTGAACATACGTCCCAACGTATTCTCTCCGACAGGTACCGTAATCGGTGCTCCGGTTGCAATGGCATCCATGCCACGCACCAAACCGTCGGTCGGTCCCATTGCGATACAACGTACCGTATCGTCACCCAAATGCTGAGCAACTTCCACAGTCAGTTCTTCGCCATTGGAACGTGTGATGCGAATCGCATCGTAAATCTCAGGAAGATTGCCTTCGTCGAACTTGATGTCAAGTACGGCGCCGATAATCTGTGTTATCTTTCCTGTGGTATTCTTCACGGCTCTCTTCTCCTTCTACTCTTAATTGTCCAGGGCATTTGCGCCCGCAATAATCTCGGTCAGCTCCTGCGTAATCGAGCTCTGTCTTGCTCGGTTATACTGGAGCGACAGCTTGGAAATCATCTCGTCTGCGTTATTTGTTGCATTGTCCATTGCCTGCATACGTGCACCATTTTCACTGGCAAGGGACTCTACCATCGCTCCGTAAATCTCTCCACTGACGTACTTCGGAATAATCATTCGAAGGGTCTCCTCCGCATCCGGCTCAAAATTCATCAGTGCCAATGCATCGTCCTCGTTCGCCTCTTCTCCCATGAACGGATCCGTGGGAAGAAGCTTTAGCATCGTGGGAATCTGACTTACGGTGTTGCGAAATACGGTAAATGCCACATAAATCTCACCCACGGTGCCGTCCTCGAAGGCATCCATAACGTCATGACTGATATCCGACGCATCACTGTAAAGCGGGCTGTTCATCACCTCGGAATAATCCTTAGCAATGGTATAGCCACGTCTGGCCAGCGTGTCTCGTCCTTTACGTCCTACGGCGTATACAAGCATATCCTCTTTGTCAATGCCGCAATTCATAACAAGCTTTACGACATTTGCATTGTAACCGCCCGCCAGTCCTCGATTGGAAGTGATGACGATGACTGCCTTCTTGGCACCCCCGCGTGCACTCGTATACCGAGCCTTTACCTCCGGTGTGGACTTGGCGAAGATTGCAGAGATCGTACGGTACAGATGATTGAAGTAGGGCTTCGCCTCTTCTGCCTTGCCTTTTGCCTTTTGCAGTTTTACGGTCGAAACCAACTTCATTGCTTTTGTGATCTGCCCGGTACTCTGGATACTGCTTCTACGCCTTTTAATATCTCTCATCGAAGCCATAGAATTGCTTCCTCTCTTACATAGTCTCGCTTATCGAAGGAACTCTTCCTTACAAGCCTTGATTGCCTCAACCAATGCTGCCTCGCACTCCTCATCGATAACATGCTTCTCGCGAATCGTTGCGGGAACATCGGGATACTTCGATGCTACATACTCAAGCAATTCCTTCTCGAACTCCTGAATGCGATCCACCGGAATGTCAAGTAAGAACTTCTTCGTAGCCGCATAAATGATGATAACCTGATTCTCTACTGCCATCGGCTGATACTGCGGCTGCTTCAAAATCTCACGAATACGCTCACCCTGTGCAAGCTTCTCCTTCGTGTCCGCATCGAGATCGGAGCCGAACTGAGAAAATGCAGCAAGCTCACGATACTGTGCAAGCTCGATACGAATCGGTCCGGCAATCTTCTTCATTGCCTTGATCTGTGCCGCACCACCAACTCGGGAAACGGAAAGCCCCGCATTTACCGCAGGACGGAAACCGGCGTTAAACATCTCCGTCTCCAAATAGATCTGCCCATCGGTAATGG
This sequence comes from Lachnospiraceae bacterium, assembly GCA_045601665.1. Taxonomy (GTDB): domain Bacteria; phylum Bacillota; class Clostridia; order Lachnospirales; family Lachnospiraceae; genus ISDg. Next base: position 14,928 of record JAZRZZ010000009.1, read on the forward strand.
AAATTACGTTTGTCGGAATGTATGCGGATACGTCACCTGCCTGCGTCTCGATAATCGGAAGTGCGGTAAGCGAACCTCCGCCGAGTGCATCGGACAGACGAGCCGCACGCTCCAACAAACGACTGTGCAGGTAGAATACGTCACCGGGATATGCCTCGCGCCCCGGAGGTCTCTTGAGAAGCAACGACAGGGTACGATATGCAGTCGCATGCTTACTCAAATCGTCGTAAATAATCAAAACATCCTTGCCGTTCTCCATCCACTCTTCGCCGATGGCACATCCGGCATAAGGTGCAATGTACTGCAACGGAGCCAACTCGCTGGCGGTTGCCGCAACCACGGTGGTGTAATCCATTGCGCCGTACTCCTGAAGTGTCTTCACGATATTTGCTACGGTAGATGCCTTCTGTCCGATGGCAACGTAGATACAATTCACGTTCTGACCCTTCTGGTTAATAATCGTATCAATGGCGATGGCCGTCTTACCGGTTTGACGGTCACCGATGATCAGCTCTCGTTGTCCGCGACCGATCGGAATCATGGAGTCAATTGCCTTGATACCGGTCTGCAACGGAGTGTCAACGCTCTTACGGGAAATAACACCGCTTGCCACACGCTCAATCTGACGATACTTGTCCGTGGCAATCGGCCCTTTGCCGTCAATGGGCTGACCAAGTGCATTTACTACTCGACCGAGCATAACATCTCCGACAGGAACCTCTACAACTCGACCGGTCGTCTTAACCGTATCGCCCTCGCGGATTCCGGAAGTGTCGCCCAGCAATACCGCACCGACATTGTCCTGCTCGAGGTTCATGACCATGCCATAAATCTCGTTCGGGAACTCGAGCAGCTCACCCTGCATCGCGCTCTCCAAGCCATGAATACGCGCAATACCATCTGCCACCTGAATTACCGTTCCAACATCGGATACCACAAGCTTTGCACTATATCTTTTAATCTGTTCTTTGATTATCGAACTGATTTCTTCTGGTTTCAAACTCAAAGCTTTGTACCTTCCTTCTTAACATTCTATGTGAATCCTTCCGTACAGGTCGTCTCTCACACCTGCAACTGCTGCAGCTCCTTCTGCATCCCTTCGAGCTGCGTTCGAATGCTGCTGTCCATTACTCGGTCACCGATTCGAACAACCATCCCGCCAATCAAGGAACGGTCAATGGCATAATGCATCTCAAAGCTCTCATAACGGGTCGTAGCCTTCAGCTTCTTTACCAAACGAGCCTTCTGCTCCTCCGGCATCGGCATTGGCGTTGTTACATAAGCAATACCGATTCCACGATACTCCTTCACCTCTGCCTCGAACTCGTCCAAAATGGACGCAATCTCGTTCTGCCTTCCGTTCTGAACGACCAAGATCAAGAAACCGGTCATGTCGTCACTGACATTTCCTCGGAAGCAGGTCTCGGTAAATGCTCGCTTCTCCTCCATGGAGATCTTCGGATGATTATAGAGCTTCATGAGCTCGGGATTGTCCTTCATCACCTGACGAACAACCGTCGCTTCCTCCAAAAGCTCGTTCGTAATTTTCTTTTCCAAAGCCAGCGCGAACAGAGCGTGACCATACGTTCCGCTCACTATCCCTGCCATGTCTGATCACCCATTTCCTTTAGAACGTCATCAATCATCGCCGCCTGCTTTGCTTCGCTCATTTGCTCGGATACAAAACGGCCTGCCATTGTCTTCGCAACAGCAATCATCTCCGTCTTTATTTCATCCTTCGCCTTACTCTTTTCAAGAACAATCTCTCGTTCGGTACGTTCCATAATTCTGGCCGCTTCGGCATTTGCCTCTTCGATAATCGCGGCTTCTCTGCGCATTGCCTTCTTCTTGCCTTCACTGAGAATTACGTCTACATCCTTGTCCGCCTGCTTGAGACGAGCGTCGTATTCCGCCTTAAACTGCATGGCGTCTTCCTTTTCCTTCGCAGCTGCCGCCAAATCGCCGGTAATCTTCTCTTGGCGCTTGCGAAGCAGTTCTCTAGCCGGATTAAACACCAGATACGACAGCAAGAAGAACAAGAAAAAGATTGCACATGCCGTGATCAGTGCATCGAAAGGCACTTGAAGGTCAATGTTGAAAATTCTACTGAACAGAGACTCCTCTGAAGCACCGGTTTCCAAAACCATAAGTTGTGCTGTCAATAAAGCTCTCATGTCTCGTCCTCCATCCTATTATTCTCTGTATCCTCTTCCGAAATTAAATCAACGGATTTACGAACAACAAAAGGATTGCGACAACGAGGGAGTACAAACCGGTCGTCTCTGCTACGGCCTGTCCGAGAATCATCGTACCCATAACGGTACCCTTTGCACCGGGATTGCGGCCTACCGCCTCAGCACCCTTACCTGCTGCAAAACCTTGACCGATACCGGGACCCATACCTGCGATCATTGCGATACCCGCACCGAGTGCGGAGCAACCTGCGATAAATGCGTCATTGAAGATTTCCATAATAAAATTCCTCCTGTAAATTAAATTTTTTTGCTTTCTACTAGTCTTCAAAATTGTTTGAGATAAATACCATCGTCAGCATACAGAATACATACGACTGTATTGCACCTGAAAAAATGTCGAAGTATGCATGCAATGCACCCGGCCAAAACCAAAGTATGAAGCTCGGCAACAGGTTATATATGAGTGCCATAATAACCGTTCCGCACAACACATTGCCGAACAGACGCAACGACATGGAAATCGGGGTCGCAATCTCGCCGATAATATTGATGGGTGTCAGAGGCAACGGGTGGAAGAGATTCGTGATGTGTCGCATCTTCTGATACCGGAAACCGGTGATGTGAATCAAAAAAAACGTAATCATCGCCAACCCGAATGTCGTGCCGAAATCCGCCGTAGGCGGCCGCAATCCGAACAGACCGGAAATGTTTGAAATAAAAACAAACAGCAATAAGGTTCCGATATAGTTCGAAAAACCGCTGTAATGTTTTTCTCCCATGTTGGACCTTGTCATGCCATCGATTGCTTCCACGCCAAGCTCAATCAGGTTCAAAAAACCACCCGGCTTCTCGTACGGGTTCGCCTTCTTGATTGCACGATTCGCAAGAATCGCAAAAGTTGCCATTCCCAGCACAATGATGGCCAATGCAACGTGTGACGAAGTAAGCCAAAGCGTTGTTCCGAAGAACTTAAAATGAAAAAAACCGTTGATTCCTATCTCCGCCTCAATATCATTGCTTCTGGAGACCAGAGTCTGTGAAACCGCCATTCCTTGCCCGTTTCCACAGCGTAGAAGCATCTCGCTTCCTATGTTCACCGTATCACCTTCCTTTTCGAACTATTTTTCTGCGTATACGATTGGTTAACGGCTGTAAATAAGCCGAGAACTTCACATTCATAATGGAAAGCATTGCACCAAGACCCATATACTTTCCGCCGAGCAGTATTGTGCCGACAACCGCCGCAAAGATAATCAAGTAGCGCACCGCCACCCTCTTTCGCATATAAGATATGGCAGCCTGGCTCTCCATATCGAGTGCCGCCTCAATGCTTTCGTACATATTCCAAAGCATCCAAACCGCCACAAGAAAACCGATGAATACACCGATTCCGTATGCTATCTTTGTAGGAACAAGAAGCATTCCGAGCAGATACAATAAGGACAGACACACACATCCCACCTGCATGTCCGTAAGAATACACTTCGCATCCCGCAGCTCTTCCTCGGCCCGCTCGCTGTCCGGTTCAATATAATCCACAACCTCATCGGGATCCTCGTACGCTTCGCTCGCACGCTCTGCATCAATCTGCGCATCGATTTCCTCCGGAGGCACGTATTCCTCGGGCTCATCCCTCAGCATCTCCCGCAACATTCCGAATAGCCCCGGATTGTCCTTTCCTCTACTCATGCGTTTCACCATTCTCTTCTTCGCCGCGTTCTCTGCGCCACTGCAAAAAGGCTTCCTCCGCCTCGCTACGCTTTGCATTGATCGGCTGAGGCTCCGATGTCTTCTTCTGCTTCGTATAACGTCGAACCATATGCCAAACATTTCGATACCCTGCCGCTATACCGACTGCAATACCAATCAAGAGCACCCACGGCTCCGTGCCTAACCATTGATCCAGAGCATGTCCTCCGAAGATGCCGACGAAAATAGGAACCAACATCGCAACGGCCATCTGACTGACCAATGCAATTCCCATGGTTATCTCACGGTTTTGGCTTTGCTTATCGTCCTCTCTTCGCATTCAACATCGTCTCCTAACAAAAAACGGCGCATGCCCCTTATAACCCACACCAAAACTTATTATAACATTTTTTCTGTGTCTCTGTCTATATCATTATCGCCGATTTTTTTATTTTTTTCTGTTTCTTTGTATACTTTTTCACACTATCGCACGTTCATAACTTCCACAATTCGCCTCACAAGTGCTTCCGTACCGTCTCCCTTCACGAAAAACGCATTTTCAAACAGCCCATTCCTTCCGTCCGTTCCCAAGCAAAGGTGCGTGCCATAGATGAGAAGCTCTCGCGTTGTCTCCTCCCCATAGCTCAGTTCGATTCGCGCAAGGAGCCCCTCTGTATTCCTTTCTTCCTCCCGAAGGCGAAACATCGGAATGCATTTACTCTCCGCAAAAGCATTGGTCAACGCAAGCAATTCCTTCTCCTCGCGAACATTCTTCTCAACCGTTACCCCCCCGTTTTCATATATCGTAACGACCGCCCCGGTCAATTCTCCTTCGACTCCCTCCGACGACATCAAGCGAACATTTTTCGGAACGAACTCGAGCGCAGCGAAAAATACACCTAGCGCCAGCAACAATATTGCCGCAAGCAGCATATCCTTCTGTGTCTTCGCGTCTTTGCATTTCTCCTCAAAGCTCCGACACTCCGCGCGAAAAAAAGGAACCACATGCAGCAGCACGACCGAGACAACCAAAGCGACAATTCCGGCAAGAAGCAACCCCGTCAGCAGTTCTTCCGAAATGCCCGTCGACCGTGCAACCTTCTCGGGATATCCGTTCCCCAGCAAAGCCACAAAAAATGCCGCAAGCAGCGGTGCAAAAACCATATGCGCAATTCTTCCCGCTTTCACGCCGCAGAAGAGCAAAGCCACCATGCAAAGCTTCACCGAAATCACCAACATTTCCGCGCCCATGCTTCGTCCGCCAACCGCAATCTGTACAAAGGCACTATCAAAAACGGCAAATGCGGCAAATACTCCGTATAACAGCTTCAACCGTAGATATTTCGTATTGTTCCGCGTTTCCTCATTTTTCATTCGCTCTCACTCCTTTTTCAACATACGTGGTATCATTATATCACATCGGTTCGAATTATCAAGCAAATGCCCCTACAGTTTCTTAAATTTTTCTTTCGATCCTCATTCCCTTTTCGCACGGCTTATGCTATACTGAGAAAAAGAATCTGCGGGAGGTACTTATGGACATTTCCAAGCTCTATCGAAGACGCTACTACCCTCAGGAATGCATCTGTCTGAAGGACGATCGAATCCTATTTCACGGCGATCATATCCTCGTGACCGCTTGGACCTCTTTGCGTCCACGCAAGGATCTCTCCGCGGGTATTTCCGCGTACTTTCCCGAAGAGGGCTTTAAGATCAGCAAGTTTTTGGACTCCTCCGGAAAGCTGCTTTTTTGGTATTGTGACATCATCAGCACCTCACCGCATCCCGACGGCGGAGTTGTATTCACGGACCTTTTGGTCGATGTCATCGTTCACCGTGACGGCTCTGTCCGTGTGATGGACTTAGGAGAAGCCGGTGACATCCTTGCAAAGGGCATCATCACCCCCGAGGAAATCTCCGACTGCCTTCGGAAAACCGATCACCTCCTACATATCATCTACAGTGGCAATTTTCCGAAGCTCACGGCCTTTTTGGACAAAATCGAAGCCGGAGAGCTTCCGGCTTCGAATCAATCTCTTATTCAGCTTCTATCTGATTGACACGCGCCACATGACGAGCCTCTCCCGAGAACGGTGTGTTCAACCAAGTGTCCACAATCATGATCGCCAATCCGGCACCGACAACACGCCCTCCCATCGCCAAAACATTGGAGTCATTGTGTAGGCGGGTTGCCTCCGCACTGAACACATCATGGCACAGCGCACAACGGATTCCCTTGTGCTTATTTGCCGCAATTGAGATTCCGATGCCGGTTCCGCAGATCAGAATGCCCTTCTCGCACATGCCGTCCTGTACCGCCTTTGCCACACGTTTGGCATAGATCGGATAGTCCGTTGGTGCCGAAGAATCCGTACCAAAATCTATATATTCCACACCTTCCTTTGTCAAATGCTCCTTAATCTCTTTCATCAGCGCATAGCCACCGTGATCACAGCCCAAAGCTATCATGCTTTTACCTCATTTCCTCGCCCATTGCGATATTTTTTATCCAAAGCTCCCGAGGAAGCTTCTATCTTTCATGCCTCGCCGATCGGCTCTTCTTCAAAATGCGCTTCCCAGCCTTCAAACACATCCTTTTTCTGTTCTATGGCAAGCCGAGCAATTGCTTTCTGTAGCATCCGATGCATTTCCTCAAAGCAATGCTCATATTCCGCCTCGTCACCGCCATACGGATTCCTCGGCTCGTACAGCTCACCCGCAAGCTGCGCCAACGTGCATGCGGACACCCGCGGGAACCTGCGGGAAAAGCGATCCTTGTCCGCGTCGCTCATTGCTATCACCAGTGTACTTTGCGTCAACTCGGATTCTCGCAATTCGACGCTTACTTGGCGAATCAGCGGAATGTCATGCGCCGCCAGCACATCCGCCGTTTTTTGGTTGCACGGCATAGGGAACAGCACAACCAGTCCACGAGATGCCACATAGATCGGCTCTCCTCGATATAGGCTTACGAAAATGCTCTCTGCCATCGGGCTGAGACTGGTGTTGTCCTTACACACAAAGATTATCTTCTCGTATCGCATGGTAATATCCTTCTGCCCATCCGGGCTCATCCTTGTCGCCTGTCGTCATCCACAGGCATTTTCTTTGTCGCAACAGACACCACTCGGTATCCCGCCGCTTTCATCAGCCGATTCATAATTGCCTGCCCGACACCGTTTTCGGGAAAACTTTCTCCGAAAATGTACTCCGCACCCAAACGGTCAAATTCCCGCAAGGTATCGAATAGCTTGGCGGCAATGCTCGCCTCCTCTGTTCGATTTCCGACACTCCGTACCGGAAGTACCCCATAGGCATCCTTTGTCTCTTCCGACGCAAGAATCGCTACCGAATATCCCTCTTGTGCCTTCGCCTCCGCCTCCGCACGGATTCGTTCCGTCACAGCTTTCAACTCACCCTCGAAGATTGTCAGCTCTCCTTTGGGCGCATAATGCCGGTACTTCATGCCGGGTGCCTTTGCAATCATTTGCTCGTTCGCCGCGCGTCGCAGTACCGCAGGATCGTACTCCACCTGCCCAAGCACCGAACGAAGCTCTTCTATCGTAATATATCCGGGTCTGAGAATGCATGGAACTTCTCCCGTGAGATCCACGATTGTGGATTCCAGTCCGATTGCCACCGGTCCTCCATCGAGAACCATCGGGATTCTTCCCGAAAGGTCATCCATCACATGCTCCGCTCTCGTCGTACTCGGTCTTCCCGATGCATTTGCACTGGGTGCGGCAATGTAGATACCGCTCACCCGAAGTAGCATCGCCGCCACCGTATCCGCCGGAAGACGAATCGCCACCGTATCCAATCCTCCCGTCGTCTCCCTCGGAACCTTGGCACTCTTCTTCAATATCATCGTCAACGGACCGGGCCAAAACCGCTCGGCCAATCGATACGCTGCTTCGGGAATGTCTCTCGCCAGCTCCGAAAGTGCCTCCGTATCACAGATATGAACAATCAAAGGATTATCGGAGGGTCTGCCCTTCGCAGCATAAATCTTTCGCGAAGCATTCATATCCAGTGCATTTCCTCCAAGGCCATACACCGTCTCTGTCGGAAAAGCCACCAACTCTCCTTCGCGCAACAGTGTCGCCGCTTCTGCAAAATCCTCTTCCCGCAATGCCTCACGGTTCATTTTCACCAACTTGGTTTCCATGTTTCTAAAGCTCTCCCTTTCTCATGGTTCGCAGCCAATCCTTGTCGGCTAGCGATACCCGATAGGACTCGATCATCTTCCGAATCGCCTTATTGTGAATTGCCACAGAAAATGCTCCGTCCGCAATCAACGGTCGTACTCGTTCCGGGAACTTTGCATACGCCGTCGCAACCGCCCATGCAATCCCCATATCTGCATAATACCCCTCATGCCCCATATTCGTCAAGGCATAAAGCACTCGATCCACCCATTTTTCATTTAAATAGTGACTCATCATCAATACCGCTGCCACACGTTGCTCGTATTCACGACACGATGTAAGACCCGGTGCTACAAGCCAATCCCATACCTCCTGCGGTGCTCTGCGCGCAAGCGTCAGCGTCTGGCAAAAGGTATCATTCACTGACCAGTTGCGGATATGCGGAACAAATGCTCTCGCAAAACGCAAGATTTCCGATGTCTCTCCCCGCGCGTAGCCGATGATCATCGCCCCCAGCTGATATTCCTCGAAAAACGGCTCTTCCACTCCGAATACCGTCGTTCGCTCCCGTATTACCGCTTCCGAGCCCATGTGCCGAAGCATTCCCGCGTAATCCTCCTTCGCGAGACATTTTGCCAGCCTACGCAATGTCGGAATCCGAACGCCGAGCATTGGCTCCTCTCCCGGAATCAGCTTTCGAGAAAAATCGGCGTATCTGCGCTCCGACGATTGCTTCAATTCCGACAGACATTCCTCATATGTCATCCTTTGCTCCTCCATACCTTAAAAATGCGACCGAACGGTCCGACGGACCGCATGGTCGCATGTTCCTACTTCTTATGTATGCCTTAGTCCCAATCGCGATCCGGCATATAATAATAGTCCTTGTGCTGTCCAACATATTTGTATGCAGGACGAATGATCTTCCCGTTATTAATAATCTCCTCGAGACGATGTGCCGCCCAACCGCTCATACGAGAAATTGCGAACATCGGCGTGTAGAGTTCCTCCGGAATACCAAGCATATCGTATACAAATCCACTGTAGAAATCGACATTTGCACAGAGCGGCTTGAACAGATGACGATGCTGTGCAATGACCTCCTTGGAGATTCGCTCAACCGCAAAATACAGCTCCAGCTCCTCCGTACGCCCCTTCGCCTCTGCAAGGCGCGTTGCATATTCCTTGAGAATCACCTCTCTCGGATCGGAAATTGTATAGATTGCGTGCCCCATACCGTAGATTAGTCCCGTATGATCGAAGGCCTCCTTCTTCACTACCTTTGTCAAGTACTCACGAATCTTCTCTTCGTCCTTCCAGTCCGTCACATACTCCTTCAGCTCCTTGAACATCTGGCGAACCTTCAAGTTTGCACCACCGTGACGGAAGCCCTTAAGTGACGCAATTGCCGCTGCCGTTGCCGAATACGTGTCCGTTCCGGAGGAGGTTACCACGTGCGTGGTAAACGTCGAGTTGTTACCGCCACCGTGCTCCGCATGAATCACGAGACAGATATCGAGCACCTTCGCCTCCAACTCCGTAAACTGCCCGTCGGGACGTAGCATTGCAAGAATATTTTCCGCAGTAGAGTAATCCGGACGGGGGTTACGAATAATCAGGCTCTCATCCATACGATAGTGAAGGTAAGACCAATATGCATAGATCGAAATCACCGGCATCTTCGCAATCAAATTGATGGACTGCTTCAATACATTCCCTACTTCGATACTGTCTGCCTCTTCATCATAGGAATACAGCGTCAGCAAACTCTTCTGCAAGCTATTCATAATATTTCCGCTGGCCGCCTTCATAATAACGTCTCGTATGAACTTGTTGGACAACGACTGAAAGTTTGTAACCAAGTCGATGAAATCCTGCAGCTGCTCTTCATTCGGCAGATCTCCAAACAACAGAAGGTACGTCGTCTCCTCAAATGCATAACGACGATTTTCAAACCCCTTCACCATCTCTTGTACGTCATAGCCTTGGAAATAAAGCTTTCCTTCCGCAGGAACCTTTTTGCCATCCACCTTGCGGTAAGAAACCACGTCGGAGATCTCGGTTAAGCCGGTCAAAACACCTACGCCATTCGCATCGCGCAGTCCACGCTTTACATCATACTCGATATAAAGGTTTTGGTCAATTACACCGGACTTCATACATTCGTTCAGAAGAAATTCAAACTCCTTCTGCGATTTTTCGTCCATTTTCATCAAGGAATTCATAGTTACCTCACTTTCTCCGCGCTTCCTTGCGGCCACATTGTATACACGAATACTATTATTCTCTATTAGTTTTTTACTATACAACAGATTTTCGTTCTTGACAAGAGGAATTTTGCATTTATACAAAATAAAAAGAGGACCTATCCTCGCAGACACATCCTCCTACTCATCTATTCGCGTTCTTCACACTAACGGTACAGGTTTCTCCATTCCAAATCACCGTTGTTCATGCCCTTTAGAATCATCTCGGCCGTCGCAATGTTAGTCGCTAACGGAATGCTGTATTCGTCACATAGGGGGATCACATTGTTAAATGGTTGCACCCCGTATATCATATGCTCGGGACTACGCAAAAAGATTACCATATCCAGCTGGTTCTGCTTAATCATCGTTGCAAGCTGCTGCTCTCCTCCCAAGCTCCCGGACAAAAACTTATGTACATGCAGATTGGTGGCCTCTTCGATCATACGCCCGGTCACACCGGTAGAATACAGGTCGTGCTTGCATAATATTCCCTTGTACGCTATGCAAAGATTCTGCATCAAGGTCTTTCTTGTATCGTCTGCAATCAATCCGATGTTCATAATTACGTGCCTCGCTTTCCCCTATCATCCTTCGCAAATAAATCTCTTCTCGCACCTTCAATATAGCACATCCTCCTCTCCACGTCAATAAAGTACATGGCTTTTCAATGCTTTTCGTCCTACTTTTTTTCTGTTTTTTTCACGAAAACGAAATAAAATCTTGCATTCTATTTTTTCGGCTGAGCACAGAGCAATCCATCGGCAATGGCATTGGCAAGCTTCCATTGGTATTCCTCGGTCAAAAGAAGCTGTTCCTCCTGCGGACAAGACAGAAAGCCGCACTCGACAAGCACAGTCGGCGCTTCGGTATTTCGCAGCACATAATAATCATTGTTTGCCTTCGCCATACGTCGATTCTCGGGATCCATTCGTACCAGCGATGCCTGAATCGATTCTGCAAGCCATTTCCCCTCCTCGGACTTCGTATGGTAGAATACCTGTGCCCCCCGGACCTCTTCTCCCGGAAAGCTGTTTTGATGAATGCTGATCACATAGCTTGCCTGTGTTGTATTCATAATCTCTACTCTCTTCTTCATATCCGCAGCCTTCCGATTGGAATCCGCTTCCGCATACAGACCACCATCCCCTTTTCGCGTCATCACAACCACATAGCCTTTTGCACTCAATACGTCACGAAGCTTATATGCAATGCTGAGATTGATCTCCTTTTCTTTCGTTCCTACGACTCCGACTTTTCCCGGATCATTTCCACCATGTCCGGCATCCAATACCACTGTCATCCCATTGAGTGGCACACGGATCGCCTCTCCGTTCTCACCATAATAAGTAACCACTGCCTCCGAACGGTTTATACGTGCCAGATTATCAGCCACCCAAGCAGAAATGCTCTGTTCGGACACCCACCACGCCGCAACGAACAAAAAAAGGATAGTGAAAGGAAGTATGCGTTCCGGCTTCATACGCGGCCCCGCTGCTTTTTCACTATCCTATGATTTCTATGCTTCTTTCATTCCTTTGTTACTGCAGGTATTCCGGAACCAGTGTCCACACCTCCGCCGACTCCAGTCCGAGTTTCCAACCCGCAAAGCCCGCGAGCTTGTTGTCTCGCATTACATTCAGCTTATAGCGCAAAGACTCGCTGTCCTCCAACCATACTTGATACAACACTCCGTCTACGGTGAATTCCGCATACGATTGCTTGCAGGTGTCGTCCCACACAAACTCGCCACCGTTCTTCTGTACAAACTTCTTGAGTGTATCCATTCCTCCGGCCTCACTGCTCACCTTCGACACGCCATCCGCAGTCTCGGTGGACCATTTTCTCACAAAGAACGGCACTCCGAGCACCAGCCGGTCCGCAGGTACCTTCTTCAGTGCTGCAGACACACCATTCTGCACAAAAGGCAGCGATGCAACAGAGCCTGCCACTTGGGAACCGCCGTGATGCTCATCATACGCCATAATACAGATATAATCCACCACATCGCGCTGGCTCTCCAGATCGTAAAATGCATTCGCGGCAGTAGGAACATACGTGTCGGTCGAGAGCACCAAGCCCTTCTCACGACATACCAGATACAACTCCCGCAAAAACTGAATAAAATGCGGTCCCGACTCTACGGTAATGTATTCAAAGTCCACGTTGATTCCATCGGCACCTACCCGTTCCACTTCTTTCACCAAGGAATCAATGAGATTCCGCCGTGCATCGGTACTTGAAAGCACCTCAATTCCCGGTACTCCCGGTGTGAAATCGTTCACAAGCGCCCATACCTGTATGCCCATAGCATGCGCTTTCTGTACGTAGGACTTATTCGCCAAGCTACTGATATTCCCCTGTACATCCGTCACGGCAAACCATGTCGGTGATACCACATTGACACCGGTCGTTCCTTTCAGAGCCTTCTGCAAATCGCTTCCACCCTGCTCTGCAAACACCTGATGCCACACCATGGCAATGGTTTCATTCAGTTTCTTGTGCGTATATTCCGGCTCTTCCAAGGTACCCACTGCCAACTCCTCCACATACGCGGACAGCACATCTTCCTTCACATATCCGAACATACCGTCGGCGGTTACCACCTGTGTAAAACCATTCTCCGTCAGACCGTTTCCGTAGTAAACACTGTCACCAAGCTTTAACTCCGCAAGCACGGGGTACGTTATCGCAGCATCGGTGCGCATCTGTGCCTCAGCCGCAGATTGCACCTGCGCCTTCTGCAAGGTTGCACCATCGGTAAAGGTCATAATACGATCCGGCTCCTTGTAATGCACCGTTGCAATGTTCGCACCGGACTTCACCAGCTCATAGGAAACATAATAGACACTCTCGGAGCGAATTACCTGCGGAATCGCATCCTCGACAATCTCTTCGCCAGCCTGATGCCGATTCAGATCCGGCCAATAGTAACGCAACTGCGTTGCATTCGAAACAATCAGCTGTTCTTCGCTCTCACTCCAGTAAAAACGATCGTCCCACTTCTTAGCAACCGCCATCGGAACATATATCGTTCCATTCAAGGAAATGCCCTTTGTCTCCTCTACTCTACCATCGGTAATCAACAACACCTGCGTATCGGAGAGTCCATAATACCCCTTAGCATCGGCCTTCTCCGTAGATGGCTGCTCGCCTTTGGGTTCTTCAAGAAGCAGCGACTCCTTACCGCATGCGGCCAGTCCCAGCATTAACATCGCGCAAAGCACAAAAAATATTATCCTTAGTCTCATATACAAACCTCCGTCAAGAGCTGAAAACCGCTCTACGGCGTCTATTGTATCATATTTTTTTCGGAAAAGGAACCCCATTCCGCTCAAAGGTGTGGTTATGCTTTCGCTTTCTTAAAGATTCCTTTTCCGTCGCATCTTCTTCGGTGCTTGTTACCACTTTGCGCCGACATACACAAAGGGAATTTCGTGTGATAGGTGGTAAACCTGTGATATATTCCGTCTTCCCATTCCCGTTCTCTTTCGCTGTGTAACGCCTCGCACACCCCATAAGCAAAGCAAAGAAGCTAGGTAGCGTTCGGCCTTCTCGCTCTGTCGAAAATGCTTAACTAAAAGTATAAAGAGCATTTTGGGAAAAATCTATCGGCGTATTTCACAAAAGCAAAACCGAAAGACGGGGGTCAAAATCGCGAATGCTCGGTTTTCCGCGTATGCAAATATACTTTTTTCACAATTTTGTGCATTGACTTTAGTGCATATTTCCCTTATACTTCAATATACTCAAAGCAAAAAAACAGAGAGGAGCTGAATCTATGAAGATCGAGAAGATTAACGACAACCAAATACGTTGCGTTTTGAACGGACAGGATCTGCGGGAACGCAATTTGAAACTGAGCGAATTCGTCTATGGCTCCGACAAGGCAAGGGAGCTTTTCAGCGACATGATGCGAAAAGCTTCTCGGGAATGCGATTTTGAAGCCGAGGATATGCCGCTGATGATTGAAGCGATTCCCACATCCCCGGAATCTCTTATATTGATTATTACAAAGGTGGACAATCCGGAGGAGCTGGATACGAGATTTTCTTCCTTTACTCCCTACCACGAAGAGGAGGAAGAAAGCGAGCCGAAGCAGTCTCCCTTTGCAAATCATATGCTTGATCAGCTGCAGCAGTTCTCGAACGATTTGCTGGAGCACCTAAAGCTTGCACGGACCGCAACCGACAACGAATCCGCCCTGCCGACCGACGACGCATCCGTTGCTCCGCAATTGACTATTGCGGATGCCAAGGCCTTTTTGTTCCGTCGTTTCGACAACATTACCGCTTATGCACATGCCGTTTGTCGTCTCTACGACGGTGACAGCATCCTGTACCGCAATCCTTCCGAGCATTCGTATGTACTCTGCTTGATTCCGGGAGAAAGCGATGCTATTTCCTTTAACAAGGCTTGTAACATCGCCTGCGAGTACAGCACCGCATTGGAGCGTACGTCCCTCTCCTTCTACAAGGAGCATTTGGATTGCCTAATTGCCGGGGATGCCATTGCACAGCTGGCGCGACTGTCCTAGAACCGAAGATCGTTGTATTATAGACAAAGAAAATCGAAGCTACCGTTTCCTGCGTAGCTTCGATTTTTTGTGTACATAATGATTACTTGTTCGCCTTCAAGTGTGCATTGATGTTCGCAACCAGTACATCCGGATCGATTCCGTGTACCATTGCCGCCTGCTCAATGGACTCTCCCTGTGCGGAAGGGCACCCGATGCAATGCATCCCCGCGTTCATAAGAACCGGCACAACACTCATATCCAAGCGAAGCAAATCGCCAATCGTCATTTCCTTGGTTACCATATCGAAAACCTTCTTTCTTTGTTGTTTTTTCTAATGTACCCTTATTATAACGTGTTCATTCGAGTTCGTCAAGATTCATCGAATTTTCTCGTCTATCCAATTCATCCCATTTCTTCAATAAACTTCTCTACAAATAATACTTGTATTCTTGTACATTTTGAAGTACAATGTACACGAAGCACAGAGGAATGTACTTCGTAATCTAGGATGTTTATAGGAGGATACGATTATGGCATATGTAATTAACGACGGTTGTGTTGGTTGTGGTGCTTGCGCTGCAGAATGTCCGGTAAATGCTATCAGCGAAGGTGATGGCGTATACGTAATCGATGCTGACGCTTGCCTTGAGTGCGGTGCTTGTGCATCTACCTGCCCTACTGAGTCCATCTCTGAGGGTTGATTTCCGCAACAATGTGAATGAAACAACACGGTGCTCCTGCGGGACACCGTGTTTCTTTTTTCTCTCATGGCTCATTCTTCTTAAGAAACGGAAAACGTATCCGTCCTTTTTTCTCTCCGTCATACACCGGTTCGCCTGTCACTGCCACCTCACCGTTCTCAACACGGAAGGACGTGAGCATCTGATCGATTTTGCGAAAATGCATTTCTTCCCTCTCCTCTCTTCTACGAAGCAAATGGTCCATTTCCCGAATGACCGAGTCGGACACTGTATAATTGATCCTACGTGTCATATCCTCGTTGTTCTGCTTCATCGCATCGTACACAATCTCTGTCATCAATCGGCGAAACTGCCGAAGCCTCGCTTCCCCCTCACTTCGTTCCCTTTGTGCGGCAGAGCTCTCCTCGGCTATCTCCGGCAAAGTTTCCTCCCCGGACGATCGACCACCCGCCTCGATTCCATTTGCCGGCTGTTCTTGCAAGCGTACACGTTCGTACGCAAATGTCTCATTCAGACTACGTACCCCCATCGCCTCGTCGATGCGATCACGAAGCTCCAGAAGCTTCTCCGCAGGCAGGTCCTCCACGCGGTATATGTCATCCAACACCATTTTAATGGCACCCATACGAAATCCCTTTGTCCGCAGATTCTGAATCGCCCGAAACATCATCAGCTCTTGTCTTCGATAATAGCGTAGTCCACGCTCATTCCTCGGAATGTCAAGCGCCAGCTCGTCCTCCCAGTATCTTAGCAAATGCGGCTCCACGTTGACTTTTTTCGCAATCTCCGCAATGGTATAATGTCTTTCTCCCATGTGATCCTCCTTTTTTCGAAAATGCATTTCGTGCTCGTTTGTTTCTATCCTCGGAAACCTACCATTATTTTACTTTCTGCCGCAAATAGTTGCAAGACATTTCTCCCCCATTCCCCAACAACCATATGTCACATTTCTCTGCTTTCTCGCATTTTTCTCCCAACAACCATACCGTCTACTCTTCGGCATTGACAGTTGCTCTCTGTACACGACTGCTTCCCCACATCGTTTCACACTACAAAAAAAGCCCGAGAAGAAACCTATTCTCCTCGAGCTCCCATCCGCACAATGCGGCTGTCTTCTTTGTATTCTCGGTCGCTTCGCTCCCTATGTGCTAGCGATCGTTTTCACGCTGCAGATTGACAAACTTGGTAAGCTCCGATACCCAACCGAGCTTCACCGTTCCGGTCGGACCGTTACGCTGCTTGCCGATGATAATCTCGGTGATCCCCTGCTGATCGCTATCCTTGTGATAATACTCATCACGATAAATAAACATCACCACGTCCGCATCCTGCTCGATCGCTCCCGATTCACGCAGATCGGAAAGCATCGGTCGCTTGTCATCACGCGATTCTACTGCACGGGATAACTGCGAAAGAGCAATTACCGGGCAATTAATCTCACGTGCCAAGGCCTTGAGCGATCGGCTGATTTCGGAGATTTCCTGCTGACGTGATTCAGACTTTTTGCCACCGCTCATCAGCTGCAGGTAATCGATAATCACTAGCTGCAGGTTCTTCTCGAGCTTCAGCTTACGACATTTGGAACGCAGCTCCGCAATGGAAATGCCCGGCGTATCGTCAATAAATAATGTCGAGTCACCGATGACACGTGCACTTGTCACAAGCTCCTGCCATTCGTTGTCCTCAAGCGTACCCGTACGAATGCGCTGAGACTCCACGTGAGAGTGCATGGCGAGAATACGGTTCACCAACTGCACCTTACTCATTTCCAAACTGAATATCGCGGTCGGAATGCGATTCTTCACCGCAATGTGTTCCGCGAGATTCAAGACAAATGCGGTCTTTCCCATGGAGGGACGTGCCGCAATCAGAATCAGATCCGATGGCTGCAACCCGGCCGTCTTATAGTCCAGCTCATAGAATCCGGTGGCAATACCGGTAACCGAGCCCTTGTTTCTCGCCGCCGCCTCAATTCCCTCAAGCGCCTTCACGACAATCTCACTAATGCTCATCATGTCATTGCTCTGCGTCTCCTGAAGAATCGCAAACAGATCCTTCTCTGCCTTCGCAAACAACTCATCGGGTGCTTCCTTATCCAGATAGCACGTGTTCACCAGTCCTTCGGACACCTTAATAAACCGCCGCAAGCGCGCCTTTTCTTTCACAATCTCCGCATAGTGCTTCACATTCGCAGAGGTCGGCACGACATCTACAAGATTACTTAGGTACTCAAGGGAGCACAGCTCCTCCGGAACGCCTCGTCCGCGTAGCTTCTCCTGCACCGTAATCAGGTCCGCCTCCACACCCTCTTGGTACAGCTCGGTGAGAACCTCGAAATAGATTCCCATCTGCCGCTCATAGAAATCCTCACTCTGCAAGATCTCGGAGGCCGCCAAAATCGCTTCGCGGTCCATCATCATCGAACCGATGACGGAATGCTCCGCCTCTACATTATGCGGTTGAATCCGCTTTATCAATGCCTCATCCATCGAATCAGTTTCCTTCCACCTTAACCGTCAGCTCTGCCGTCACCTGCGGATGCAGCTTCACTGCTGCCGAAAATGTTCCTTCGTTCTTAATCGCCGTACTGAGCGATAGCTTCTTCTTATCAATATCAAGTCCAAGCTGCTCCTTCATTGCCTCGGCAATTTCCTTTGCGGAAACCGAACCGAACACACGTCCGTTCTCACCGGTCTTAATCGACACACGAACCGAACTGCCGTTAATCTTCCCGGCAAGCTCCTGTGCCGCCTCCAGCTGCTCCTTCGCAAGCTTTGCCTGTGCCGCCTTTTGCAATTTCAAATCATTGAGCGTCTTCGCATTTGCCTCCACACCCAACTTCTTCGGCAAAATAAAGTTGCGCGCGTACCCATCGCTTACCTTCACAATCTCTCCCTTCTTTCCGAGAGACTTCACATCCTGCAATAAAATAACCTCCATTATATCTCGCCTGCTCCTTTCATTGACGTTAATACTTCCTTCACACGACGCATCGCTTCCTTCGGCGTTACATCGCTCAGCTGCGCACCGGCCACACTCATATGTCCGCCGCCACCGAGCTTCTCCATGACTACCTGCACATTCAGCTCATCAATAGAGCGTGCGCTGATATATACCCTGTCCTTATATTCGGTAAATACAAACGACGCCTTGATTCCGTTGATCTCGAGAAGCTCATTTGCCACCTGTGCACCGAGAATCGTCGGCGATTCCACTCCCGCCGCCGATGTGATCGCAAATGCATACTGCTCCAAATAGAACTCTGCCGCCGAAATCGCCTTCGCTTTCTCAAGATATTCATTGATGTCGGTACGAAACGCTTTGCGGATACGTGTCACGTCTGCGCCATTTCGGCGAAGGTAGGCCGCTGCCTCAAAGGTACGAACACCGGTCTTCGTCAAGAAGTTGTTCGTATCGATCATAATGCCGGCATACATTGCCTCTGCCTCCAAAGGACGAAGCTTCAATCCGTCACCGATATACTGCAACACCTCCGCCACCAACTCACAGGCGGACGATGCATAGGGTTCTACATAGGACAATGCCGCATTTTCAATCGAGTCACTTGTCTTCCTGTGATGATCGAGCACTATCACCTGACGAATCTGATCAAACAACTCGGGGCATTCGGTATACCCCGGACGATTCACGTCCACAACAACCAAAAGTGCATCCTCCGTCGCCAGCTCCTGCGCACGAATGTTGCTGATGATCATGGACTCCTCATAGTCCGGATTGTTCAAAAACTTCGAAGCCATCGGTCGAACCGCACTCCCCATCTCGTTGAGCACAATGTACGCCTTTTTGCCGAAATGCTTGGCGATTCGATATACACCGATTGCCGCGCCGAGGGAATCGACGTCCGCATTTGCGTGTCCCATAATAAAGATGCTATCCTTGCCCTCAATAAACTCGCGTAGTGCGTGCGCCTTTACACGTGCCTTCACTCGCGTATTCTTCTCGATCGACTCGCTCTTACCTCCGTAATAGGTAATCATCTCGCCGTCCTTCACCACTGCCTGATCGCCGCCTCGTCCGAGCGCAAGATCCATTGCGGCACGTGCATATTCGTAGCCCTGTACATAGGACTCCGCATTGACGCCGAGACCGATACTGATGGTAACACTGCTTTCGGCCGTCCCCATGCTTACCGAACGAACCTCCTCAAGAATTGAGAACTTGTTCTCCGTCATCGAAGCGAGATATCGATTCTGGAAAACGAAGAAATACTTGTCCTTCTCTACCTTCTTGATGATGGCATCGATGTCCTGCATATACTTCGTAATCTTCCGATCCACCAGCGCACTGAGCAACGACCGTTTCACTTCCTCAAAGGACTCCAACACCTCGTCATAGTTATCGATGTACAAAAGTCCGACAATCTGCCGACGATCAAAATTCTCCTGCTTCAAAAGCATAATTTCGGTTTCATCGTAGAGGAATACCGCAATCATCTTCTGTGTTCTTCCCTGCGAGTCCGCAAGCTCCAACGCCTGCAGCTCCTGCTGAAATTCCGGCGTATCCATCATACGGAAGATCACACGACAATTCTTATCTCCGAGCGTCGTACGGTAGTTGCGCTCCTCCTTGTCATGCTTCGGCAAAGAAAATGCCTTAACATCCGGCATAAGCTCACGAATGTTATAACCGGCTCTCTCCCGCTCACTGAGCGCACAGAACTCGTCGTTGCACCAGAGAAGCATTCCCTCCGCATCCATTACGCCATAAGGTACCTTCAGCTCCTTCAGCATCTTTCGCTGCACCTGACCGTAATCCATGGCAAATTCCACGTAATCCTTCAAAATGTACTTCCGGCGCAAAAGGTACATCACAAGCGTAACGACAAAATATACAAACGTTGCGCCGAATGCCACAAGTCCCGCATTTCGATTCACCATAAGAAGCAAGCCCGCGGCAATCACCCACCAACCGGTCAACAATACCGGCCAAAGCAAATATATCTTCAAACGTCCTTTGACTTTGTGTTTTGATTTCATGGCAATTCCTCCGAATTCACGCATTTCCTTCATATATGCACACATATATAGTATTTTACCATGACCGCGCGCAAAATAAAAGGTCTTTTTTCTTTTTGCAGTGCCCCACATTGAGATTCAACGTCCCATGTGTCCTTTCTCTTAGATCTTCAATCGAGTAGGAGGCGGTGATTAACCGCCATCCTCTCACGCCACCGTGCATACCGTTTGCTACAACTCCCGCATTCAGATATTTGTGAATCAGTGATAAAACCCTGCCATCCTTGATGGTTCTGGAAAATACCTCAATGAGTTTGCTTTGACAGACGGTGTCAAAGAACTTTTCCAAGTCCATGTCTACCACGTATACATATCCGTTGTCTGCATACTCTTGGCACTTGCGGAGCGCATCGTGTACCCCTCGCTTTGGTCGAAAGCCAAAACTGCTTTCCGGAAACTGTTCTTCGTAAATCGGAGAAGGCTCCTGCGTTATGGCTTGTTGGATTACCCTGTCCACTACCGTCGGAACTCCCAGTTTTCTATCCACCGACGAGACCTCCCCAGATTCCACCTCACGGTGGACACCCTTGGTCTTGGCTATATCCTTCCCACTACTAGGGCGGATTCGGGACTTTCACCCGTTAGAAACGTGCGCCGCTGGGCGCACCGCAAAAATCCCCCGCAATGCCCTGCGGGGGATTTCGATGATATGCATATTTGGGATATTCCTTATTACTTCTCGTTCATAAATACGAAATTTACTTCTCATCATGCACGCTCTATCTGTCACCTTGCTTTTTCGCCTTATCACCTATCAACGAGATCAAATTGGCCATATCGGTCTGCCATAACGGCAAAAGATTCAGAATCGCAATAACGAGATTGGATACCGCTACAATTTTGATAGCAAACATGTCCATATGCCTATTCAACATACCGAACACAAATGCCAATGTCAGATTCATGAATATACCTGCCATAAAAAACATTATTTTTTTTGCAGAAGATAGCTTTACCAAGTTTTCATAATCCACTTCAACATGCGAATTCCCAATAACAGGAGATATGCGCAGCTTGCCTATATTACCTTGGGGCCACTCTGTTCCTATCTTAACTTCGAGAATCGCTATCCTAAAGCTTTTTGCCAGAATCACATGCATCATTTCATGCAAAAAAATAGACATGTATAACATAACGTATAGCAATATCATTCTATTCATATCCCTTTATCAAACGCACCATGTGTGAAACAGATGCAGCAACAAACAAAACGCTACAACCCACGCAAACAATTGCAAATTCCATATTATACAGGGCCAAACTGCGAGCAACTATTACCGCTAAAACATATAGCAAACCGTTTAGTACTAACTCCGAAATACACAATATACGAGACGTCAACGGCTTCGACAAATAATAGTTGTCAAGCGACTCTGCTTCCACATCGTACATTTCGCATCGTTTTCTGCCGATTGATATCAAAAGAACTCCCAAAACACTCACTGCTACCATATTTGCAATCCAAGCGTTTTTTGACAGCTTCGCATTTTCATAATCGGCAATATCATTCGCCCACGTATAGGAATAGAAATTATTAGCAGGATACTCCAAAAACAGTCCTTTTAAAATTTCGCCTTCTTTACCACCCTCAGCTTGAATGGTTATCGTCATAGGTTTATATATGTATGACTCAGGGGCGTCCTTTTCTTTTTTGTATTTCGTTTGTTCATCTATAAAAGATTCATATGTTTCACTGTCATACCTATAAAAATATTCGCTAGCTCCATCAAAGGAGAGTATACAAAGGTCCAAATAGTGTACTCCCACTAAAACATACTCTTCTCCTTCAAACAGCACCTTATCATTTATCGACTTCCCTGGATACACATTGTCAAGCATCTCCTGCGATACTACAATCTCTTTCTTTCCATCGTGCGGATACCTACCTTGAAGAAGAAAATCTGTACTGAAATACGGATTTATCTGAAGAATGTAATTCTCAAGAATGATTTGCGGTATCGAAAGTTTCATCCTCTCTTCCGGCACCTTTCTTCCCAATATGATATCCGCCAAATAGTCCGCAAATACTTCATTTTCTATATAAATATCCTCAACATCATATTCGCTCGCAATTGCACTGATATCGCTATACTGCATCACCGAATAATACTTATCTTCATCCACTTTAAGTCCTAAGCTTTTCGCATAACGCTGATTTAGCTCGCCGTATTCCATATCCACGGAATAAACCAAAATCGTATCATCCTCATTCGTCAATTCCGGCGGAGAATAAAATTGTCCGAAGACAATATGGTTGATATAAATAATTGCAAACGTATAAATCATCAGCAAAAATACATTCGCAATAGTGGAAAATCTTGCGAAATGTCTACGTAATATCTTCCCTGTAGGGTACTTCACATTTTTCTTTTCGCAAATTGACTTGAGATTATTATTTTCCGACTTTGCGTAACTCACGTCAATACGATTCTGCTTCACTTCGATGATATGGGGGTCTGCAAATGTAAGCCTTGGATCATGCGACACAACTACGATCACTCGATTACGCGCCAAATTTTCTATAACCTCAACCAAGGACTCTACCGATGCATTGTCAAGATTATTCGTCGGCTCATCTAAGAAAACATATTCCAAGTCTTTTATCAAACACGCAATGATATTAAGTTTTTCTAGCTCTCCTCCGCTTACCGAAAGCACGGAAGACTTCATATCCAAATGCATCAAGTCAAGCTTTTCCATTAACGTATGCATTAACTCGAAATCGACACCTGAATGAAATCGTTCCAAATATTCATTTATTCTAATATTATATTTTCTAGGTCCCTGTTCCGCATACGCAAAGTGGTTACAATTTGGGGAATCGAATTGTCTCGTGAAAACAATATCCTTCAAGATCGTTGTTTTTCCTATCCCATTGGGTCCCTTCATCAGATATACACCACAGCGATCCAAATTGATTTCCTGTCCAAGGAAATCGACAGAACTGTTTTTTACGTTAATTTTTATCTTCATAAAGTCCACCATAATTATATATTTTTTCTATATTTTTGTCTAAAATTCTTCGCGTAGTCACGATTACTCCAACTCCCACTATCAAAGAAAGAAAAGCAACTAAAGTTATTACCAACGTATAATTCGTATAAAAATATAAACCAACAATGCACATCAACAATCCGGTACCAATCATTGACATCTTGATCATGGGGGCTCCCTTCTTTCGAAACAATTCTCTTGTAACCTCATCTTGAGAAACACCAAGATTTCTAAATACAACAATGTGGTTTCTATATAGTTTTATGCCAATGCACACGTACAAAAAGTAGAACAAAAGGCTCCCGATTAACCCTATCCCCAATACTGTCAAAGAACTCATGTAAACCCGCATAGCATTGATGGCATTGCATATATCAACCGTCGTATTGTTCTTAATAAAGATATTTCCCTCTAAATCGGTCAATCGAACCTCATTGATTCCCATTACAACATATAACACCGGCTGATACTCCGAATATTCTTCTATATATGCCTCCTCAAGCATATAATACAAACTAGGGTCAATCCGTTCATCCATTCCATCTTTCGGAATGTCGGCCACTTCGTTAACTCCGTCAAACACAGATATATACTTCGAAATATCCGGTTTTTTCCCCGTTTGTTCTTTTCTTAACCGCTGATAGTCTTGCATTACATATGTCTTTTTATTTGTTATCGCATCGAAGAAAACAGTAAGATAAACCTCCTCCCCCAGCTGCTTGTCAACGAACATATTTAGGCTTCCGCCTTGACTACTAACCACTTTCAAACTTTCATAATACGCTTCAAGAAAATCTTCATTGATTTCTCCCGCATAACACTTATAGGCTTGAAGTGGAATATAGCCTTCCGAAATCATCAAGTCAAGCCCCGCATAAAATCTTGAGGCTATATTCGTCTGCTTCTCTTTCAAATAATCTATCTTATCCACATTCATAATAATTGCGACCAATCCCGAAGCAATCACAGAAATGAGCACAAACGCAAAAAGAAGATTCCCTACAATTTCTCTCCTAACCAAATTTCCAATTGTATTCTTCGCTTCTTTTTTCGTTATTTCACGGTACACTTTCTCATGTGGATCTTCTTTCGACAAAATCTTTCCGTCGCAAAAGCAATATGTCTTATCTGCAATCGAAGCAATCCGTTCATCGTGTGTTACAATAAGCACTGCCTTTTGAGTAGCAAGTTGCGAAATAATCGTTTTAACTTTTTCAACAGCGCGATAATCCAAATCATTTGTCGGCTCATCCAGAAACACGATGTCCTTGTCCACAAAAAACATTCTAAGCAGTGCAATGATCCTCTTTTCACCGCCACTCAAATGTCTTGGCTTACGATCCACTATGTATTCTATTTCAAATAATCTAAGAAGCTCCGAGAACTTCTCTTTATCTTCTCCGAATAACATAATGTTATCTTCTATAGACATCTCATGAAAAATCAAGTCATTTTCCTGAGCAATTAATGCTATCCGTTCTGGGTTCAAATACATCATATGATTCAGAAGCGTCGTCTTCCCACATCCGTTACTTCCGACCACAACTGTTATCCCCCGAACCGGAATCGTAATTTCAGCCGACTCATACAATGTCGTATTATTAATATCGATTTTCCCCACAGAAAAATAGTAATTCATCGGTAGCCCCTTTAAAAGAATTGCGTAAGGTAGTATGTATTATTGTTTTACTATATTGTCACAAGTCAACCAAAGATAACTAATCTGTCGATTGACCCAAAGAAAAGCATAAAGTTGACTTTACACTTTGCCCTTCTGTCTTTTGTTCTTTAAATCTAATGTCACACCACCATGATGATTTTAACGAATAGTTTTCTCCGTCCCACTCATCGTTCTCAGCAAATGTAAGTTTTTGCACTACTGATGTCCATGACGATGCACCTCTTTTTTGGTAATACACAGAGTATTTACACTTGGAATTTCCCTCACTTTGATACATTTGAAGCGAATCTGTATCTACATCATAATAGGAACTATATTTTTCAGATATATTCTTCGCGAAATTCAATTCAAAATCATGATGGCTTTCCCAATTCGGAAATATGAGTGCTCCAATAACAAGTCCTGCAACACTTAATGCAATTCCCAGTATGGTCAAAAATGCGTGCGCTTTTGTTGTTCTTTTCATTTTTTTCTGCTTTCCCACCTTACGCATGATTGATTATACTTCATCTTCAAAATCTTGTTAACATAAATTTTCGAAGTTTTACATTTTTAATTATATAAAATCAGACTCAATGTTCTCTTGAACCATGAGTCTGATTTACACTTTACATATAAAATATCGAGTCAATTACAATTTAGGCTCAAATCCTTACCTTAAAAATCTTTTAAGGCCAAAGCTTAGTCCGTCGTATAAGGCATCAATGCTACGTGACGTGCTCTCTTAACAGCAACGGTCAAAGCTCTCTGATGCTTTGCGCACGTACCGGTAATTCTTCTGGGAAGAATCTTACCTCTCTCGGATACGTATCTCTTAAGCTTGTTCGTGTCCTTGTAGTCAATGCCGTTCTCAGCCTTCTCTACACAGAATACACAAACCTTCTTTCTTCTGCGAATTACTCTCTTTCTCATAGGAGCTTCGCTCTTATCGCCTTTATTGGTCTTATCGAAAGCCATGTTGGTTTACCTCCTATCCAATTCTCTTCGAAGCAACGAAATTACTTGCTTCATAAAATGTTAGTTAAACGGCAGCTCTTCGTCGATTCCGTCCGGAATGTTCATAAAGCCGTCGCCTGCACTTGCAGGATTCGGTCTTGCAGAGGAAAAGCTATCATTTCCACCGCCTGCGCTAGAATTCTTACTCTCGGCAAACTCCTGCTCTTCCACCATGATCTGTACGCTGTATACCTTCTGGCCGTCTCTGTTGGTGTAATTGTCGTTCTGGATACGACCGGTTACCACAACCTTCGTGCCCTGACGGAAATACTTCTCCGCGAATTCCGCACTCTTACCGAATACGGTACAGTTGAAGAAATCCGCATCCGGCTCACCGTCTCTCTTAAAGCGACGGTCAACTGCCAGCGAATAGCGGCAAATTGCAGTGTTTGTTCCCTGCGAGTATCTTACTTCGGGGTCTCTTGTAAGACGTCCCATCAAAATGACTTTGTTCATAGAGGAGTACCTCCTTACTCTTCGTCTCTTCTAACGCACAAAAACCGAAGTACATTGTCCATAATACGAACTCTCTGCTCAATCTCATTGGGAACAGTAGCTTCCGCATCGAACTGGATGAAGTAATAGAATCCCTCATTCATCTTCTGAACTTCGTAAGCCAGTCTCTTCTTGCCGCAAACTTCAACGTCGGTAATCACGCCGCCGAATCTTGTTACAAGGTTCTTCGCAGCCTCAACAACCGCTTCTCTGGCCTCGTCCTCGATCTTTGCACTCACAACTAATGCCAATTCATACTTATTCATAGTTGTCTCGCACCTCCTTTTGGTCTCTGGCCCTTACACTACGTAAGAGCAAGGAAAACGTGTAATATATCACAATTAAGCATTGTAGCATAGCATTTTCGAAAAAGCAAGCACATTTTTCATCAAAAAAAGCAAGGGAACTAAGGCTACATCGACCTCCCTCTCCCTTGCACGTTTCTTACACTTCCGGTTTCCGAATTCCCCGAATGTTCTTCTCTGCTTGCACTCTCGGAAGCATCACCTGGTGTCCGCAACCGAGACATTTCATGCGAAAATCAATCCCCACGCGCTGAATCTCCCACTCATGACTCCCGCACGGGTGCGGCTTCTTCATCTTAACAATATCACCGATCTGTATGTCCATAGCTACGTTCCTTTCCTCAACAGGCTCCTTATCCGCACAGGCTTACTCCTATCGATATGCCCATTTGCTATCAGTATACCGAGACAACCGACGATTTGTCAATATCGGAACAGCCTTCGCCCCCGCTTCAAAAAAATATTCGAAATGCCTACAAAAAAATACCCCATCCGACGAGATGGGGCATTCTCTTATTCCTCGTTGCTCGTCGATAACTCCCGAAGCAGCAGCATCGGATTTATCGGAGCATCGTCCTTTACAAGTTTAAAATACAAATGGTTTCCTTCCAGTGTGTAATACTTTGTAGTCTTACCGACCGTACCGATACGATCTCCCTCGTCCAGCTTGTCCCCCACCTCGCAAGACACCTCGTCCAACTGTCCGTAGACAGCCTCGTAACCGTCACCAAGTGCCATTGCCACGCAGGTACCGCGCATTGTGTCCTCGAAAATGTCCGTCACAATACCGTCCGCCGCAGATACTACCGGCGTTCCCTCTTCCGCTGCCAGCATAAGACCGTCGTTGGTTCGGAAGGAATTCAAGGTTTCGTGGTACACCCCATGGTCGGTGCTGAAGCGAAGCACCACTTCACCGAGAACCGGCCAGTTCAACCCTCGCTCTGTGTCTAAGTGCAGACTTGCCAAGGCTTCCGCGGATACAACCTCGGAGTCCTCCTTATCCACTACGTTTTCCTGTGTTTCTCCGCTACCGGTCGTTTCATCCGGCATCGGTGTAACCTCCCTGTCGGGAACAGCGGTAGGCGCATTTGTAGGAGCCATCGGGCTTAACGTAACAGCCTGTGTCGCGGAAGGTGCCTTTGTCGGACTCTTCGTAGGAACACGCGTGGGAGCGGTTGTCCCCTGATTTGTCAGCCAGGATTCGTCGAGCTCGGGATACTCATAGGCTCCCTGCGTCGGAGAAATCGGGAGTGTCATGTCCGGTTCTTCATTGGAAACGACACCGATAACAATAAGCGCTGCGATTGCGGCAATGCCGGCAACTGCGGTGATATATACCCTGCGGTTCGAGCTTCCGCCTGTATTTTTACGATGATCATTTTTCATCATAGCTAAAAACCTCCTTCTTTCTTTTGCTTTGTCCATAGTTTTCACAAGGCAAATGTGTTTTATACTCACGCCGATTATTTTCCGTGAAATGCCGAAAGTGTTTTTCGCAGGTTGCGATTTTGAGCAAACTATGCTATAGTAAGGATATTCAAGAAATCGTCAAGCGAGGTAGGTATGATACGCACATGTTTGGTGGCACTGGCGTTGCTTCTGTTTTTTGTCGTCACGTTGCCTTTTTTGATTTTATTTTTTATCATTCGTTGTTTCCGCCCGAAACTGGCCTCTGCATTTGCGCAGCCCTTTGTGGCTTATGGCTTCCGTTTTATTATGCTAGCCGGCGGTGTGAAGCCGGTAATCGAAGGAAGAGAGAACATTCCGAGGAATACCGCGGTTTTGTTCGCCGGAAATCATCGAAGTTTTTTTGACATTGTTCTTGGCTATTGGGCAATTCCCTGTACGCATCTGACCGCATTTATTTCAAAGAAGGAGATGCGCAAGGTTCCTTTTCTCAGCTGGTGGATGATACTTCTCGGTTGCAAATTTCTCGATCGTGACAACCCGCGCGAAGGTCTGAAGACCATTCAGGCGGCAATTGCGGACACGAAGAACGGTTACTCCATGTTCATCATGCCCGAAGGAACGCGAAATCATGAACCCGAGATGCTTCCCTTTAAGCCCGGCAGTCTCAAGATTGCCGAACGCTCCCAGTGTCCGGTCCTTCCGGTTGCGATCGTAGGAACGGACGATGTCTTTGAACGCCAGTTCCCGAAGATTCGTGCCGGTCGTGTCCGCATACGCTTCGCTCCGCCGATTCCGACTGTGGAGCTCAGTCGTGAAGAAAAAGCCGTGCTACATGAGACCGTACAAGAGAAGATTCGCATCATGCTCGCGGAAATGCGCGCAGAATCGTAAGTTTCTTTGAAATAGCATTGCATTTTCCTCGGTTCGATGATAAAATAATCGCGGTGTGCGTGATGCTTGTTTCGTTCACTCACAATATTGTTTGAAGAAAGAGAGAAGAATATGAAGACTTTTTTGATTGTTATGTTGATTATCCTTGCGGTGGTCATCGTCGGATTTATTGTTTTGTATATCATCGGAAGCAAGATGCAGAAGAAGAATGCCGCCGTACAGGAAGAGATGCGTGCCGCAGCGCAGACCGCGTCGATTTTGGTTATTGATAAGAAGCGATTGCCGCTTCGCGATGCCGGCTTCCCGCAGATTGTCGTCGATCAGACTCCGAAGTATGCGCGCCGTGCGAAGGTTCCGGTAGTGAAGGCAAAGATCGGTCCGCAGATTCGTACGCTGATGTGTGACGAGAAGGTGTTCGACATCATCCCCGTGAAGAAGGAAGTAAAGGCACTGATTAGCGGAATCTACATTATGGAGGTTCGCGGTGCACGCGGTCCTTTGCAGAAGGATGAGAAGCCGAAGAAGAAGGGCCTCTTCGCAAGATTTAAAAAAGACAAGTAATCGGCGGAAGAGCAACGCATTTGTTACACATCCGATCAAATGAAACAACAAGTGGCCTGCGGCAATCCTAACGATGTCGCAAGCCACTTTTTTATATTTATACTATTGCTTTTTATTGCTCGGCGGTCTCATATCTATCGCCACTCCGGTTCGGTCGCGTCTATGTCGATTCCATACACGAGAACCTCTAGGTCATTTTCCGACATCAATCCGGAATCGGAATGGATGTCATACTGCAGATGCAACCGCAACCGTCCGTCCTCTTGCTTGACCTCCTGTGTTCTCGCTCGAAACAGAAGTGACAGTTGGCCGAAAGGAGTTTCATAGAGGCACGGAAAATCCTCACCCGGCACCAACAGAAACGACTGATTGCGACCGCCACTGTAGCTGATCTTCACATGATCCGGGTGTATCTGAATCTTATGCTTGACATTTTCCTCCGGACTCCCTTCGGAAAGCACCTCATAGAAAATGTAGTGCACGCCCTTCTTCTTCTGATACGTGCCCTCACATATCACTTCGGTCACATCGTCGCGTTCCAACCGATTGCGACCGGTAACCTGTACCATAACCTTTGCCATCTCTCCTCCGCACCTTAGGAAAATACTTTAACGTTGACTCCGTCAGTCTCGATCATCTCACAAGGAAGAATCGAGTTCGCAAACCTACGAAACTTCTCTGCCCCATCACTTACGTAGAAGCGATGCTCAGCCACCGCTTCCCCGTCGGACAGCAGCCCTTGTGCAGTTAACAACTCTCGCAGCTCACGGGCCGTTTCGTACGCCGGATTCACAAGCTTTACTCCGTCTCCGACGATCTTCGCCACAACCTCTCGCAACAGCGGATAGTGCGTACATCCGAGCACAAGCGTGTCAATGTCCTTCGCTAGCAGCTCTCCGAGATAGCGGCGTGCCACCTGCTCCGTAATCTCATCGTCACACCAGCCCTCTTCTACCAAGGACACAAACAACGGACATGCCTTTCCGAACACCTTTGCTTCCGGACAGATACGCTGTAGATATGCCTCATAGAGACCACTGTTCACGGTACCTTCCGTTCCGATGATTCCGATTCTCCCGTTTCGCGTCGTCGCCGCTGCCGCCTTTGCACCGGGCTTTACCACGCCGATCATCGGCACCGGCACCTCTTCCCGTAACATCTCCAGGGCAAATGCACTTGCGGTATTGCAGGCTACAACAATCGCCTTCACCTGTTGGCTCAACAAAAACTGCGAAATCTGCCGCGAATATGCCGTAATGGTCTCGCGGGACTTGTTCCCGTAGGGTACACGTGCAGTGTCGCCGAAATAAACGATCCGCTCTGCCGGCAGCTGGCTCATAATCTCCTTTGCCACCGTCAACCCCCCTACACCAGAGTCAAACACTCCGATTGGTAAATTCTGTTTCATCTTCGTTGTTTCCTTTTCCATTCCTTCTATCGACGGTAAGCCATCGCAATCAAGCGTTCAATCAGCTCTGCCTTTTCCAGTCCTTTTGCCTCCCAAAGCATCGGGTACATACTGATTCCGGTAAAGCCGGGTAGGGTATTGATTTCATTAAAAACCACCTCCCCGGTTTCATTCTCCAAGAAGAAGTCCACACGCGAAAGCCCGAAACCGTCCAGTGCGGCAAATATCCGTCGCGCACTCTCACGAAGCTTCTCCTCCGCACCCTCCGGAAGCTCGGGACCAATTACGGTCTGCGATTCCGCATTGTTGTATTTTGCATCGTAGCTGTAGAATTCGTCAGCGGCAAGCACCTCGCCGATGCCACTCGCTTTCACGTCCGAGGCATCACCGAGCACTGCACATTCGAGTTCTCTTCCGACAATCGTCTCCTCAACAAGAATCTTTCGGTCGTGATACGACGCCTCCTTCAAGGCCAAACGAAGCTCTTCTGCATCGTGTGCCTTATTCACGCCCTTCGAGGAACCGGCATTGGAGGGCTTTACGAATACGGGATAGTCAAGCGAGGCCTCCACTTTAGCAACACATCGCTCCATATCGTCCAATTCGTAGGCCATCACCGGAACATACTTCGCCTGACGGATGCCGAGCGTATCCACAACGATCTTGGTATACAATTTGTCCATGGACACCGCCGAGCAAAGCACGCCGCAGCCCACGTACGGAATTCCCGCAAGCGTCAGAAGTCCCTGTACCGTTCCATCCTCCCCGTACAGACCATGTAACACGGGGAACACCACATCCACTGCCTGCATGGTCACCTTGCCATCCTCGCAGAACCAAATGCCGGGATTGCCACGATCCGGCGACAGAATTGCCGTCACCGTTCCCCGACGCCAGGCACCGCTTGCAATGTCCTCCACGGACTCCGTACGCAGCCAGCGTCCGTCCTTCGTAATGCCGATCAATACGACCTCATACGCTTCTTTATTCAAATGATTGATTACTGTCGTAGCCGACACACACGATACCTCGTGCTCTGACGACTGACCACCAAACAAAACCGCTATTGTTGTCTTCATATCCGATTGCCTCCGTTTTCCGCGAGCGATGTCGCTATCTCCTTTTTCGGTGAAACTATTCTCTCGGGTTTATTTTACCCCTTTCCGGGAAATACTTCAACTACTATATCACGTTCCGCGCAATCCTGCAAAGTTTTTTTCGCATTTGCGCGTAGGAAAGGACCCGATTATGAAAACCGTTATGTACCGGCAGCCCCGACAGGCCGCCGTGATCTATGCCGCTACCGAGGAGGAATTGCAGGAAGCCCTACTTCTTCGGAAAAGGAAACGTCTGCAGCGTTACCTGACGCTCGTATTGGCTCTTCTCTCACTCCTCGTCACCATTACTCTTGTCTGGCTTATGCGAAAGGACATGGCAGACCGCGAATTTCTCGGTACCGACACCTTCGGTGAATTTCACGACCCGTTATGTCCGGACGCCGTCCGCCTGCAGGAGCAGTTGGCGGAAAAGGTTCTTCGCCTTCACATTCTCGCCGACTCAGACGAAACAGAGGATCAGGAAGTAAAACTTCTTGTACGCGACGCTGTACTTTCCTATCTGTCCTCAAGTATGAGTGATTGCACCGACAAAGCATCGGCAAAAGAGTTCCTAATAGCTCACCTATCGGAAATCGCAGAAATCGCCGACTCCACCCTTCGAGAGGCAGGCTTTGATTATCGAGCAACGGCTCGTATAACCACCTCCGATTTTCCTTGGAAGATCTACGAAGACATATTTCTTCCCGCAGGTACTTACGAAACACTGCAAATCACTCTCGGTAGCGCTCAAGGGCAGAACTGGTGGTGCATTATCTTTCCTTCCTTGTGCTTGACACATTGTCTGGAGGTTGACAATTCTCCTGTGCAAACGGCACCCTGCGCGACACCGGAACCCGAGTCCACTCCGTCCGCCGCCATTTCCCCGTCCGTTACACCGGCAGCCGTGCCACCGTCTCACATTTCATTGCGAAATGTCCTTGAACAACGCGAATACGAAGCCATACGCGTTGATCGGCAACGGGTCACCTTTCGTTTTCGATTTTTGGACCTCCTGCGCTTTGTGGATTAGTTCCTCGTCCGGAAAATGCATTTTTCGTTTGCATTCGCGGCGGCTCCTCGGTATAATGAGACTAATCGTACATTTGAAAGGACATGTCTATGGATACCGTACAATTACGCGCATACGCAAAAATCAATCTGGCCCTTGATGTGACCGGAAGACGTCCCAATGGCTATCACGACGTCCGCATGATCATGCAGACCATTCAGCTTCATGATAAAGTAACCATTACTCCGATTGCCCGCGAGGAGATTCTTATCAAAACCAACCTGAACTTTTTGCCAACCGGCAAAGGAAACCTCGTCTACGATGCCGCAGAATTGTTTCTTCGACAAACCGGCATTTGCAAAGGCGTTCACATCGACCTTGAAA
Source organism: Lachnospiraceae bacterium (assembly GCA_045601665.1). Classification (GTDB taxonomy): domain Bacteria; phylum Bacillota; class Clostridia; order Lachnospirales; family Lachnospiraceae; genus ISDg. Next base: position 48,693 of record JAZRZZ010000009.1, read on the forward strand.
AGCACATTCCGATCGCGGCGGGTATGGCCGGGGGAAGCTCCGATGCCGCTGCTACACTGACCGGACTGAACGAATTGTTTCACACCGGACTCTCTCTTACAGAATTGCAGGAGCTCGGCGTTACTCTCGGTGCCGACATTCCCTTCTGCCTGCAAGGTGGCACCGCACTTTCGGAGGGTATCGGCGAAATTTTGACCCCTTTGCCTACTCCGCCTGCATGCTCGGTATTGATTGTAAAGCCAAACCTCGGTGTCAGCACACAATTCGTCTATCAGAATCTTGTTCTTGATGAACGCACCGTACATCCCGACGTAGACGGCATGATTTCCGCGCTTCATTCCGGAGACTATCACGGGATTGTCGCACGCCTTGGCAATGTACTTGCCTCCGTTACCGAGGTTCACTGTCCCGAGATTTCACAGATTCGAAAACAAATGCTCGATTTAGGTGCTGACGGTGCACTTATGAGCGGCTCGGGTCCCACGGTCTTCGGTCTGTTTTCCGATGAAAAAAAGGCCAGCGATGCGTATTACCGATTCAAGGTTGGCCCCTACGGCAACCAAACCTTCCTAACACGTTGGTAAGAGGCATGCACTACCGCCTTTGAACCAAAACAAGGCAAGGTTTTGACCAAACGACCACGCGCATCCGTAGCCCTGAATAGGAACCGATTAAAATCTATGCGATTGATGCAAGCAATATGCGACGATATCACGGCAACGTTTTTTGGCCAAACAATTCGTCGGTATACACAAGACCGGTAAAAAACATAAAGCCTTCTATGGTATCCAATGATAAACCATAGAAGGCTTGTTTGCATTCTGTCCAAATGAAGAAAATGTTACGGTATCTTTTTGCACCGAACAACATGGCGTGTCTTCCCGCCGTAGGTACATGTAAGCAAGGTAAGATCGTATTCACTGTCGGTCACCGAAGCAACGTCTGTTGGCTTTACCACATCATTTGCAACGACTTTGTAGTCGGTATGGTTTCCCTCCATATCCGTGAAACGCACGCGTTCCCCTGCAACCAGCTTATTGATATACTTGAAATGCCTTTTGTAATTATGGGCAGCAATGACGAGATTGTCCTCAAACGTTGACCCTACATATCTACATGGGGAGACCTTCAACCGCTTGTAGTTCCATTCTGCCATAACCGGCAGCTCAAGTCCCAACGAAGGTATGCTCACATACCCGATATAATCATACCCTTCAATGGTAACGACTTTCATTTCCTTAGGTTCGGGCTCTTCCTCCGTTGGTTCCTCTTCTTCCGATGAGCCCCCTTCTTCCGGTTCTTCGTCCGGCTTCTCGGAACTGTCCGGCTTCGTTTCCTCCCCGTTATCATCCGATTTCGCAGCCTCTGCTACAAGCTCCTTGACTTCCCCCAGATAATACGTCGCGGATTCCTCTGCTTTTTTGCCTTGATACTCATTATATACCAACAAAGATAACGCTGCCATCAGCAGCGTTATCCCTATCGCAATGATTACATATCCTGCTTTTTTCCTCATTTAATTCTCCTTTGTGTTTAGCAGATACACACCTACAATAAGAAGAATAAGTCCGAGCATTGCAAGAGCAGGCACCGGCCAATTGAGCTGACCTGTCTGTGGCAATGACGGTTCTCCAGGCGTTACCGTTGGCGCCCCGGGCGTAACGGTCGGCGCATCGGGTGTAACGCTCGGTGCATCCGGCGTAACGGTCGGTGCATCGGGTGTAACGCTCGGCTCATCCGGCTCTACGGGGATCAAATGCTCCATTTTCGGCAGTGCGTCTACCTCGTAGACATACGTACCATCTTCTACAATCGGAAGACTTACCAAAAACGGCAACATCTTCTCATAACCCTCTGCTGCTTCATTTTGAATGAACAGGTAGACACCCAGCTCCAGTCCGTCAAAGACAGCGACTCCGTTTTCATCAACACCCGAAACCTTGCCCTTTATTTCGTTCTCACTTACGAATTCCGCAAGCTCCTGAGCGAGCGATACATCGGACAAGTCCCCGAGCTCCTTGTGAAATTCGGAGAATTCGGCTGTGTACTCGTAGCTGACCTCTTCCGCATTGACATCCGCGACCTTGATCAATTCAATCTCCGTCTCTGTCACTGCTTCCATATCCGCATTCAGCATTGTCACCGTAATCTTGCCTGTTCGCTGTGTATCAATGACGTCCGCAGCAAAACCGGTGATTGACATTGACAAAATCAGCACGATCAACATCAAGCAGATGCATATGAAATTATGTTTTGCTCTTCTCTTCATTCTTAGCACCTCTGTTTTTCCTTCCAAGAATCAATACTGCCAGAAACATATTAAATAGCACTGCTGCTATCGAAAAAACAAGAATCATCATATAATCCACTCGCACGGTGGCAACAATGGAATCTACAAATGTAGGATCTTCTATCTCAACCGGAGTCTCATCGTTTTCTACTCTTACCCCTCTTACAAGAAGTCTGTGAGAATTTACACCGTATGGGGTACAGGTCAACAACGTACAATAGTCCATCCCCGGCTTGATAAGTAGCTCCTGCGAATCCTCAGGTTCTACGATCAAAATCTGATCTACTTGATATGTCATCAATTCCCCAAGTGTAGTGAGCATAAACTTATCGCCGATCTTCATTTTATCAAGGTCGGTAAAAAGCTTTGCACTCGGAAGTCCTCTGTGCCCGACCAATACACAATGACTGCTCTCTCCGCCAATCGGCAACGAGCTCCCCTCAAGGTGTCCGATGGATCGCTGGATCGAGGCTTCGTCCGTCCCATGGTAAATCGGAAACTTAATGTGAATCGAGGGTACATAGAGGATGCTCATGACCTCTGTATCCGGGGTGCGCAGTGTCTCCTCATAGCCTTCCACTAAGAACGGTCTGTAAAATGCCGAGGGATTTTCCAAAAGTGCTTGGTTATATGCCATTGCCTCCTCGAACTGTCGTGTGAAGTCCTCTTCCGTCAGTTCCTCGATTTCTTCGTTATATTCCGTGATTGCATAACTTTGATTTTTTTTATTGACATAGTCACTCACGGTCGGATATAACAGCACGGAGAGGCCTACCAAGAAAATCAAAATAAGTATAATATTTGAGATGCGCTTCTTCATAGGTAACTCCCTGTTGTCAATCCGCTGACCGGCTCTTACGAGCCGGCCAGCTATTGAGCTTTCAAACGTGCTTACTAATTACTTCGTATTGGTACGCTTTCTTGCAAAAAGAACTGCAACCGCACCGACCATAAGAACGATACCAACCACATAGAAGATTGTTGTACCGATACCACCGGTCGACGGAAGGAGTGTTCCTTCATTGTTTCCTACAACGGTTGTATTTTCAATGATACCGTTTGCATCCGCGTCTGCACTGTCGATAACAATCTCAACAGGTGTCTCGAGCTTGTTATAACCTTCCGGTGCCTTTGTCTCCTTGAGGTAATAGGTTCCCGGTGCAAGACCGAAGATCTCTACATCACCTGCAACGATTTTCTCTGCATCCTCAGCATTCGCAGCATCTGCTACAACGAATCTTCCTTCGCCATCCGCAATAACGGGGATAAGCGTCGTTCCGTCTGCCGCATAAAGCTCGAATTCTGCACCGTCCAAGGCTTCATTGGTCTTAGCATCAACCTTGCTCAGATTGAAGCCGTACACAAATGTAGTCGTAGAGGTTTCCGTAGGCGGAAGCTCAGGATTCTCTTCGCCGGGATCGCTCGGCTCGTCATTCGGATCGTTCGGGTCCTCCTGCGTCCAGGAAAGGTCTGCTTCGTTGACATTCTCATATGCGGCATCCGAATCAACCTCTGCCTCATACTCAATCGAAATACGTGCATCTGCCGGATAATCAGCCGGAAGCGTATAGGTTACTGTGATTACATTTCCATTCACAGCAATGGCTGCCAGCGTAGTGTTCGAATACGCATCATCCGTTGCACTCGTGATGGTTGCCGTAATCGACTCCTCATCCAAGGTAAAACCTTCCGGAATGGTATCGGTAATCGTATACGTTACCACCTTCATTCCTTCGTTGTAGGAAGGAACGAATGCATTGATCTTAAACTTCTGAACGTCGCCGATGGACGCCGTGGATTCCTTCGAATAGGTCTGTCCACCATCATTGGATACGAACTTACCTACGTCATTGGAATCATCCGGATCATCAGGATCCTCGGGATCCCAGTTCGGGGTTACATTCTTGTCCGTGATTGTGTAAGATGCCGAATTTACGTTATCAATGATAACCACAGAACCGGAAGTCGTGGAGATGTAATAATATCCATAGTCCAATTCAAACGTTGCAACGCCATTTGAAGCAGTTGCGGTTGCGGTTGCCTCTCCGCTCGGTGCAAGTTCCTTTGCCCAGTTAATGATATCCTGGTCAGCTACACCATCCTTTACGTATACTTCATATACGCCATCGGTAGCGGTAGGCACAAGTGCGAATAGGTCGCTTGCAGCCACCACATCATCATACCAAAGGGCATCCTCGGAAATGGTGTACTTCACAAGCTCGTCCTCTGTGCTGAGGTCGAAAATCTTGTAGGCACTGTAGTCTCCGTTGGCATTTACAATGTTAAGTTCTCCCGTTGGTGCTGCAGCAAATGCCGTAGACATGCAGCAGAAGAGTGACATAAGCATTGTAACAACGAGTGTTAAAGCTAAACGTTTCTTCATAGTTTTATCCTCCTATTAGTTTTCAGATTCTAATTGAATATACAGATATGTTACGAATGTTTCAAAAGAAGGTAGGACTATTCTAAGACCTCCTTTCTTCTTTTACATTTTAGGAACATTCCGTACATAAAACCTGACAAAATTATCGCGACTCCGCAGAACAAATATCCGCGTGTGCCTCTTCCTCCCGCTTCGGGAAGCTCTACCGTTCCCGATACGGTATTGGTAATAATAATCGTTCCGTCATTAATTGCGGTAACCTCTTCGTCCCCGTAATCAATTTCGGTTGTATAGCCTGTGGTAAGCTCTTCGATATAATAGGTGTACTCATACTGAACGTTCTTCCCGTCCACAAGCTCCGTTCCCGTTTTGGGAAGACCCGCAAAGGTATAGCTCCAGTCATTCGCGGAGCCCAGTATCACCGGATCCCCGTATGTGACATCCAACGGTTCCGAATTCGAAGCCACCACATATTCATAGAATGTGACTGCGGTCGCATTGGCCTGATCCTTTCCGTTGTTATACACATCTACTGCAGTCGACAGATAGATGGTAATGCCATTGCCTGTCATAGAAATCAAATACGATCCGTTCGCCGCATTCTGCGGTGTCAAGGTAACCGAACTTGCTGTCCCATATAAACCGAACTTTCCGTTCCCTGCACTCCATAGACTGAGCGGATACAGGTACAGGTTGTCTGCCCCTTGCCACTTCAGGTATCCCTCGGCGGTATATTCAAAGATAATCTCATTTCCTACCGTGCCGGTCGCATCAAAGCCCGTATATGCTAGCACATAACCGCCGTCAGCGGTGGCACCTCGAGTAATTGCCCGTCCATCTCCGGTTACAATCACGTATCGGTTGCCGGGCACAAGTGCCTGCGTTACGGGCACCCAGCCACCGTCGCCCTGCACATTATTGATTTCGGTCTTAATCTGGTGAAGCTGGACATCGATTCCGCCAATAGGAATCTTGTCACCGGAAAGCTGATTGCCTAACGGATCCTTCCAAACCTTATCCACCGTTATGAAGCCAACATCAATCTGAACAACGGGGTGAGGGTAAGGAATTTCATACTCGTCCTCATCAAAGGTATACTTGAGCGTCGCTTCTTCATTTGCATAGAAGCCACTGTTATTCGAGCTGCTTTCGTTCTCGCCGTAGTCGGTATCGGAATCTCCTGTATCCGGATAGCCACCCTGGGCTTCATCATAGAAGTCGTCATATGCTGTGTCGGCTACCTTTACGTTGTACGAAAGCGAATATGTGTAGCCTTCAGCAAGTACATATTCCGGCTGGAACGTCGCTGTAATCGTCTTTGTCTCCTCGTCATAGACCACGCTCTGAATCACGCTTGTGTTAGTAGAATTCGCACTATACACCGTCGTCTTATTGCCCTCCGAATCGGTCATCGTGATGATCACATCCGGGTTCGATGTATAGAAATCGACATACTTACTGAGCGTATCGGTGATGACTACGTTCTGCGGTGTGGTCTCCGGTAGCGTTGACACGTCGAGGTAGATTCGGAAGTAGTCGATTCCACTTAGATCGGTGTCTTCATTTTCATCCCCATCACCGAGATCATCGATGGTCTTATTATACTCCACCAGCGTTTCCCCAATTGATGGATCCACCAAAGTGTTCGTAACAACAATCGTACCGTTCTCGGTCGGCTTGAGCGCACTGTTCTGCGCATTTTTGTCACCTGTGTAGGTGGTCTTATACTCACCGCGACTCGTTTCGACAACATAGTATGTGAATTCGTACTTCCTGCCGTCTACGAAATCCGTCGCAGGCAGATCAGCAAACGTATATGTCTGCTCAGAGCCATTCGGCGATACGGTGATTTCTTCTCCGTACTTTTCCTCGAGGGTTTCGGTTGTAATGCCGTCACTGAAGGTTCCGATTCTGTACAGCTGGAGTTTGATATCACCGAGCGGATCAATCTTGTTGCCTTGACTGTCGTACCATTCCTTCTGTGCGATTACCGTACCGACCTCGATTGCTTCGGGATCAATCTGGATAACCGGGTGTGGATATTCCTTCTCTACAACATCCTCACCGATTGTAAAATTAACGGATGCATCATCGTTCGCATAGAAACCGGCTTTGTCTGAACTGGTTTCATTGCCCGGATAGTCGGTAGACTCTCCACCGGTCGTGTCTCCGTAGCCACCTTGTTCATACTCATTATATGCATCTTCAGTTGCCGACACGTTATAGGATAACGTATACGTGTAGTCCGCAGTAAGCGCATATTCCGGCTGGAACGTCGCCATAATCGTCTTCGTCGCCTCGTCATAAACTACACTCTTGATCACGCTCGTGTCGGTATATTCGGAGCTGTACACCGTCGTCTTATTGCCCTCCGGATCGGGCATCGTGATGAGCACATCCGGGTTGGATGTATAGAAATCGACATACTTACTGAGCGTATCGGTGATGACTACGTTCTTCGGTGTGTTCTGCGGTAGCGTTGTCATAAGTCCAAACAGATTCTCATACAACTGATCGGCACTGTCCGGTGCCAGCAACAGCTGGCCTCCGCCTTGCTGTGCGTAGTACGCAAGTACTTCTGCATCCGCTTCCGTTCCGATTTCGTCAGACAAACCCACCGAGTGGAAGATGACATTGATTCCTTCACTTGCAAGACTTGCCTTAAAGTCGTCAAATGCGTCTTTCGACGGAGTAATACAATGCGCAACGTTCTCGGCATTGTTCGACATTGTCGTACCGCCTCGGTCACCGACGTTCACAGTGAAGCCATTCGGGTATTGACCGTAATTGTCATCTCCGTTTCTCACATAGCTAGTCGGCACACCATCGCTGATGAAGATGACTACCTTATTATTCCCACTGTCCTTTACCGCCTTCAACGTCTCTACCGCCTGTAGCAAGCCGGCTTCATAGTTGGTTCCGGTCAGCTGGTTCGCGCTTACGTCAACCATAACGTTTGCGCTTGTCCAATTCTGGAGCACTTCTGAATCAAGCTGATACGAATAGGCAAGTCCGTTATAGCCACCGTACGGATAGACTTCCGTTCCGTTTATGTATGCTTGGAGATAATTGCCCGAATTCTCTACACCATTGTAGTAGTTTCCGTCTCTTACTCTTGTTGCATCAAATCCAACGACTGCCACTTGGTTCCTTGCATCAAGGCTTAGGAAGTTCTCAATGAGACCTTCCGTATTGTTATATCCGTCGAGAATTCGACGTAATGCCTCGTCTCGTCGAATGGACTGACCCTGATAAGGCACGTTATTGTTTCCCATACTCCAAGACTGGTCTACAATCAGGAGAAGATCCACTCCCTTGCTTTCTTCCGTCTCTGTATCTGCCAGCGCCATGACGTCGAGATAGATTCGATAGAAATCCTTGCCTCGCAGGCTCGTGTCAGCATTTTCATCCTCCAGGTTGTCAATCTTCTTGCCAAACACAACGGATTCTCCCGGATTGAGCAGATACCGTTTGTTCGTAACGGTAATGTTATGTGTGTTCCCTTCCTCAGGGGTCGCCTCAGGTTCGCCATATTCATAAAGGGTATATGTATACTGCGTATCGTTGCTTGTGTATCTACCTTGATAAAGAGGGGCGTTACAGGAACAGCCGGTAGGTGTTATCTTCCCTCCCGCAAAGACAAACGAACTTGCTGCCGCGGAATCGCTTACCATCTCCCAATACGGCCCACCCGCACCATGGTTTATATGATTCAGGTACGTCCCCGTGGAAACGTTCTTCAGCTTTCCACCCTCGCAGATCCACTGCGAAGCGCTTGGTACATTGCCGCCCGAAAGATTGACCGTTGTTCCCGCAAGAACATTTCCGGCACTCGTGTAAGACAACGCAACATTCGAATTCGCGATGAACACATACGTCCTTCCATTTGTCAACACATTTGCCTGCTGCCAATCGCTTCCCGTTGCCGCCGGCGGTTCCGGCTCGATGATTTCAAGCGACACGCTCGGCTGATATCCGTATCGTTCTGTATCGACAATCTTTATTGACATTGCGGTTTCTTCTACTGTGTACGCGTATCCGTCTTCCGGTTCCTCGATATTATCAATGGAAAGCGTCCAATCGTTACTCTCACTGAGCTCCCATTCCGCTTTGCCATCCACCAAAAGCAGGGTCTTGTCCGACGGGTCCGTCTTACTTACACGATAAAGCGAAACCGTAACACTGTCTTCACTGTGAACAGCGTCTCCGTCCGACCATTCTTTCTTAATGGTTATTGCGGAGGTACCCTCACCCAATGCAACAGGGTCTGCGGCATATGTAGTAGCAATCCGTAATATATCAAAAACGCCCGAGGACATAAACAAAAGGAATGCCAAGAAAAGACTAAGTGCTTTTTTTGCGGCACTGATTCTGAACCGTTCTATGGCGCTTCTTTTTAAAATATCTCTCACGCACATACCTCCTTTTGAAATCGCGTATAAACTATCGTAGTAAAATTCGCGAAATTTTCTGTCTATATCAAATTATATCATTGTCCCAAACCATTTGTCAATGGTTAATGTTTGAAATTATAACTATTTTCATTGTTTTTTTCACCAATCGCACAAAATGCAACAACAAAAAATCGAGAATTTGTCGTTTTTCTCTTGTATCTTCCTTTTCTGAGCGAGTTCACAAAATCTTGCGTCCTTCAAAAAGTGTGTTCTCAAAATCTTGCGTATACAAAAATCAGAGACTCCTGAGATTCACTTCTCAAAAGTCTCTGAAAAGGTACGAAAGTTCTGTTTCAAATAGTGCCTTGCAAAATTGGAAGCCCCATCCTTATCCGCATTCAAACGCACAACTGTAAAACACTTTGGAACAAATTATATGATGTATAAGGGCACGCTCTACTACTATAGAAAAAACCAACACACCTACCCTTTGTCACGTCTTGTTGAATTGAGGGGCTATCCCCCGTGTCAATGCAGCTGGGGGCGAACCAACAAAAGGCGACTTCCGACAGGCGGCACATCTCCTTTCAGCCCGGGATTGTACTGTGCGATTCTTCCGATTGTCGTATGGTGCTCCTTCGCAATGTTCCAAAGGGAATCTCCTTCCCGTACAAAGTAACACACAAGACTCGGCAGGCCGGCAAGCATCTTCTCGTCATATGCCTCTTCGGTGACATCAACCAAGAAATGCTCCGCACGTTCCTCGAGCATAAGAGTGTCCAGACGCACGGCGGCCTTAATCTCCAACTCATTCCCTCCCGGTGCACTCACGGAAATACGATCAATACCGGGGATCACCTCCTGTACGTATATGCCACTGCTTTCCTGTACGTCTCGAATCTCGATCACCTGTGAGAACGGAATCTGCGCACGGTGACACCCGATCGGCGACGCTCCGTTCTCCGTTTCGTAAAACACTTTTGCTTCCACAACGCCCTCGGCAGACAGTCCTCCGTCGACACGTGTAACCGAATCCACTTTTACTTCGGCATCGGCATAACAAATGCACCGTATCGAACCGGACATTGCCTCCTCCATTTCTCTGTGGTCTACACGGAAGCGGAACATGTTCTTCGTCACCAGTCGTTCACATGGACTTTCCCGATAGATCGGATTCAGCTTCTTCTCCACCGAATACAGATCCGTCAGCACACGACACTCCTCTTCTTCATAGGCAAGCACCTGCAGCATCAGTACTGCCTCTGCCTCGAGAATTCGCATTTCGCCATCACTGTCCTCCTGAGGAAGTACCGAGCATTCCCCCACCTCCCACACAATATGCGGTACGGTCTCCTCACGAATACCGCTCATGGGTATGGTTGCCGTCATCGGAAGCTCCTCGCACAGCCAAACCGTCTCTCCCTGCGGACTCAAGTACAGCGCAAAAAGCACTACCTCTCCCTTAATCAACAGCTGCTCCGACTGTGCACGAAATTCCATATTGCGAAAATCCAGCTCCCGATACAGTAGGGTGCCAATTTCAGGCTTTCCTCCCGGAATCAAAAGATTGTCGCGAAAACGATAATTCTCCGACTTATCCGCTACGATGCTCCATAACTTCTTTGTTTCACTGTTTTGCTCCACATCGTCGCCACCGGCTGCGATACCGACCACCGTTTCGACATCCGTCAGCCTTCTCGCCGTAAGATTGAAACGTAGCAACGCACGAATCCCACATTTTCTCGAATGAATCATCACCGCACTCTGCTCTTCGATGATGCCGGACACACGAACCGAATCGCCCTCGCCTTCGCAATCCATATGAATCACCTCGTCAAATGGAATCTCGTTCTCCAACACCCACACCGCCTGCCGATCGTCCTCTCCTCGGTATAGCACCGTACATTTCAGCACGCCGCGAACAAAGCATTTTCCGCTCTTTACGTGCTGTTCTTGAATGCACAGTCGCGCGTTGCTCATCAGAATCTCTACCATATCCGGCTTCGCATCCGGAACGTTCACATCCTCATCCACTGTAAACTGAAGTGTACTCCTGCAAGTCACCTGATTCCTGTGTATATGTTTCTTCAATAATTCCATTGTTGCCTCTCCGAGACTGCCTGCCACAACATATGATGTCCTTCGGAAAGATATGCCTGCAAACAGTGAATGTGCCGCATATTTCTTCGATACTCCACATACATTGAAGCAAAACAAAAGGGAGTCCCCATGAGAAAATGCATTTGCCTTCTCCTCATCCTCGTCTTTGTCCTCACCGGTTGCGGGACCAATTCCGCGCCAGAAGGAGAACTCGTTGATTTGGAATTCACGGTCGTTCCCGACGCCGAGTTGCCGGATAATCTAAAAACCATCATCAATGAACGTAAGCAACAACCGTTCCAGCTTTCCTACGCCACTACCGATGCCCTGTACATCGTTGAAGGCTTCGGCACGAAGGATACCGGCGGTTTTTCCGTGCAGGTTCGCTCGCTGTGCAGAGACAAAGACGGCATTTACTTCGACACCGTTCTCGTCGGTCCCTCGGAGCAGGACCGCGTTTCCAACACGCCAAGCTATCCCTATATCGTAGTCAAAACAGAGTTTCTTGATCTTCCGGTGAAGTTCCCTTGAGAAAACACAAGTGCACCATACAAGCGACCAAGGTGCACCAATTGAAAACAGCAGCCACGTTCGGCTGCTGTTTTCAGGTCTTTCTGTCCCTTTTTTTCTTATCCTCTCAGATACGATCTGTCATGTACGGCCGTCTCCAACGCCTCTACGTGGCGCAGACGAATATTCTTAAGCTTGAGACCCTCCTGTCGGAAATAGAAGCGATGAATCACATAATTCGAGAGGTATACCAGCTTTCTCGACTGTGTCACATACGCACCCTCCGTGCCATGATACAAAACGGTCGTAATCGCAACTCCCGAATAATACAGAACAATCGGAAGCTGTGCAGCCTCGGTTCCCTCACCGCTTGCGGTAATCTCCATGATATACCCGCCGGGCTTTGAGAAGCGCAATCCAAATGCATAGCTGCTGCCACCGCTCGTATCCACCTCGCTCATGTCGATGACAGTATCATCGCCGACTTCGAAGTAAGTAACATCCTCGTTGCTGTGATTCTCCCACTCCGCCGTGCGGTTAAGTACCTCAACCGGCGTATCCAATCCGTACATACGAAGCATCGTAGGCGAACGAAGCAATGCTCCACATACATTTGCCGCGGAGCGCACAAGCGCATTGCGAGACAAGGTGCCGTTGTCATAGCATTCTCTCAAATTGTCGCCGTGATCGTTCTTCGCACCATCGGGGCAACACATATAGACATCATTCTGTGCATTTACCATTGCGCCGAAATTGGTCTTGTTTCCGGGACAGCCTGCCGGGTCATACCGGTCCTTGTCATTGATGGCAGCCCACCAGTCCGTCATTACCATGCCGTTGAAGAACCACTGCTCACGCAAAATACCGGTGTTCAACTCCGGATCGCACGCCGTCCACATACCGTTAACACGGCCGTAGGTCGTCATCACCAGATATGCACCGCCTTCGCGAATCGCAATCTCAAAGCCGCGCAAATAGATCTCGCGGAGCGCACGCTCGGACACCACGGAATCCACGGAATACCGATTGGTCTCCTGATTGTTGCCGCAGAAGTGCTTCAACGTTCCTGTTACGCCGGCTCTTGAAAGGCCTTCGATCTGCGCCAGCGCAATCTGACCGGTCACGTACGGATCCTCACTAAAATATTCGAAGTTTCTTCCGTTCAACGGATGACGATGGATGTTCATGCCCGGTCCGAGAACCGTATCTACCTGATTCAAACGTGCCTCTAAACCGTACTGTTCAAACAAATCAGCCACCAGTGCACGGTTAAACGTACATGCGATCAACGTACCGTTCGGAAGCGAAAATGCCTTTGCTCCGCTGTCGAGACGAAGTCCGCTGGGACCGTCAGAGCAGCAACCGCAGGGAATTCCATAATTCTTCAAGCTTTCGGACACTCCACCGAAGGCCGAGGCCGTTCCGGGGGTTACCTTTACACTTCCCATGCCTTCGCCACGAACAAGGCTGAACAACTCCTCTTCCGTCAGCTGTGCAAGGAACTGCTGCATCGAAATCTTACCGTTCATAACATCGATAAGCTTGTAGCCACAGTCGCCCGTAAAGGTCAGTGCATCCGCAATCGGATACTCTCTCGTCTCCGTACGAAGCGGCGTCGCCTCACTGCCCATTACATATTCGCCGTTTTGCAGCTCGGGGCGCATACGGTCAAATGCAACAACCGGTCGCATTGCCGCCTCCTTCTGCTCCACAAGCAAGGTTTCCTCCAGTGTAAAACAATAGACCTCCTCGGCATCTCGCACATTTTCACCGAGATACATACGATACACGCCCTGCTCCATCACAAAGGCCTCCGGATATCCGGTCTTTCCACTATCATCGAAGGAGGACAATTCTCTCTTATCAATCGCAAAAATCAAGCTTTCGCTCTGCCCCGGTGCAAGCACTTCGGTCTTTTCAAAGCCTACCAGAACGCGCAACGGCTTGCCGAGTCGACCCTGCGGTGCTTGCATATATGCCTGCACCACGCATTTGCCCGGAACACTGCCGGTATTCGTAACGGATGCACTTAAGAAACAAAATTCTCCGTCGAAGGAAGCCTGTCCGGGTGCGATTTCAAAGGTCGTATAGGAAAGTCCGAAGCCGAACGGGAATTGCACCTTCTCCTTTGCCACGGTTTCGAAGTAGCGGTAACCGACATAAATGTCTTCTGCATATATATTTCTCTGCAGATCACCGAAATTCTTATCCGAAGGATAGTCCTCCATCGAATATGCCACTGTGTCCGTCAGATGACCTGACGGGTTCACACGACCGACCAACAGGTCGACCACGCCGAGACCGCTGAGCATGCCTCCCTGCCATACACACATCACTGCCTGAGGCTTGTATTCGCGAAGGAAACTCATATCTACAATGTTACCTGTATTGATAAGTAAAATTACTCTCTTATGGTTGTCGCATACGACCTTCAGCATCGCCAATTCTTCGTCGGTCATCAGATATGAGCCGGGAAGAGCTTGATTGTCTCGATCCTCTCCCGCGCGACGTCCGATTAATACAATGGCCGCATCGGTACGTTCCGCAACCTCGCGCACCAACGCTTCCTCAAGTGGCATCTCGTCCTGCGACCAACGATCCTGACCCCAGGCGCCCTGCTCATACGGATGCTCCACAACCCAAGCTTCATAGACCTTTTGCAGGTCTTCATCCAACGTAAGTCCATCCTCCATTCGGAGCGCATCAAGAATGCGGACTCTCTTCGGTGCATTCACAAGTCCTCCCGAACCGGTGCCGGACTTGTACTCGTGAAGCTGCGCACGACCGTACAGCGCCACACGCATTCCGTTTGTCAGCGGCAATGCATTTTCTTCGTTCTTAAGGAGCACGGCACCCTCGGAAACAACCTTCCGTGCCAATGCTTCATACTCTAGGTAATCCAATTGATACCCCATATCTTATCCTCCTTATATCTATGCAAAATGCGTCTTCGCACGTTGCTTTCGTTAAATCAGCTGCTGCTCGTTGATGATCAGCTTGAACTGCAATCCGAGCTTCTCGGCCGCCTTGCGGCACATCAGCATACGTCCCATAAAGATCTCGAAATAGTCCATAATGCTACCGTACTTCGTGTCAACCTCAAGCTTCAGCTTCACAAGTGTCCGTTCCCCGTTAATCTTCAATTCGGACTTTCTCACGGAATAATTCACTCGGTCATGAATGTCGTAGGTAGCCGGATCCTGATTGCGCACACGACTTCTGCGCACATCAGACTTATCCGCCAAAATCAGCGCCGCGGCAACCGCATCGACCGGCACCCCGGTTCCCTCGTCATGATTGCCGATTGCCGTCACGACAATCGCGATATCCTGCGCATCCATTCCGAGCTTGTCGAGAATACGAAACGCCATAACCGCCCCACTCTGCGAATGCTCCTGACGGTTCACAAGATTCCCGATATCGTGCAAATAACCGGCAATTCGCGCAAGCTCCGCCTCATGCTCGGAATAACCCATCGTCTCAAGAATATAGCTTGCGGTCTCCGCCACCTTCGTCACATGTGCAAAGCTGTGCTCCGTATAGCCAAGCGCCTCCAGCGACTTGTCCGCCTGGGTGATGTATGTATTAATTGCTTCATTCTTCTTTAGTTGTTCTAGTGTAATCACTCGATTCCCTCCTCGTCTTCTCCTTGATCATTCCTGTAAGGGACACCCCATACCGATGCCTTGCGTCATTGTCCTCCGCACTCCCTATACTTCGCCATACAGGCTTCGCCGTCTCGGGAAGTTCTCCCTTAACCGCAAATGCGACAAAAAAACCAAAGCGAGCAAAAAACCGCAGCAAGACATATCTGTTATAGTATACTAGATTTCCGTAAAATACGCAAGACCCACTCGCACACATCTCAGGAACATCTCGCAACAAAAAGCGGGGCCGCCTTACGTATTCACCATCGGCTCCCCCGCTCCCGCATTTTCCTCACCCATGCAAGCATTCACGGCGGTAGTAATCTCCGTAGCGCTCCATAAATCGTTCCGTCGTCGACTGGTATCCGGCTCGTTCCAAGGCCTTGATTCGTTCTGCCGCCACCGGAACCGCCTTTGTCACGATGGTCGATACATGAAACAAATCATAGGCGTAGCGATTGATCAAATAGAGCAACTCATCCAGTCGCTCCGGAATCTCATAATCGCTTCGAAGGTCCAGGCGTAGAAATCCGTAATGCTGCCATGCACACTCTGCCATCTCATGGAACAACTCAATTGTGCCGACCGCTTCCCCCGACCAACAATCCACGACCGTCATGCGCACAAACTCCTTTGCCTCGTATTCGTCCATCCAAAAGAGAATCGTTTCTTCCATCTCGGCAAGGCTTTGGTAACGAAAATCGTCTCGACAATTGTCCGAATTGAACAATTCCTGTGATGCTTTGTCACGATAACATCGAAGCAAATCCTCGGTATCCGTCATACGCAACGGACGAATCGCCATTCGAGTTCCTTTCATCTCCGGGCAATGCGTATACACATCCTGAACGCACCGTCTGCTGTCCACGGCACATTCCAATCGGCACACCTCTTCTCCGCGTTCTGTAGGTCGGTACCATGCCGTTTCTCTTGCCCCCATTTCCCGAAGGAAATGCTGGCTTTCCACCGCCGCATCCGCCTCCATATACAAATAAGATGCTCCTAGCCGTCGCCCTGCCTGTTTCGCCATCTCGAACAGCGTAATCGCAACCTCCTTATCTCTTGGCAGACTTCTCACTTGAAAGCACACAAGCTCCGTGTACTCCTCTCTCGGGCCCATCCGATGACCGGCCACGCCGACAATTGCCACACACCGATCATCTTCCCATGCACCGTATGCGATTCCTCCGTTCTCTACCGCATATCGCAGGGCAGAGCACATTTCTTCGTAATTGTCCTCCGCATGGCATCCCTCTTGAGATACCGTTTCCACCAACCATATCCCCTGCCGCTTTCGGTAGCAATGGGAGTCTCCGCCCTCTCGTGAAAGCTCCCGAAACAATTCCGTTGTCATCTCCGCAAGCACTATTGCGCGAATCATCCCATCACCCCGCTTTCAAAATCTATCTATTACGCACATCAATTCTTTCGTAACTTTATTATAGCACACCTTCCATATATATCAAAAAGGAACCCGAAGCATTTTCGGATTCCTTTCCTCTTTATCGAAAAACATTTGAATTTTTCCTTGAAAATGCAATGATACATTCCATTTTCGCATTTTCATTTATCAAAACATCTGCGGCAATATATCCAAATGCTCGAGCAATATCTTCGTCCCCAACAAAATCAACATCACGCCACCTGCAATCTGCGCGCTTCCACGATATTTCGTACCGAAGACACTTCCAATCTTCACGCCCAGTACAGACAACAAAAAAGTAATACAACCGATAAGAAAGATTGAAAGCAGAAAGTTCCCGCTCTCGAGAAATGCGAGTGTCACACCAACCGCCAGCGCATCAATGCTGGTTGCTACCGCGGGCCAAAACATTGCGGACGGACTGACTCCGGCGTCGCATTCCGAAACCTCCTCTTCCCGAGACTCCCTAACCATGCTCGCCCCGATAATCACAAGCAGGCAAAATGCAATCCAGTGATCGAAATCCTCAATCATATGTTGAAACCGTGTCCCGAGCGCATACCCTATCGCCGGCATCAGCGCCTGAAAGCCTCCGAACCACACGCCGCAAATCAACGCATCCCGCAGACGAATCTTTTGTATTGCGAGCCCTTTGCACACCGATACCGCAAAGGCATCCATCGACAGTCCTATCGCAATCATCACAATCATTGTAATCGACATATGTACTCCTCTTTTCTCGGACAACCGCCCGCTCTTCCCCGAATTCACGAAAAGTAATTTCTATTATGTTGTTTTTCCTCTTGTCTGTCAACTATTTTCGAACGGTATTCTTCATTGCACATCTCCCCTTCCTGTGATAAAATGATTTCGCCGATTCCTCGGCAAAAGAGACATTTTGGGAGGTGTACATTATGTATCAGGCCGGTTTGGTATTGGAAGGCGGCGGAATGAAAGGCGTTTATACCGCAGGTGTGCTGGACTTTTTTCTCGACAAAGGAATCTCTTTCGATCATTGCTATGGCGTGTCGGCAGGAGCCTGCATCCTGTGTAGCTTTCTCTCAAAGCAACGCGGCCGTGCCTTTCGTACCTATATGGATTATCTAAACGACAAGCGGTATTGTAGTATCCACAGCCTATTGACCACCGGCGACCTATTCGGTGCGAAGTTCTGCTACGACACAATTCCGAACGAGCTGTTGCCTTACGACTACGAAACGTTCCATCAATATACCGGTCAGGCCTACGCCGTTGCCACCGAGATGGAGAGCGGACGTCCTACCTACTTTCTTCTAAAGGAAATGCATCGAGACATCATCGCGGTACGCGCCTCCGCATCCCTCCCTCTCGTTTCGCGCAACGTAAAGATCGGCGCGAAGCACTACTTGGACGGCGGTGTGGCGGACTCCATACCGATTGCCAAATCGATTGCCGACGGCAATCCCCGATCCGTTGTCATTCTCACCAAGGATGCAGGTTATGTCCGCAAGCCAATCGGCGGAAAGGCTCTGTTCCGTCTTCGTTACGGACGCCATAAAGCATTTCTCAAACAGATTATGCGCAGACACATAACTTATAACCGGTCCATGGCTCTTCTTGAAGAGGAAGCCGCAAAGGGCCGTGCCTTTATCATACGTCCCTCACAGCCGAACAACATCGGTCGCACCGAAAAGAATCCGGAACGCCTGCGCGCGCTTTACGAGCTCGGATACCGTGATGCAGAGCGTAACTACGAGGATTTGTTGCGTTTTTTGAACGCACCCACATAACCGTCACAGCAAAAAAACATTCCTGCCCACGAACCATGCGGCAGGAATGTTTTTTCTTACACTATAACAAAGCGAGGATACTCTCCTTCGGCTGTGCACCGGAAGAACGTCTTACCTCCGCTCCATCTCTGAATATAACAACCGTAGGAATACTCATAATTCGGAACTGTTCCGCCAGTTCGTTCTCCTCATCCACGTTGACCTTCCCCACAACCAATTCGGAATGCTCCTTGGCGATCTCGTCGATCACGGGTCCGAGCATACGACAAGGTCCGCACCAGCTTGCCCAAAAGTCCAAAAGCACCGGTTTCTCACTCTGCGAAACGACCTGTTGAAAGTTGTCCTTTGTCACTGTAATTACTGCCATGGCTTCTTCCTCCTTTTCCTTTGTCCGAGCTTGTTTGCCCTTGTCGTTATTATACCCGATTTTTTTATACAATTCTACCGTGTTCACATTTTTTTAAATTTGGGTATATAACTTTTTAGGTGGTTGACACGAAATTGTCAATCACCTGCGTTTTTACAATAAAATTTTAGGTGGTTTTTCTTTCAAAAAGGGTGGACAAATCATTCAAAGTATGTTATAATAGAACTATACCAATTTGTGTGGTTTTAGTAACAGAAAAGGTGGTTACTTATGTTTGATATTGGCTTGCCCGAACTTGAAATAACCGAGAAGATGACAGATGAAAACAATGACTGCACCTATCAGGCAACGGTCAAGACTTCTCCTTCGGAGTGTCCTGAATGTGGCTCTACACATATCGTCAAACATAAGAAGCACGATAGAATGGTGCGTGACCTGAACGAATATGAACATCGTGTCGGTATCATCATTCACGGACACCGCTATCAATGCAAAGAGTGTGGCAACACCTTCGGTGAGGAACTGGACTGCGTTGACAAATCGGGCAGGCTCACTAAGAGACTGATTGCAAAGATAAGGCTTGAATGCTTTGATAAGACATTCAAGGATATTGCAGACGAATACGGCATTTCGCAGCCTTCGGTCAAGCGGATATTCGAGAACTATGTAGACGAGCTTTCGGAATCGTTCACACCGTATTCTCCGCAAGTATTAGGCATAGATGAAGTACATCTGCATAGTCAATACTGTGGCGTGTTCGTTGATGTGTTGGGTCAGAAGGTCATTGAAATGACCGAGAACAGAAACAAAGTCACGGTCAAGAAGTTTCTTGAATCACTGCCCGATAATCACAAAATACAATGCGTGACTATGGATATGTGGCAGCCGTACAAAGACGCTGTACTTGATGTGTTGGGTGATGTTCCGATAGTAATTGACAAGTTCCACATCATCAAGGAGCTGAACAGAGCATTAGAGGAAATTCGCAGAACACTCCGAAAGGATATGGAAAAAGAGAGCCGTGTTTCTTTGAAGAATATGCGATTCCTGTTCCTGACGAGCGGCGAAAATCTCATGCCCCGACAGTCAAAACAGCTTGATATGCTTCTTGAAGCATATCCGCAGTTCAAAACGCCGTATTATCTCAAAGAGGCATTCCGAAATATCTACCAGTTCGCTGAATCGAGAGAAGATGCGGAAAAGCTGTATGTTGATTGGGTGCAGGCGAATGCAGACGAGGACTGTCACGCCTATGACGGCTTCATCAGTACGGTCGGTAACTGGCACACGGAGATATTCAATTACTTCGACAACCGCTATACAAACGCCCAGACCGAAAGCCTGAACAATGTTATCCGTGAGGTTGACCGAGCAGGCAGAGGGTACACATTCCCTGTTCTCCGAGCGAAAATTCTGTATCGGCACATCACCGCAAAGAAAGGCAACTTCACATTCAAGAAATGAGCATAAGAAATCCCCTTACCACATCGGCAAGGGGATTCTGTTTTAAGTGATATTGCTAAGATATTCTGCCGCAACGTATTGGCAATACAATTCCTTATCCGATACCGAGACATCAACAGGAATAAGTTCGTTAATGCACGGCATCAATAACCGAAAGCATCTTATCCCCCACAAAGCATTTGACGGTGTATCATTACCGATATATTCCTCAGTAAATGATTTTTCGTCACTATGCAAGAGATACTCCATTTTCTGCTTTTCATAAGAATAATCAGTAGCAAAACGAGGATTGTATAGCAACGCAAAATAGCTGTCTTCATTAAATTTCATCTGTTGTAAATCAGTTTCGATTTTATGTAGTTCGCTTTTAACGTATTCAAGGAACACATCATATTTTTCCTGCGTTTCTTTTACGAAATGAGCATTAAAGTACATTAGGCACTGATAAATTATTGAATAATGGCTTGTATTTCCATTAGCATATGTAACATTTTCTACCGCAGACGGATAACGCTTTTCAAGCTCCCTATCCAAAGATATGATATAATTCTGTATTGAGCTTTTATCCAAGCAGAGAGCATTTTGAGTTAATTTGTCTTCAAGCAAAATTGTTTGACATTCAACATTCTTCGCAAGCCGTTCGATTGAATCTATGATAGTGTTTATAACAGGAACAACATCTTTTTCAATAGATAACGGTTCAAAATATGAATCATTTGATTCGGGTTTACACATTCTTTTGACATAATCACATTTTTCTTTTACAAGGAAACCGTCAAATTTAGGATTAAAAGGGGTAATGTCTTCAAGATATACTGTTTCAGATTCACCCCTGTCATTGACATAGTGCGTATCTACTGGATGCGCCAAAATCAAACTTCGTAAAGTTCTGAATTTACAGATTATAGCCTTGTCAGTAAAGCATCTTTCTATCGCCTTTTCAGGCTTGTTTAAGCCTATACCAAGCAAAATGTTATTTATGTCCAATATTCCTGTTATGATGACATCTATATTACGAATCAAAAAGCACAATTCGGCTGATGAACGTACATTTCTCTCAAAATACGCTCGAATATCCTGCATAGCGTGATTCATTACGCAAAGTGCGGAATTACACTTCACAGAATCTTTGCTTTGATTCAGTTCGCAGATTCTATGTACTTTTTCAGCACACTCATTATGCCTTTCTCTCCATAAATCATAGTTAAGGCTCATATCTTATACACCTCACACAAACATCTGCTGAAGCAGCCCCTTTTTCAGCTCTTTCCATTTGTCAAGCTCCTGCTTTGCGTAGCTGATGGCTTCGTCATAAGCGGAGAGAAAGTCTGCGATTTTTTGCTGTTCTTCAAGGTCAGCAGGATAATAGATTACAGTATCAGCAATATTCTTTCTGCCGATTGATGTCACCTTTATGCCCTGCATATATAGAAGAAGCTGATTATGGTATGTAGGCGAATTGATGTAATATCCCATATACTTCGGTGCATACTTATCATTCGGTCTACAAGCCATAGTGTGCAAGCCAGACACAACCTTCGATGTACCTGTATGATAAATTTCAATCGCCTTACCAACGGTTTCATCTTCTGCTGTATCAGCAAGAATAATGTCGCCGTCCAGCAATACATCATATTTACTTGTATCTATATCAGCATTGACCTTTGGAATATCCATAGTCTGAATATCGCATACCTCTCCGAACTTTACAAGAATATCCCCATAGTGAATATTCAGCACCGTTCCATTTTCTGAAAGCATATCTCTCGAAAAGGTATTATTATTCAAAGGAATAAAAGCGTTCGCAAAACTTTTATTTCTCCACTCATGATATTCCGTTCCGTCCTCACGCTTGAACCGAACCTCTTGCGAAAAGATTTTCTGCATAGCCGATTTCTTCTGCTGTTCAAGGTTCTGCACTTCTGCTTCGGACTGTGCTATCACTTCGTCAATGGTAGAAAGGAAGTCTGCGATTTTCTGCTGTTCTTCAAGGCAAGGGATAGGTACATTATAACTGTTAATGAGTTTAAGATTTAATCCCCCTCGTGTACCATCACCCGAAGAAATATTCCTTAAATCATCGTATCTTGTTCCGAAATACTGATATAAATAATCATCTATAACAATATCATTAGTTTCTATCGCACAAAGAGATTGGTTTGTACATACAGGAACTCTTGTTATTGCAACAGTACCTCGTGTTTTGCCTTGTCCTGCAAGTGCTATAACAACAGAATTAGGCTTTACCATTTTGGTACTGCTTTTGTCATAGCCTAATTGAGTGATTTTTTTGTTTGTTTCATAAATCTGTTTTTTATTAACTTCTCCCGAAGAAAGCCAAGAAATAGTACCATTTTCCCAATACTCTTTAATAGATGTACTTGGTGTTGCTCCTGCAAAGCAATTAGCAAATTCAGAAACTTGTTTTGATACCCATTCAGAATATTCCGTCCCGTCCTCACGCTTAAATCTCAATTTAGGTACTAACATATCGCACCTCACAATCCGAGCAGTTTCAGTCCTGCATTCACCTTGTCGATAGCAGCCTGCTTCTTTGCTGTGATGTCAGCAAGCTCCGCACGGACTGCCTGAATGTCGATAGGGGCTTCTTCCTCAAAGGTATCGACATAGCGAGGAATATTGCAGTTAAAGCCGTTCTCCCTGATTTCGTCAAGCGTTGCGATACGGGAGAACTTTTCAATCTCTGCCCTCTGCTCATAGGCGTTCACAATGCGGTCAATATCCTCATTGGAAAGCTCGTTCATATTCTTGCCTGCGGTGTAATACTTGCTTGCATCACAGAACCAGATGTTTCCACCGTTGCCGTTCCTGTTCTTTTTCAGAACGATACAGCACACAGGGATAGATGTGCCATGGAAGCAGTTTGCAGGCAGACCGATGATAGCGTCAATGACGTTCTGATTCTCAATCAGGTAACGCCTGATAGCTTCTTCCTTGTTCCCTCTGAACAGAACACCGTGAGGGAGCAGGACTGCTGCTCTGCCGTCCTTGTCCAGATGATAGGCGATGTGTTCAAGGAACATCAAATCCGCATAGGACTTCGGAGCAAGCGCACCGCAATTTGAAAAACGAGGGTCGCTCTCAAATTTGGAATCCGCAGACCACTTTGCAGAATACGGTGGATTTGCCACCTGAACCTGAAACTTTGTCTCACCGAAATTGTCGTGTTCGATTGTATCATCATTGAATACGGTGAACTCCTTGTACGGAACACCGTGCATAAGCATATTCTGGCGCATAAGATTATAGGTCGTGCCGTTCATTTCCTGCCCGAAATAATGGTTGACCGTTCTGTTGGAGCAGTGACGCTTGACTTCAAGCAGAAGCGAACCGCTGCCTGCACAGGGGTCGCAGGCACTCTTTACAGTGTCCAGACCGAGCGTAGCAAGCCTTGCCACAAGTTCCGACATCTTTGTAGGCGTGAAAAACTCTCCGCCCTTCTTGCCTGCGTCAGAGGCGAACAAACCAATCAGAATCATATACGCCGTACCGAGAACATCAAACTCAGCGTCTTCAAAACTGAAGTCGATGTCATACACCTTATTGATGACTTTGCTGATAAGTTTCGTTCTCTGTGAAACTTCCTTACCCAAGTCCTTATCCTGCAAGTTCATATCATCGAACAGCTTGTCAAAAGCAGCTTCACTCTCCTGTCCGACAGTAGAGCCGACCAGTGAAGCAATAGCCTTTTCATAGTCCTCAATGCTGAACTTACCGCCCTTGATTTTCGCAACAAGGGAATTGAACAGATTGTCAGGCTCAATGATGTAGCCCAAGTGGTCGAGTGACATTTCCTTGACCGCTTCTTCCAGTTCCTCGTTTTGGAGAGCTTCACGGTAGGTCACGCCGTCATTTTTCAGAATCTCGTCCATATACTTCTCTGTGCGCTCCGACAGGTAGCGATAGAAGATAGTGCCGAGAATGTAATTCTTGAATTTGGAAGAATCCATGTTGCCACGCAAATCATTTGCGATAGCCCAGAGCTGCTTTGCAAGCTCCTGTGATTTTGTGCTGATGGCAGACATTGGTTACACTCCTTCAGCGGTGAATTTATCGTACATATCCTTGATGAACGCTAAAATCGCATTTATCAGCTTTGTCTGCTTCAAAAGCGGAAGCTGCATATCTGCAAGACGTTCACGAATCTTGTTCTTTGTGATACTGCGTTCGTCAACGAAGTATTCATTCAGGATAGAAAGCACAAGGTCGGGAGTGATACCATTTGCCTCTGCAAATTCGGTAACATCATTCTCCATAACTTCCTTTTCGTACTGCTCATATTCCTTGACAATATCTTCTTCAGGGTCAAGGTCGAAGAAACGGGAGTTGATAAACGCTTTCATAATGCCCGACTTGTAACGCATTTTCTCGTTGTCGGAACGGTCAATCTCACGCAGGATAAGGTCAATGCTTTTCTGCATTTCTTCCTTGTTCTTACGGTTTATCTCTTTCAGCAGATTCAGCACATAGACCACATTGATTTTGTCGGTACGGACAAGTTCAATATTGAAGTCGATGTCTGCAAGGATAGTCTTTACGCCTGCCTTTGCCTTTGCTTTCTGCTCGTCATAAAAGGTCAGATACCACGACTTATATTCCGTGTATTCTTCTTCGTCCATAAAGAGGTCGAGGTCAGCCCAATCAAACTTGCTGAAGGTCTTCATCGTAGCCAGAGCCTTTGCAAGCATTCTGAAAATGATGATAAATTCCTTCTGCTTGTCTTCTTCGATAAGGTTTCCGCAATCTGTTGCGGTCGGGCAAATCTTACGAATCGCCTCTGCCTGCTTTCGATATTCGGTCACATAGTATTCGTAGCTTTCAAGCAGATAATCATTCGGATTTCCGCTGCCGCTGAACAGCTTCAAAGCAGCGTCCTGTGCCTTCTTGATGTTACGGTAGGTCACTATCTGTCCGAACTGCTTTGTAGGCTTGTCGATACGGTTTGTACGACTGTACGCCTGCACCAGAGAATGATAGATAAGGTTCTTGTCAAGGAACAGCGTATTCGTAGGCTTGCTGTCAAAGCCTGTGAGGAACATATCGACTACGATAAGCAAATCGACTTGCGGAATATCCTTCTGCTTCAAACGCTTTGCAATATCCTTGCGGTATGCGTCAAATGTCGTGAGGTCAAAACTCGTGCCGAACAGAGCGTTATAATCGTCCATACATTCCTGCAAATACCTTGCAGAATGTTCGTCCTGCCCTTCCGAGAGGTCTTCATTCGGTTGGAAAGTGAAAATAGCGCAGATTCTATATCCTTTGTCATTCTTCTCCTTGAAAGCGTGATAGTAGTCCATAAGGGTCTGTATCTTATCGACAGCGAACAGAGCCGTGTAAACATCTTTTCCAGTCGGTTTGATGTGAGAATCAAGCGTAGAAAGGATATGGTCGGCAATCATAGAGATACGCTGTGGATTGTGGTACAGCTCGTCAAGGTCAATGTTCTTGCTCTTGCAGTAATCAGGGTCATCTATTCTTTCAGGGTCAAAACCCTGAATCGAAATGCTGTCCGCACTGATTGAACGCATATACTCTACCGAGAAGCGGAGAACATTTCCGTCAGCGATAGCTTCCTTAATCATATAGCGGTGAATGCAAGGGTCGAGCGTTCCAGAGAAGAACATATCTGCCGTTGTTCTGCTGTTTCCACCCTTATTCTCTTTGAAGATAGGCGTTCCCGTGAAGCCAATGTAATTTCCATTATGGAAATGTCTCTTGATGTCACCGTGCATTTTTCCGAACTGCGAACGGTGACATTCATCAATGATGAACACGCACTTCTTATCAGCAAGCAGAGCCATTATATCTTCATATTTCTTGTTTTTGACAGCGTTCGCCATTTTCTGAATGGTCGTGATGATAAGTGTTTTATCCGAATCAGTCAGGTCGTTCACAAGTGTTGCTGTGCTGTCTGTGTTGTCCACGCAGCCCTGTTCAAAACTATTGTACTCGTCAACAGTCTGGTCGTCCAAGTCCTTACGGTCGATAAGGAAGAACACCTTTTCAATCAGCGGATTGTCACGGAGCAGACTTGCAAGCTTATAGCTTGTGAGGGTCTTGCCCGAACCTGTGGTATGGAATACAAAGCCATTCAGATTACTGCCGAGAATGCGCTCCATTGACTCTTTGACAGCGTAAATCTGATAGGGGCGCATAACCATAATGACAGGCTCAGTCTCCTTGATAACCATAAAGCGTGTAAGCAATTCAGTCAGAGAGAATTTGTCAAAAAAGTCCTGTGTAAACTCTCCAAGGCGATTGATACGCACATTGTTTCTGTCCGTCCAGTAGAAAGCAAGGGATTTCAGGATAAGCTGCTCCGAACCGTCAGCTCTGCGCTCATTGGCATTTGCAAAGCATTTCGTCTGCACACTGTTCGATACAACGAACACCTGAATGTAGCGGAATAAGCCCTTGAAAGAATAGGTACGGTAACGGTTGATTTGATTGATTGCCTCATTCAGCTCTACACCTGAACGCTTCAGCTCGATTTGTACCAAAGGAAGACCGTTGATAAGCACGGTCACATCATAGCGGTTTTTGTACTCCACATCGTCCTTGTGAGCCTTATCCATTGTGAGCTGATGTGTCACCTGATAAGTGTTCCTGTCCATATCAGAAGTCAGGAACTCTGCATAAATCGTCTTGCCGTTGTCCAGTTCAAGAACCCATTTCTCACGGAGAATCTTTGCAGACTCATAAATCGTATGATTGTCCAGACGAAGCAAAATCTTGTCGAACTCGCTGTCGGACAACTCCGCAATACCCTTTGCTTCGATAAGAGCCTTTGCGTTCACCTTACAAAACTGCACACGGAAATTGGCAAGCAAATCATCGTAGTTTGCCATATCAATATATGAATAGCCCTGTTCATTATCAAGCTGTTCAATGAAGATTTTTTCAACTTCATATTCAGTCTTCAGTCCACTCATAAGTATTATCCTTTCATTGAATATCATTCAAAGAGAACCACATAAAAAGTTACAGTTCCCACTATCTCTATTGTATCACAAAAAAGGCGGTATGTCAATAGACAACCACCTAATTTGTAATAGATATTTTTCGACGATTATGTCAACCACCTTTTTTGTTGCAGAAACCACAAAAAATTGCTTACCCTTAAATTTTTATGACTCACGCCTTTCCTCCGCGCTTTTCATAATCCTCTCGGATCTCATCCTTCCAATCCTCGCTCAACGTCCCGTTCATGCGAAATGCACATGTCGCCTTCGCAATCCCCTCATACACCCGCTGAATTCCCTCGTGATCCGCGTGGTAGTTCACCGTACGCTGTGCATCGACTCCAAAGGTCGCCGCCGTTTCAACGGCATCGATGTTTGCACCAAGAAAGAGAAATTCCCAGCCGTAACGCTCTTTTTGACGTTCAATCATGCTCTTTACCTTGGCAGAATCGTATCGACGGCTTGCATTTTCCATCCCGTCCGTTGTAATCACAAAAATGGTATGCTCCGGAACATCTTCTTTTCTTGCGTACTTATGCACATTTCCAATGTGATGAATAGCTCCGCCGATGGCGTCGAGCAATGCCGTACAACCGCGAACCGTATAATCACGATCGGTCATCAGGGGTACTTCCTCGAGCTTTACGCGGTCGTGCAGCACTACACTTTCGTTGTCAAAAAGCACGGTAGACACAAGGCATTCGCCCGGTACTTCCTTTTGCTTTCGAAGCATTGCATTGAACCCTCCGATCGTGTCGCCCTCCAAGCCTCCCATAGAACCGCTTCTGTCCAAAAGGAAAACCATTTCCGTAAGATTTTTCTTCATAATTCATGTCCTCCTAAAATGTATATATTTCTGCCGCCTTTCAAAAAAGCGGTTGCACGGCTTTTGTTTGCCTTGCAACCACAGAATACACAATTTCGGAACACATATGGTCGCATGAAAAGCGACATTTTTCTACGCACCGATCAGCACTTGATCAAATGCGAACAGAGCCTCGTTGATTTCAAACACATCGTATTGCCCTCTGCAGATAAAGTATTCTACAATCACATCGAACTTACTCGCTCGGCTCAGTGCAAACCCTGCCTTTTCAAGCATTTCCTTCGTCTCCGCAAGCGAGAGCTCCAGTGCCAGGGCAAATGCGATAACAGTTGTCTTCTTCGGACGATAATTCACATCACTGCGAATCTTCGAAAAGAGCTTGCGATCAATGTTGGCCTTCTTATAGCATTCCACGTCGGTCATGCCGCTCTCGGTAATCTTCCGAAGAAGCATCTGTGAAAAGCTCTCATCGAGCTTCGCCAGTGCCTCCGTTAGACTGTCCTTCTCTATGGACGCCTTAGCTTCCGACTTCTTGGACATCGCAGCACAATCGTTTGTCTCATACAAAGAGAGCGTCGGAGCACCCGCCAACACTCTGTCGACACAAAACGCTCTACTTCGTTCCTCCGGATACGTCTCCTCATACACTTCCACATAATGATCATCAATAAAGCTCTTCACATCCGCGAACAGCTGCTCTCCGATCTGATATCCGGCCTTATCGAAGAATACGAGATATACCAAAAGCTCATGCTCCGTCAAAAATTCAACGATCGTATTGACCGCAACCCGTAGCGCCAGGTCCTTCGGATAGCCGTAAATGCCCGACGAAATCAACGGGAAAGCTACAGACTCACATCCGTGCTTCACTGCCAATCGTAGCGACTCTCGGTAGCATGAGCTCAACTGCTCCTCCTCGTTCCGATGACCGCCCACCCAAACAGGTCCTACGGTATGAATGATGTACCGGCATGGCATGCGATACCCTTTGGTGATCTTCGCCTTGCCTACCTCGCAGCCCCCCAGCGTCCGGCATTCCTCGTACAATTCCGGGCCCGCCGCACGGTGAATGGCACCATCCACACCGCCGCCTCCGAGCAGCGTGTGATTTGCCGCATTCACCACCGCATCGCAGGACACCTTCGTAATATCATTCCGTATCATTTGTAACGGCATTCTCCCTCTCCCCTTTCCGCTTTTTCTTAATTATACAACCTCTTTGATTCGTTTCCAAGCGTCAATTTTCCCTTTCTCTCCGTAGCGAATCTGCGACACATAATGCCCCCCAGCCCCAAAGCGGGCTCGGCACTTCCTCCGTCTCCGATGCAGTCCCGAGCGGTCTCGCACCGGCAATCAGCATTGCCTTCAGCTTCTCTCCATAGAGAAACGGATCACGCCCCTGCACAATGCCATATTCCATCAACAGCGCCGCCGCACCCGCCACAAACGGCGTCGCAAAGGAGGTTCCGCTCCTTCTTGAGTAGCTACCGCCGGGGCTTGCGGTATAGATGTTCACACCCGGAGCACATAAGTCCGGTTTCCTTGCACCGCCTCTTTCATAACCTCTACCGGAAAACGCAGCATAGATTCCGTTGTTTCCATTGTATGCCGCCACCGAAATTACACGTTCGGCCGACGAGGGCACCGTCAGTGTCGTCTCCGGCTCCGGTAACAAAAACTCCGTGTCGGGCAGAATACTCCCACCCGCAGGCAGCCACATATCCACAGTCCCCTCCCGAATCACACGGCCGCTCACCTCGACCTGCCATACTCCACCTTGGAGACGCGCCCCCGCTTCGCTTCCCGTAGGCAAAAATTCAATATAAACCTCCTGTTGCGACGTATACGGTTTCGCATCCCCGTACAAAACAAGCAGTTCGGTGTCGGCCTCGCGAAAGCGTTCGGTTGTTTCACTTTGACGCAGCACATAGCGATTTCCCGATGGTGCAACCAGCGCAAGCTCTATCGTGTCGTAATAATTCTTCCATATCTGCAGACTGACTGCCGTTTCTCCCTCCGCAATCGCAAACGCCCGAATCTCCTGCACATTTTCCGTTCCGGTCATCGCCTCTCGTCCGACACTTTGCGGAAGAACCACCCGCCCGTGCCGATTGGTCGTTCCTTCGTTTCCCGTTCCGACGGCAAATGCATTGCGATATACCAAACATGCCTCGTTCAAATACTCCTCAAGCAAAGTGTGACCGTCGTGTGCACCGTAATTATTTCCATAGCTTAGGTTCATCGCAATCGGCTTCGCCAAACGGCCCGAAACGCGTAGCGCAAAGTCCACCGCATATAGGATCGACGTCGTTTTCGCAAAACCGAAGGAATCTCCCTCGGACAGTTTCACAATCACAAGTCCCGCCTCCGGTGCAACCCCTTGATATCGCCCCCCGGAAGCTCTTCCATTCCCGGCTGCAACACCTGCCACTCCGGTACCGTGCCCGCTTCGATCTCCCGGCAGCGGTGCATTTTCCGAAAGTGCTTCATTGATGGAGCTTTCGGTGTAGATCCGACCGATCCCGTAGCGGTTTCCGTCATACTCTCCATCCTGATCCCAAAGTGCCACAATGCGCGTTGTCCCATCTGCATTTCGGAAATCCGGATGATAACAGTCGAGCCCCGAATCAAAAACAGCAACAAGCGTTCCCGCACCGGTCAGGCGTTCCTCAATTGGGAGGCGCTCAGAACGCAACGAGGCCACACACGCAACCTCCGTCGCGACATCCAACGCAAAAAAATAGTTTTTCGGCTTTTCGACATAGAGCACCTGCGGGTATTCGGTCAGTCGCTCTACCGACTCCGCGGGAACCGTTACCACTGCGTAATTATTTAATAGTGTAACCACTTGTGCCGAAAGTCCTTCCTCTAAGGGCTCCAAAGTATCGTAATACTTCACAAACAGCTCCCATGTGTCGGTTTCTCTTGAGTACCCGACATTCAACTCTCTGCTCTTCCTTCGTTCCTCATAGGTGGTCTCCAACGCCATTTGTAGCTGATTCTCAATCTTTTCTCCCGAAACGGTCCGTCCTTCCTCTGACATATTCCCTCCGGCATTCTTCTCTTCCACACCTTATTCCGCTGTTTGTTTCCTCATTCCGGAGGAATCACATCGTTTCAGAACAAAAAAATAACTGCGCTCCATAAACAAGTTATGAAACGCAGCTTGTGTGGGGGAGAAATTACTTCTGAGAAGTAATGAACCAGCAAAATTATATGGTATCTCGTCGCCGATTGCGACTCAAAAAGTCAAACCGTAGTTCTTACAGACCCGAGTATAACATACCAAATATGGATTGAAAAGAAATTTTTCAAACGTTTTTTTTGCTCATTTTTCATTTCTTGCTATAAACGACGTATTTTATTGCATTTTTCTTTAAAAAATATATTTTAGACATTCCACATTGCCATTCTTTCTTTTTTCATGTATAATTAAAGAGGTTATGTGTGCTTTGGCGCGTTTGCACACAACGAGAATATTACAGGAGGTCACCTCATGAAATTCGGTTATTTCGATGATGCCAACAGAGAGTACGTCATCACATCCCCGAGAACCCCGTATCCTTGGATCAATTACCTCGGAACGCAGGGATTTTTCTCACTTATTTCTAACACTGCCGGCGGCTATTCCTTCTATAAGGATGCCCGCCTCCGTCGTATTACCCGTTACCGCTACAACAATGTACCGGTGGATATGGGCGGACGCTATTTCTACATTAACGACAACGGCCACGTATGGAACGCCGGCTGGAGCCCGGTAAAGACCGAGCTGGACAGCTATGAGTGCCGCCACGGTATGGGCTATACCAAGATCAGCGGCTCGTCCAAGGGCGTGAAGGCCGACATCACCTTCTTCGTTCCTCAGGATTTCAACGGTGAGATTCAGAAGGTTGTCCTCACCAACAATTCCGGCGAAGCTAAGAACCTGAAGCTTTTCAGCTTCCTTGAGTGGTGTCTGTGGGACGCTAATGATGATACCACCAACTTCCAGAGAAACTTCAGTACCGGCGAGGTGGAGATTCTCGGTTCTACCATTTTCCACAAGACCGAGTACAAGGAACGCCGTGATCATTTCGCATTCTATACGGTAAATGCCCCGATTCAGGGCTTCGATACCGATCGTGAGAGCTTCTTGGGTCTCTACAACGGCTTCGAGCATCCGCAGACCGTATTCGCAGGCGCTCCGAACAACTCCGTTGCTATGGGTTGGTCTCCGATTGCTTCTCACTATATCGAGGTTGCTCTCGCTCCCGGTGAAAGCAAGGAATATGTCTTCTGCCTCGGTTATGTAGAGATGCCCATCGATGAGAAATTCGATCTTAGCGGAAACTACGACGGACTGCTGGACAGTATCGGTTACAAGAAGAACGTAATCAACAAGGCAAAGGCCAATGAGATGATGGCATTGTGCGACACTTCCGAGAAAGCAGACGCACTGTTCGATGCACTGAAGAAGCATTGGGACAGCCTCCTTGGCCAGTATGCGGTAGTTTCTCCGGACGAGAAGCTCAATCGTATGGTTAACATTTGGAACCAGTATCAGTGTATGGTTACCTTCAACATGTCCCGTTCCGCATCCTTCTTCGAATCCGGAATCGGCCGTGGTATGGGCTTCCGTGACAGTAATCAGGACTTGCTCGGTTTCGTTCATCAGATTCCGGAGCGTGCAAGAGAGCGTATTCTCGACCTCGCTTCTACCATGCTTCGTGACGGTGGTGCTTACCATCAGTATCAGCCCCTCACCAAGAGAGGCAATCACGAGTTGGGCTCCAACTTTAACGATGACCCGTTGTGGATGATCCTTGCTGTTGCAGCTTACATTAAGGAGACCGGCGACGTTGCTATTCTTGACGAAGTAATTCCTTACGAGAACAACGACGAATTGAAGTCCACGCTCCTTGATCACCTTGAGAAGGCATTTAACCATGTATGCACGAAGATCGGACCTCACAAGCTTCCGCTCAGTGGACGTGCAGACTGGAATGACTGTCTGAACCTCTCCTGCTTCTCCGATAAGCCGGGTGAGTCCTTCCAGACGTATAACAACAAAGAGATCTTCCCGAACCCTCCGTTCTACAGCCAGACCGCAGAGTCCGTAATGATTGCGGCTATGTTCTGCTACATCGGACCTGAGTATGCTGCAATGTGTCGTATGAAGGGTCTTGAGGATGAGGCAAAGAGAGCCGATGCAAAGATCGCAGAGATGGTAGCCGCTACCGAAGAGTTTGGCTACGATGGCGAATGGTTCCTTCGTGCTTACGACCACTACGGCAACAAGGTTGGTTCCGCAGAGTGTGAAGAAGGTAAGATCTTCATCGAGCCTCAAGGCTGGGCTGTTCTCGCCGGCATTGGTAAGGACAAGGGCTATGACCTGAAGACGCTTGAAAGCATTGACAAATACCTCAATTGCGAGCACGGTCTTGTATTGAACAACCCTGCATTTACGAAGTATTATGTGCCTTACGGTGAGATCTCCACCTATCCGGGCGGTTACAAGGAAAATGCGGGTATCTTCTGCCACAACAACGCATGGATTATCTGTGCTGAGGCAGCAGTCGGACACGGCGATAAGGCATTTGAGTACTACTCGAAGATTGCTCCGGCTTACCGTGAAGAGAAGTACAATCAGCTTCACAGAACCGAGCCTTACGTATATGCTCAGATGATCGCAGGTAAGGATGCACGTCCTCATCAGTTCGGTGAGGCTAAGAACTCTTGGTTGACCGGTACCGCTGCTTGGAACTTCGTAGCAGTATCCCAGTTTATCCTCGGTGTTCAGCCGCAGTACGACGGACTTATGATTAATCCTTCTATCCCGAAGGATTGGGACGGTTTCGAAATCTCCCGTCTGTTCCGTGGCGGTGTATACGAGATCACCGTTAAGAACCCGAATCACGTATGCATGGGTGTTGTATCCATGACCGTTGACGGCAAGGCCGTGGAAGGCAACGTAATTCCGGTAATGGGCGAAGGCACGCATAAGGTAGAGGTTGTACTTGGCTAAGAACTGTTCTGATAACAATTTCAGATAACAATAGAGGAGCAGAGACCACGGTCTCTGCTCCTTGTTGTATGCTTCATTATATTCTTCGTCATTTTTTCATCGTATCCTCTGTTGTTTCGCGTACAAGTAGTTCTGCGCAGAAACTAGCGGGTCAGACCAAACTCCGCGCAGTAATTCTCAATGTTCTGCGCCACATGGGGAAGCTCTTCGGTACGGTTCTCCGAGATTAATCGTTGGATTACTGCGTTAATCATAGCCACAGTTTCCACGTGACCTTCTTCCCGACCTGCCGCATGCCCTTCTGCACGCCCTTCCGCACGCCCTTTCTCATACCCTTCTTCTTGTCCTTCTTGGTATCTCTCGTCCAATGCTTCTTGTAACGTCATATATTCTCGCCTCCATCGCTCATTGCTTCTAACCACTCGAACCTCATTGTCCAAGGACCGGGTAAATGACGTGCTTGCCTCGCCGGTGTTCATGTATCGAACAAATGCACTGAGTTCACCATTAATATCTCGTTCCTCGCCTCTCAGGTTCATAAACACTTTCATCGTTCCGTCCGCAAGTGGAATTCCTGATCCGTCCGTGCGAAGATTCTCATAGCAATACAGCACACCACCTTCACCAAAGGGATCAAAATCACACACAAAGATCACAATACTGTTGGGAAGCGCGGAATACTTGTACCCCTTGTCGATTAGATTCAGATCAATCAAGTCCTGATAATACCTCGCCCGCTTCGGTAAGTTCTTCTTCGGTTGCACCTGCATCTCGATGTTGTACACCGTCCCCGCCTCATCGTTGGCATACACGTCCAACCGGATGCTCTTGGCCCTTGCGGCGATATCAATGGCAGTCTGCTTCTCCGCATAGCAAAGCTCCCGAATGGATATTCCAAGAACCATCTCCAGAAAAGGTTTACAGAACTCAGCCTTACGCATCACAGTGCAAAACATAAAGTCGTTTTTCAGTCCAATGTTGTCAAATGAAGTTGCTTGTCTATTCATTGTTACTACCTCCATTGTAGAATATTTCAGATATCCTGTCAACAAGTTTCTTACAGAAATGACATCCTGTCATTGTCGTCCGGACCAATAAGAAAACCCTTAACAGGGTCGCAGAAAAGTCTTAAGACTTTAGATGAATTCCCCTACATAGTAGCACAGACAGTACCCACATTTCCATTGACGAAACCAACGAAATCTCGCCTCCCGAAACAGCACGTCGCACAAGGAAAATGCCACGAAAGCTGCTGCTTCCATGGCATTCTCTACAAAGGTTACATATGAAATTTGTGCAGTTTTTCACAAGACCATATATCACAGATTCTATAATCCGTCGCTTGGCCACATTACTCTGTGACACCCGCACCGACAAATATCAACAGCTTCGTTTCATTGTGAATAATCATGCAGACAAATGGCCGATCAAGAATGACTTCCTTGCTTTCTGTAGACATGCCACCCATTGACACCTCCACCAGCGTAGCTTCTTTCCACCTTCGGTCTCGCAGTTTTCACCGTTTCTCGTGGCTCCGAATTCAATAATGCTACCAACTAAAAATCAATTGCTACTCCAATACCCTATTATATCTCTAGTTGACAAGCACAAAATGTCGCACACAACAGGCAAATGACGTATAATTGGCACAAATGACAATTACTAAGTGTCGATTCGGAGGTGCCACATGTTCATCAATAAAACCAGTAACGGCCGCAATAATCTCTGCGGCATCAACGTAGCCTACTACAGAAAGTCTATCGGCATTTCTCAGCGTGAGTTGGCGGACCGCCTTCAATTGCTCGGGCTTGACGTTGACAAGAACGCCATCCAGCGAATCGAGTCCGGTCAACGCTTTGTTACCGACATCGAGCTTACTTATATCGCCAAAGTCCTTGATCAGGATTATGAGATTCTCTTGGATATCGAGAAGCTTTGATGCCCCCCACTACAAACAGAACGAACAGACAGAACAAAAATAAGCCAAGTGTGAATATCGCACTTGACTTATCTGCAACTTATTAAACGTCCATCATTTCACAAAGCTGTGTACGGTATTTCGATTCTAATCTTACAAGCTTCATAGTACTCCCCTCGTTCTCTTTCTGCGTTTATATATTTTCATCATAGTACCAACACCCAAACAAATCGATGTAATGAAAAAGGGCATCGAAATATCTCCGATACCCTTCAAACTATATTTGCTTCCTAATCGCATCAACCAAATACCTTGTATATTCCGTCTCTTCTTCCGTGGCCACCGCCCCGTCTCCGGTGAACAGCATCTCCGCCGGTTGTTCCTTAGTATAGGGCTTCCATTCCGGCATAGGCGTTCCGTCTGCATCCATACCATTGGGATTACCGGTCTTAATAAAATTCGCCCAATAGTTACACATCTGACGCGCGAGATCATAGTGACGCCCCTTGAACGGTCTCCAACATTTTGCCAATGTCTCAAAGAAGAACCAAAGGTCTACCGAGTGGAATGTGCCCGGATTGTCCCAGCCGGGAATATCCGGTTCAAAACGGTATGCATAATAATCCTGTTTGCTACCGTTTTCCTTGCAGCTACCGAACACACCCTTGACGGTGCAGTCGATGCCATTTGCTTTCGCATAATGCCCCGCATATGCTTCCTTCGCCTCGTCAAGTGCCAGGAAACGCTCCGCACAAGCACCGAAGATTTCCTCGGCTCTTTGCTTCAGTTCTTCCGCGGATTCCGCCTCAAGGAAACTCGGGAACTCGTCTCCTGTACATCCGGCCATGACCGGAACATCCGCGCATTTTCCTTCAATCAGTAATTTCAACGGATCTCCTATACAGAACCGATGATCCAATACAGAGAACATTCGAGGGTGGCACTGTGCGTACTCGCTATACTTCCACAATAACGGAAGGGCTTCTATAGCTCTCGCTTCCTCAAGACTTGAGACACCGAGGAACCGAAAGAACTCTTCTCCGTTCTTCTCCGCATTCGCAAGCGGCTCCGGCCTTCCGACGGATGGACCACTGTACGGACTCTTAATCATTGCACTCATCACAACGGCCTTTTGGAATAATCCCTTGCTCGTCGGACTGGCCATCTGGCTCAATACACTTCCACCACCTGCCGATTGCCCCGCAATGGTAATATTCTTCGGATCACCGCCAAATGCGGCGATGTTTCGAATCACCCATTTGATTCCCGCCTGTTGGTCCAGATATCCGAAGTTCGTGGGCGCGTCGGGTTGCTCCGCCGTCAATTGCGGATGCGCCAAAAAGCCGAATACGTTGATACGGTAATTCACTGTTACCACTACGACTCCACGACGTGCCAAACGCTCACCGTCAAATTCCATCTCCGCAGGATAGCCCCACTGCAAACCGCCCCCGAAGAACCACACCAATACCGGTTGCTTGTCTTCGGTACTCTTCGCACCGGTCCACACATTTAAGTACAAGCAATCCTCGCTCATTGGAATCTCGGGATCCACATGCCACTCTCGGCAGTAAATATCCGTACCAAGCCCCGGCGTATCCTGCACCGAAATCGGTGCAAAACGAAACGCATCTCGAACCCCATCCCAATTCTCACACGGTTGCGGTGCACGCCAACGGTTCTTCCCCACCGGCGGTGCCGCATAGGGAATCCCCTTAAATGCAGTAATTCTCGGGTCAGCGGCTTCGATGCCCCGCACCAATCCATTTTCGGTCTTTGCTGTTCGTATCATATACACACCTCCATCTCACTCTAGTCAGGTTGCGCGGAAGCTTCCATACTTCTCTCACCCGCACGTCGCCTTGTCAACACCCATATTCCCAGCGGAATAAACAAAAGATTCGTCCCCTGTAAGATCCAAAACCACAGGGATTGTACGTCCTTAAGCCATCCTGCTATGGTCATACACAGCATTCCCGGTGCTGCGCCCATCAATGACGGCCATATGTATTCGGAATATGGTATGCGCATCAATCCATACACAATCCCGGTAGCTTCCGCTGAAATTCCCGCCATCCGAAGTGCGAAGCACGCCATCTGCTTTCCGACACCGTCTCCTCTTACATGGCCTGCGAGTTTGGGATGTCGCTGAAGCATCTCTTCCAAACGCTCATTTTCCATCCTGCGTCCCAACAGATATGAAATCGAAAAGCACATAACTGTTCCGATACAGTTCACCACAATTGCCAACGGAAGTGGCAATACCAAGCCTGCGGCAAACACCAAGACACTGTATAACAGCAGTCCCGAACAGCTCTTCACCACGAAGAGCGACAACATAATCGCAATCGTTACGCCACGATTATCTTCCGTATAAGAAAGCAATGCCCCTACCAGAAACTTTCCGTGCCACAGTACCATTACAAAAAGGGCGGCGGCAAGAAATATCACTGCCGCCCTGAAAAACATTTTCATTCTCCCACTCATACTTGCATTTCCTCGATTGTACTAAGAGCCCCCCGTGACTCCTTATTCATTGGGCAACAGCCCATCCTTGAACGTACTATAGGCGCCTGCCGCATTCCACAGCAACCAACCGGTATATCCCGCATCATAAGTCGCATCAATCTGTAGTCTCAGCTCCTTGGGGCCGTAATCAATATGCCCCTTTACCCAGCTCGCGGTAAATGCCTGCAACCACGGGCGCACGTCCGCACAACGTCCCTTTGCCGTATTTACACTAAGCACCTTCTTTGAATCGAGCATTGCATTATATATCAGCTCGTAAGGTGCCGCATCCGGCACCGGAAGGTTGTAATAT
>JAZRZZ010000010.1:0-215791 GCA_045601665.1 Lachnospiraceae bacterium
AGGGGAGTCGAACCCCTGTCCGAAAGCCTCGCCATTGCAGCATCTCCCATTACAGTTTACCTATGTGGTCTTGCGACCCATTCCCTCCGGCAGCCGCCGATAAACGGGCAACTGCTTTTAGTAGCTTCATGATACGCCCACACACGCAAAGCTTAGTGTGTGTCGTTTCCTACATAGTCGATGCCTGGGTTCTAAAGTGTAGGTGCTCTAGATCAGACAGCTGCCATTAGGCAGCAAATGCAAGATTATTATCTGCGTTTATATTTAGATTTTCCCGTTTTTACATGGTCGGGGCCATGAATGGCTTCCGCAATTTAAAAACCCCCGTCGAAACCGGTACAAGCCCGGGTACAGATGTTTCTTTGCAAGGTGAGTGTAGCACATTCTTCTTTTTTTGTCAATGGTATTTTCTGTCAAGACGAAAATGCACGGTGTAGGGGTGTGGCGTGAATTTTACCGTAGTTTTTGTTTGCTTTGGGGTTTTCTTTTTGCGGACAGTTTGGTATACTATGCAGGAATGGTAGTATGATAGAGCAAGTATGCTCGTACCACATGCACCAATCACGCTGACGCGTGATGCTCGTGGTGCAGAATTAAGGAGATAATATGATTCAGAACAACCAAGGCACCCCTGAGGGTGTGCGGATTAACAAATATATGAGTGAAGCGGGCATTTGTTCCCGCAGAGAGGCGGATCGCTTGGTGGAGGCCGGCCTGGTGACCATTGACGGCGTGACGGCAGTCACCGGTAGCAAGGTGTTGCCGGGACAGAAGGTGCTGGTGCGTGGGCAGGCGGCGAAGCGGGAGGAACAGAAGATTCTGCTGGCATTTAACAAGCCTCGTGGTGTGGAGTGTACCTCTGATCGGTCCAATCCGGACAATATTATTGATTATATCAAGTACCCGAAACGTATCTACACCGTGGGACGTCTCGATAAGAATTCTTGCGGCTTGATTCTGTTGACTAACGACGGGGACTTGGCAAATGAGATTGCTAAGGCAGGGGACAACCACGAGAAGGAGTACATCGTGCGGGTGAATAAGCCCATCACTGAGGAATTTCTCGAGAAGATGCAGAAGGGTGTGCCGGTGCTTGGCAAGATGACGGCACCGTGTCGCATTCAGAAGATGGGGGACCAGATGTTCCGCATCGTATTGATTCAGGGCTTGAATCGTCAGATCCGCCGGATGTGTGAGTATCTGGACTATCATGTGGTGTACTTGAAGCGCATTCGCGTTATGAACATTGTGTTGGCGGATCTGCCGGACGGTAAGTATCGTGAAGTGACCGATTATGAGCGTAAGGAATTGTATCGTTTGTTGAAGAAGTGAAACGGAGATGTAGATTATGGACAAGTTAGAACGCATTCGCGAGCTGGTGCAGACTCTGGATCGTGCGGCGTACGTGTACGAGCAGGAGAACCGCGAGCTTATGAGTAATTTCGAATATGACAAGCTCTATGATGAGCTTTTGAAGTTGGAGGCAGAGACCGGTTTTGTTATGGCGAATAGCCCCACGCAGCGGGCGGGCTATGAGGTGGTTTCGGAGCTTCCCAAGGAGCGCCATGAGGCTCCTATGCTGTCTCTTGACAAGACCAAGGAGCGAGAGGCACTTCGGGCATGGCTTCTGGACCGGGAGGGACTTCTTTCTTGGAAGATGGACGGTCTGACGGTGGTGCTGACGTATCAGGGCGGCGAGCTTGTGAAGGCGGTGACCCGCGGTAACGGTGAAATCGGCGAGGTGATTACGGCAAATGCCAAGCAGTTCAAGAACCTGCCCTTGCGTATTGCCTATACCGGTGAGTTGGTGCTTCGTGGGGAAGCGGTGATTCGCTATAGCGATTTTGAAGAGATTAACGCCCGTATTGAAAATGAAGAGGAACGGTACAAGAATCCTCGCAACCTCTGTAGCGGTACGGTGCGTCAGCTGGATAGCTCCATTGTGGCGAAGCGAAGCGTGTACCTCTATGCATTTGCATTGATTCGCAAGGGGGAGGACGAGGGCTTTGCTACCCGTTCGGAGCAATTCGCATTCCTGCGAGAGCAGGGCTTTGACGTGGTGGAGTCGCGGTTGGTGAATGCGGAGAACATTGTGGACGTTATCGGTGATTTTGCGGCGAAGGTAGGGGCAAATGACTTCCCTTCCGACGGTCTTGTACTGGCATTTGACGACATTGCTTACGGTAAGAGTCTCGGTAGAACGTCCAAGTTTCCCAGAGACTCCATTGCATTTAAGTGGCAGGACGAGGTGCGTATTACGAAGCTTCTGGAGATTGAGTGGAGTCCGTCTCGTACCGGTCTCATTAACCCGGTGGCGATCTTCGAGCCGGTGGAGCTGGAGGGCACTACGGTGAGCCGGGCAAGTGTCCACAACCTGAGCATTATGGAGGAGCTTGCGCTGGGCATCGGGGATGAAATCGGTGTCTATAAGGCGAATATGATTATTCCGCAGATCGCGGAGAACCATACGAGAAGTGGCAATCTGGCGATTCCGGTAACGTGCCCTGTGTGCGGTGGTTCCACGGAGGTGCGTTCGGTGGCGGCGGCCAAGTCGCTGTTCTGTACGAATCCGGAGTGTCTGGCTAAGAAGATTAAGCGGTTTGCGCATTTTGTGGGACGAGACGCCATGAACATCGAAGGACTGTCGGAGGCCACCATTGAGAAGTTTGTTGGTCACGGGATGATTCGAGAGTATGCGGATTTCTTCCGCTTGTCTCGTCATCGTGAGACTATCGTGCAGATGGAGGGCTTCGGTGAGAAGTCTTATGTGAACCTTATCGCTGCGGCAGACAAGGCTCGAAGAGTGGCCATGCCGAACCTTCTCTACAGTCTCGGTATTCTGAACGTAGGTCTTGCAAATGCGAAGCTAATCTGTCGGGCATTTAGCTACGACTTCGACGCGGTGTGTGACGCCACGGAGGAGCAGTTGACAGGTATCGAGGGAATCGGCGGTGTGATTGCCAAGAGCTTCGTGGATCATATGGCAGATGAGGCACATCGCAGCGAGCTGGCGGAGCTTCTGTCGGAAGTGTCCTTCGAGGCAGTGGAAGAGGTGAAGGAGTCCGCCATTAGCGGGAAGACCTTTGTAATTACCGGTTCCGTGGAGCGTTGGGAGAATCGTGATGCACTAAAGGCATACATTGAGTCTCTGGGCGGTAAGGTCACCGGGTCGGTGACGAAGAAGACCGATTATTTGATTAACAACGATACCACAAGCACCTCTTCGAAGAATAAGAAGGCTAAGGAACTGGGAATTCCGGTGCTTTCGGAAGAGGATTTTGTAGCACTCGTGGGAGAATAAATGAAGAAGGAGGGAGGCGAACAGACGCCACTATGTTTGTTTGCATATAGAACCTATGCCGATTAAAGTAATGAACGACCTGCCGGCAAGAAAGATTCTCATTGACGAAAATATCTTCGTGATGGACGAGAATCGTGCCAGCAGTCAGGACATTCGTCCGTTGAAGATTGCGATTTTGAATTTGATGCCACTAAAGGAGGATACGGAGCTACACCTACTGCGAAGCATGTCTAACACGCCATTGCAGATTGACGTGACCTTTCTTACTACGGCATCGTATGTGGGAACCAATACGGCCAAGAGCCATTTGGATCAGTTTTATTATACTTTTCAGGATGTGAAGCATCGTCGCTTTGATGGTCTGATTATCACCGGTGCGCCGGTGGAGCAGATGGAGTTTGAGGAGGTGCTATACTGGGAAGAACTCAAGCAGATTATGGAGTGGAGCAAGACCAACGTCACCAGCACCTTTCACATCTGCTGGGGCGCGCAGGCAGCGCTTTATTACCACTATGGGCTGAAGAAGGTGCCGCTTGACAAGAAGATGTTCGGTCTCTTCCGTCATACCGTGAAGAACCGTAAGGAGCCTCTGGTACGTGGTTTTGATGATTCCTTCTGGATGCCGCATTCGAGACACACTACGGTACCCAAAGAGGAGATTGCCGGTTGTGAGGCGCTGACCATTATGGCGGAGTCCGAAGAGGCAGGCGTGTTCCTTGCTATGGCACAGGAGGGACGCCAGATCTTCGTTATGGGACATCCCGAATACGACCGTGTGACGCTTGATAAGGAGTATAAGCGTGACGTGGCTAAGGGGCTGGAGATTGAGATGCCGAAGAATTATTATCCGGAAGGTAATCCGGAGAATCGTCCGCAGCTGTTGTGGCGTGCCCATGCCAATACGTTGTACACCAACTGGCTCAATTATTATGTATACCAGTT
The DNA here is from genome assembly GCA_045601665.1 of Lachnospiraceae bacterium. Taxonomy (GTDB): domain Bacteria; phylum Bacillota; class Clostridia; order Lachnospirales; family Lachnospiraceae; genus ISDg. The sequence goes on from JAZRZZ010000010.1 coordinate 4,244, forward strand.
GACACCGTACGACCTTGAAAAGACCGGTGAGTAGAAATGCCGGCACGTGTAGCAGAACTGCAACGTAAAATCTAAACTAGACGAAAATCGGAGGATGAAGAGTATGCTGTTTCATGAACAGAAGAGCACATGCACATTTCACAAGTGGACTGCGAACCGGGAAGTAGAGTATACCGAGGAGCTTACGGTATTGCGCCTCGACAACGGCAACATTACCTACGCCATGGCAGTAGGAGAGGAAGGACATTTGATGCACATTTACTATGGCGCATCTTGTGGTGACGACGATCTGTCGTATATCCTCCGCTTGAATGAGAACCCCTTCACCCCCAAGGCAAATAAGCGTGACATGGGTACCTTTATGGACTCCAAGCCCTTTGAGTATTCTTGCCACGGTACCGGCGACTACAGAGAGTCTTGCTTTATGATTCTCGATGAGGATGGTATGTCCACTTGTGACCTGCGCTATGTAAGTCACCGCGTGGTGGATGGCAAGCCCGCATTGAAGCAGAAGGGTGTGTCCTGTCTTCCTGCTACATTTGCAGAGGCAGGTGAGGCACAGACATTGATTGTTACTATGGAGGATGCACATGCCGGATTGACGGTGGAGCTTTTCTATACTATGTTTGCGAACCATAACGTTGTGACTCGTTCCGTGAAGGTCACGAATCACGGTTACAACGACGTGCGTTTGCAGCGCGTGCTGTCCACATGTGTGGATTTTGACACGGATAAGTTTGATATGATTACCTTAAATGGTAGCTGGGCGAGAGAGCGTATTATGGAGCGTTGCCGTCTGCATCACGGCAAGCAATCCATTGACAGTGTGAAGGGAGAGTCTTCTCATCAGAACAATCCTTTTGTGGCATTGGTTTCCCATGGCGCCGATGAGGATCAGGGGGAGGCGTATGGTTTCAACTTCGTATATAGCGGCAATTTCTTCGCTGAGGCTGAGGTAAATCAACACAAGCGTACTCGTTTTGTTATGGGTATCAATCCATTTGATTTCTCCTGGTTGTTACGTCCGGAAGAAGAGTTCACTGCACCTGAGGTCGTTATGGTATATTCCGAGAATGGTATTGGCAATATGTCTCGTACGTTCCACGACTTGTATCGTCAGCATTTGATTCGCGGACAGTGGAAAGATAAACAGCGTCCGGTATTGATTAATAACTGGGAAGCGACGTACTTTAACTTCGATTCCGAGAAATTGATCGCCATTGCAAAGCAGGCTTCCGAGCTTGGTATTGAGATGTTGGTTATGGACGACGGCTGGTTCGGACATCGGGATTCCGACAATTCCTCTCTCGGTGACTGGTTCGTATACGAGAAGAAGTTGCAGGGTGGCTTGAAGCCTTTGGTAGATGCGGTAAATGCCCTGGGGATGAAGTTTGGCATCTGGTTCGAGCCGGAGATGATCAGTCCCGACAGCGAGCTTTATAAGGAGCATCCCGAGTGGGCAATTCAGATTATCGGTCGCGAGATGACCCAGAGTCGTGAGCAGTACGTTCTTGACTATTCGAATCCCGAAGTGCGCGACTACATCTACGGTATGATGCGCAAGATTCTCGATTCCGCCAACATCGAATATATCAAATGGGATATGAACCGTCAGTTGACGGAGGTTGGTTCCACATCCTTGCCGAGAAAGCGTCAGCGTGAGTTGTGGCATCGTTATGTACTGGGCGTGTATGATGTAATGAATCGTCTGACTACGGACTATCCGTACATTTTGCTGGAGAATTGTTCCGGCGGTGGTGCACGCTTTGACCCGGCAATGCTGTATTTCTCGCCCCAGATTTGGACTTCCGATGATACGGATGCTATCGAACGTCTGAAGATTCAGTACGGTACCAGCTTGTGCTATCCGGCATCCGCTATGGGTGCCCATGTATCCGATTGTCCCAATCATACCGTGGGACGTACCACGCCATTTGCCACACGCGGTGACGTAGCTCTTGTGGGAACCTTCGGTTATGAGCTAGATGTTACCCGTATTCCCGAGCAGGACCGCAGTTCGATTCCCGGACAGGTGGAGAAATTCAAGCGTTTCAATCCCCTTGTGAGAACCGGTGACCAGTATCGTCTCGGCAACTTGTTCAAGGACGATAGCTACGATGCGTGGATGTTCGTGTCCAAGGATAAGAAAGAAGCGTTGTTCACTTTTGTTCAAGTATTGGCGCGTCCTAACTATCCCAGCCGAATGATTTGCTTGCGTGGTCTGGATCCGGACAAGAAGTATCGCAACGAAGAGACCGGTGCGGTGCTCAGCGGACGTACGTTGATGCGTGCCGGTATCTCCGTAAGTCTCTACGGTGACTTCACCAGCAAGACAATATATTTCAGTGAAGTGGAATAAGTAGGAGGAGTTCTATGGAACCCATCAAACCATACAAAAAGGGCTGTGATTATTCTTATGCTTTGGGGGCATTTCCAACCATTGAATTGTTGAAGAAGCGTCCGCAGGACGTGCTGGGCGTGTACATACACAGTACCTTCACCGACCGTGACCATGTGGAACGACTCTGCCATGAAGCAGAGGTTCCCGTGTGGAACAGTGACAAGACCATTGCCCGCCTCAGCGACAAGGAAAATGTCTTCGTTATCGGCGTATTTCGCAAGTACGAAGATAACCTGTCTTGGGACAAGCCGCATCTAATGCTTGTGAATCCCGGCAATATGGGGAACGTAGGCACGATTCTTCGGACCTGCCTTGCATTTGGCATCAAGGATATTGCCATTGTTTCGCCCGGTGTGGACTTGTTTCACCCTAAGGTGGTGCGAGCGTCTATGGGGGCGGTGTTCTCATTAAATGTGCAGTATTTTGATTCCTTTGAAGCGTACCGAGAGGCGGATGCAATGAAGGAATCGGGACGGGAGTTTTTCGCCTTTATGTTGACCGGCAAGCGACAGTTGACGGTGGACAATTGTCCGAAGCCCGCACTCTATACGCTAATCTTCGGCAATGAGGCTACCGGACTTCCGGTAGAATATGCAGACTATGGAGAGAGCATCTTGATTCCGCAATCTCCGGAGGTGGATTCCTTGAATCTTACCATTGCGGTGGGGATAGGAGCCTACCTTTTTTCCAGAGAGTAAATGTTACCACGGCATAGTCGAAAAATGCTTCGATTGTGCCGTGTTTTTGTTGACAGAGAATCCTTTGCCGTGTTAAAATAAATGTGAAGAATTGTTCGGATTTTTCAAATAAGGAGGACGAGATTATGAAGAAGATACAGAATCGAAAGATTGTGAGTCTGTTGATGGTGTTGGCGCTGGTAATCTCCATGCTGCCTATGACGGCATTTGCAGAGACAACCACAATCTATACGGAGGAGGAATTGCTACAAGCCGTGAATGACGGTGGTGAGTACAAGCTGGGGGCAGATATTGAGACCGACGGAGTGGATGTAGATAGTACTACCTCTATTGACTTGTACGGTTATTCCATTATTGCATCTGAGTCTTGTGTGGATGTGTTTTATGTCAATGAAACTACCTTGACCATCACAGATAGTAGCGAGGAAGGCACGGGATGTATCGATGCATCCAAAGCAGAGGATTCTGCAATATGGAATTGTGTGGGTGGAACGGTTGTCATCAATGGCGGAAATATTAAGATGGGCGAATATGGTATCTATGTAGACGCGGGTGAATTGAATATTACCGGGGGAATCGTGGAATGTGTTGAATCCGGCGGTGAAGCGGTTGTTAATGTTACGAATGGAACCGTTGAAGCTTGGGTGATTGATGGGGGAACCTTTAATTTCGATCCTACGGAGTATGTTGATACGGACATATATCAGGTAGAGGATAATTTAGACGGAACCTTTACAGTAAGTGAAATTGGAAACGATGCAGGGGGAGAGGAAGAAGACGGTACGATTGTTGCTTGGGAGGATACCAATGATAACGGAACCATTGATGAGGATGAGACTACATATACATCAGTAGATGAATTTATGGATCTCGATGTGGCCGTGAAGTTGGCAACCTCTTTCGAAACTTACGGACACGGTGTTTATGGTACGGTAGTAATTGATCTGAATGGACATACCATTACTGCAAACGAGCAGTGTGTGGATGTGTTCTACATTGGAGACGAAGGTTCATTGACGATCAAGGACAGCAGTACGGAAGGTACGGGGATGATTGATGCTACGAATGCAGCGGATTCCGCTATTTGGTACGGAGGCGGTGAAACCGTTACTATTGAAGGCGGAACCATCAAGAGTGGACAAAATTATGGAATATATTTCCCGCACGGGACGCTGAATATTAGTGGTGGATATATATCAGAAGTTTATTTGCAAGAAGACTGGGAAGCTTGTGTATGGAACATTACCGGCGGAACCTTTGGTTTTGATCCGTCAGAGTATTTGTCTGAGGAATATATAGCGAAGGATAACGGAGACGAAACTTATACGGTTATAAAAGCTGGAAAATACGTCTTCCGTGGTGCAAAGCTTGCCTTGGGTGAGAGCTTGACGATGAAGTATTATGTGAAGAAGAATACGAATGAGGCATTGGCGGACGGTACATTTCTTGCGATGCACTTCGAAACTGACAATGAGAAAACCGGCGTTCAGGGTGTATACGATGCTACATCCGACATGTATGTATTTGATTTTGAGTATATTACACCGCAGTGTATGGGAGATGAGATCGATGCATCGTTGGTTATTATGAACAATGACTTGGAACAGGTCGGAGAGGTACTGTTGACGAAGAACGATTATAGTGTTGCAGAATATTTGCAGACGCTGTTGGATTCCGATGCGGACAGTCTTGGGATTTCCGAAGAGGAATATAGCGCTATGGAACAGCTGATTGCGGACCTGATATATTATGGTACTTCTGCACAGAACTATCGTGATTATAAGACGGACGCGCTGCTACATAATTTGGTGAACTGCATTTGTGGTGCGAGTGCATTTGAAGAGATTATTGACGGTAAAAAGGAACTCAGCACATCCACGAACAGCGAGGTATACTTTACCGCAGCAGGTGTATGGTTCGATTATGTGAATCAGTTGTACTTTAAGTTTACTGCACCGGAGGATGCCAACGTGACCGTATGGATTGACGGGGAAGAGGCATATGTCGAGAATATCGAAGGAACCACTACGTATATCGTATACTCCGATGCAATTCTTGCTACGGAATTTGATAAGACCTATGAGGTTGAACTTCAGGTAGACGGAACTACGGTGCAGACGCTTAAGTACGGTGTGGTGTCCTATGTGTACGCGAAGCAGTGGGATTGGAATGATGTTGAAGGGGTACATTCGGAGATTGCAATGCTTGCACAGGCACTGTACCTATACGGCATGTCTGCAATCGCTTATGCGGAGGTACAGAATGGAAACTAACGAAATTTGGATAGAAGGAGAGCAGAAATAATGAGATATGAAGAGCCGACACTTGAGATTATCATATTTGGAGTCGAGGACGTAATTTCTACCAGTACCGGAGGCGGACCTTTTTCCGGTGAGGATGAGGAATTCTAGGGTCAAGATAGAGTCACAGCGATAAGTGGATCTTAAAGAAAACCGCCGATGGGGTTCCGTCGGCGGTTTTTATGTCGCATTGTGTCTTCGAAAAATATTGGCTGTCGATTCTTGTAAGAGATGTTTAGTGCTCTGCAAAGCGCTTCAGTGCATCCATAGATTCGTCACTGATGCAGTGCTCCATTCGGCATGCATCTTCGGAGGCTGTCTCTCGGGAAACGCCGAGGCGTACAAGGAAGTCTGTCAATACGGTATGGCGATTGTATATCTTTTGAGCGATGGAAAGTCCTTCCTCTGTTAAGGTCAGACGTCCGTCCTCGGGACTCATAACAACATATCCACCTTGCTTCAAGAGACCGATGGCACGACTGACACTGGGCTTCGAATAGCCGAGATGTTCTCCTACATCGACGGAACGTACAAAATTACTCTTCTGAGAAAGAACATAAATTGTTTCAAGGTACATCTCTCCGGATTCTTGTAAATGCATAGCTCAAACGCCTCCTTTCCGTTGCTTCTTCTTATTATACCACAGGAGTGGAGAAAATACAAGAAACACAACATTTGCAGTTGGCATTTTGGATAAAACGGATAAGTGGCGGAAGCAAAATCAATGCAAATGTGACGAAAATGATGCATTTGCAAAAAAAAAGAGTTGACAATGCCGGAAAGCAAAGCTATAATGATAACGAGTTAGCGGAGACTAACTATGTTTTTTGGAGAGAAGTTAGCATATGCTAATTGAAAACCATGATTGGGAGGATGTTCATGAATACATTGAAGGACGTTAAGATCGGAAAGACTGCAAAGGTCGTGAAGGTGCACGGAGAGGGTGCGGTGAGACGGAGAATTATGGATATGGGGATTACCAAGGGAGTGGAAATCTACGTGCGCAAGGTGGCGCCGCTTGGGGACCCGTTGGAGTTACACGTGCGAGGGTATGAGCTTTCACTCCGAAAAGCGGATGCAGAGATGATTGAAGTAGAGTAAGAAGCTAAGAAATAGAAGCGAGAGTAATCTCGAGAAATGAGGAAAATGATGGACATACGTGTTGCACTGGCAGGAAATCCGAATTGCGGTAAGACAACGCTCTTTAATGCTCTGACCGGCTCCAATCAGTTTGTGGGGAATTGGCCGGGAGTAACGGTGGAGAAGAAGGAGGGAGCCTTGAAAAACATGGAGGGGGTCACTGTCACGGACCTTCCGGGTATTTATTCGCTATCTCCGTATACGCTTGAAGAGGTGGTGGCCCGCAATTACTTAATCAGCGAGCGACCCAATGTTATCTTGAACATTGTAGACGGAACAAATCTGGAGCGAAACCTATATCTGACGACGCAGTTGATGGAGATCGGGATTCCTGTGGTTGTGGCTATCAATATGATGGACATTGTGCGTAAGAACGGTGATAAGATTGACATTGAGATTCTTGCAAAACGTCTCGGATGTAGAGTGGTGGAGATTTCGGCATTGAAGGAGGACGGCCTTGACGAGGCGGTACAGGCGGCACTTGAGGCGGTGAAGACCGAGCGAATTGTACCGAAGCACATCTTCTCCGGAGCAGTGGAGCATGCAATTGCCCACATTGAGGAAGCGGCGGTGCATGAGATGCCGGCGGAGCAGCAACGTTGGTATGCCATTAAGATATTTGAACGAGATGAGGATACGGTTGCGAAGGTGAACCTTTCCCCGGAGAAGCAGAAACATATCGAAGAGGATATTTGCATTGCCGAGAAGGAGATGGACGATGATGCGGAGAGTATCATCACAAACGAACGCTACGAGTACATAGCAAAAGTATTGAAGACCTGTTATCGCAAGAAGCGCATCGGTCGTTTGACCACGTCTGACAAGATCGACCGTGTAGTGACCAATCGTTTTGCGGCATTGCCGATCTTTGCGCTGATTATGTTTTTGGTATATTTCATCTCGGTATCGACGGTGGGAACTTGGGTGACGGACTGGACAAATGACGGTTTATTCGGTGACGGGTGGCATCTGTTCGGTATTGGAACCGAGGTATACGAAGAGGAGATAACCTCTTATGCGGAGAAGAATATCTGGACCGAGAAGGTGACAACCATTCTCGAAAATGCCGAAGGCACGGAAGTGACCGGGGCGGAGGAGCTTCTTGATGCAATTGAGAGTAAGGACTTCGGAGCATTTGTTGAAGCGTATGGAATGTATGGGGAGTCTCTTGCGGAGAAGGGATATGACATTTCCGGATACGTGGAGGATGCCATGGAGCAGGCACCGGATACCAGTGAATTCGGCGTATGGGTGCCGGGTGTACCTGTGTTGGCGGAAAAGGCATTGACGGCGGCAAAGACTCCCGAATGGCTCAACAGTTTGATTCTCGACGGAATCATCGGCGGTGTTGGCGCGGTTCTGGGATTTGTTCCACAGATGCTCGTGCTGTTCTTATTTCTTGCATTTTTAGAGGCATGCGGCTATATGTCCCGAATTGCATTTGTAATGGACCGTCTCTTTTGCAAGGTTGGTCTGTCCGGAAAGTCCTTTATTCCGATGTTAATCGGAACGGGGTGTGGGGTTCCGGGAATTATGGCATCTCGTACCATTGAAAATGAGCGTGATCGTCGAATGACAATTATAACGACAACGTTCATTCCTTGCGGTGCGAAGCTTCCGATTATTGCTATGATTTCTGCGGCGCTGTTTGACGGAGCCTGGTGGGTTGCACCAAGTGCCTATTTTGTCGGAATTGCGGCAATCGTCGTATCGGGAATTATGCTGAAGAAGACGAAGCTGTTTGCGGGAGAGCCTGCGCCGTTTGTGTTGGAGCTTCCGGCATATCATATGCCCACTCTTCGCAATCTGATGCGTAGCATGTGGGAACGTGGCAGTTCCTTTGTTAAAAAGGCCGGAACGGTAATTTTGCTGAGCTCCGTGCTGATTTGGCTCGGTTCCCATTTCGGAACAGTCAATGGAAGTTTCGGCTTTGCGCTGGAGATGGAGCTTGAGCAGAGTGTACTTGGAATCATCGGAAATGCATTGTGCTTCCTGTTCGTACCCTTGGGCTTCGGTAGCATTAAGGCGGCCATCGCAACCTTCATGGGTCTTTTGGCCAAGGAAGAGGTAGTGGGCGTCTTCGGTGTGCTTGATTTTGAAGGAATGACAAGGCTGACGGCATATTCATTCTTGATATTCAACCTGTTGTGTGCCCCTTGCGTTGCGGCAATGGGAGCAATCCGCAGAGAGATGAACAGTGCAAGATGGACGCTGTTTGCCATTGGGTATCAATGTGCATTTGCATATGTAGTTTCCTTGTGCATCTACCAAATCGGTCGTCTGGTGAGTGGTGATGGAAGCTTCATCGGAAGCATGACCGCGTTTGTGTGCATTGCTTGTGTCGGCTTCCAGCTGTTTCGTCCGTATCAGGAGGTCACCAAGAGAACGGGGCGGTAGTGTGAAGTATATGAGAAAGGATGAAGAACGATGTTAGAGTGGATTGCATCAAACCTCGGAACGATAATCGTATTGTTGATTCTTGCTGTGGTCATCGGTATGGCCATTCGTTCGTTGGTAAAGCAGAAGAAAAGCAGTGCGGCCTGTGGTTGTGGCTGTGGTTGCGCAGGCTGTGCGATGGAAGGGGTGTGTCATACGTCGTCGGAATCCGGTGACAAATATCCTGACGATATATTGGATGCGAAATAAATGCGAAGCTCTTCGAAAAAACACTTTCGGAGAGCTTCGTTCTGTGATATGATAAGAGATAATACAGAAGGTCGAAAACGGAGGGGATAATAGGATGGCGACAAAATGTCCGTGTTGCGGTTATTATACATTGGCGGAGGGAGATACAGACTATGATATTTGTCCGGTGTGCTTCTGGGAAAATGACCCGTGGCAAGCGAAGGAACCGGAGGAGACCGGTGGGGCCAATGGGGTATCACTGAAGCAGGCGAGAGAGAACTTTGTAGCGTTTGGCGTATGTGAAGAACGTTTTGCCGAAAAGGTACGTAAGCCCTACTGTTGTGAAACGTATCGTATTGTATCGCTTTGCGAATGCATGGAGCGAGCGGAAGAGGCTGCAGAGTGGTTTCACGAGAAATGGGGAGTGCCGAAGGGGGCATATCTTGTCAGTATGCGAGATGCGCTGACGACACGAACGGGAGTTCCCGCGTGGTATGTGGCACTTGGCTGTGAGAATCGTATCATCGGCGGGGTTGGAGTTGTTGAAAATGATTTTCATGAGCGAAGTGATCTGACTCCGAATGTATGTGCGTTGTTTGTAGAGCCGCAATATAGAAACCTAGGTATAGCCGGGGCGCTTCTTTCCACGGTGTGTAAGGGGCTGAAGGCAGATGGGGTGTCGAAAGCATATCTTGTGACGGATCATACCTCCTTTTATGAGCGGTATGGCTGGCATTATTATGGTCAAGTGAGAGAATTGAGCGGTGAAGAGACGCGAATGTATACGAAGGAGTGGTAGAGATGGAGATGATTCGTTGTGAAGCAAAGCATTTGGAGGCGGTAGCGACATTCTATGATAAAGTGACGGACTACCTTTCGAAGAATATCAATTATCCGAAGTGGATGCCGGGAAGGTATCCCGGAAGAGAGAGTGCACGCGAGGCTATTGCACGTGGCGAGCAATATGCCTGTCTGGATGGGGAGACGGTACTCGGGGTATTTGTTCTGAATAATGATCCGCAGGGAGCGTATGAGAAGGGGGATTGGTCTAAGGAGCTTGCGCATGGCGAGTATATGGTGATTCATGCACTTGCCACGGATCCGGAGCGGTATGGCAGCGGGGTAGCGAAGGCAATGGTGAATTTCTGCATGGAGATGGCGAAGGCATTTGGTTATCCGGCGATTCGATTGGATGTGGTACCGGGAAATGAACCGGCGGAGCGCTTGTATACAGGGCTCGGATTCGCATTTGCCGGTGAGAAAGATCTCGACCGTGGATACGAGCATATTCCTACATTTCGACTGTTTGAGTATAATTTTTAAATGGTATCATTGCAGTAAGGAGAAAAAGGAACCCCGAATGTCGTACAGACCGAGACATTCGGGGTTTTGTGTGCATCGGGATTAATATATAACTATGATTCCGTGAGCCACTGACTATCCAGCCATTCCACTCTGGTGCGTATCCATGTAAGCAGGTCGTAGGCACTGTCGGTTGCCCAAGATTCGATAATATTCATGTCATCTCGATGAGCCTCGATGAGTACCTCTTCCGTTGTGAAGCAGGCCTCCAGTGCTCCGTCTTTTTGAAGCTCCGTCCAACGCTCGCGAACCATATCCACGAACCAAGCTTGCGTCATCAGAAGGACAAACCAAGGGTTGGAACGATCTCCGTATTCATCTACAAAGGATTGTGCGTGGAATGCACCGGCATAATATTGCCCTGCGGGTTCGTCGCTGTATGCCCAGTTGAAGTCCCAGGGAGAGGTGAACCGGAGCTTAGGACAGGTGCTTCCTTCGGAGAAATCAATGCACATGTAGAAGCTTCCTTCGCCACAATCATAGTCGTGAATAATCTCGTAAAGGATGTACATGTCTACAACGGAATTGAGGTCCAGCAAAGCATCGGCCACCTCATAAGCACTGTTGAAATCGCCGGCAATACGAGTTCCCGTAGCGTCCAAAACGGAATAACGGCCGATCGTACAGGCTTCGTACAAGGCAACAAACAGCTGATTCATATAACGCGTGATAAAGCTCATCTGTTCTTCAGAGTAAATGTCGCTCTTAACCGTATATTCCGCAGGTTCAAAAGCTCTTGTTACGCCTTCAATGTCAGTAATGGTACCGGAGGCATAGTTTTGTGTAAAATGGTGACCATCCGGTTCGCTCCATGCGTAGTTGTCAATCTCGAGATAATAGCCGATGTCAGGCTTCGTATAGTCTGTGGGAACCTCGGTAATATCCACCCGCTCTTTGTGCACCTGGCATTGTTCACATAGAAGGTAAATTCCCTGAAATTCTTCATTTACGTAGAGAAATACAAAGCGACTGTCGGAGCAGAAGGCGTTCCCACGAAGAATGGAACGACCCATACGAAAGGCGATGTCGTTTCGTATAATGTCCCACTCGGTCTTTAAGAGCACCCAGCTACGACATTTGGCATCGTCATTCATCCCGAGAACGGATTGCTTTTCATCGAACCTGATGCGATATGGGACGGTGCCGTTGCGAATGGCTTCTTCATCGCCGTAATGTGCACTGGAATTGCCGCGCACCTTAATACCGGCAGGAAGTGTGTCTAAGGCATAAGCACCCTCGCAGTTGAGCAAATCTACCGTGCAGGTGACGTAGGCTTGGAGTGACAAAATCTCAGCACGTTCTGCCGTGTAGATACTGACAATCGGTAGTGTGTGCCCATCGGAGATCTCATCATAAAATGCTTGACGTTCTTCGACAGATGGTGCAATGGTAGGAGTAGGTGTCAGTGTTACAGTGGGGGATGGTGTTGCTGTCGGAGTTGTGGATGGCTTCATCGTAGTGAAAAGAACAGCAACCGGGGTCGGTGTGGGATTGCTTTCCCCGTTGCTCTCCGAGGAGTTGGAGCATGCTGTTAAGGAATATAGAAGTAGAGTTAACAAATAGATAAGTACGTGTATTTTGATGTTTGTACGCAGTTTCATCGGGAATCCTCCATAGGAGATTGTATTAGAAACAGTATAACATTCGCAAGATTGTTTCGCAAGGAAGGAGCAAAATGTTTTTGTGCATAATGCAGAAAAGCAAGAAACAGTAGGAGGCGAGGAGAGTGTAGAAATCGTCAGTAGCATTTTTATAACAAAAAACTGTTGACAAAGCGTAAAATGTTCGCTATACTACACGAGGTGTCAAGAAAAAAACTTTACACAACGAAGGTGGAGAGGTTGATGGAAGTACAGAAACGGCTCGGTTCTAAGAAGTCCGATGCGAAGGAGTGGTTGCAGGAGGCTGTGACCTTGTCGATGTATTATGATTTCTATGGAGAACTGTTGAGCGAGCACCATAAGTCCATTTTCGAGGATTATATATGGAATGATATGTCCCTTTCGGAGATTGCGGAAGATTGCGGCATGAGTCGACAGGGCGTGTACGATATAGTGAAGCGTTGTAGCAAGAAACTGCACGAGTATGAGGAACGCTTACAGCTGGTGCAGCGATTTCTTCGTATGAAGGAGGGCATTGCGGAGATCGACGCGGAGGCGCGCGGGATTTGTGAAGAAGCGGCACAAGAGATGACGCGAGGGCGTGCAGAGAGAATTGTGGGATTAGCAGAGCAAGTAATGAAGGAGCTGTAGGGGAGGTCCTCAGCCTTCGGAACAGGAGTTTGGGAATGGCATTTGAAAGCTTGTCGGACAAATTGCAAAGTGTTTTTAAGAACCTTCGTAGTAAGGGGCGTTTGACCGAAGCAGACGTAAAGGAAGCCTTGCGTGAGGTAAAGCTTGCACTTCTTGAGGCAGACGTTAACTTTAAGGTTGTGAAGCAGTTTATTGCATCGGTACAGGAGCGTGCGGTCGGTCAGGATGTGTTGACCAGTTTAACGCCCGGACAGATGGTGATCAAGATCGTAAACGAAGAGATGATTCGTCTGATGGGCGACGAGACGACAGAGATTACATTTGTATCCGGAGATGTTACCGTGATTATGATGTGTGGTCTTCAGGGTGCAGGTAAGACTACTATGACTGCGAAATTGGCAGGCAAGTTCAAGTCCACCGGAAGACGCCCTCTGTTGGTTGCATGTGATATTTACCGTCCTGCGGCCATCGACCAGTTGAAGGTCAATGCTGAGAAGGTGGGGGTTCCCGTCTTTGCCATGGGAACCGGACATAGTCCCGTGAACATTGCCAAGGCGGCATTGCAGCACGCCAAGAAGGAAGGCAATAACGTTGTTATTATCGATACGGCAGGTCGTCTGCATATTGACGAGGAGCTTATGAATGAGCTTCGCGAGATCAAAGAATCGGTCAATGTGACACATACGATTTTGACGGTGGATGCCATGACCGGTCAGGATGTGCTGAACGTGGCGACAACTTTTGATGAGAAGATCGGAATTACCGGAGTGATTCTTACGAAGCTCGACGGCGACACGCGAGGTGGTGCGGCACTTTCCCTTCGTGCGGTAACCGGAAAGCCGATTTTGTATGTCGGTATGGGTGAGAAGCTGAGTGATGTGGAGAAATTCCACCCCGATCGTATGGCATCGCGTATCCTCGGAATGGGTGACGTATTGACCTTGATTGATAAGGTACAGGCGGAAGTCGATGAAGAGAAGGCGAAGGAGATGGAGAAGAAGTTCCGAAAAGCGGAGTTCGACTTCAATGACTTCTATGAGCAGATTCAGCAGATGAAGAAGATGGGTGGAATCAAAAGTGTGCTCAGCATGATGCCGGGCATGGGAAGTCAGCTCGGAGGTATGGACATCGACGATGATGCATTTAAGCAGACGGAGGCGATTATCTGCTCTATGACGAAGAAGGAACGCTCTAATCCAGACATCATTACACCGCCGCGCAAGCGTCGTATCGCCGCGGGAGCGGGTGTAGATATTGCAGATGTGAATCGCTTGATGAAGCAATACGAGCAGACGAAGAAGATGATGAAGCAGATGTCCGGAATGATGGGCAAGAAGGGGATGCGTCGTGGCGGCTTCAAGTTGCCGTTCGGCTTATAATCTATGATATATGTCGGTGCGAACCGATTTATATAAACGTAACGGATGGATTATTTTAAGGAGGTGAATATAAGATGGCAGTAAAGATTCGTTTAAGAAGAATGGGACAGAAGAAGGCTCCCTTCTACAGAGTTATCGTTGCAGATGAGAGATCTCCCAGAAACGGTAGATTTATCGATGAGATCGGTACCTATGATCCTACGAAGGAGCCGATGGCTTTCAGCGTAGATGAGGAGGCTGCTAAGAAGTGGCTTGCAAATGGTGCACAGCCTACAGAGACCGTTGCCAGATTGTTCAAGCAGGCTGGTATTGAAAAGTAATCGGAGGTGGATGCAATGAGAGAGTTAGTTGAAGTAATCGCTAAATCGCTGGTTACACATCCTGACCAGGTTGTTGTAAACGAGACCATTTCCGAGGACAACAGTGTTCTTATCGAGTTGCGTGTTGCGCCGGAGGACATGGGTAAGGTGATCGGAAAGCAGGGGCGTATTGCAAAAGCTATCCGTACGGTTGTAAAGGTTGCAGCAACGAAAGAGGATAAGAAAGTTGTTGTAGATATTCTACAGTAATTTTTGTAGGCTGTTGCATCGATTGTGACAGCCTTTTCCCTTTTCGGAGATTGTGTCGTAGATTTGGGAGGTTGTTTTGGAGGATTTGTTGCGAGTTGGTGTATTTGCCAATACCCACGGAGTTCGTGGGGAGATTAAGGTGTTTCCTACGACGGACGATGTGGATCGTTTTTATAAAGGGTTGCCGTTGCTTCTCGATACCGGCAAGGAGTATTTGCCGCTTGAGGTGACTTCGGTGAAGCATTTTAAGAACATGGTGATTTTGGGCTTCAAGGGCATTTCGAGCATCAATGAAATAGAAAAATATAAGGGCAAGGATCTGTATGTGGACAGAGAGCATGCACTTCCCTTGGAGGAGGATGAGTATTTCATCTGTGATGTGCTCGGTGCCGAGGTCATAACCGAGGATGGAGAGGCAGTCGGAACGTTGAAGGATGTCCTTCAGACCGGTGCAAACGATGTCTATGTGATTACTCTCACGAACGGTAAGGAGGCGTTGTTTCCGGTGATTCCTGATTGTGTGAAGGACGTTGACGTAGAAAATAAGCGGATTACGGTGCATATTATGAAAGGGCTATTGTAGTTCGGAAATCGGAGGATGCAATGAAATTTTATGTGATGACGTTATTCCCCGAGATGGTCTCGGAGGGGTTACACACAAGCATTCTTGGTCGCGCGATGGATGCGAATATTATCGATGTGCAGACGGTGAACATACGTGACTATTCGCAGGACAAGCATAAGAAGGTGGACGATTATCCGTACGGGGGCGGTGCGGGCATGGTGATGGCCGCTGACCCGATCGCACGTGCGTATGAGGCAATTTGCATGGAACGTAGGAATCGTATGAGACCGCGTGTGGTATATCTGACACCGCAGGGAAAGGTGTTCAATCAAAGGATGGCGAAGGAACTGGCGCAGGAGCAGGATCTGATCTTTCTTTGCGGTCATTATGAGGGTGTAGATGAGCGCGTGCTTGATGCAATTGTGACCGACCATGTGTCTATCGGTGATTATGTGTTATCCGGTGGGGAATTGCCGGCGATGGTAATGATTGATGCGATTTCTCGGATGGTTCCCGGAGTTCTTACGAATGAAGAAAGCGGAGCTTCCGAAAGCTTTGAGAATAATCTGCTTGAATATCCGCAGTATACACGGCCGGAGGTATGGGAAGGTCGTGCAGTACCGGAGGTTTTGCTGAGCGGACATCATGCAAAGATTGAGGAATGGCGTAGACAGCAATCCATTATTCGGACCGTAGAAAATCGTCCGGAATTGATGGATGGCGTGGCTTTGAACAAAAAAGAACAGAAGTTTTATCGGGAACTTCTTGAGAAAAAAGAAGCAGAACGAGCTTTGTATGAGCAATGCTTGGAGAAGTCCTTCGAGTCTGAAGAAAAATAAAAAAATAATGCTTGCATTTTGTATTGCAGTATGCTATTATTTTATTTTGTGAGACGCGGTGTTCCGCTGTGCTCGACAGTCGAGCAGTATGAAGACCGAAATTTTTATAGGAGGTCAACAGATATGACAAATGCAGAGTACATTAAGAATCTCGAAGCTTCTCAGGTGAAGGAGTCCGTAGATTCCTTTCATGTAGGTGACACCGTACGCGTGGTTGCGAAGGTAAAGGAAGGAAACCGTGAGAGAACACAGGCATTCGAGGGCGTAGTTTTGAAGAGACAGAACGGTGGCGTTCATGAGACCTTTACGGTTCGCAAGAACTCCAACGGATGTGGCGTAGAGAAGACCTGGCCGCTTCATTCTCCGATCATCGAGAGCATTACGGTAATTCGTCGTGGTAAGGTTCGCAGAGCGAAGTTGAACTATTTGCGCGATAGAGTAGGTAAGGCTGCAAAGGTTAAGGAGATTGTTCGCTAATCGTTGATTGAGGATTACTCCAAGGGATACTCGAGTTCGAGTATCCCTTGTTTCATTTTGTGGTTGAAAACGGCGGGAAATTTGTTATGATAGACGATGAGGGGATTTGTATTTCGAAAATGCATGTAGACTCGTGTGAGAAGAGCATTTTCGGGAGAGAATAACCGGAGAAGCGAAACGACGGAGGAGTATATGGCAGAGAGATACGACTATACACATGCCGAACGAAAAGAAAAAATATTGCGTATTATTACGACAATCGCTATATGGATTGCGTCTGTTGCGGCGGTAATCGGGTTGGCCTATGTAATTGTGCATTTTTCGTTGGAGAAGACGACTTTGGTCGACGCATCGATGTCACCGACGCTTGAGGAGGGCGATAAGATTCTGATTGATACCATGACATTTCGTATTCGCGATCCGAAGCGTTTTGAGGTGGTGGTGTTTCAACAAGGAGATGAGGAGCATAGCTTTTATAATATTAAGCGTGTAATCGGGTTGCCGGGGGAAACGGTGCAGATTATTCACGGTGTTGTTTATATTGACGGCAAAGAGTTGGACGAAAAGGCAAATGTGGATGAGATGCTTCTTCCGGGTCTGGCAAACTATGAGATTGTTCTCGGGGAGGACGAATATTTTGTCCTCGGGGATGCGAGAAATAATTCGGAGGACAGTCGATATGCGACGGTCGGCAATGTGAAGAGAGAGGACATGATCGGTAAAGCGTGGATACGCTTGAACGAGTTCGGATTCATTAACGGAATGAATCTTAAGAATGAATAGAAGATATGGGAGAGTAGGAATATGCAGTATCAATGGTACCCCGGACATATGGCGAAGGCAAAGCGTCAAATGCAGGAGGATATGAAGCTGATTGATGTAGTGGTGGAGCTGGTGGATGCGAGGATTCCGTTTTCCAGTAAGAATCCCGATGTGGATCGTATTGCCGGAGGGAAAGCGCGTGTACTGCTTCTGAATAAAGCGGACATGGCTGATCCGCAGGTAACGGCAATGTGGAAGAGCTGGTATGAAAAAAAGGGGTTCTACGTAACCTTGCTTAACGCAAGAAGCGGGAGCGGAATTAAGAAGGTGCAGGAGTGCATCATGGAAGCCTGCAAAGAGAAAATCGAACGTGACCGAAAGCGGGGCATACAAAATCGTCCCGTTCGTGCAATGATTGTCGGTATTCCGAATGTCGGAAAGAGTACGTTTATTAATAGCTATGCGGGAAAAGCGTGTGCGAAAACCGGAAACAAGCCGGGGGTAACGAAGGGCAAGCAATGGATTCGTTTGAATAAAAATGTGGAGCTCTTGGATACTCCGGGGATTTTGTGGCCAAAATTCGACTCCGTGGAGATCGGAAAGCGAATTTCCTGGATTGGGTCGATTAATGATGAGATCCTTGTGACAACGGAGATGGCGGGCGATTTGCTTTTGTATATCGCGAAAGAATATCCCGGGGCACTTGCCAACAAATACGGCATTGACGAAACTGTGGCGCTGCAGGAGCATGGTGCGGAGGCACTGTTGGAGGCAGTGGCGGTACGCCGGGGATGCCTCAAAAAAGGTGGAGAACTCGATTATGAACGTGCGGCAAAACTGATTATGGACGATTATCGCAGTGTGAAGATCGGAGCAATCAGCTTGGAGCGTCCCGAAGGGGAAATGCAAATCGATGCGAAAGAAAGTGGGGAATAACGAATGGCAAAGAATATTGCAGTGATTCGCGAGGAGCTGAAGGAGTGTGACGTTCGGACACTTGCGGAGTGTATGGCACAATATCGCGAGGATGAGCGTGGAGGAGTGCAGAAACTGCTTGCACAGGCGCAGAAGCGCATTGTAGCATATGAGGCGGAGCTGGCGCGTACAGAGAAGATGAAGCACTATGAGAAGCTTTATCCGGAGTTGCGCTATGTCGGAGGGATTGACGAGGTTGGTCGTGGACCGCTTGCGGGACCGGTAGTTGCTTGTTGTGTGGTATTGCCGAAGGATTGTGATATTCTGTATCTGAATGATTCGAAGCAGGTTCCCGAGAAGCGAAGAGAAGCTTTGTGTGATGAGATATTGACAAAGGCGGTGTCGGTCGGAATCGGGGTTGTGTCGCCGCAGGTAATCGACGAGGTTAATATATTGCAGGCGACGTATCGTGCGATGCGCGAGGCGGTCGAAGCGATGGAGATAAAACCGGAGCATTTGCTTGTGGATGCAGTGACGATTCCGGGAATTGCGATTCCGCAGCGAGGTATCATTCATGGGGATGCGAAGAGCATCAGTATTGCGGCGGCCAGTATCGTTGCGAAGGTGACGAGGGATCATATGATGGAGGAATACGCTCGTACATATCCGCACTATGACTTTGCCTCCAATAAAGGGTACGGAACGAAGGAGCACATAGAGGCATTGAAGGCGTATGGACCTTGTGAGATTCATCGTCGGTCGTTTATCGGGAATTTTATCAATTAGGGTGTGGTATGAATCGAAGAAGTGTGGGGACGATAACCGAGGAGCGAGCTTGTGAATATTTGGCCTTGCTCGGTTATGTCATTGTAGAACGAAACTACAGTTGCAAGCTCGGCGAAATCGATATTATAGCGAAGGATGGAGAGGTGCTGGTATTCGTAGAGGTCAAATACCGTCGCTCCGAACGATTCGGATTGCCGGAGCAAGCGGTTGGGCGGGAAAAGCAGGCTAGGCTACGCAGAAGTGCACAATGGTATATGGCGGTAGAAGGAATCTCGGAGATGTGTTCCGTGCGATTTGATGTAGTTGCAATGGACAGTCGGGAGATTCGGCTCTATCGAGATGCATTTTAGTGATGAAAGGAGTGCGTTGATGTATTTCGGTGTAGATACATCGCGCTAAGCGTTTATGAAGATTGAACAGGCAGAGCTTGTATGGAACAAGGAGATACCATTTGTACAATTTCCGGCGTTTTTGGAGTATCCGGAGCTTCGGCACGGTTGCTCTACAAGATGGATGGGAGTAAGCAAAGGAATCTTTGCCTCGATGAATCTTGGGCTGAACCGAGGTGACTCTGAGGAAAATGTTTTGGAGAATTATCGTCGTATCTGCGATGCGATGGGGATTCCGGTAGAAAGCTTGGTGTTTTCTAAGCAAACACACAAGGCAAAGGTACGGAAGGTAACCAAGGAGGATCGGGGGATTGGCTTGTTTCGTCCCATTCCCTATGACGACGTAGATGCGCATATGACAAATGAATGCGGTGTTGGATTGGTGATCTTCGGATCGGATTGCGTGCCAATTTATCTATACGATCCCAAAAGACATGCGATTGCCCTGTGCCATGGCGGTTGGCGGGGGACGGTTGAGCGAATAACGGCGCGTACTGTAGAAGCAATGGGTGAAGAATACGGCAGTCGACCGGAGGACATTGTGGCGGTGATCGGTCCATCCATTTGTATGGACTGCTTTGAAATCGGTGATGAGGTTGCGGAGGAATTCTGCAGGGCTTTCGGTGAGGAACGCTGCCTTTCCTGTGAGAAACCACTGCTACGACGCTATGGAGAACGTTATCATGCGGATCTGTGGCAGGCAAATCGAGAGGCAATGCGTCTGGCAGGGGTGCCGGAGGAACACATTCATGATTCCGGTCTGTGTACAATGTGTCGTCCGGAGATGTTTTTCTCGCATCGAGCGACCAACGGAAGAAGAGGAAGCAACGCGGGATTTTTGATGCTCGCGGAACAATAGAGAGGGTGAGGGATTGGTATGCATAAGCATAAGATCATCGATGTAGAGCCCATGAGTCCTGCAGCGGTAGCCGGACTTCAGGCAGGCGACGTACTGCTTGCGATGAATGGTCGTGCGGTGCAGGATGCATTGGATTATCATTATGAGGAAGAAGAGGAACGCGTTACACTTACGGTGCTCCGCGTAGATGGCAGTACAGAGGAGCTGTGTATAGAAAAGGACGAGAATGAGAGTCTCGGACTTGTATTTGCCGAATCGTTGATGGACGATTATCGGTCGTGCCGAAACGGTTGCATTTTTTGCTTTATCGATCAGATGCCCCCGGGAATGCGGGAGACATTGTATTTCAAGGATGATGATACTCGTCTTTCTTTTTTACAGGGCAATTATGTGACGCTGACGAATATCAGCGACAAGGAGTTGGAGCGAATTTGTTTTTATAAACTCTCTCCGATAAATATTTCCGTGCATACCATGAATCCCGAGTTACGTTGTCGGATGCTTAAGAACCGTTTTGCCGGAACTATCCGAGACAAGCTGCTTCGATTGAAGGAAGCCGGCATTGAAATGAACGGACAAATTGTTCTTGTGAAAGGCGTAAATGACGGAGAGGAGCTTGAGCGTACGATACACGATCTAACGGAATTTCTTCCGAACCTACGAAGTGTAAGCGTGGTTCCGGTCGGACTAACGAAGTTCCGCGATGGCTTGTATCCGATGGAACCATTTGACGATGAGGATGCGCGTAAGGTTTTGGCGACGATTCATCGTTGGCAGGGAATTTGTAGGGAGCAGTTCGGCAGTCGCTTTGTATATGCAGGAGATGAATGGTATGTTCTTGCGAATCAGGCATTGCCGGCGGAAGAGGACTATGAAGGCTATCCGCAAATTGAAAACGGGGTAGGAATGTTACGTTCTTTGATAACCGAGGTGTACGAATGTCTTTCTCATGTTGCCGGAGACGATCGCAGACGAAGCGTATCAATTGCGACCGGCGTGCTTGCGGCACCGTATATCAGAGAACTGTGCGATGCGTTTAAGAGGTATTTTCCGAAAGTGCATTGTACGGTATATACCATCCGAAATGATTTCTTTGGGGAGAGAATTACCGTATCGGGGTTGTTGACCGGGAGAGATGTGATTGCACAGCTACGGGAGAAGGAGCTTGGCGATGTGTTGCTTTTGCCGGGGAATCTGTTGCGCAGCGGAGAGGATGTTTTGTTAGATGACATTCATGTAAGCGATATTGAAAATGCTTTACAAACGCCCGTTCGTATTGTAAAATCATTTGGGCAGGACTTTGTCGATGCCGTTATCGGTGAAAAATAGAAGTACCGAGGAAATGAGAACGAGGAAACCGAAAGGTGTCTTTGAAAAAATGGAGGAATTATGAGTAAACCGATCGTTGCGATTGTCGGTCGTCCGAATGTGGGGAAATCTACGTTGTTTAATGCACTTGCGGGCGAGCGCATCAGCATTGTTAAGGATACACCCGGCGTGACCAGAGACCGCATTTATGCAGATGTAACATGGTTGAATTACGCCTTTACTATGATTGATACCGGTGGTATTGAACCGGAAAGCAAGGATGCGATGTTGCGTCACATGCGGGAACAGGCAGAGATTGCGATTGCGTCCGCGGACGTCATTGTTTTTCTTGTGGATGTGCGTCAGGGGCTTGTGGATGCCGACAATAAGGTGGCGGACATGCTTAGACGTTCCGGAAAGCCGGTGATACTTGCGGTGAATAAAGTGGACAGCTTTGAGAAGTTCATGGCAGATGTCTATGAGTTTTATAATCTGGGACTCGGAGATCCGATCCCGGTGTCGGCGGCATCCATGCTCGGCTTCGGTGATTTGTTGGAAGAGGTTGTGAAGCATTTTGACGAGAGTGCGAAGGACGAAGAGGAGGATACGCGGCCTCGCATTGCGATTGTCGGCAAGCCGAATGTAGGAAAATCATCCATCGTGAATCGTTTGCTCGGAGAAAATCGAGTGATTGTCTCCGACATCGCGGGAACAACGCGGGATGCAGTGGATACGACGGTAACACATGGTGGTAAGGAGTACATTTTTATCGACACGGCGGGGTTGCGTCGGAAGAGCAAGATTAAGGAAGAGCTGGAGCGCTTCAGTATTATTCGTACGGTAAGTGCCGTAGAACGAGCGGATGTGGCAGTGATTGTAATCGATGCGGGAGAGGGAGTAACCGAGCAGGATGCAAAGATTGCCGGAATTGCTCACGAACGCGGCAAGGGTATCATTGTCGCTGTGAACAAATGGGATTCCATTGAAAAGGATGATAAGACGATTTACCGTCATCAGGAGAAGATTCGCGAGATTCTTTCATTCATGCCGTATGCGGACATTATCTTTATTTCTGCGATGACGGGACAGCGAATCAATAAGCTATTCGATGAAATCGAGAAGGTTATTGAAAATCAGAACAAACGCATCGGTACCGGTGTGCTGAACGAAATCATGATGGAGGCAACGGCAATGCAGCAGCCTCCGTCCGACAAAGGAAAGCGTTTGAAGCTTTTCTATATTACGCAGGTGTCTGTAAAGCCTCCGACCTTTGTTATTTTCGTGAATAACAAGGAATTGATGCATTTTTCCTACGTGAGATACTTGGAGAATAAGATTCGTGAAGCGTTTGGTTTTGACGGCACCTCCTTGAAGTTTATTATACGTGAACGTAAGGAAGAGAAGTAACGAAGGAGAGGCAGTGACATGGTTGTTAGGATAATTGTTTGTTTGATCGTCGGCTATCTGTGCGGTGCGATTTCGATGGCGTATTTAATCGGAGCGGCACAGCATGTGGATATTCGCAAATACGGCAGTGGAAATGCAGGCACGACCAATGCCATTCGCACCTTGGGACGCAAACTCGGTCTGGTGGTATTCTTCGGAGATTTTTTAAAGGTGTTGATACCGACGTTGCTTGTAAGGTACGTGTTTTTTTCCGGTGAAGCTTATGCGCATTTGCTTTGCTTGATTACCGGACTTGGGGCAGTACTCGGTCATTGTTTTCCCTTCTGGCTTCACTTTAAGGGTGGCAAGGGCATAGCGGTGACGGCAGGAGCGATGGTAAGCAGCGATTGGACGGCACTCATATTTGTTCCGGTGTTCTTTGTCATTGTTTTTGTGACAAAGTACGTGTCCCTCGGCTCCATGTTTGTTGTTTTTTTGTTTCCGGTTTATACAGCGATTCGCTGTGCCGGAGAACCGTATTATTGGGCAATGATTGGTGTATGTTGCCTCTATACGCTTTCCGGCGTATATATGCATCGAGCAAATATCAAGCGGCTTTTGGATGGGACCGAGAACAAGATCGGGCATCGGGTCGAGGTTAAGAATGCGTCGATAGAAGAGACAAAGGAAGTAGAAGAATAAATTGGATTGCGCAAAGTGCGCAGGAAAGGTATAGTATGGGAAAGATTAGCGTGTTGGGAGCCGGTACCTGGGGTACCGCACTTGCCATTCAATTGGCTGCAAACGAAAATGAGGTTACGCTTTGGTCGAAGCTGGAGCGAGAGATTGAGGCGCTGCAGGCAGATCGTACGAAAGTACCGAATCTTCCCGAGGCAGTATTGTCCGATAACATTTCACTGACGACAGACCTTGCCGAGGCTTGTAGGGATAAAGAGCTTATCGTATTTGCGGTTGCATCTCCGTATGTTCGTTCGGTAGCGGGAATGGTGAAGGCGTATGTCCCTGCAGGGCAGCGCATCGTCAACGTAGGGAAAGGAATCGAAGAATCTACGATGATGACACTTACCGAGGTGATAGCGGATGAGATTCCTCAGGCAGAGGTGGCAGTATTGTCTGGACCAAGCCATGCTGAGGAGGTCAGTCGTGGAATTCCGACGCTTGTTGTTGTCGGAGCGCACAGCGCAGAGACTGCAAAGTACATACAGGAAGCATTTATGACGGATTTTTTCCGGATATATACGAGCGACGATGTTATCGGTATTGAGCTTGGCGGCTCTTTGAAGAACGTAATTGCGCTTGCGGCCGGAATTGTCGATGGCTTGGGTCTTGGCGACAATACAAAGGCGGCATTGATGACACGAGGCATTGCGGAAATCAGTCGTCTCGGTGTTAAGATGGGGGGAAGACCCGAAACCTTTGCCGGTTTGTCCGGAGTTGGTGACTTGATTGTTACATGCACAAGTAGTCATAGTAGAAATCACAATGCCGGTTACTTGATCGGTAAGGGATATACGATGCAGGAAGCCATGGATGAGGTAAAGCAGGTAGTAGAGGGCGTGTTCTGTGCCAAAGCAGCTCTTGCATTGTCGCGCAAGTTTGAAGTTGATATGCCGATTGTCGAGGAAATCAACAAGGTTTTGTTCGAGGGAAAGACAGCAAAGGAAGCATTGTATGATTTGTTTGCAAGAGATGCCAAGGATGAAATCTGATCGGTAACCTTTCATACGAAAAATATACAAAAAGATAGGACGAAACTGTTCTATCTTTTTTTGTGCATGCATACCCTTTATCGTACCGATAAGGGGGTTTTTATGAATCAGTTTCAGCTGTATCAGGATATACAAGCCAGAACCGGCGGAGAGGTCTACATGGCTGTTGTGGGACCGGTACGGACGGGCAAGTCGACCTTCATTCGTCGTCTCATGGAAATGCTGGTATTTCCGAACATTTCACAACAGGACGCAGCGGAGATTACAGATCAGCTGCCGCTAAGCGGTTCCGGAAAAACAATCACTACGGTAGAACCCAAATTTATTCCGAAAAATGCAGTGAGCATTTATCCGGAAGGAGAGCATTCGGGCTATTCGTTGCAGGTTCGGTTTATTGATTGCGTCGGCTATATGGTGGAGGGTGCCGGAGGTCATATGGAGGACGGAGAGGAACGCATGGTTCGGACACCGTGGAGTGATGAGGAGATCCCGTTCTCGAAGGCCGGAGATATCGGCACGGGGAAGGTAATCTTTGAACATTCGACAATCGGAGTCGTGATGACGACCGACGGGAGCTTTGGTGAAATTCCGCGAGAGAATTATGTTCCGGCGGAGGAACGTACTGTAGGAGAATTGAAAAGCATCGGCAAACCGTTTTTGCTTGTTTTAAATAGCAACCGTCCTTTCGCAAAGGATACGAAAAAATTGGCGGAGGAGCTGGAAGTAAAATACGGTGCAATGGTGCTTCCGATGAATTGCGAGCAAATGCGAACCGAGGATATGGAAGCATTGTTTTCCGGCATTCTGCAGGTGTTCCCGATCGGTGAACTGCGGTTTTTCTTCCCGAAGTGGATGGGCATCCTTTCGGAGCAGGAAGAGCTGTTGCAAGAACTTTATGAGAAAATCGGTACATTTTCCGAAGGAATGCGACTGATGCGAGATGTACGCCCGGGTTTTGTTGCATGCGAGCATGAGAAGATGAAAGGGTTCCGTGTGGATGCGTGTGACCTCCGAACCGGAAATGTTGATATTACGGTGGAGATGCGAGAATCCTGCTATTATGAAATGCTTAGCCGGATCATTGGGCAGGAGATTCCGGATGAATATCGATTTATGCGTATTCTACGTGAACTGGCAGATATGAAAACAGAATACGAGAAGATATGCAGTGCATGGAATGATGTTCGCAGAAGCGGCTACGGAGTTGTAAGTCCCGGAAGAGATGAAATTCTTCTGGAGGAGCCGGAGTTGATTCATCAGGGCAATCGTTTTGGGATCAAGATGAAGGCAGTAGCACCAAGTGTGCAGATGATCCGTGCAGAAATATCCACAGAAATTGCACCGATTGTCGGAAGTGAGGAGCAGGCACAGGACCTGATCCGGTATATGAACAATTTGCGTAGAGAGGATGCCTCTGCGGTTTGGGACACCAACATCTTCGGAAAAACGATGGGAGAAATGGTGGAGGATGGTATCGGAACAAAGATAGCACGCCTAAACGAGGAGAGTCAGCGGAAGCTACAGGAATCCATGCAAAAGATTGTTAACGAGAGCAATGGTGGACTGATTTGCTTTATCATTTGAGAGGATATTTGCAAAGCTTCAAGAAAAAAGCATGAAAACGTACATTCATGTTGACAAAATTATTACGAAATGTTATAGTTTGATAAGAAAACGTAACAATTTCGTAACAATTATTAAGGAACTGTGCATTTATGAGGAAACATATTTTTAAGATAGAAGTAGCGGCCATTCTGATTTTGACGATGTTGTTGTCGATACGATTCGGTGGAGGGCCGGAATATGCGGAGAGCTTTTTGGACTCCCAGCATTACACGCCGAGGATTACCGAGGGTGGCTATATTATCATGGACGATTATGTATATCAGTCCGAGATAGGGAATACAGAGCAGGAAAAGGTACACGTAGGAAGCGATATTGCCGTCGGCGGTCTTCTCGTTGGAAGCGGAAGTGGCAAGGACGATGCATCGGAAGGAGCGAGCGAGGACGGCACGACAGAACAGATGCCGCAGTACAGCAAAGAAGTCATGGATCTTTATCAGTCTGCAGTGTCTTATGATATCCCGAAGAATATTGCATTTGCAAATGTACGGGACTCGCTCAGTATTCGAAAGGAAGCGAACGGCGACAGTAAGCAAATCGGCATTATGTATCCCGGAAATTATTGCATTGTCGAGAGTGTGGAAGGAGAATGGGCGAAGGTAAAGACCGGTTCGGTGTCCGGTTATTGTCGCGTGAAATATTTGATTCGTGGCGAGGAGGCAGTAGACTATGCGAAGAAGCATGTGGCATGTACTGCTTTGACAACGGCAAATGTAAATATTCGTTCCGGGGCGACCACAATGGAATCCAATATTTTGACTTCCGTTGGTAGCGGAAAGAAATACACGGTAATTACACCCGCAGTTCTCACGGACGATCCGGATGCACCGTTGTTTGTCGAAATCAGTTATGACGGAGGAAAGGCATATCTTGCGATGGGCAAGGTAAAGCTTAGCTATTCCTGGACGGCGGGAAAGACGTATGCTGAGAAGGTAAAGGTAGAGGTGCAAACGCAGACCGTACAGAAGGACGAAGGCAAGAATGAAACCGAGACTGAGACTGAACGTGTGACCGGTGATACGAAGGAGATTGCGCAGCTCAGAAAGACGATTGTATCTACTGCGAAGAATTACATCGGTCTAAAGTACGTATACGGTGGCACGAGTTTGACAAAGGGGTGTGATTGCTCCGGATTCATACATGCGATTTTTAAGAAGGTCGGAGCTAAAGTTATTAACGATATGCCGCGCTCCTCGAATCCGATGTCCAAAAGCACACTCGGAAAAAAGATTACGTATCAGGAGGCAAAGCCCGGCGATCTGATGTTCTACGGCAGCGGCGGAAAGTCTACGGTGGATCATGTGGCAATCTACATCGGTGACGGTAAGATTATACATGAGGATGCGGTGGCGGGAAAGGTGACTGTTTCCGATTGGGATTATCGCGTTCCGCTATTGATAAAAAATTTTTTGGGTGATTGATGATAATATCATAGATGAAGCCTACATGCAATGAGGCACTGCAATGGATGGATCCCTTCCAAGCGGTGCCTTTTTTGCTGTCTGGGATTGATTTCAACGAGACGGTGAGGTATAATAAAAACGTGTATGTGTACCACACAATGGATACGTAAAGAAGAAGGAGAACCGGTGATTATGTGTTATGAACAGGCGTGGCTGTCCTATGACCTTTGTAAGGACGGAAACATCATCGATGGCGTGGATGTAAGTGGTCTGCAGGAGGATGCGGTTAGAACGAGCATACAGAAGGAGGCGGCGGCCTTTTTGCATTTCTATCCGGAGTATCGCATTCGTTTTGCAATTGAAGCTACGAAGAAAGAAGAGGAATACGAAGCTTCGAAGAAGGGAACAGATATTATCGTAAGAGGCGGTAGCAACAAGGGTGTACTGTATGGATTATTTGCCGCGGTATTCCATGTGCGTCGCGGATTGGAATTTGAGAGCATCCGTGAGTGTCCGAGGAATCCTCTTCGAATGCAGAACCATTGGGACAATATGGACGGCAGTATCGAGAGAGGCTATTCGGGACGGTCTTTTTTCTTCGCAAACGAAAAGGTGTTGGTGAACGAGCGAACCGAGGCTTATGCCAGAATGTGTGCGTCGGTTGGAATCAACGCGGTGGTGTTGAACAATGTCAATGTACGCGGGAAAGCTACTCTGTTGATTACAGAGGAGTATCTTCCTAAGATTCGTGCAATTTCCGATATTTTCGAAAGCTACGGGATTCGGATATTTTTGAGTGTGAATTTTGCCGCACCGATCGATATCGGTGGATTGGAGGTGTCCGATCCGTTGGACGAGCGGGTAAGAGCTTTCTGGAAAGCGCAGGTTGACAAGGTGTATGCGGCTGTTCCGAGCTTTGGCGGTTTTTTGGTAAAGGCGGATTCTGAAGGGCGTCCGGGACCGTTTACGTATGGGAGAACGCATGCCGACGGAGCAAACATGTTGGCTGAGGCGCTGAAGCCTTATGGGGGAATTGTAATCTGGCGATGCTTTGTATACAATTGCACACAGGATTGGCGAGACACAAGGACTGATCGTGCAAGAGCGGGATATGATAACTTTGCGTCTCTCGACGGAAGCTTTGCCGAAAATGTTATTCTTCAGATCAAGAACGGACCGATGGATTTTCAGGTACGTGAGCCGGTTTCTCCGTTGTTCGGAGGGATGACGGCGACGAATCAGATGTTGGAGGTACAGGCTGCACAGGAATACACGGGACAGCAGAAGCATGTTTGTTATCTCGTTCCGATGTGGAAGGAGGTTCTTTCCTTCCGTACCTACATGGATGTTCGGAACGATACCGTTGCCGACATTGTATCGGGAACAAGAAGCGGTTCGGAATACTGCGGTATGGCTGCTGTGACGAATACCGGAGATGCGCTCAATTGGACGGGACATGATTTGGCTGCTGTGAATTGGTTTGGCTTCGGTCGACTTGCTTGGAATCCGGATGCGACTGCAGAGGAGATTGCTTTGGAATGGACAGAGCTTACCTTTGGGACGGACAAGCGCGTGACGGAGGCGATTATGCATATTTTGATGCAGTCCTATTCGGCCTATGAAAATTATACTTCACCACTGGGAATCGGTTGGATGGTGAATCCAAATCATCATTACGGTCCCAATGTGGAGGGGTACGAATACGATCGTTGGGGAACGTATCACCGTGCGAGCTGTAAGGCCATCGGAGTAGATCGCACGACAAAGGGAACGGGCTATGTAACCCAGTATCATCCGGAAAATGCTCTTCGCTATGAGAAGCCGGAGACGACACCCGAGGAATTGCTGTTATTTTTCCACCGCTTGCCTTACGAATATTGCTTGCGAGATGGAAGAACGTTGATTCAGTACATTTACGATACGCATTTTAAAGGGGTATTGCAAGTAGAGGATATGATTATGACCTTTAAAAATTGTATCGGAATTATCGACAATACGAGATATGAGCGTATATTGCAACGCCTGTACGGACAACTTGCAAGTGCGCAGGAGTGGAGGGATCGGATCAATACGTATTTTCATCGAATGACCGATATTCCCGATGCTCACGGACGAAAGATTTACGAGTAGCGCTTTTACGAATAATAGATTGGGAGTGATTGTATTATGAAGCTAATGGATATGAAGAAGAACGAAATTCGTGAGGAATTTATTGAGAAAGGGTATGATGTGCCGAAGTACGACCGCGAGAAAATGATTGCACGAACGAAGGAAAACCCGACATGGGTGCATTTCGGAGCCGGCAATATCTTTCGTGCATTTCCCGCAGCGGTGCTTGAGGAGATGCTGAACAAGGGAGAGGCGGATACCGGTGTGATTGTTGCCGAGGGATTTGATTATGAGATTATCGAGAAGGCTTACGCTCCTTATGATAATCTCAGCTTGTTGGTGGTTCTGAAGGCAGATGGTACGATTGAAAAAAAGGTGGTCGGAAGTGTTGCGGAGTCGTTAAAGGCGGATGTTGCCGATACGGATTTCGCACGTCTTAAGGAGATCTTTCGAAAGCCATCATTGCAGATGGTTACGTTTACGATTACGGAGAAGGGATATTCCTTACAGGGATCGGACGGAAACCTATCGGCGGTGGCAAAGGCCGATCTTGAGGAGCGTGCCTGGAACCCGGTGCTGATTATGGGCAAGGTGACCGTGTTGTTATATGAGCGTTTTCTTGCAGGAGCCGCACCGATTGCAATGTCGAGTATGGATAATTGCTCACACAACGGCGATAAACTACGTGCGGCTGTGCTGACCTATGCCGAAGCCTGGGTGGCGCAGGGCATTGCCGAACCTGCGTTTGTGGAGTATCTCAAGGACGAGTCGAAGGTGTCTTTTCCGTGGAGTATGATTGATAAGATTACTCCTCGCCCCGACGATGCAGTGAAGAAGATGCTTCAGGCAGATGGTTTTGAGGACACGGACCTGATTATTACGAGCCGCAATACCTATACCGCTCCGTTTGTCAATGCGGAGCAGACCGAGTACCTGGTCGTTGAGGATGCATTTCCGAATGGAAGACCCGCATTGGAAAAAGGCGGTGTTTTGTACGCGGATCGTGAGACGGTGGACAAGGTAGAGAAGATGAAGGTGTGTACCTGTTTGAATCCTCTGCACACTGCCCTTGCAATATACGGTTGTATGCTCGGGCACACCTTGATTTCCGAGGAAGTGAAGGACGAGGAGCTTGTGAAATTGATTACCGAGATGGGCTATACGGAGGCGATGCCCGTAGTTGTGAACCCCGGAATTCTAAAGCCCGAGGACTTTATCGATGCTGTTTTGAAAAAACGGCTTCCGAATCCGTTTATGCCCGACGCACCACAGAGAATTGCGACAGACACCTCGCAGAAGCTTCCGATTCGCTTTGGCGAGACGCTGAAGGCTTATGTGGAGAAAGGGCTTGATGTGCAGTCACTTACGATGATTCCGCTTGTGCTTGCCGGCTATGCGAGATATTTGAGTGGTCTGGACGATGACGGGAATGCCTTTGTGCAGAGTAGTGACCCGATGCTTGATGAGCTCAAGATGGTAGTAGACGGATATTCCTTGGATGGGAACAATGATTATTCGACGTTGGAGCGGCTGTATCGTCGTAAGGATATTTTTGGTGTGGATTTGTATGAAATCGGTCTCGGCGAGAAGGTGGAGAAAATGGTAGCGGAGCTGTACGACGGGAAGGGCGCGATTCGTCGTACGTTAAAGAAGTATACCACAGGAAGAGGATGAAACAGGAGGACATTCGCATGATAACATATCGCAATCCGATTTTACCGGGCTTCCACCCAGATCCGTCCGTTTGCCGAGTAGGGGAGAACTACTATTTGGTAAACTCCACATTTGCGTATTTTCCCGGCGTTCCGATTTACGAGAGTAAGGATCTCGTGCATTGGCGTCAAATAGGAAATGTGCTTGAGAGAAACGACAATCTTCCGCTTGGCGAATGTGGACATTCGCACGGTATTTACGCACCGACAATTCGATTTCATAAGGGCGTATATTATATGATTACGACCAACATCGGCAATCGCGGTAATTTTGTTGTGACTGCCGAGAATCCGGCCGGTCCTTGGAGCGAGCCTCACTGGATTGACGAAGCGTACGGGATTGATCCCAGTCTGTTTTTCGACGATGACGGTACATGCTATTATTGCGGCACGAAGGGGGATCCGAACGAGAGGTATTTTGGGGACAATATCATCTATATTCGTGAACTGAATCTAAATACATTTCAGCTGACCGGTCCCGAGTACGTGGCATGGAAAGGGGCGTTGCGTGATTGTGTATGGCCTGAGGGCCCGCACATTTACAAGCGCAACGGCTATTATTATGTGTTGAATGCCGAGGGTGGTACCGGACCGGACCATGCAGTTGTTGTTGCGCGTAGTCGAAATATTGCGGGACCCTACGAGGGATGCAAATGGAACCCCGTGCTGACGCATCGACATATGGGAGGTGCTTACCCGGTATACGCTGTGGGACATGCCGATCTCGTGGAAGACGAAAACGGCAACTGGTATGCGGTGATGCTTGCCATGCGCAAGGTAGAAGGTTATACTAACACCGGACGTGAGACGTTTCTTGCTACGGTCACTTGGGAAAATGATTGGCCGGTATTCAATGCAGGAGAAGGAAAGCTGTTGGAAGAAGGAAAGCTACCGCTTGCAGAGTATCGCTATGAGGAAGGAGAGCTTGCCGGCTGGGAGGAGGACGCGTCTCTACATTTCGATACGGCCTGTTTGCCGAAAAAGGTGATGACGATACATAATCCCGAGAAGACAATGTATCGCATCGAGGACGGAAAACTGTACCTGCGTTGTGGAGTGCATACCATCTCGGAGACGAAGCCGGTTTCGTATTTGTGTATTCGTCAGACCGGCATGAATGCCACGATGCAGACCACGTTTGTTTTCGAACCTGAGGAGGGGGAGGAAGCCGGGCTTGTGCTGTTACAAAGCAATGATGCACACCTACGCGTAACAATGCTTCGCAAAGCAGGGGCATGTATGGTGCAAGCAGTAAAGACCGAGGGGGGCGTGGAGGAATTGCTCGGAAGTGCTCCGTGCAATGTGAAAGAACTTCGGGTGCGTATGATTCAAAAAGGACAGAGTTTTACGTTTGTAGCCGAGGCTGTAAATGGGGAAGCGTTGCTTGCGGGAGACTTGAATACGATATTTTTGAGTACGGAGCTGGCAGGCGGATTTGTCGGCTGCACCGTAGGAGTGTATGCAACGGCAAACGGAAGGGAAACGGAGCATACGGCTGTATTTTCCGAGCTTTTGTATTGCAATTGCCCGTAATGATTAGAAAGCGATAGACGGAGGGCTGTGTTTTTGGAATATTTGATCGGATTTATCGTGATCGTAGGTATCGCTGTGGTGATTACCGTGATAAATGAACGTAAGGAAAAGGCGAAACGGAGAGAGAAGCTTCGAAGCTCTTTCGGAGCTGTTCCGAGCAACCGTATGTCGCTTGAGAGGTTTGCGTCCCTCGGAGCGTATCTGAATTCGCTACCGACTGAGGCAACCGACATCGACGAAATCACATGGAACGACCTTGACATGGATCAGGTGTTTCACAGGATAAATGCGACTTGTTCGGCAATTGGAGAGGAATATTTGTATGCGGAGCTTCATCGTCCGCGTACAGACGCGGAGGAGCTGACACGCCGAGAACATTTGATTGCGTATGTGACGGAACATCCGGAGGAACGTCTGCAGCTGCAGATGGCATTTTCTGCGATGGGAAAGATGAGAAATATTTCTGTTTATGGCTACATGATGCGACTATCAGGTGTTCGTGAAGAGAAGAATCTCAAGCATTATCTGTCGTGGATCGGTTACGCAATCGGCACAGCCGTAGCATTTTTCCCGAATTCTTTCGGATTTGGAATCGGTATTGTGTGTTTGGTTGCGCTATGGAATATCATTCGCTATTATAAGCGAAAAGGGGAAATCGAGCCCTTTCTACATGTGGTGTCTTTTTTGGTGCGCTGGTTGACGCAGGTGACTTCGGCTGCCGATTCGGTGAAGGATACAAAGTCTGTGCTCGGTAAGGAGCTTGCGGACATGAAGGTGCGGACGGAGCGGTTTCGTGGCTTGATTCGCGGTTCACGAATGCTGACACCGACGAACCCGACAGGGAGCTTTTCGGAGATGTTTCTCGATTATTTTCGAATGTTGTTTCATATTGATTTAATCAAGTTCAATCAAATATATCGGATATTTACGGAGCGAAGAGAGGAACTGGTGCATTTGTTTGAGGCAACCGGTCGTTTGGATGCGATGATCGCCGTGGCTTCCTTTCGAAGTGGCTACGAACAGTGGTGCGTTCCCGAGCTTGGAGAAGATCTGCAAAGCCTTCATACAGAGGCAATGTATCATCCTTTGGTGGAATCACCGGTGCCGAACGGAATCGATGCAACACGCCCGGTACTGTTAACCGGATCGAACGCGTCCGGCAAGTCCACGTTCCTGAAGACTGTGGCAATCAATGCGATATTGGCGCAGACGGTGCATACGGTTTTGGCGAAGCGCTACCGTGGCGGATATTATCGTATTCTTTCGTCCATGGCACTTAGGGATGACATTGCGGCAAAGGAGAGTTATTATATTGTTGAGATTCGTTCGTTAAAACGGATTTTGGATGCGGCACAGGGAAAGGTGCCGGTACTCTGCTTTGTAGATGAGGTGCTCAGAGGCACTAACACGGCGGAGCGAATTGCAGCCTCCTCACGGATATTAAGGCATTTGGCGGAGGCAGGGGTGATTTGCTTTGCTGCCACGCACGACATTGAACTGACAACGATGCTCGGAGATGTCTTTGACAACTATCATTTTAGTGAGCAGGTGACGGAGGAGGGCGTTACGTTTGACTATTGCTTGAAGGAGGGAAAGGCTACCTCACGAAATGCCATTCGTCTGTTACAAATGCTCGGTTATCCGCAGGAGATTGTGCGAGATTCGATGGCGGCGGTAGAACATTTTCTCGCAACGGGAGATTGGAATTATGAAGGTTAGAATTTATACGGATGGCGCAGCACGGGGAAACCCGGACGGTCCCGGCGGTTACGGAACAATTATCAAATATACGGATCCGAACGGAACGGAACACCTTCGGGAGTATTCCTGTGGCTATGCGAAGACAACAAACAACCGCATGGAGCTCATGGCTGCAATTGTGGGACTGGAGATGCTGATTCGTCCCTGCCAGGTGACGCTGTACTCGGATTCGCAGTATCTTGTAAAGGCATTTAATGAGCATTGGATTGATGGTTGGAAAGCAAAGGGTTGGAAGAACAGCAAGAAGGAGCCTGTAAAGAACAAAGAATTGTGGCTACGTTTGCTGGACGCGATGATACCGCACGAGGTAAAGTTCGTGTGGGTGAAAGGGCATGATGGACATCCCGAAAACGAGAGATGTGACGTTTTGGCAACCACAGCAGCGGATGGGGACGGTTTGAAGCACGACGACGGAGAATATTGCAGAGACTAAAGAAAAGGAAGACAAGATTATGGCACAGATTACGCCGATGATGCAGCACTACATAGATACAAAGCAGCAGCATAAGGAATGCATTTTGTTCTATCGGTTGGGTGATTTCTATGAGATGTTCTTTGAGGATGCGGAATTGGTATCGAAGGAACTGGAGCTTACGCTTACGGGCAAAAGCTGTGGCTTGGAAGAGCGGGCGCCGATGTGCGGAGTGCCCTTTCATGCTGCTGAGACGTATATATCGCGTTTGGTGGATAAGGGCTACCGTGTCGCAATCTGTGAGCAGGTAGAGGATCCGAAGCTTGCAAAGGGCATGGTAAAGCGAGAGGTTGTTCGTATCGTTACACCGGGAACCAATCTGTCACCGCAGAGCTTAGACGAGACGAAGAACAACTTCTTAATGGGAATTCTTTGGGTAGATGAACTGTTCGGAATCTCTACTGTGGATGTATCTACCGGTGATTATTATGTGACCGAGGTGAAGGATGTACGCAAGGTGATGGACGAGATTACGAAATTCTCGCCTTCGGAGATTGTATGTAACCCTGCATTGTATATGTCCGGACTTGATACGGAGGATCTTAAGAACCGCCTTGGAATCACAGTGACGGGACTTTCGGATTGGATCTATGACGGTGCAAATTGCGAACGTGTACTGAAGGAGCATTTTCACGTTGGAAATCTCTTTGGGCTCGGCTTAGGGGATATGGAAGCCGGTGCGTGTGCGGCCGGCGCTGTGCTAAATTATTTGTATGATACGCAGAAAAATTCGCTGGCGCATATTACGGAGCTTCGTGTGTATACCACGGGAAAGTATATGATTATCGACAGCTCAACGAGACGAAATCTCGAACTGTGTGAAACGCTTAGGGAGAAACAGAAAAGAGGGTCACTACTGTGGGTACTTGACAAGACGAAGACCGCAATGGGAGCGCGTTTGCTGCGACTTTTTTTGGAGCAACCGTTGCTTGATAAGAACGAAATCGAGAGAAGGCAAAAGGCGATCGGCGAGCTGAATGTAAATATCATGACACGGGAAGAGCTGAGAGAGTATCTAAACGCGGTATACGATCTGGAGCGTTTGATCTGTCGCATCAGTTATCAAAGTGCAAATCCGCGCGATTTGATTGCATTTGCCTCATCGCTTGCGATGCTGCCGCCGATTCGTTTTCTGCTCAAAGACTTCGAAAGTGCGTTGCTGCGAGAGGAACGCGATGGTCTGGATCCCCTCGAGGACCTGCGTGTGCTGATTGAGGAGTCGATTGATCCCGAGCCGCCGATTGCGGTAAAGGAGGGGGGGATCATTCGCAGTGGTTATAACGAAGAGGTAGACCGCCTACGTCAAGCAAAGACAAACGGAAAGCAGTGGTTGGCAGAGCTCGAAGCAAGGGAACGAGAGGCGACCGGAATCAAAAATCTGAAGGTGAAATACAATCGTGTTTTCGGTTATTATCTGGAGGTTACGAATTCCTTTAAGGAACAGGTGCCTTCCGAATGGATGAGAAAGCAGACACTCGCCAATGCAGAACGATATACGACACCGGAGTTAAAGGAGCTGGAGGATACGATATTAAATGCGGAGGACAAGCTCTTTTCGCTGGAATATCGAATCTTTGCTGAGATTAGGGAACGTATTGCGGGAGAGGTGAATCGCATTCAGAAGACAGCAAAGGCCGTTGCAATGATTGACGCGATGGCATCCCTTGCGTACGTTGCTGAGAGAAACGGATACGTGCGCCCGCGGGTGACCAACGGAGGTACGATTCGTATTGCGGACGGAAGACATCCGGTAGTGGAGCAGATGCTCCCCGGAAAGTTGTTTGTTGCGAACGATACAACGCTCGACGACAAAGAGGACCGAATTGCAATTATTACAGGACCGAATATGGCGGGAAAATCAACCTATATGCGACAGACTGCGTTGATTGTATTGATGGCCCAGATCGGTAGCTTTGTGCCGGCCAAGGAAGCGGAGATCGGCATTGTAGACCGTATCTTTACCCGCGTCGGTGCATCGGATGATCTGGCCAGCGGACAAAGTACCTTTATGGTAGAGATGACTGAGGTCGCGAACATTTTGCGAAATGCAACGCGAAACAGTCTGTTAATTCTCGATGAAATCGGACGCGGAACGAGTACGTTCGATGGGCTGGCGATTGCTTGGTCGGTAATTGAGCACGTTGCGGATACAAAGATTATCGGAGCAAAGACCTTGTTCGCAACGCATTATCATGAACTGACCGAGTTGGAGGGGAAGCTGCCCGGCGTGAAGAACTATTGCATTGCCGTGAAAGAACAGGGAGAGGATATTATTTTCTTGCGGAAAATCATACGCGGTGGTGCGGATAAGAGCTACGGGATTCAGGTAGCGCGACTGGCGGGAGTTCCGGAACCGGTGCTTGTTCGTGCACGGGACATTGTAGAAGAACTGATTAGTAACGATATCAGTGGAAAGGCTCGTGAGATTGCGGCAGAGGGCGCAGGAAAAAAGGAAGAGAAGACACGTGCATTAAAAGAAAATGCTTGGCCGGAAGGGCAGATGTCTCTGTTCGGAGAGAGCAATTATGAGCAGATTGTCGAAAAACTTCGAAATTGTAATTTGACAAAGATTACTCCGATTGACGCGTTGAATTTTCTTTACTCGCTGCAGAAAGAAATCGAAGAATGTTGAATTCCAGTAGAATCCTCTTTTCAAAAGAAGAAAGTTATGATATAGTTATGGCATACAAAAGAGAACAGACAACGAACATGCGATGATCTCCTTTCTGAAACACCAATGATTCGATCCTCCCTGTTGGAGAAGAGTACAAAAGATAAAGAAGCAGCCCTGGCAAAGGTACCCCGTTTGTCAGGGCTGTTTTCATTGATAAAAGAATTGTTTCATGCTTGTCCGAAAGAAAGGGGTGTGGTACAATAAGATATGCATTTTCGTTATGGTTGAGAGGAGAAAAGGATATGATTCGTAGGATGCTATTTCAAAAAGGACAGGTGTTTTTATGGGTCATTTTGTGCATGAGCCTGTGTGTGGTCGGGTGTGGGCAATCCGATGACGAGAATAAAAAGCAGGAGGAACAATACTATCGCATTGCTGCGGCCTACGAGGTTGCGAATGCGGCAATGGGAAGTGTAGATAACTTTGCAAATGGAAGCTATGACGTATTTGCCACGGGGGAGAAAGAGAATGTAGAGTTGATACTGGGTGTGTATGGGCTTACGGAGATGGCAGTTCAGATCACAGACTTGCATTGTTATGTATCTTCGACGAATTCCGCAGATGAGATCGCTGCGTTCGTGGTGAAGAAAGAGGCGAGAGCAGCGGTGCAGGAAGCGTTGCAGAGGCGTATCGAGAGCCGGAAGGCATTGTTTGAAGGATACGAGCCGGAGGAGGTCAAAAAGCTTTCAAAGAGCGAAGTGGTTACGTTCGGAAGCGTTGTAGTTCTTCTTGTGTGTGACGATGTGTCTGCGGCAAAGGACGCCATTGAAGAATGCTTGACCGGAGACGGACAAAATAGCTTGACTCCGACTCCGCAGGAGGTAACGAAAACGCCGGAGATTTCGAGAGAGCCGGAGCGGACTCCGACGCCTACGACATCGGTAGAGTCCGATGTTTACGGGGAGGGATGCGCAAATGGATATACGCCGGAATTGGTGGAGGCGTTAAAGACGGGGAATAAAGGACTACTCTCGTCGAAATATGATTTGGAGTTGTTCGAGGTGTGTAGTACGCTGATGAAAGAGAACATTTCCGAAGATATGAGCCTGTACGAGAAGGAGCGTGCGGTATATGCGATGATTATCGGTACGACTGATTATGACAAAGGACACTACTCCGTTCTCGGCGAAGATAAGAACTCTGTGAATCCGTACGGTACACTTGTGAATCAAAAAGCGATTTGCACAGGATATGCCACAACCTTTGCATTGTTTATGGAGGTGTTGGAGATTCCCTGTGTGATTGTTACGGGAAGTGCGAATTATGATCATGAACCGCATGCATGGAATATGGTGCAGTTGGACGGGGAATGGTATTATGTCGATGTCTGTTGGGGGGAGGCCGGTGCCGGACGCATCAATTACGGATACTTGAATGTCTCAACAAAATATATGCAAAATACCGAGCATCACTGGGACGTCGATGCATATCCTTATGTGAAAAACAGTTACAATGACAAAAAATAATGCATTTATATTGCCGGGGGTGGGTTTTGTGCTATAAATGTACCATTTTGTCTATTGAATCGAACGACTATTTCGATTATAGTTATATGCAGTGGCAATGTGCGTTGCCGACAGAGAAGTTTTGTTACATAGGAGGGTAGAGAAGGGTATGAAATTCAGTAACGGATGTTGGCTTCAAAAGCAGGGAACGGCATGTTTTTCTCCGGCAGAGGTGTATTTTTCGAAGCTGGAGAAGAGTGCAGTGACAATTTGTGCCCCGACGCAGCATATACGTCATCGCGGGGACACCTTGGGAGGGGTGAATCTCACAATTCGGATCAGCGCTCCGATGCCTGAGTGCTTGCGTATACAGGTGTCGCATTATTTGGGTGCACTGAAGAAGGAGCCGAAGTTTGAATTGACAATGGACGAGACTGCAACGATTCAGGCGACAGAGGATGAGAATTCGATTACGATCATAAACGGTGGACTGGCACTTGTGATTGATAAGGAATCCTGTGCAATGAATTATTATCGTAACGGTGAAAAGCTGACGTCTTCGACCGGTCGTGATATGGGGTATATGAAGACCGATTGGCAGGGGCTTGCATACGACGATGGTAGTGAGAAGAATACGTACATGCGGCAAATGCTTTCTATTGGTGTAGATGAGCATATTTACGGTATGGGTGAGCGCTTTACGCCGTTTATTAAGAACGGACAAAGCGTAGAAATCTGGAACGAGGACGGGGGGACCTCTACCGAGCAGTCTTACAAGAACATCCCGTTCTATATTTCCGACAGGGGCTACGGTGTCTTCGTGAATCATCCCGAGAAGGTGGAATTCGAGGTGTGCACCGAAATGGTGACGAGGGTCGAATTCTCCGTGCCGGGTGAGCATTTGGATTACTTTATCATCAACGGGCCTACGATGAAGGATGTGATTCGCAGATATACGGATATGACCGGTAAGCCGGCACTTCCCGCACCGTGGACGTTCGGTTTGTGGCTCTCTACATCGTTTACTACGAATTACGATGAAGAAACCGTGAACAAGTTCGTTGACGGAATGTTTGAGAGAGACATTCCGCTTCAGGTATTTCACTTCGACTGCTTTTGGATGAAGGAATTCTCGTGGTCGGATTTCCTCTGGGACAGCAGAGTGTTTCCCGATCCTGAAGGAATGCTGAAACGTCTAAAGGCAAAGGGATTGAAGATTTGTGTTTGGATCAACAGTTACATCGGACAGGAGTCGGCCATTTTTGAAGAAGGCTGTAAGAACGGCTATTTCATCAAACGAAAGAACGGCGATGTATGGCAGTGGGATATGTGGCAACCCGGGATGGCGATTGTAGACTTTACGAATCCTGCGGCTTGGAAATGGTATCAGAGTAAGTTGGAACGCTTGATGGACATGGGAGTGGATTGCTTTAAGACCGATTTTGGTGAGCGTATCCCGACGGATGTGGTATATTATGACGGTTCCGATCCGATGAAGATGCACAATTATTATACCTACTTGTATAACAAATGTGTCTTCGAGCTTTTGGAGCGGAAACGCGGAATCGGTGAAGCGGTTCTCTTTGCTCGTTCCGCAACCGTAGGAGGGCAGAAGTTCCCGGTACATTGGGGCGGTGACTGCTGGAGCGATTATGAGTCAATGGAAGAGAGCTTGCGCGGTGGATTGTCATTGTGTATGTCCGGCTTTGGCTTTTGGAGTCACGACATCGGCGGCTTTGAATCGACGTCAACTCCGGATGTGTATAAGAGATGGTGTGCGTTTGGCTTGCTCTCTACGCATTCGCGTCTGCATGGCAGCAGCTCCTATCGTGTTCCGTGGGCGTACGACGAGGAAGCGGTGACGGTGGTATCGACCTTTGCAAAGCTGAAAGGCAAGCTGATGCCGTATCTGTATCGGAATGCAATTGAGACGCATGAAACCGGCATTCCGATGATGCGAAGCATGGTTCTCGAATACACGGAGGATCCGACCTGTGCATACCTTGACAAGCAGTATATGCTCGGCGACACCTTGTTGGTTGCACCGATTTTCAACGAGAAAAGCATGGCGAAGTTTTATTTGCCGGCGGGACGTTGGACCAATTACTTTACCGGCGAGGTAAAGGAGGGGGCTAGATGGTATTCCGAAATGGTTCCGTATACCGAGATCCCTTTGTATGTAAAGGAAAATTCGATCCTTGCACTCGGGGCAGAGGAGAAGGCCGACTATGATTACGAGTACAACGTGACGCTTCGCGTGTATGAACTTGCAGACGGCAAGACGGCAAGTACGAAAGTATACGATAAGCAGAACAAGGTTCGGGCCGTGGTGGAAGTTACTCGTGAGGGAGAGCGCTATCGTATTTCCGTGAAAGGAGATACGATGGGGACGGTTCAAATCGGCGACAAGAGTGTTCTCTTTGTCGGTGATTTGAATACCTATCTTGCGTGATTTGAAATAAGACAACAAAGAAATTGTACATTCAGGAGGGAAAAAGGAATATGGACAAGATTTATAAGTTGCATATGGGGCCTGCCGCTTGTGCGGTGGATCTGGGGGACGGAAGTGAGCGCGGCGAGTACGTGAATCAGGATTATATTTTGCAGAGACTCGGGAGACCGCACCGTGCGATTAATTTGATGTATTGCTATTATCCGTTGGATGAGGGCTGGCCGGAGCGCGCAAGTAAGGCACATGCACATGACGATTTGAGTGGTGCATGGGATTATCCTTATGACGATTATTTTCCGTATCTCGGTGGTTTGAACGGTAGCCTTGACGGAGAGCCGTTTACGTTTATGCGCGACGTCAGAAAACACGGACAGGATGTGTGCTTGACACTGACCATCGATCCGTTTGTGAGTGATGAGCATTTGATTGCAATTGCGAAAGATATGGCCAAGTTCGGACGTGTGACCGTACGAATTAATCATGAGGCGACCGGAAACTGGTTCTCCTTTAACAAGAGAGCAAGCTATGAGCAGGTTGCGGCCTTTTTCGTACACTGCTGTGAGGTGTTCCATCGTGAAGCGAAGAATTGCAGGATTGTACTTTGCCTTGACGGGTGCAAGGACGCATCCGAGGAGAAGATGTACATGGAGGAGATTTTTACCGAGGCGGCAAAGGCTGCGGATATTCTGTCCGTGGACCGTTATATGGCTTTGCATTGGGGCTGGCCGATTGACGTATGCGAGGATAACAGAACCTCTCAGAGAAGCAAGGTGTCCGACATCTATGCAATGGCGAAGAAGAGCTATAAGCGCTACATTGTTATGAACGATGGCATCATAAAGCCGATGGTAATGTCCGAATTGAACGCGGACGGTGATGTGACGGGAGCGTACGATCAGGCAGAGATGTTCCGTGAATTTTGTGACATGCTCAAAGCAGACAATGAGAGATGGTTGTCCGGCTTTACGACCTATCAGTTCCGTGACCGAGGACGTTTGGGACTCGAAATTGAAGATCCGAATAATTCCGAGGTCGGCATTGAACAGCCTTTGATGAAGACCTATCGTGAGATCATTCGCGATGAATTCTTTTCACCGTCGATGGAGACCGGTGAAGAGATTTCCTTCCCTGCAACGCTTCGCTGGGGAGATGCAGAGGATTCTGACGGAATTGCCGTTCCGATGAAATTGGAGTCAAAGCCGGTATTTTTTGAGGCATATTTCGATGAAGAGCTTTTAGATACCAATCTGATGATGGAGCTGAACGGACGGTGGTTCTATAAAGCACCGGGTGTGAAGTGCATCGATATGAGCGGAGCCTTTTTCGAAAGCGACTTTAACGGTGGAGACATGACCGTACGAATCTTTGCTCCGCCTGCAACCGGCGAGAACGATCCCACGCAGG
Organism: Lachnospiraceae bacterium; assembly: GCA_045601665.1. Lineage (GTDB taxonomy): Bacteria > Bacillota > Clostridia > Lachnospirales > Lachnospiraceae > ISDg. The sequence goes on from JAZRZZ010000010.1 coordinate 47,574, forward strand.
GTGCTGACTGGCAGGTGAATTACTATTTCACCCTGAAGAAGCTTCCGAACTTTAGAATTCGATATCATGCAATCCTAAAATAATGACTGAAAACCATGCTTTTTTAACGAAAAGCGTGGTTTTCTTTTGCAAAAAACGGACATGGTAATATTTCATATCTGTTCGAATCGGTGAGATGTGCGGTATAATTTGTGCGTAATGACGAAGCAAAAAGTGAAAAAGTATATATCTTTACAATTTAAAAAGAGATTTATACTATTTTTGAAAAGATGGAAACGCATACGTTAGAAAACATGCACAAAAAATGATATGAAAACCGCAGAAAATAAAAAAAAATTTATGAATTTTGACCACTTTTCTCTTGCACAATAATGTTTTTTGTGGTATCATTTTAGAGAATATGTAGAAGTTTTTTTCGGAACATGCGTATTTCTTTGTGCGTTAGTGCAAAGAAGCAGTGAAAAACTGTACGGGAAAAGCGGGCAGACATCCTTTTTTAACCCGAGAGCAGCAAGAAAGGGACGAAAAAAAGAGAGGTGTTTTCCGAGTTGAACAGAAGTTTTTTTTCATGGAATAGTCCGTTGATACGGTTTTTGGGACAGGTGGGAAACCTTGTGATTGTATCGTTTGTATGGTTGATAGCGTGCATTCCCGTGGTCACCGTAGGCCTTGCGACAATCGCAATGTACTATTCGGTTGTAAAGGTGGTTCGCTACGAACGGGGATATGTGCTGACAGAATTCCTTAGTGCATTGAAGCGGGAGTGGAAGCAAGGAATCCTCTTTTCGATTTTATACATAGCGGCATATGCGCTGCTGTATTTGGATTATTTGGTGTGGGACACGTATGAGTCCGCTCAAGGTTTGATTTTATCGTGTGTGTGTATTGTGATAGTGGTTATTGTTACGGCAACAGCGTGTTATTTATTTCCGTTGTTGTCTCGGTTCGAGTTATCGTTTCGGGATACCGTGAAAATGACCGCTTTTTTGGCATTTCGATACTTGCCCACTACGGTTGTTTTGCTTTTGATCGTAGCAGCTTCCGTGATTATGGTGAGCGCGAATTACGCTTTTATTTTATTTGTTCCGGGCGTTGCTGCAATGCTTAGCTCGGTTTTGTTAGAAAAAATATTCCGAAGATTGACGCCGGAGCCGGAGGAAGGACAACGGCAATGGTATGACGGAGAAGATAAGGAGGAACAAAATGAAGAATAAGAAATTATTCCAGCGAATCATGGTGTATGCATTGGTGATGTGTATGTTTGCGCAGTCAATGGCAATGTGCTTTGCGGCAGCGGACGGAGACATCGTGCCGGAGACACCGGGGGCAGGTAATGTCGTGGAAGATTCGACGAATGTAGAACCGACCGAGGCACCCGAGATGCCCGACGCGGAGCCGGAGGCACCGACGGAAGCGCCTGAGGATTCGAAGGAGATTCCCGTAGAGGAGATGACACTTGCACAGTTCAAGGATATCCTCGGTACATATAACATCAATGACGATGTTCTTTCTTATAAGGAGTACATTCAGAAGTATACCGATACGAAGACGAGTCAGACCATTGTAATTCCCGCGGTGGACTATTACAAGGATGCTTCGGATATGGAACTTTCCGTAGAAGAGAACAGCTCGTACGAGGGAACACTCCGTGATGCGTGGAAGGAAGAAGGGCAGAACAGCTCTCTTTTGACTGACGAGGACGGATTTGTATCATGGAAGTTTACGGCACCGGAGACAGGGTACTATTATTTGTCGACCGTATATTATCCGGTAAGCGGAAAGAATGCTGCAATCGAGAGAGCGTTCTTTATTGATGGAAAGCTTCCTTATGCAGAGATGACAAGTGTTGAGTTTTCCCGTATTTGGATGAACAGCACTGTGACATATGATACGGCAGCGATGAAGTGGGCATGGCAGAAGGACAATCAGGGAAATGACGGAAAGCCGTCGCAGAAGGAGGCCCCCGATTGGATGAACACCTACCTGTTTGACAGTAATGGTTATATTTCAAAAGCATTGCCGATTTATCTTGAAGCAGGCGAACATGTATTGACCATGGTTTCCATTAAGGAACCGATGCTTCTCTATCGTTTGCAATTTGATTATGTGTCAGATACGATTTCGTATTCGGAATATAAGGCACAGCACGATGCTTTGGGACACAAGGATGCTCCGAAGAACTTAATCGAGATTCAGGCAGAGCATACCGTACGCAAGTCTTCTCAGATGCTTTATCCGCAGCAGGATCAATCTTCGCCGGCAGTTTATCCCTACAGCGCAAGATATTTGTTGAACAACACCATCGGAGGAAACTCCTGGAGAATGGTCGGACAATGGATTGAGTGGGACTTTAGTGTACCCGCAGATGGCTATTATGAGTTGTCGTTGGCGGTTCGCCAAAACTTTTCAAAGGGTATCTACGTATCCAGAAAGATTTCCATTGACGGAGAAGTTCCGTTTGATGAATTTAATGCATATGGTTTTGAATATGAGCAGAGCTGGCACCAAGAGACCTTGGGAGATTCTAAGGGCAATCCGTACAGCATTTATCTCGAGGCAGGAGCACATACCATTCGCATGGAGGTTGTACTTGGTGAATTTTCCTCGATCGTTGCGGATGTGCAGGAGGCTGTATCGCAGTTGAATGCGATTTATCGTGAGATTCTTTGCATTACAGGAACGAATCCCGATGCATGGAAGGATTATCAGATTGAGAGAAATCTTCCTGATCTTGAGGAAAAATGCGTTGTTGTGCGCGACTTGTTGAACGATACGATCAAGCGTCTGCAGGATCTTGTCGGAAAGGGTAGCGACAAGGAGACGGTATTGATTACGATGCGCGATCAGTTGGACGATATCATTGAGGATGTGGAATATGTAGTTAAGGTTGTATCGACCTTCCGTACGAACATTCGTGCCTGTGGTACTTGGATTACCCAGGTTATCGAGCAGCCGCTTGCTTTGGATGCCCTCTATGTTGCATCTTCCGATGCGGAAGTACCTGAGATGAACGATTCTTGGTGGAGAAAGCTTATCCACGAAATTAAGCGTTTGTTCTACTCCTTTATTATTGACTACAACATGATCGGTGACGTTTCTGATGGAGAGAATACGACTGTAATCACTCTTTGGATCGGTACCGGACGTGATCAGGCGAATGTAATTAAGGATATGTTGGATGAGACCTTCTCGCCGAAGACATATGTTGACAAGAACGGCAAGGATTATCATGTGAGCGTTAATGTAATGCTCGTTGATATCAATACATTGTTGCAGGCAACGCTTGCAGGCTCCGGTCCGGATGTCGCAATTCAGGTTGCAAATGATTGGCCGATGAATTACGGTTTGCGTAACGCAGTTGCCGACTTGACACAGTTTGAGGATTGTGAGCAGACTATTGCAGAGCGTTTCCGTCCGAGTGCAATGGAGGCATTTACCTTTGAGCACAACGGCGAGAAGAGGATCTATGGCTTGCCCGAGACGCAGACCTTTGCAATGATGTTCTACCGTAAAGACATTTTAAAGGAGCTTGAGCTTGAGCTCCCGACGACATGGGATGAGATGAAGGTGGTATTGACCGTTCTCAGCCAGAATAATATGGATCTCGGAATGATGCCGACGGAGTCGAACTTTGCAATGCTGTTGTATCAGAATGGCGGAGAGTATTACAATGCAGACGGTTCGCTGTCCATGCTGGATGCCGAGGAGGGTGTAACTGCATTCCGCAAGTTCACGGAATTTTATACGGATTTCGGAATGGATACCGTAACTTCCGTTGAAGAGCGTTTCCGTACCGGTGAGGCACCGATTATTATTACCGATTATACCTACTACAATACATTGCAGGTATCTGCACCCGATATTCAGGGTCTGTGGGGCATGGCAGTGGTTCCGGGTGAGGTTCGTACCGATGCCAACGGCAAGGAATACGTAGATAATACCGTAGCAAGTGCCGGAACCGCATGTGTTATTATGGAAGCCTCTGAACACAAGCAGGCTTGCTGGGAGTTCCTTAAGTGGTGGACCAGCGCCGAGACACAGTACAAGTACAGCTGCGAGATGGAGTCGTTGATGGGTGCATCCGCACGAGTTGCGACTGCAAATATCGAAGCGTTTGGCTTGATTCCTTGGCCGGCAGACATTGCGGAGGTACTTGAGGTACAGTTCGAAAACGTTCGCGGTATTCGTCAGGTACCCGGTGGTTACTTCACTTGGCGTAATGTAAACAATGCGTTTTATGCAGTGACGACACAGATTGACTCGGCGACACCGAGAGAGGAGTTGATGGATCGAGTAATCGACATCAACGACGAGATTGCATATAAGCGTAAAGAATTCCATTTGGATGATTAAGAAAGGAGGAGCAGAGAGTGGATTCGATTGAAGAAAAAGTGAAAAAGGAGCGATCCTTAAAGCAGAGAATCTACCGTGCAAGATATTCTTATATCATGGTTGCACCGTACTTTGTTCTGTTCTTCCTGTTTACGATTTTGCCGGTTGCGGCTTCTATGTTTTTGAGTTTTACATACTTCAATATGTTGGAAGCACCGCAGTTCATCGGCTGGGATAACTACGTGAAGCTGTTCCTTCAGGATGATATCTTCTTGATTGCCTTGAAGAACACCTTGCTTTTTGCGGTAATCACGGGACCTTTGAGTTACATGATGTGTCTGTTATTCGCATGGATCATCAATGAGTTCCGCGGAAAGCTACGTGCGTTCCTTACGTTGATTTTCTACGCACCATCCATTTGTGGGCAGGCATATTTCGTATGGAGTTTGATTTTGAGCTCCGACCGTTATGGATATCTCAACGGCTTCTTGCTTCGTTGGGGCATTATTGATGAACCGGTTCTTTGGTTCCAGACAGAAGCCTATGTGCTTCCGTGTTTGATTATCGTGCAGTTGTGGTTGAGTCTCGGTACCGGCTTCCTTTCCTTTATTGCCGGTTTGCAGACGGTTGACAAGTCACTTTACGAAGCGGCAGCAATGGACGGTGTCAAGAACCGTTGGCAGGAGCTTTGGTATGTCACGCTTCCTTCTATGAAGCCGCAGTTGATGTTCGGTGCCGTAATGCAGATTACTAACTCCTTTGCGGTATCTGACATTTCGATTCAGCTTGCAGGTAACCCGAGTGTAAATTACGCAGGTGCGACCATTGTTACGCACTTGCTCGACTACGGCACCTACCGTTTCGAGATGGGTTATGCATCCGCAATTGCAACTGTGCTCTTCTTGCTCATGGTTGTCACCAACAAGTTGGTACAGAAAGTACTTAGAAGGGTGGGTGAATAATTATGGCAAAAGAGAAAGCAGCAAAGCCGAAGAAGAGATTATTCCGTCGCCACAAGCAGTTGAATCGTTCTGCGGCAGGTAATACCCTGTTGTTCGGTATCATGATTATTTGCGGTATCTTCATGGCACTTCCGCTTGTTATGATTATTAACAACGCGCTGAAGCCTTTGGATGAAATTTTTCAGTATCCGCCGAAGATTTTCGTAAGAAATCCTTCCCTTGAGAACTTCTCCGATTTGTTCATTTGTATGAATGATTCGTGGGTTCCGTTCTCCAGATATATCGCCAATACGTTTATTATTACAGGCGGCGGTACGGTAGGACATGTCATTATCGCTTCCCTTGCGGCTTATCCGCTTGCGAAGCATAACTTCCCCGGAAAGAAGACGTTGTTCAGTCTTGTTGTCCTCTCCTTGATGTTCTCTTGGACGGTAACACAGATTCCGATTTATATGATTGTTTCTTACTTGGGAATTAACAATACGCACTGGGCATTGATTTTACAGGCATGGCAGTATGGTTTGGGTCTCTACCTTATGAAGCAGTTCATGGAGCAGATTCCGAATTCACTCATGGAGTCCGCTCGCTTGGACGGAGCAAATGAGTTTACCGTGTTCTGGAGAATCATCATGCCGAACGTAAAGCCTGCTTGGTTGACGCTGGCGATCTTCCAGTTCCAGTCCATGTGGGGCAATACCGGTGCAACGTATTTGAGAAGTGAGCAGTTGAAGCCCTTGCAGTACGCATTACAGTCTATTGCAGGTGGTGGAGCGGCGAGAGCAGGTGCTGCGCAAGCCGTAACGTTCGTTTTAGCGGCAGTTCCGGTCATCTTCTTCTTGATTTGCCAGAGCAATGTCTTGGAGACTATGACCTCATCCGGTATGAAAGATTGATAGAAGGAGGATTTCTTTGATGAAGAACATGAAAAACGCATTGCAGAAGATTCTCCTTGTGATTTTGATTGTGACGATGCTTGTTCCTACGGCAGTAGCGGACGATGTACCGTATACAACCTACAATTATGATTATTGGGAGAATGTTGTATACACTCCTGCAGCGTATATTCCCGACGGTAAGATTGACAGCACAATGCTAAAGGACAGCGAAGGAAATTCGATCAAGCCGTTCAAGAGTCTCAGTGATATTTATATTGCAACGGATGGATTGATCTACATTGTCGATACCGGCAACAACCGAATTGTAGTGATTGATCAGGACGATTATTCCTACGTGGCAACCATTGATACTTTTGTCAATGCAGCCGGCGTGGAAGAAACCTTCAATGCTCCCGAGGGAATTTGTCATTCCGATGACCCCGAAGGATATCTGTATATTGCGGACACCGGCAATTACCGTGTCGTTATTCTTGACAACGAGTACAATTTCGTTGATGTGATCGAGAGTCCGCAGAGAGAAGATAATGTGCTCGATGAGAAGTTCGTATTTGCACCGCAGAAGGTAATCGTAGATTATGCGGAGCGTTTGTACGTAATTTCTAAGAATACCGAGGAAGGTATCATGATCTTTGATACCGACCATGAGTTCGAGGCATTCTTCGGTACCATTACTGTTTCGCTTACCACATGGGATCGAATCTGGAGAAAGCTTTCCACAAAGACACAGAGATCTAAGCAAGCATTGAACATTTCGACGGAGTATAATGGATTGGATGTCGATCCCGATGGCTTCATTTACGCATCTTATCTTGACGAGGTCGGAACGCAGGCAGTCATGCGATTGAACCCGAAGGGTAAGAACGTAATTAAGAAGGGAAGCAATGAAAATGTCGGTGGTGACATTGATATTATTGAAACCAATAAGTACAGCGGTAAATCTCAGGCAATTGACGTAGAGTACCGAAATGCCGGCATTTACTCCTTCCTTGACAGAAAGCGCGGAAGAGTATTTACCTACGATCACGAGGGAAATCTTTTGTACGTTTTCGGTGGACTCGGTTCTCAGGAGGGTTGTTTCAAGTCTCCTACCGCGATTGAAGAGAATAAGAACGGCCATATTATGGTAACGGATTCGACGCAGAATGTGGTACTTTTGTTCAAAGCGACAGAGTACGGAAGCTTGATTAACGAAGCGGTTGCTCTTCGTCACGAAGGCGATGAAACCCTAGCGGTTCCGCTTTGGGAAGAGGTACTGAAGTACGATGCGAACTTCGAGCTTGCTTACATCGGTCTCGGAAAGTCTTATTTGGCCGCCGGTGAGAATGAAAAGGCAATGGAATATCTGGAGCTCGGTATGAGCCGTCAGTATTATTCCATCGCATTCCGAAGATATCGTAATGAGTTCCTTGTAGAAAATCTGGATTGGATGCTTACCGTAGCCCTTGTGCTGCTTGTCGGTGGTATCGCATTCAAGAAATTCAAGGATCGTAAGCGATATAAGGACGACGAGCCGGATACGATGGAAGTTTAGGAGGAGAGCAGACATGAAAAAGTATTTTTCCAAAGAAAAATGGGCATATAGCTTTTATTGCCTGGCTCATCCCGTGGAAGGCTTTTATGAGATTCGACACAGAGATCGCGGAAGTGTTCCGATTGCGATTATATACGTAATCTTATATAGCTTATGCTATTCCATCAACCGTGTAGCCGCAAGCTTTGTCGTAAATGACGTGAACCCGAGAAGCGTGGATGCATTTGTTGAGTTGACCGGTATTTTGGTGCTTTATCTGCTGTTGTGTGTCGGCAACTGGTCGATTACCTGCTTGATGTCCGGCGAGGGGCGCTTGAAGGATATCAGTATCATTGTCGGATACTCGATGCTTCCTATGGTTTTGACGTATATCCCCGCAACGATCTTTTCCCAGTTCGTTGCACAGAACGAAGAAGCCTTTTATTATATCATCATTACGGTGGGTACCGTATATGCATTGTTGCTGATGCTGATTGGAATCATGATTATTCACAATTATACATTGGCGAAGACGTTGTTAACTGTATTGCTTACGTTTGTGGCAATTCTGGTTATCATCTTCTGTGCAATGATGATTTTCTCATTGATTTCTCAAGTGATTGGTTTCTTCCACAGTCTATACCTTGAGTTGTTGTTTTAGAGGAGGATGATTTGATTATGAAGAAAATGAGAACTGTTACGAAAATCGTCCTCTCTGTAGTTGCCTTGGCTATTATCGGTGTAGGAATCTATGTGGCTCAATATTTGATCCGCTTTACGTTCTACCGACAGTACAAGGAGTACGCGCAGGATTATAGCAAATATGAGCAGGGCAAGGAGTTTGTTGCATTGTCGGGTGGTTCCGCTGAATTGGCGGAGTTTTCGTTGGCTGCAGAGAATGATAAGTTCCGTCTCTATATTAATACCGAGACCTGTAATGTAGCACTAGAAGACCTTGCAAGCGGTAAGATTTATTATACGAATCCCTATCCGCTCGGAGACAAGTCGGCAGTACATGCTCAGACTGATTTGCAATACGAGAGATTGCAGTCTCAGTTGGTAGTCACGTATTATCTGGAGAGCAAGCCGAACTTATTGTCTACGTTTGCAAGCTATACGGATTGCGTTGGGATTGAGCTGAATTCGGGCGAGGAGAAGCATTATACGATAGAGAGCCTTGAAAATGGCATACGAGTAACCTATCAGCTCGGATCCACGGCGACCGAAACCGGCATGGTACCGAAGTATCTGACGCAGGAGCGTTACAACGAAATCTACGCACAGTTGGATGCCATCGGACGTACCGAGAGAAAGGCCTTTGCAGGAAAGTATTCCGAGTCGAAGGATTATCCCGGCTTTCTTGAGCTCGGCGAAGGAAATATAAATCCATTCACCCTGGCGAAGATGGAAGAGGCGCTTTCGAAGATCGGGTATACGATGGAAGATTATTATGCGGATATGGAGGCGGCCGGAGCTGAGGTTGTCGAGCCTCTGTTGATTACAGTTCCGCTGGAATACCGTTTGACCGATGACGGTATGGAGACGTCGATTCCGACGGAGTATATCAAAGAATCCGGTGGAGCGATGACCTATGAGGTTTCCGTACTTCCTTACTTTGGAGCGATACACGGGGAAGAAGGCGGAGACGGTTATTTCTTTGTACCCAGTGGTTCCGGTGCGTTGATCCGATTCAATAACGGCAAGATGGACAGCAACATTACCTACAGTGAGTACATCTACGGAGAGGATCTGTTGGCGGTAGAGGAAACCGTTTTGGACATTGCCGAGGATGTAAAGCTTCCGGTGTTCGGTATTCAGAGCAAAGATGCAACGCTTCTGATTACCGTGGACGATGCGGAATCGCTTGCGAAGGTAAATGCCGTGACATCGAAGGTGTTCAATATCTACAACTATGCATATGCAAGTTATATTTTGAGAGAGACCGAGCTTGTTAATGTTGAGGGACAGGTAGACCCGATGCCCGTTATCGAAAAGAATATCTATAGTGCATATCTCACACAATCGTATCATATTCTTCCTGAGGAAGAGGAATACGACGGTTATTCCGGAATGGCGAAGTATTATCGGCAGATGCTTTTTGGAAACGATGAGGCTTCCGATAGTTCCGTAATTACCGATGAGGCAGAAGACATTAAGATGTATCTTGATATTCTCGGGGCGGTAGAGCGCGAGAGCTCTATGCTTGGCTTTAAGTACAACGAAGTGCTTGCGATGACGACCTTTGAGGAAGCAAAGGAGATTTTGGACGTTCTCTATGCGAACGATATCCGGAATACGATTGTGAACTATCAAGGTTGGATGAACAAAGGATATTTCCACGACACCGTGGACAATATCAAGGTCATTCGTAAGCTCGGTGGCAAGAAGGGCTTTGAGGAGCTTAAGAGCTACATTGAAGAGAAGGGTGGCAAGCTGTACGGCGATGTTGCACTTCAGTATGTAAGCTTTGCAGCGGGCGATTATAACTATACCGCACAGTCGTCTCGTTACTATGGTCAAGGATATGCGGCTAGTTTCGGAAAGGTCGGACCGACGACCTATAGCCGAAGTGCATCGCTTGGATACCTTGAGAATCTATACGATTTGCTTTCTCCGAAGTTCCTTCCGAAGTATGTCAATTACTTGATTGAAGAGACGGAGAAGCTTGATATGACGGGATATTCTCTTAGGGATCTCGGCTCGGTTCTTTACTCGGATAAGAAGAGAAAAGAGTTGATTGACCGTGAATATTCGGAGCATATTATGCTTGCGATGTTTGATAAGCTGGATGCAACCGGAAAGCAGATGCTTTTGAACAATCCTCTTGCATTTGCACTTCCTTATGCAGACGATGTAACCAACGTGTCGTTCTATAAGAACTCTTATGTATATTTGGATGAGGAGGTTCCTTTCTACGAGATGGTAATGCACGGTTATGTGGATTACTCCGGAAAGGCATATAACTTGAATGCGAACATCACCAAGGTGGAAGAGTGCTTGGAGATGATCGAGGCAGGTGCTTGTCCTCACTTCACCTTTGCATATGAGGATTCCTCGGAATTGAAGTACACGGCGCTGAACAACTACTATAGTACGCAGTTCGATTCCTGGAAGGACGAGGCAATGGCAATGTACAAGCAGGTAAATGCAGTGCTTCGCAATGTGGCGAATTCCACGATGGAGCGTCATGAATGTACTGACAATGTAGTTACCGTAACGTACAGCAACGGTGTGGTTATCACCATTGATAAAGAGGCTTCCGTAGTTACCGTAGAGGGTGCAGACGGAACGCAGACCTATGAATTTAAGTAAAGGAGGGCGTGTGATGGAGAAAGAAGCAAAAGCGAAGAAGAAGCGCAGGCTTACGCTGGCACAGAAGCGGGCGATTACCGGATTTGTTTTCATCAGCCCTTGGTTGCTTGGGTTCCTGTTGTATTATGTACGCAGTATCTTTATGACGGTGCAGTTTTCGTTTAGTGATGTCAAGCCGGATACGAGTGGTTATACCGCAACCTTTAACGGACTTGAGAATATGAAGTACATCTTCTTAAGCGATCCTGATTTCAATAAGCAGCTGGTATCGTCTCTATCAAATGTATTTATCGACGTTCCGTTGATTATCATCTTTAGTTTGCTGATGGCGATTTTGCTGAATCAGAAGTTTGTTGGAAGAACGGTTGTAAGAGCGATCTTTTTCTTGCCGGTTATTATGGGGTCTGAAGCAATTGCAGATGCAATCAGCATGGCACGACAGGCAATGGCCGGCGGTATCTCCGCAACCTCCGAGGAGGTTGCGGCAACGATGGGAGGCGGAATCAATCTGGACTTCTATCTGAACCTCTTCAAGGACATCGGTCTTCCTGAGGGAATTCTCGATTATGTTGTGGGTGCGGTAGGGCGTCTTGCGGATGTGGTTTCCCTTTCGGGAGTGCAGATCGTTATCTTTATTGCAGCCTTGCAGTCGATTGCGGGTTCTTTGTACGAGGTTGCGAAGATTGAGGGTGCAACGACCTACGAGACCTTTTGGAAGGTTACGTTTCCGATGGTAATGCCACATATCATTACGTGTTTGGTATATACGGTTGTGGATTCCTTTGCATCCAGTGATGTTGTGCAGCTTTCTTATGATGCAATCTTTAGTCAGAAATTGAGTTATGGTTACGGTAGTGCCATGAGCTTGGTAAGTATGTTGGCGGTATGTGCAGTTCTATTTCTTGTAGTTGCAATCATACAGAAGCGTACGTTCTACTATAACTAGGAAGGAGAGTAGCGAATATGGTATCTTTGCAGAAAACAAAGCTTCGTTTTCAGGAACTCCAGAACGATCAGGTGTTCCAAAACGACAAACGAAGAGCGTTGAAGCGTTTTAAGGCATTTTTGATGGGGATCTTTCGTTTCAGCATCATCATCGGTGTGTCTTACGTTATTCTCAGTCCGTTGATTGAGATTGTTGCCAGTTCCTTCTTTTCAGACGGAGATGCAACCAATCCGATGGTATACATCATTCCTTCCGAGCCTACGCTTGAGAAGTACATTCGAGCATGGCAGATTCTTCCGTATCCTTCGATGATTCTGAAGGCACTCGGGAATGATCTCTTGCTCATGGTGATTCAGGTTCTAGTATGTTCCATGGTCGGTTACGGATTTGCGCGGTTTGATTTCCCGTTCAAGAAGCTGTTGTTTGCATGCGTGGTAATTATGATCGTCATCCCCGTACATGCAATCATGCTTCCGTTGTACATCACCTTTACGCAGATTGATATCTTTGGAATCGAGCTTAATTTGTACAATTCGATGTGGCCGTTTTATTTGTTAACGATATTTGGTTGCGGACTTCGTTCGGGTCTGTACATCTATATCTTCAATCAGTTCTTCCGAGGACTTCCGAAAGAGATTGAGGAGGCGGCATTCGTTGACGGAGCCGGAAGCTTTTATACGTATTTTCGTATCATGCTGATGAATGCGGTGCCTTCGATAATTACCGTAGCGGTATTCGCAATCGTATGGCAGTACAATGACCTGTTCTATACGAAACTGTTCGGTATTGGCACGGCGGTGGCAAAGCGAATCGGTTCTTTGGCAGATGAGGTTGGGAATGTATTTACCATCAATTCACCGGCGTTGAAGACGCTATATCTGTATGCCGGAGTGGTATTGATCTTAGTACCGATTATTGTAATCTACTGTGTTCTTCAGAAGTTCTTCATTGAAGGCGTAGAACGAAGCGGTATTGTAGGTTAATTGATGTATTTATTGAGTGCATGCACTCTTTAAATAAAAAAATAATATCCAAGGAGGAGTATTATGTTTAAGAAATTTCTTGCTATGATGTTAGTTTGCATGATGGTTCTTTCTCTCGCAGCGTGTGGCGAGGATGAGCCCGCAGACAAGCCGTCAGCAACTCCTACGAGTGCACCCGAGGCAACGAACTCGCCTACCCCCGCACCCGTAGCAGGCACCCCCATTGATCATAAGAATGATCTTCCGGCGGATGCAAAGGCATATCTCAATTTTGAAGATGGTAACATGAACGGTGTTGCAATTGCATACAGCAATGCGGCATGTAACCTCGCTTCCAAGCTTGAGGTAGTGGATTGGGCAGGTTCCAAGATGCTTAAGGCAACCTCTCCCGTAAGTGACAATGTATTCTCCGGCGTGAATCCGTATATCGCAATTGACGTAGTTGCCCTTTTGGGTGACAAGGCAGCAGATGTTGCTAAGGTTCAGTACGATATCGGTGTTGATCACGGCAAGGACGCATTTGCAGCAGTATCCGGTTACTTTATTACTTACACCGGTGCAGATGCAACGGCTTTGACCGAGACCAAGACTGCTTGGGCAGTTTATGAGGAGAATGTAAATCCGAAGGTATATACCGTAAATGTACCTGAGGGCGGTTTCACTGCCAATGCAGGAAACTACATTAGCATCGTTATCGATGTAGACAATGGTACCCACGCAAATATTTACCTTGACAATGTTGTATTCCTTGATAAGGATGGCAATGCAATTACTCCCGATACGACGAAGGAGTTTGCAATGACCGAGCTTACGCAGAGCTTCTGGTTGAACCTTGATTGGTCCAACGGTGTTAAGCAGCCTGCAGACGAGCAGATTCTTGTAGGTGTAGGTGGAGACTTCAATGAAGAGAACAATCTCTGGTGGCCTACTAAGAAGAATACGCTTACCTTTACTGCAGCAGGTAAGGACAGCGGTTACTATCAGTTGGGATCCGAAGCAGGTATGGTTGATTTCAAGGAAGGTCAGGTTATCACCATTTATTATGAGTGTGCCGGATACGCTCCTACGAACGATTACCCTTATTTCCGTAGCCAGAGCTGGGCAAATGAAGAGACCGGCTGGGAAGGTGGAAGCTTCGACTGCACGATTGATATCGTAAGAGACGAAGAGAATAACATTCTTGAGTCCGAAGAGAACCAGATCAATAAGTCGCTTACTATTTGCCAGTATACTTACGACGATTTGAATACGATTCTTACCGAAAAGTACGGTGAGGATTGGAGAACAAAGTGTGATATGCTTGGTATTTCCGCAAGAGGCTTTACGGGAACCATCTATAAGGTAACTGTTGGTAATGTACAGTAAGGTTTTGTGTACAGTAATTGATTTTTGGAGGAACAAAAAATGAAGAAAGTATTAGCACTTCTTTTGGTACTTAGTATGGTCTTCTCCATGGTTGCTTGTGGCGATGATAAGCCGGACGATGGAAATAAGGATGTTTCCGCTACGCCGACGGTGGAAGGCCAGGCAAGTGGTCCCAAGAGAAAGATTCAGATTGGTACATGGTTCGAGGGTTACTATACCTCCGCACACGATGCGATTGAAGATGATCCGGATTACAATACGGACATCGAAGCTTCGCAGATGCGTTTTGACAACATGAGAGCAATCGAGAAGAAGTACAACATCGAGCTCTATTATAACAACTTGACCTGGAACGGTGTTATCGAGTCCATCAACACCTCCATTATGGCAGGTAACCCTACCTGTGATATCTATCAGGTAGACCTTCAGTTTGGTATCCCGGCTGTACTTGCAGGCTATGCACAGTCTCTTGAGGATATCGGAATTGAGAACATTGACGACGATGTTATGCAGGGATTTAAGTTTACGAAGGATGACAAGACCTATCTCTTTAGCCCGACGTCTCTTGACCTTAGCGGCTTCGCTTTGGGATACAACAAGGACATGATTGCAGAAGCAAACCTTCCGGATCCTTACGAACTCTATCAGAAGGGTGAGTGGACTTGGGATGCTTGGTTGGATATGATGGAGAAGCTTAACAAGCCCGAGGAGAACATTTATGCGTTCCGTGGTGCTTGGACGAATGCAACTGCACAGCTTCTTATGTCCAACGGTGCTACTATCGCAGGTGTTAAGCCTGACGAGAACGGTAACGTTACCGAAGGAATCACCTCTAAGGAGACAACCGAGGTTCTTAACCTTTTGAAGGAGATTTATGTAGACAGAGGCTTTTCTTTCTGGGATGATACCTGTAACTCCGACTGGAACTCCAGCGTATACGCTTGGGGCGAAGGTAAGGCAGTATTCTTCAACTCCGCAGCATGGATTAACCAGGAAGCGGATCCGGATCAGCAGATCAACATCGGTGCTGTGCCGTGGCCTCTTGGTCCCAGTGTATCCAGCTATGATGAGATCCCGCAGATCGCAAAGGGCGGTAACTTCTATATGATTCCTAAGAACGTTAAGGATCCTGCAACGGTTTATAACGTACTCTACGATTTCACGAACTGGTTCGATAACGATCTTGAGCTTCGTGATGATACCGAGTGGTTTGAGCAGTGGATGGCAGGTCGTGAGAACAATCCTACGAACTTTGAGGTTCTTAAGGGTCTCTCCGATGAGCCGAAGGATGTTTGCGTTGACTTGTTTATGCAGATTTCGTTTGATCCCGCATACGGTATTGTAAACCTTATCAGCGGTCAGTGTGAAGTTGCACAGGTTCAGGAAACTAATAAGAACATCGTTCAGGATTATCTTGATAACTATTTCGGCAACTAAATCTTAACTACTATACGGGGCGCTAAGCGATTAGCGCCCTATTATAAAATATGTGAATGATTGGGATGAATGAGGGTATAAAGATGTTACGAAAGCAAATGAAATTAGTATTGGCGATACTCGGGGTTGGATTGTTATGTACGGCGTGTGGAGCGGATAAGGAGTCGCCTTCGGGAGGAAAAAATACGCCGACGCCTACGGAGGTTATTCAGGAGCAGGGCTCCACACCGACGATACCGCCGACAACACCGACGCCGACAACATTCGAATACAATCCTTCGGAGGAGCGAGTAGAGAATATGGATTACTCCAATGAAGAATACGATAAATATGCCTATGTAGAAGAGGAAGAAGATGTGGTCTACGATGAAGAATTTTCGTTTTCCGCAGAAGCGGAGGACGGAGTCATAGAGGGTGCCGCATATGTCGATACAAAGAAGGCCGGGCACAGTGGAAGCGGTTACGTAGAGGTTCGTGGTGCGGATACGGGAGATTTGGTTGCACATACAGTGGAAATCCCGGCAAGTGGATTTTATCGAGTGACCTTTACGATGGCGAGCCCTTACGGAGAGAAGGAGAACAATATACTGATTGACGGAGAAGCGGTCGGAATCGTAGCGTGCAAGAAGATGACAGAGGAGTTTGAGACGTATACGGTTGAGAACCTCTTCATGGCAAAAGGAACGCATACCGTTGCCCTTTCTGCAAGCTGGGGATGGGTACAGTACGATTGCATGACGGTGGAGGGCTGTGAGCAGCCGAAGAAGCAGGAAGAGGAGAAGACATTTGCCAAGGCAGAATTGTCGGATGCTTATGCGTCACCAAATGCACAGCGTCTTTATCAGTTCCTTTGTGACATCAACGGACTGTACACGTTGTCCGGTCAGTACGGTGATCTCGGAAAGAATAGCAACGAGTTCCAGGCAATCTATAATGCAACGGGGAGATATCCCGCAGTGCTCGGCTTGGATCTTATGGATTATTCACCGTCGAGAATGGCAAATGGGTCGAATTCTATGGCAATCCAAAGAGCGTCGAAATATTATAGAGACGGTGGAATCGTTACATTTTCTTGGCATTGGAATGCACCGAAGCAATACCTTCGTCCGGACAAGGAATGGTGGAGAGGCTTCTATACGGAGGCCGTGCAAATGGACTTGGATGCAATCATGAGCGACGAAAAATCGGAGGGCTATGCCGCATTGCTTTCCGATATCGATCATATCGCAGGGTATTTGAAGCAGCTTGCGGATGAGGACGTTCCGATTTTGTTCCGTCCTCTGCATGAGGCAAGTGGCGGATGGTTCTGGTGGGGCGATTGCAAGCCGGAGACCTTTCAGAAGCTGTGGATTGTACTTTACGAGCGTTTGACGGAGTATCATGGTCTGCATAATTTGATTTGGGTATTCAACGGACAAGCGGCGGATTGGTATCCCGGAGATGCTTATGTGGATATCATCGGAGAAGACTTGTACCCGGGAGAGCGTGTTTATGCTTCGCAGATCGGAAAATACGAGGAAGCAAAATCGTATACTGACAAGAAGGTACCAATCGCGCTTTCCGAGAACGGTTGCCTGTTTGATCCCGATTTGGCAATTCGTGATGGTGCGCGTTGGGCGTGGTTTTGTACCTGGAGCGGCGAATTTGTAATTGACGGTGCGCAGCTGTCCGAGAAGTACACGGAAAAGACAATGGTAGAGAAGGTCTACAATCACGAGAGTATTCTGACGTTGGATGAGCTTCCGGATCTAACTACTTATGGTGATTGAGGATTGCCGAGTAGAAATGATACATCAGCTATAGGAGGGAAAGAGTATGAGTAAGATTAAGATTTTTGCAGAAAATTTGCCGAACATTCCTTGGCAAGAGAAGCCGGCAGATGCCATCGGTCCGGTGTGGAGATACACCGAGAATCCCATTATTGATCGCAATCCGCTTCCCGGAGTTGCGCGTATCTTTAACAGTGCGGTAGTGCCGTGGGAGGATGGTTTTATCGGCGTATTCCGTGGGGAACAGGTGAACGGTGTTCCGCACATTTACCTCGGGAGAAGTAAGGATGGCATTCACTGGACCTATGATCTCGAGAAGATTCCTTTTATAAATGAGCAGGGGGAGCCCTTTATGCCTCGTTATGCTTACGATCCTCGTTTGGTAAAGGTTGAGGACACGTATTATATTATTTGGTGCACGGATTTCTATGGTGCAGCACTGGGACTTGCAAAGACAAAGGACTTCAAGACCTTTGTACGTCTTGAGAATCCGTTTATTCCGTTCAATCGTAACGGCGTACTGTTCCCTAGAAAAATCAACGGAAATTATGTGTTGCTATCCAGACCCTCGGACAGTGGACATACACCGTTCGGTGATGTATTTCTTAGCGAAAGCCCGGATATGACCTATTGGGGCAAGCATAAGCATGTGATGACACGTGGCTATAATCAATGGTGGCAGTCGTTAAAGATCGGTGGCGGTGCAGCACCCATCGAGACCGAAGAGGGATGGTTGCTGTTCTATCATGGAGTAACCGGAACTTGCAACGGTTATGTATACAGCATGGGCGCTTGTATTCTTGATAGAGACGAGCCCAGCCGTGTGAAATATCGTTCTGAGAATTTCATTCTTACACCCGAGACATGGTATGAGGAGAGAGGTTTTGTTGCAAATGTAATCTTCCCTGTATCCGCATTGTGCGATGCCGAGACGGGAAGACTTGCAATTTACTACGGTGCAGCGGATAGCTATGTTGGGCTGGCATTTACGACGGTAGATGAAATTGTTGCATATGTGAAAGCAAACCACATTGAAAATGGAGATGATGGCTCCATCGGAATTATGTGATTTCGGATTTTCGGCCGGTGGATTGACGACCGATTCACCGGCCGATTTGTGCGTAGGAAGAGCTTCTTATGGAGCAAAGAAATGAAAAAGGGAGTACACTATGGAACAAAGTGTGTTGGATCGGGGGATTGTCAATGTGGGCAATTTGACTCGGTTCGAAAAGGTGATGAAGAAGGCGCTGGGTGGAGAACCCATAACCGTAGGATTTCTCGGTGGTTCCATTACCCAGGATTCTGCGGCAACAAAGCATGAAAATTGTTATGCATACCGAACCTACCTATGGTGGAAGGAGGTTTTTCCGGATGCGAACATCAACTACATTAACGCAGGAATCGGGGCAACGACATCGCAGTTTGGAGTGGCTAGAGTGGAAGAAGATCTTCTGTGCAAGAATCCGGACGTGATCTTCTGCGAATTTAGCGTAAATGATGAAAATAACCGCAAATACGAGGAATGCTTTGAGGGACTTGTGCGACGCATTCTGTTGTGGGAGACAGAGCCCGCACTGTTTGTCTTTAATAATGTGTGTTACGATACCGGTGCCAATGCGCAGGAGGTGCATAACCGCATTGCACTGCATTATGAGCTTCCCGTGGTAAGCATAAAGGACAGCATCTATGAGGAGATTTTGCTTGGGAATCTGCAAGCGGAGAGCATTACCGCTGATTATTTGCATCCGAACGATCTCGGACATCGCTATGTGTCGGAGGTTATTATAAATCTTCTCGAGATTATTAAGGAGCAGTGTATGGAAGAGCGAAATTGGGAGAACGGTAGCTATTCGGTTCCGCCGGCGAAGACAGAGAATCGTATGGAGCGCTCGACCAGATACCGAAACGACAGCGGTGCACTAAGAGAGACAGTTGGTTTTGTAGCAGATGGGGAACCGCAGAATGGCGTGCGAGATGTCTTCAAGAAGGGCTTTACGGCAAAGGAGAAAGGTGCTTATCTGCGTTTTCAGGTCAATGCGGCGAGGGTTGCGGTGCAATATCGAAAGACGATTGTACAGCCCGCACCTGTTGCAGAGGCATACATTGACGGGACATTTTTCGGAACGTTGGATGCCAATTTCGAAGAGACCTGGGGGGATTGTCTGTACCTGCAGGATCTGATGGCAGGTGACAAGGCGGAAGAGCATCTGCTGGAGATTCGATTGACGCAGGTGCCGGAGGATTGCAAACAGCCGTTTTATTTTGTATCGGTGATTACAGCATAGGAGGAATAAAGAGACGATGAAGACAATGAAGCAGCAGGCAAGAGAGCATCTGTATGGCGTGATCTTGCCCTTTTGGAAAGGCTTAAAGGACGATATCTACGGAGGATATTATGGATATCTTGACTACGATTTGGTGCTGGATAAGAAAGCCACGAAGGGCTGTATTCTGAATAGCCGTATCCTATGGTTCTTTGCAAATGCAGCAAAGGTATTGAAGGATGATTCCTTGATTTCCTATGCGGAGCATGCATATCGTTTCCTTACGGAAAAGTGCTTTGATCGTGAAAATGGAGGCATCTACTGGGCACTTTCTTATGACGGAACCCCGGAGGATACGACGAAGCATACGTACAATCAGGCATTTGCTATCTACGCATTATCCTCTTATTATGACTTGACGAAGGATGAGAAGGCGCTTGCGGCAGCAACCGAGCTGTACGAGCTGATTGAGGGGCGAATGAAGGACGAGATCGGATACCTTGAGGCATTTGACCGCACCTTTGTGCCTGTAGACAATGACAAATTGTCCGAGAACGGCGTGATTGCTCATAAGACTATGAATACGCTTCTGCACGTATTTGAAGCGTATACGGAGTTCTACCGGGTAACCGGAAGAGAAGAGGTGAAAAATCGTATCTTATGGATGCTTGATGTTATCGAGCAAAAGATATATAATAGGGACTTGGAGAGACAGGAGGTCTTCTTTGATGCAGATATGAACTCCATTCTCGACCTCCATTCGTACGGACATGACATTGAGGCCGCATGGCTTGTGGACCGCGCATTGGATGTTATCGGCGACAAAACGGTGACGTCGCGGATTCGCCCAATCAATGCCACGCTAACTAGGAAGATTTATAATCGTGCATATCGCAATCACTCGCTTCTGAATGAGTGTGAGCGTGGTGTGGATAATACGCTTCGTATTTGGTGGGTTCAGGCAGAGGCGGTTGTCGGTTTCTTGAACGGATACCAGAAGAATCCGGGACATACCGAATATCTTGCGGCGGCCGAGGATATCTTTGCTACCATTATGGATAAACTATGGGATAGAAGAGCCGGTTCTGAATGGTATTGGTGCCTCGACGAGGAGCTTCGTCCCGTTGCCGGAGAGCCTATCGTAGAGCCGTGGAAATGCCCGTATCACAACGGAAGAATGTGCTTCGAGATTTTGACCCGTGACTGGATTCACCCTAAGTATTACGAAGAGCTTGCAAAGCAGGAGGAGCTTTTGAATCGTAAGAACGTGCCCAGTGAGGAGTACAACGGAATCTTCACCAGATATCAGTATCCGGTAGTTACCAGAGAGATGACGCCTCTCACGTGGCGTTATGATTTGAATGCGGAGACCAATCCGTTCTTTATGGAGCGCCTTAGCATCAACGCAACCATGAACTCGGGAGCCATCAAGTTCGGCGGCAAGTATTATCTTGTGGTAAGAACCGAAGGAAATGATCGCAAGTCCTTCTTTTCCCTTGCGGTGAGTGACAATGGAATCGACGGTTTCCGATTTGTCGGCAAGCCCATTTTGTTAGAGGATACGTGCAAGGAAGAGACCAATGTATACGATATGCGACTGACGAAGCATGAGGATGGTTATATTTATGGTGTGTTCTGCTCTGAGAGCAAGGATACCACGGTAAATGATCTCTCTGCGGCAGTAGCTGCGGCAGGCATTGTGCGTACCAAGGATCTTGTGAATTGGGAGCGTCTTCCCAATCTCAAGACACTTCGTTCCCCTCAGCAGAGAAATGTAGTATTGCATCCCGAGTTTGTGAACGGTAAGTACGCATTTTATACAAGACCGATGGATGATTTTATTGACACCGGCAGCGGTGGCGGTATCGGCTTCGGTCTGTGCGACGATATCTGCAATGCGGTGATTGACGAAGAGATCATTACGAGTCAGAGAAAGTATCATACCATTACGGAAGTGAAGAACGGTGCCGGAGCGGTGCCCATTAAGTCCGAGCGTGGCTGGTTGCATGTGGCCCACGGTGTTCGTAATACGGCGGCAGGGCTTCGCTATGTGCTTTATGCATTTGCAACAGATCTGGAGCATCCGGAGAAGGTGATTGCAGAGCCTTCGGGAATGCTTTTGGGACCTCACGGCTGGGAGCGCGTAGGTGACGTATCCAACGTAGTATTCACCAACGGAGCAATTGTTGACGACAACGGCGACGTGCTGATCTACTATGCATCCTCGGACACTCGTATGCATGTGGCGAAGACAACGGTTGCGCAGCTTGAGGACTTCATTTTCCATACGCCGGAGGATCCGTTACGTTCTGTATTGTGTGTACAGCAGCGGTGTGAATTGATTGACCGCAACGAAGATTTGTTGAACAGGCAGTAAGCTCTGAAACAAAGCAAGTAGCGCGTGCTTTATGCAGAGGCATAGAGCACGCGTACGATATATATCATTTAAGGAGGATTCATCTATGGATTACATGGAGACCTATAAGTTTTGGTGCGAGGATTCGTATTTTGATGACGCCACCAAAGCGGAATTGAAGGCAATCGCCGACAATGAAAATGAGATAAAGGATCGGTTCTACCGCGAGCTGGAGTTCGGTACCGGCGGACTTCGCGGTATTATCGGTGCGGGAACCAATCGCATCAACTTGTATACTGTTCGTAAGGCCACACAGGGTCTTGCCAACTTTATTTTGAAGGAAGGTGGTGCGGATAAGGGGGTTGCGATTGCGTATGATTCCAGAAATATGTCCATTGAGTTCAGTGAAGAGGCTGCACTTTGTTTGTGTGCTAACGGTATCAAGGCATATCGCTTCGAATCCCTTCGCCCTACACCGGAATTGTCCTTTGCACTTCGTGAGCTTGGCTGCATTGCAGGTATTGTGATTACCGCAAGCCACAACCCCGCAGAGTACAACGGATATAAGGTATACTGGGAAGATGGTGCACAGATTACACCGCCGAAGGACACTCAGATTATCGATGAGGTAAATGCGGTAACCGATTACCATACCGTGAAGACCATGGACAGAGAAACCGCTATGGCAAAGGGGCTGTATCACATAATTGGTGCGGAGATTGATGACCGATACATGGAGGAGCTTAAGAAGCTGGTTATTCATCCGGAGCTTGTACGCGAAGTGGGGAAGAATATGAAGGTGGTATATTCTCCGCTTCACGGAACCGGTAACATTCCCGCAAGAAGAATCTTGAAGGAGATCGGTTTTGAACAGGTATACGTTGTACCTGAGCAGGAGCTTCCGGACGGCAATTTCAGTACCGTAGCAAGCCCCAACCCTGAAAATAAGAGTGCATTTGAACTTGCATTGAAGTTGGCCGAGAAAGTAGGCGCGGATCTTGTGCTTGCCACAGACCCGGATGCGGATCGTCTCGGTGTGTATGCAAGAGACTCTAAGACCGGCGAATATATGACCTTTACAGGGAATATGTCCGGTATGTTGATCTGCGAGTATCTGTTGAGCCAAAAGAAGGAGCTCGGTACCATTGCCGAGGACGGATTCATTGTTAAGACCATTGTATCGACCAAGATGGCAGGCAAGATTGCCGAAGCGTACGGTGTAGAGTTGAAGGAGTGCTTGACCGGATTCAAGTTTATCGGTGAGCTGATTAAGATTGCTGAGGAGACCGGCAAGGGAACCTACGAGTTCGGATTTGAAGAGAGCTACGGCTGTCTTGTGGGTACGCATGCAAGAGATAAGGACGCTATTGTAGCGGTTATGGCACTGTGTGAGGCGGCAGCCTATTATCAGACCAAGAACATGACTCTGTGGGATCAGATGATGAAGATCTACGAGAAGTACGGTTATTTCCGCGAGGGCTTGGAGACCTTGACTTTGAAGGGATTTGAGGGCGCTACGAAGATTCAGTCCATGATGGAAGAGATTCGTAACAATCCACCGAAGATGCTCGGTGATTATAAGGTCCTTGCATTCCGTGATTATGCGAAGGACACCATTCTTGACTTGGCAACCGGCAATGTAACACCTACGGGACTTCGCAAGTCCAATGTATTGTACTTTGATCTCAGTGATGATGCATGGGCATGTGTACGTCCTTCCGGAACCGAGCCGAAGATTAAGTTCTACATGGGCGTTAAAGGTGTTAGCTTCGAGGATGCGGATGCGAAGCTTGCGATGCTTACCGATGCCATGATGGAGCTGTCAAAGTAATTTGAGTGAGCTTTTTATAAATGCGGCAGAAGCGGTTTCATGCTTGCGGCGAGACAGGAAGCGAAAACGAAAGAATAATAGACCTTGCAATTTCGAGGTAGGAAGAGACCCGGTGCGAATACGCATCGGGTATTCTTTGGAAAGGACAGAACGATGAAAGAACTGCTATTCATGACGCCTGTATTTAAGGATATGATCTGGGGAGGAAATCGACTACGGGAGTTCGGATACACGATCCCTTCCGAGCAGACTGGTGAGTGTTGGGCAATCAGTGCACATCCAAACGGAGATTGCGTGGTTGCCGGAGGAACATTTGCAGGAAAATGCTTGAGCCGGTTGTGGACGGAGAATCGCGAGCTGTTCGGCGGGGTAGAGGGTGACCGTTATCCATTGCTTATTAAGATTATTGACGCCAAAGCGGACCTGAGTATTCAGGTACATCCCGACGATGCGTATGCTATGGAGCATGAAAATGGTTCCTTTGGCAAGACCGAGTGCTGGTACATCTTGGATTGTGATGAGGACGCTACCATTGTTATCGGTCACAATGCCAAGAATTCCGCAGAGGTAGAGGAGATGATACGCGGAGCTCGCTGGACCGAGCTGATTCGGGAGATTCCGGTACATAAGGGAGACTTCTTTCAGATCGAACCCGGTTGCATACATGCCATCAAGGGCGGTACGGTGATTTTGGAGACACAGCAGAACAGTGACATTACCTATCGTGTGTACGATTACGACCGTTTGCAGAACGGTAAGCCGCGTCAGCTTCATGTGGAGCAAAGCATTGCGGTAATCAAAGCACCTTACGTGGCACAGAGTGAGGCTCCTAAGACCTATACGGTGGGAGATTGTGTCGTGACACACTACATTTCTTGCGATTATTATACCGTGGAAAAATTGGAGTTGAACGGTACGGCAGAGTTTTCCATGGACAAGGCCTTCGTGAATGTCAGTGTTGCAGAAGGCTGTGGTGAGATCGACGGAACGCCGGTGAAGAAGGGGGATCATCTCATCATTCCCGCAGGCTACGGCAATTACGTACTTACTGGAACGATGATGTTGATTCGGTCGAATATTTAGCATGTGATATTCGGCGCTGATTCGCCGGGAGAACAAAGAGAAGAATTCAAAATAGCAGCCCGAGAGCATTTTGCCTCTCGGGCTGCTTTGGTAACTTATCGATTGTAATTCAATACGAGTTCTTCCACTTTCGCCTTGGCGGCTTCGTATTCTCCGGCAAGCTTCTTCCGCAGCTCGGCAAGCCGAAATAGGAGAGAGGTAATGTTATCGAGGGCTTTCCTAGCTTGGAGCAGGGATTTTTGAAGGTTGCTGAGAACAGCCAAGTCCGCAATTACATTGTCGAAGTAGATTTCGAAGAAGCACAGAGAATCGGAAACGCTGATACGAAGGTCCGGCGGGAAAAACTGATCGGCCAAGTTCGAATGCAATGTCTTTAAGATATTCTGAAGTATTTCGGCTTGTACATGTGCATTTTCAAGATGGTGATATTTTTCTCTGCCATAACGATGCGTTAGGTGAATGTCTTTCCGCGTACTGGCTTCGGCCTTTTCCAAAAGAAAAACGATATGCTCGGCAACGGTCTTGGCCTCTTCCGCCATCGTCATCAGATCCTCCGTTGCTTTCATGCGAGAGGGGATTCGAATCATGGCGGCTTCCGGTATGAGGAGTTCTTCTACCTCCGGAGCACCGGCAGATTTCATGGCTTCCTTCTTCTCCAACAATAGGGCATCGAATTGAGCTTCGTATTCTGTTAGGCGATCAATGTCTGCTTCGCGTTGAGCAATTGTTTTCAGCAATTCGGCATGTTCCTCGGATAAGGAGTTGAGCTTGGAGGTCAATTCGTTTAGGGTAGTTGCTTCTCTCAGCAGCAGTTCGTCTTGCTTGCCGGTAATTCGATAGAAAAAAGCAGCAAGACCACCGTTGTATAGTCGGTCGATGTCCGCTTGTTCTTTTGCGCGCTCCGCGCTCAGTTCCGCGAATTTGGTATCTATATGCGCCTTCCGCTGATACAGAAGGCTTAGGGTTTCTTGTTTGCTTTCCTTTTCGGAAAGTTGTTGCTTCAACATCTGTAATTGCTCGTCTAATGTAGTCATGTTCTTTCTTCCCCTGTAAATGCGATGCATAGTATTTCTTTCATTATACTGTATGCGAAATAATAAGTAAAGAAGTCCCTGTGCCTCCGTGTTTTTAAAAAGTGCAGCCGCTGACCGCTTTATACAGACGGTACAAGTGCCTGATTCGACAGAAGAAGAGGGACAAGCTCTTCCGGAGTATCAATGACGTAATTCGCACCATGTTTCTCAAGAAATGGGCGATCGCGAAACCCCCATGACACACCGACACAGGGAATGCCGGCATTTGCGGCAGTCTCTAAGTCAACCTCGGAATCACCGACGTATATTGTTTGTTCCGGCGTGGAGTCCAGCTGACAAATGGCGTCAAAGACACTGTAGGGATGAGGTTTCTTGTACTCGGCAGGAGTACCGATGGCCAGCTCGTTATAGGGCAGAAAGAAGCGACGATTCAGTTCCTTGGTTGCCTCGTCGAGCTTGTTGGAAACGATGGCTGTTCGGAAGCCTTTTCTACGAAGCTCGGTAAGCATGGAGAGGACGCCATTATACGGTGCGGTGTGGTCGTACATGTGTTCCTTGTAGTAAGCGCGGAAGCATTCAAGCATGCTCGGAAAAAGCTCCTCGGGAGTATCGACGGGAGCGCAACGGTGAAGGAGCACCGCAACACCGTTGCCGACAAAGCGACGCACCTCATCGTACGTCCGCTCGGGAAATCGGAAGTGACGCATGGTATGATTGACGGCGCCCTGCAGATCGGTCAGGGTGTCAAGCAGAGTTCCGTCTAGGTCAAAAATAACGGTGGTATGGTGCATAGTGACGTATTTTCCTCCTGAAAAGATAAATTCTCGGCATGCAAAAGATATTAGACAAAGTATATCATAGAAAACACAAAAATAACACATAAAAACTGTTGGCAAATGGGGCGTTTTTTTGTTATAATAGACGATAGAGTTTTTATGCCCACGGGAGGTATTTTTTATGAAAACAGATATTCAAATCGCACAGGAGGCAAAGCTTTTGCCGATTGGGGAAGTGGCAAAGAAGTTGCATATTGATGCAGAAGACCTTGAGTTTTACGGAAAGTATAAGGCGAAGCTTTCCGATGAGTTGCTTGCGGATATTTCGGATAGAACGAATGGCAAGCTTGTGCTTGTTACGGCAATCAATCCGACCCCTGCCGGAGAAGGAAAGACGACGACAACGGTCGGTCTCGGTGAGGCTTTGGGACGTATGGGGAAGAAGGCAGTAATCGCGCTTCGCGAGCCCTCGCTCGGTCCGTGCTTCGGTGTTAAGGGTGGTGCCGCGGGCGGCGGATACGCGCAGGTTGTTCCGATGGAAGATCTGAATCTGCATTTTACCGGAGATTTTCATGCAATTACGTCTGCGAACAATTTGCTGGCAGCCATGTTAGACAACCATTTGATGCAAGGAAATGCATTGCAGATCGACCCGAACCAGGTCGTTTGGAAGCGTTGTCTAGATATGAACGATCGTGCTTTACGTAATATCGTCATCGGCCTTGGAAAGAAGAGTGACGGCGTTGTCAGAGAGGATCATTTTATTATTACCGTTGCCTCGGAAATTATGGCGATTCTTTGCCTTGCGGATGATATGAAGGATCTGAAGGCTCGCCTTGGAAGAATTATTGTAGCTTACCGCTATGACGGAACGCCCGTGACAGCAGCAGACCTTAAGGCTGTCGGTGCGATGGCGGCACTTCTGAAGGATGCAATGCGTCCGAACCTGATTCAGACGGTAGAGAATACTCCCGCAATCGTACATGGTGGACCGTTTGCGAATATTGCACACGGTTGTAACAGTGTCCGTGCGACAAAGGCAGCATTGAAACTTGCCGATATTGTAGTAACAGAGGCCGGCTTCGGTGCGGATCTCGGTGCGGAGAAGTTTATGGACATTAAGTGCCGTATGGCCGGATTGAAGCCGGATGCGGTTGTGCTTGTTGCGACCGTGCGCGCGTTGAAGTACAATGGTGGCGTACCGAAGACCGAATTGTCCGAGGAGAATCTCGAGGCACTTGCAAAGGGAATTTCAAACTTAGAGAAGCACATTGAGAACTTACATAAATACGGCGTTCCGGTTGTGGTAACGCTGAATCGTTTTACGTGTGATACCGACGCAGAGCTTGCTTTTGTTGAAAGCTTTTGCCGTGAGCGCGGTTGTGATTTCGCTTTGTCTGAGGTATGGGCAAAGGGCGGTGAGGGCGGTATTGCCCTTGCGGAGCGTGTGCTCGCAACGTTCGAGGAGAAGCAGAGTAATTTCAAGCCCATTTATGAGGACTCGTTGTCACTCGAAGAGAAGGTTGCGACGGTATGTCGCGAAATCTACGGTGCGGACGGTGTGACGTTTGATCCGCAAGCGGCACAAACCTTGAAGCGATTGACAGAGCTCGGCTTCGGTGAGATGCCGGTATGTATTGCAAAGAATCAGTATTCGTTGTCCGATGACCCGACGAGACTCGGACGCCCGACCGGATTCACGGTAAATGTGCGCGAGGCGTATGTATCCGCAGGTGCAGGGTTTGTCGTTGTTATTACCGGAACGATTTTGACAATGCCCGGATTGCCGAAGGTTCCGGCTGCGGAGCGTATTGATGTAACCGATGAGGGCGTCATTGACGGTTTGTTCTAATTTGTAAAAATGCAGATTCTACGCAGGAAAAACAATAGGATGCAAACGGTGTATGTGTTTGGAAGATGCATATTATAAAGTGTTTTGGAGGTAGCAATGAAGAAACTGGTGTGTTTCGGACTGGTATGTGCACTTTTTTTGTGCGGATGCGGTCTGCTTCCGGAAGAGGAAGAATTCCGGAAAGCACCCGTGGTGGAAACCATGGAAGAAGTGTACTTCACAACCGATGTTGTAAAGAAGGGAACCGTAACGGATTTTATCAGCGGTTCCTGTAAGTATGACTATATGGACTATCAGAACTTGTCCTTTGATGTAAGTACGAGAGATAACCCGATAGAGGAAACCTATGTGAAGGTCGGGGACAAGGTGAAAGCAGGACAGGTGCTTGCCAAGCTGAGCCTCGGAGAACGGGAAGAGGAGCTTACGCAGTTGCAGGAGTCCTGTGCGAACTACCAAGAGGATCTCACCTATCAGGAGAGTCTTTTGGCATTTGAGAAGGAACGTCAGTCACTTGCTAAGAAATACGGAAGAGACTATGATACGACAAACCTTGAGAATCTCGAGGAGCAGGTAAAGGTGCTTGAGGAGGCATTGTACGTAGAACAGATCCGATTGGATGAGCTCAATGCGGAATTGGCCGGTCGTCAACTGGTATCGGCCATTGA
The DNA here is from genome assembly GCA_045601665.1 of Lachnospiraceae bacterium. GTDB lineage: Bacteria > Bacillota > Clostridia > Lachnospirales > Lachnospiraceae > ISDg. Next base: position 76,947 of record JAZRZZ010000010.1, read on the forward strand.
CGGAGTTGTTATGCACGTTGAGCCGCCCTCTTGGTGGGGATTGCAGCCTGGGGAAACGTATATCGTTGTGAGAAGCGAAGAGAAGGCATTTTCTTCGGCGGTAGAGAAGTCGGATAAGATACAGATTGGCGATGTATATACCGTAACAACGGATGACAATGCCTATGAATGCGAGGTAATTCGTATTCGAGATCATTCAAGCGATCGATTGATGATGATTGATATGGTTCCGTTGATTGTCGACGACTCATTGAATGTTGATGATTCCTATATCATTCACGGAAATGTAATGGTGATAACCGAGCAGGCAAAGGATGTTTTGTACATTCCGACGGCAGCGGTACGTATGATTGATGAAAAAACCGCAGTATATGTTGTCGATGAGAACGGAATGCGTTCGATTCGCTATGTGGAGATCGGTTTGTCGGTGTCCGGCAATCTTGGTGAGAATGTAAACCTGACCGAGATTCGCAGTGGACTGCAACTCGGTGAAGAAGTGATTATTCGATAGGGAGGATATTAGCATGAAACGATGGAAACGCGGTATCGCCCTGTTGTGCGGTATCATGATGGTGCTGTCCTGTACCGGATGTAAGGAAGAGGTACAGGTTCCGGAATTGTTGGCACCGATGGAGAGCAAAAATGCCGTATATATCGTGAAGGAAAGCGATATGAAGGAGGTAAGTGCACTTGAGGGCTCGGTCGTTCCGGTATGTATGGATATGATGTTCGAGTATTCCACGACAGTGGAAAATGTTCAGGTGCAGCTTGGCGATAAGGTCAAGGCAGGGGATGTTCTGTTTGATCAGAATCCCGACGCCGAAGAGCGGAAGCTGGAGATCAGCATTGAGCTTGAGACGTTGGAAAAGTCGTATGAGCTTACGCTGCAGCAGTTCAATGATCGCATAAAGCAGATGGAGAAGCAGGCAAAGGCGATGCGAAATGCCGGAGACCGCTATGGAGCCTCGCTGATGGATATTCAGGTGAAGGAGCAGAAGCTTCGTTTTGAACATGACAATGCTTCGACGGTGGAGGCAATTGCCGAACGGAAGGAAGAGCTTGCGTTGGTTGAGGAGCAGTTGACGATGATTCAGGTAAAGGCTCCTTGTGACGGAACGATTGTCTATATTTCGGTTGAGGACGATGGCGATGCGATCGAAGAAGAGGAGGTATTTCTTACAATCGCGAAGGATGCGGAGCTTCGTTTGCGTTGTCCCTATATTGAGGAGGAAACGTACGCCAAGCTGACGGACGCGGTGGCACAGATCGGAGCAACAAAGTACGAAGTGAACTATATTGCATACACCGAAGAGGAGCTTTACGAGATGGAGGAGAGTGGCGGTCCGACGCACAGCTACTTTACTGTAGAAAATCTTGCGGAAGAGGTTTCGGCCGGTGATTATGCGTTGTTTACCTTTACGTCCGAAAAGGAGGAGGCGGTGATCAGTGTTCCGAAGGATAGTGTACATAAGTCCGGAAAGGAATATTATGTGACCGTCATCGAAGGAACGACAATGACGGAGCGTGCCGTGAAGGTCGGAAAAAGTAGTCTGAATGAGATTGAAATCGTTGAGGGTTTGAACGTCGGTGAGAAGGTATTTATTGCAAAGGACTTGGCCCGCTACGGTGTAACCTATGAGACGGTAAAGGCTACGCTCGCGAATTACAGTAAGGATATGAAGGCAATCGGTGCCGAGCGTTACGCGACGGAGCGAGAGCCATTTGTAAATCCGGTTCCGGGAACCATTACGGAAATCTTTATCCCCACATTTTCAGAGGTGTATGTGGAGGAAGGGCAACAGCTGTATATCGTAGAGCCATCCATCGATAAGGCCGATTGGGAGCAGACGAAGTTTGATCTAAAGAATTTTAAAGAATCCTATGCGGAAGAAAAGGAACGCCGCGTGGAAGAAATCGAAGAGTATGAGAAATCAATCAAGAAGATTAAAAATAAGCTTGAAAAGGAGCTTGCACAGCTGAATCTTAACAAGATGAAAGAAAATTACGAGGAGTATATCGAAGAAAGCGAGGAGCAGATTGCTTATTTGACCGAGCGAGTCGACAATTATGAAAAGTGGTCTGAGGGAGCGGTGACAATTTGCGCCGAAAAGACCGGTGTCATCAGTAGCTTTGCTTCCTATACCGTCGGCGACAAGCTGCAGGAAAATGAGCAGATGTGTGAGTTCTACGATCCGGATTCGTATATCATTCGATTTGCAGATGATGAGAATCTGTTGCGTTACGGTATGGAGGTTATTTTCTCCTCTAAGGTATCCGGAGAAACGATTGAGCTTAGCGGTAGAGTGGTGTCCGCTTCGGATGTTCATCCGAAAGGAAAGGATGAAGCTATTGTATTGCTGGATGAGATGAGATATTTGGAAGCGAATAATGTCGGAACGATTATTTATCCCGAATATAATCTTAGTGATGTGCTGATTGTAGATGCGCATGCGGTATATACCGATGCGACTTCCGAAGAGGAGGAAATGTCTCTGCCGAACCAAAAGCCGGAGGAAGAGACCGGAGGAACTCCGTATGTGTGGGTATACGACTCCGAAGGCTGTGCGGTGAAGCGTTATTTATCGACCGTTGCGACTGTGTCGGGCGGATACTGGGTCTGTGACGGAATTACCGCACAGGATGTGATTCTGATACATTAGGAGGTAAGCGGATGTTACGATTTATTTCGCAGAAATTATTGAACAAACGATGGCTGATCCTCTGTATCGTTATCGGAAATATTCTACTGGTCGGAATTGCATCCTGCAATCCGATGTATACGAAGGCAGCCTTGCAAAAGATGCTTACGACGAGCTTGAATCAGTATTATGAGGAGAGCAACCAATACCCCGGCACGATTCATGTCGAGGCAAAGCTGAGTAACAAGCGCTTGGAGACCTATGGTTCGTCGTACTTTGATAGTTATTTGACGGTAAATGAGAAGCTTCGAGAGCTGTATGGCGGAACACCGATGCAGACGGTTACGATTCTTTCAAACAGCAACAAGCAATCCGCCAAATATGAAACGATACGAGGAACCGGCGGCAGTTCTTTCGATATTAAAGTGGCTTCTATGAGCAACATGGAAGAACATATTGAATTGATCGACGGCAAGATGTATTCGGCGACGAAGGACAGCGAGGGGATTATTGACTGTATTATCAACGAACGTGTGTATCTTACGGGAACGATGGTTCTCGGTGACGTGATTCGAATGACGGACTATACGGATGTGGACGGTAATCCGGTACGACTTCGGATTGTCGGTGTGTTCCGTGCGACAGACGCAGCCGACACCTATTGGGCGAAGGATCCACTGTCGTATCAAATGGAGTATTTCATCGATCAAAGCTTATATGTTGACTCCTTTATGAAGGACGGAGTGATCTCAGGCAATGTAACCGGGAACTGGTATACGTTATATGATTATACAAAGATCGAGGTTGCGCAGGTTGAGAATATGTTCGAAACGGATAAGAAGCTGAGCGACGATTATATTTCAAGAGAGCTGTATGCCGTAGATGCAGCATATCATACGGTGTTTGACGAATTTTTGTACGACTCGGGCAAGGTATCGACAACGATGTGGATATTGCAGGTGCCAATCTTGGTATTGCTTGCGGTATTTATCTTCATGGTATCCAATCAGATTATTTCGATTGAACAGGGCGAGATCGCAATGCTGAAGAGCCGAGGTGTAAGCAAGCGTCAGTTGATTTTGACGTATTTGATTCAGGCATCGATTCTTGCCGGCATCGGCCTGATTGTCGGACTCCCGTTTGGGTATTTGCTTTGCCATGTCTTTGGATCGACGAATGCATTCTTGGAGTTTGTCGGTCGTAAGGCTATGGATGTGAGTATCACACCGTCCGCACTATTGTATGCGTTGCTTGCGGCGTTGGCAGCGGTTTTGATTATGACGCTTCCGGTGTTGAAGTATGCTCGCTTTAGTATCGTAGAGCAGAAGGTGAATAAGAGAAAGAAGAATCGACCAATGTGGCAGCGTATGTTCCTGGATGTGGCGTTGCTTGCACTGTCTCTGTATGGCTTCTACAATTTCAATTCACAAAAGGATTTGTTGATCGAAAAGGTGGCAAACGGCGATGCACTGGATCCGGTATTGTTTTTCTCGGCGTCATTGTTTATTCTCAGCTGTGCAATTTTGTTCTTGCGCGTGATTCCTTTCTTGGCGTTTCTGATCTTCCGGATCGGACGTAAGTTTTGGAAGCCTGCGGGATATGCATCGTTTTTGCAGATTACGCGAGATATTCGTAAGCAGAATTTTATTACGGTGTTTTTGGTATTGACGATTGCGCTCGGTATTTTCAATGCAAATATCGCACGAACGGTCAATCAGAACGAAGAGCTTCGACTTTCCTATAACGATGGAGCGGATATTGTTGTAAAGGAGACCTGGAAGAACAATCTTGCAATGGTTCGGATGGGGTATGACGATAAGCTGATTTACGAAGAGCCTGATTTTTCAAAGTATGAGAAGCTGGTGGCGGAAAACAAGCAGGTGACAGCGATGACGCGCGTGCAGCGTGAAACGCTTGCAAATGTATATTCGGGCGGGCAGATGCTTGAAAATTGCTTGTTCATGGCAATCGATACGGACGATTTCGGACGGACTGCATGGATGCCGGATGGCTACACCGAGCAGCACTGGTATCACGATCTAAATGCGCTTGCGCAGAATCCGGAGGGTGTCATCATTTCCTCGAATCTTGCGGCAAATTGCGAGGTTGCTGTCGGGGATACCATCTCTGTATATCGAAAGAATGAGATTATGGAGAGCATCGGTCGTCAGAATCTAACCGTTGTTGCGATTGTGGATTACTGGCCTACATACGAGAGCAAGGTGGAAGGAATCGGTGACGATGGCGTGGAGACGTTGTTCGATCAGTATTTGGTCGTGACCAATTTCGAAAATGCAACGCGTGATTTCGAAACCGTTCCCTACGAGATTTGGTTCAATGTCGACGGTTCCACGCAGTTCTTCTACGATTGGGCGGAAGAAAATACGGTGAAGTTCAATCGTTTTACCGACAACAGTGTGAATCTGGTTGCTCTAAAGAATGATCCGTACTTCCAGATTACAAACGGTATGCTGACGATTACGTTTATCGTAGTGCTGGTATTGTGTGCGATCGGCTTTTTGATCTACTGGATCACATCCATTCGTTCGAGAGAGTTGATCTTCGGTATCTATCGGGCAATGGGTATGTCAATGCGTGAATTGATTCTTATGCTGATCAACGAGCATGTATTCGGGTCGTTGTTACCGATCTTGTTCGGTGCGGGTGTTGGTGTTTTTGCATCGAGGCTCTTCATTCCGTTGATTCAGATTGCGTATGCACCGGTGGTGAATACGTTACCGACGAAGATATTCAGTTCCGACGCGGATATGATTCGTATTTCGGTTGTGGTTGGCTTGATGTTGTTCGTATGTATCGGAGTCATCTCTGTATTGTTGTCGAAGATAAAAATTAATCAGGCGTTGAAGCTTGGCGAGGATTAAAGGAGGGGAAAGCAATGGACATTTTGATGACAAAAGACGTGAAGCGTTGCTTCCCCGTAGCTGGAGGCGAGTTTTGGGCACTCAAGGGAATCGATATCAACGTACCGGAAAGTACGCTAACGATTCTCAAGGGGCGTTCCGGTTCCGGTAAGACAACCCTGTTGAATATTATCGGGGCACTTGATGCGCCGACATCCGGTCAGGTAGTATTCGATGGGAATGACATTTCGGAGGCATCCGATTCTCAGCGTGAAAAATTGCGTCGCAACAATATCGGCTATATTTTTCAGTCGGTAGCACTGATTCCTGTCATGAGTGCTTATGAAAATGTAGAATATGCATTGCGTTTGGCGAATTATAAAGGCGATTATAAGGAACGTGTCATGGAGTGCTTGAAGATGGTCGGGCTTACGAAGCGTGCTTCGCATATGCCACAGGAGCTTTCCGGTGGTGAGCAGCAACGTGTTGCAATTGCACGTGCGATTGCACACAAGCCCAAAATCATCTTTGCCGATGAGCCGACAGGGGAATTGGATTCTGCGACAAGTCTGCAGGTAATCGGTATCTTCAAGGAGTTAATTGCGAAAGAAGGCATTACGTTCGTGATGACGACACACGATCCGAAGCTGATGGATTACGGTGATGTGGTGTATGAGATTCAAGACGGAGAAATCATACACACGGAAGATCATAGAGAGGAGGCTTCCGGAGTATGAGTGAGCAAGAAAAAGAATTGATGGATGTGCCGGTACAGGAGACGCAAGAGGAAAGCACGAACCCGATGGAGAGTGTCATTTCCGAGGAACTTCGTGATTCGTTTATGCAGGCATATGCGACACAGACCGAGGGGGAATTGGAGGATCAGTTGGACGACAACGTAATGATTCTTTGCGAGAACCTTGTGAAGATTTATAAAACGAAGGAGACCGAGGTGTTGGCTCTTCAAGGTCTGGAGCTTCGCGTGGAGCGGGGAGAGTTCGTTGCGATTATCGGTAGCAGCGGTAGCGGTAAGTCTACATTTCTGAATATGCTTGGTGGCTTGGATCGTCCGAGTGCCGGAAAGTTATATGTAGACGGAAAGGATCTCTTTAAGCTGACGGAAAAGCAGCTGGTATCCTATAAGCAGAAGACAGTAGGTTTCGTATGGCAGAACAATGCAAGAAATCTTTTTCCGTACTTGACCGCACTTCAAAATGTGCAGCTCCCGATGATGTTTATGGACAGCAAGGATATGGAAAAGCGTGCGTTGGATCTTCTGAATCTTGTTGGCATGGGTCATAAGAAGGACAGCAAGCTGAATCAGCTCTCCGGTGGTGAGCAGCAGCGTATTGCGATTGCAATTGCACTTGCAAATAAGCCAAAGCTGTTGTTGGCCGATGAGCCGACCGGTTCGGTAGACCAAAAGACCTCCGACGCAATTCTTGATGTGTTCCGTAAACTCAATCAAGAACTCGGAATCACAATCGTAATTGTTACGCACGATATCAATCTTGCGAAGAAGGTAAACCGTGTCGTGATGATGCGTGACGGTAAGAACAGTAGCGAGCGCATTATGAAGGAGGAGTTCCACAAGGAGGCTCTGAAGGGTTTCATCGAAGAGGATACACACGATGAATATGCGATACTCGACCGTGCAGGACGTGTACAGCTTCCGCGAGAAATGTTGGACGAAATCGGAGTTCATGGCAATCGTGTGCATTTGCATGTGGAGAATGGAACGATTGTTGTCAGTGCTCCGGCAAATGACGATTCGAAACAGAAGAATGCGTAAGATGCGATGTACCGTAGGCGAGGGGAGTCTGCGGTACATTTTTTGTAGTGTTTTTTTATGTGGATATGATATAATCAATAAAAATGCGAAAGATATTGTGAGAGGTGATAGGAATGAAACAGTTGTTATGTTCTACGGGTGCATTGATTACGAGTAAGAATGGACGGGACCATCGCTTGATCGGAGAGGCAGCGAGGACGCTTTCTTGTGATGGTTTCGAGTTTATGATGTATCCGTCGTGGTATGAGGAATGGGAGAAGATTACCGAAGACCTTGTTGCAATGCAGATTCCGATAGAGACGTTTCATGTGGATAAAGGGATCGGTGAGCTGATCAGTCGTAGCAAGGAGGGGGATGTAGCGCTTGCGAGAGAACAGTTTCATAAGAATTGCGAGATGGCAAAGCACATGGGGGCGAAGCTTTTGGTACTTCACCTCTGGGGTGGTATGGCATCGGATCGTTGCATCGCGAACAACATTCGTGAGTATGGCACATTGGTGAAAATAGCAAAAGAATATGGGCTCTTGTTGACGGTTGAGAATATTCCGTGCAATTGCGAGGAACCGTTGAAGCATTGGAAGGCGTTGCATGAAGCGTATCCGGACGTTGCATTTACCTTTGATGTTCGGTTTGCCGCATTTCACGGACAAATCGAAGAATTTTTTGCGAAAGAAAATGCATGGTTGTGGAAAGGTGCCGTACGGCACGTACATATTGGAGATTTTGCCGGGGCGCCAATGGATTGGGGATTGCTTCGAAAATGCTTGCATCCGGGCGAAGGGAAAATCGATTTTTCGCGGGTGTTTGAGCGTTTGGAGGCAGTAGGATACGATGGAACCGTTACCGTGGAATCCACGTCTGTAGCAGAAGACGGAAGTCTATGCTACGATCGTTTGGAGAAGACATTTGCGTTTTTGAGAAGTTTGACAAATGCTTAACTTCTTCCTCTATTGCAATTTATGCAGGAGAAACGAAATATCAACTATCGGTTGAATTGTAACAACCAACTCTCCATTGCATGGATGCTATGAAGTGTGTATGATTATGGTATAGACAAAAGAAATCGGGAAGGAGAGGAACGATGAAACAACAGTTCAGTCAGCAAATCAAAAAGCTTCGGATGAAACTCGGTGTCAGCCAAGAAGAGTTGGCGCTACGTCTAGGAATCTCTACACAGGCAGTGAGCAAATGGGAATGTGCACAGTCCTATCCGGACATTGAATTGTTGCCGAGAATCGCAGATATTTTTCAGGTATCGATCGATGCGTTGCTCGGACATGAGAATGTAACAAGCTCTTTGTCAGGGGCGCCTATAGAGAAGGACAATGTGCTTCATATTGTGTGGGTACAAAACGGATCGGTATTACAGGCGGAACGCTTCGAAGGCAATGTTCGAATGCCACTTCTATGTGAGAATGTAACAATTTCGGAACCGATGCAGATTGAGATTCATGGGAATGCGAATATACAGGGAGCTGTGAACGGAGATGTGCATGCGGGAATGAGTGTCAATTGCGAAGATGTTAGCGGTGGTGTCTGTGCCGGGATGGGTGTCAATTGTGATGAAGTCAACGGAGATGTACATGCGGGGACGAGTGTTAATTGCGATGATATTAACGGCAATGTCAGTGCGGGAATGAATGTACGATGTGATTGTGTGGAGGGGGATGTGAGTGCTGCGCAAGAAATCAAATGTGAGAGCATTACAGGCGATGTCCATGCGACGAACATCACTTGTGATGTGATACAAGGGGAAACGCTTCGTATTGTATGTACCAATGAATTGACTTACAAGGAACTGCTCGGAAGTGTAGACGTGCAGATGACGGAAATGTAGGACGGAAATATAATGAGAAACCGCCGGAGATTGCGATATGCGATCTCCAGCGGTTGGCTGTTAGGGAGAGTTATCTTCCCGTGTTTTTGTATTTCTGCTCGCAATATTCGCAGCGATAGATGCGCTTCTCGGGATTGGTCAAACGAAAGACGTGGGGAAGCTCTTGTTCAATGGAGGTGATGCAACGAGGATTCTTACATCGAAGAATGTTTGTAACCTTTTCGGGAAGCTGTACGTGGCGTTTCTCGACAATCGCATCATTTTCAATGATATTGATGGTAATGTTCGGATCGAGAACTGCCAAACTGTCCAAATTCACGCAAATGGGACCGTCGATTTTGATGATGTCCTTTTTGCCCATTTTTTTGCTGGAAGCATTCTTGATAATCGCCACACAGGAGTCGAGTTTTCCGAGCTCTAAATATTCGTAAATGCGCATTGCCTGGCCTGCAACAATATGGTCAATTACTACGCCCTGATGAAGTCCGCCGATATTCAACATAAGATCACCTCTTTCTACTGTACGTTGTCCGTAAGATTTAATAACGTCATAATCAGTGCCATTCGTGCGTAAACACCATAGCCGGCTTGGCGAAAATATGCGGCACGAGGGTCATTATCCACTTCCACAGAAATTTCGTTTACACGGGGAAGCGGATGAAGAATGTACATGTCCTTTTTTGCATTTTCGAGTTTGGCGGTATCCAGAATAAAGGCATCCTTCAAGCGAATGTAATCCTCCTCGTTGAAGAAGCGCTCTTTCTGAACACGAGTCATATAGAGAATGTCAAGCTCGGGCATTACCGCTTCAAGGTTGGTGACCTCCTTGTAGGGAATGTTCTCCGCATCGAGAAGCTCCTCACGAAGGTAGGTCGGAATGCGAAGCTCGTCCGGAGAAATGAGGACAAAGCGTACATTTTCATAGCGTGACATTGCCTTCATAAGTGAATGTACGGTACGTCCGAACTTGAGGTCGCCGCACAAACCGATCGTAAGATTGTTGAGATCCCCTTTGAGTTCGGAAATGGTAAGAAGGTCCGTAAGCGTTTGCGTCGGGTGATTATGACCGCCGTCACCGGCATTGATGACCGGAATTCCGGAGAAACGAGAGGCAACGAGTGGTGCACCCTCCTTTGGATGACGCATTGCACAAATGTCCGCATATTGGGAGATGATGCGGATGGTATCGGCAACGCTCTCGCCCTTGGTTGCGGAGCTGGAGTCCGCAGAGTGGAAACCGAGCACCTTGCCGCCGAGGTTCAGCATTGCGGCTTCGAAACTCAGACGTGTACGTGTGCTGGGCTCATAAAAGCAGGTGGCGAGTTTCTTTCCTTCGCAGACATGCGAGTATCGCTCGGGAGCTGCCATAATGTCTTTTGCCAAGAGAAGAATGCTTGCAATCTCTTCCTTGGTCAGGTCCATGGGACTGATTAAGTGTTTCATCGTGTTCTCCGTTTCTGCGTCGCGCGTATTCGGCAGGGACCCGTGAGGCGACGCGGACACGGGTGTGCTTTCTCAAAAAGAGAGCCCGGAGGAGTAAACATTACTCCCCAAGGCTGAAATTAAAATACTTTACACAATTGTTATAAGAAATGTCCTGCACAAGAGAACCAAGGAAAGGAAGGTTTGCGGGATACTCGCCGTTTTCTACCCAAGTGCCGATCAGGTCACAAAGGATACGACGAAAATATTCATGTCTCGTGTAGGAAAGAAAGCTACGGGAATCCGTCAGCATTCCCACAAAGTTCGCCAACAGACCGAGGTTGGCAAGGGAGGTCATCTGCTCCTGCATACCGACTTTGTTGTCATTGAACCACCAAGCAGAGCCATGCTGAATCTTTCCGATTGCGGAAGAATCCTGAAAGCATCCGATAATTGTGTCGATGGTTGCGTTATCGATTGGATTCAGGGAATAGAGAATCGTCTTAGGCAACTCATCGGTGATTGCAAGCCTGTCCAAAAAATCAGCGAGCGAAGCACCGGGCGTATAATTGTCAATGCAGTCAAAACCGGTGTCTGCACCGGTCGCAAGGAACATACGTGTATTATTATTACGCTTCACACCGTAGTGGAGCTGCATAACAAAGCCGAGGCGAGCGTATTCTCTTCCGAGAAAGGTAAGAAGAGCGGTTTTATATGCCAATTCTTCCTTCTTCGATACCGGTTCACCGGACATGCGCTTTGCGAAGATAGCAGATGCCTCTTCGTCAGTGCATGGCTCATACATTACGTAAGCAAGACCGTGGTCGGACACCTTGCAACCGTGTGCATGGAAATATTCCATGCGTCTGGTGAGACAAGCCCGTAGATCTTCATAAGAGGAAATGGCACGTCCGTCGCTAACCGCCAAACGGTCATTGATATAGGAGACAAATGAGTCCTTCTCAATATACAAGGCGTTGTCCGGACGAAATGCGGGAAGCACCTGTACAGAAAATGTGTGATCTTCCGCAATCATCTTGTGCCAACGCAGGTCGTCTGCCGGATCGTCCGTTGTGCAAAGGAGAGTAACACCTGAACGGAGGATCAATGTTCTTGCGGACATGGAAGGCTCACGTAATACTTCGTTGCAACGATCGTAAATCTCACGAGCATTTGCCTTCGTAAGTGGCTCGAAAATTCCGAAATAGCGTTGCAATTCAAGATGACTCCAGTGGTAGAGGGGATTGCCGATTGCACGCTCCAGCGTTTCTGCCCAGTATTCAAACTTAGAAAAATCGTCGGCATCGCCGGTGATAAACTCCTCGGGAACGCCGTTGGAACGCATCTGACGCCACTTGTAGTGATCGGCACCGAGCCACACCTGTGTAATGGTGTCGAAATGAACGTCCTTTGCAATCTCCTCGGGGGGGATATGACAGTGATAATCGATGATCGGCATCTTCTTCGCATAGTTATGGTACAGTTGCTTTGCAACCTCATTTGTTAACAAAAAATCATTGTCCATAAATGCTTTCATACAGCCCTCGATTCTGCGTCTTCAAACACATTTTTGCTCTTCGATTAAATATATCATAAACAAAGAGGAGTGTCAATTTGTTTTTGTACAAGCGCACAAGTATTTGTGGAGGGGGTCGAATTTGAAGAAAATTTGCCACAAAATATAGCGATTTTTTTGAAAAATGTTGTTGAAGAGATGGTGTGATTATGGTAAAATAAAGTTTGATGAAAAAAGATACCGTTAGGAGGTATGGAGTATGGCAAAAATCGTTACGCTCGGCGAGATTATGCTACGCTTGTCCACCCCGGGAAATCAACGATTTATCCAGGCGGACGCGTTTGATGTGTGTTACGGCGGAGGCGAGGCGAACGTGGCAGTTTCCCTTGCGAATTTCGGCCACGAAGCATCGTTTGTAACGAAGCTTCCGGCCAATGAAATCGGTGATTGTGCGATTGCGGCTTTGAAGAAGCAAGGCGTGGATTGTTCCGATGTTGTACGCGGCGGAGAACGCGTAGGCATTTATTTTTTGGAGACCGGTGCTTCGGTACGGCCGTCCAAGGTGGTTTATGACCGAGCGCATTCGTCCATTGCGGAGGCGGTGGTCGGGGACTTCGATTTCGATGTGATTTTCGAGGGTGCGGACTGGTTCCATTTCACAGGGATTACGCCGGCAATCAGTGACAATGCGGCGGAGGTGACAAAGGCGGCGTTAATTGCCGCAAAGAAGAAAGGAATTACGGTTTCTTGTGATTTGAATTTTCGTAAGAAGCTATGGAGTAGCGAAAAGGCACAGCGTATTATGACCGATTTGATGCAGTACGTAGACGTGTGCATCGGCAACGAGGAGGATGCGGAGAAGGTGCTTGGCTTCCGACCCGGAAAGACCGACGTTGTCAGCGGGAATCTTGAGCTTGCCGGCTACGAGGATATCTTCCGACAGATGACGAACCGCTTCGGCTTCAAGTACGTGGTAAGTTCATTGCGGGAGAGCTTTTCGGCATCGGACAATGCATGGTCGGCGGCAATTTATGACGGGAAGGAATTTTACCATTCGAGAACCTACAAGCTTCATATTGTGGATCGTGTGGGAGGAGGCGATTCCTTTGCGGCGGGATTGATTTGTGGGTTGCTGGATGGCAAGAACGGAAAGGATGCTTTGGAATTTGCTGTTGCAGCGAGTGCATTAAAGCATACGATTCCCGGTGATTTCAATCAGGTGTCTCGCAGTGAGGTTATGGCACTTGTCGGCGGTGACGGCAGCGGCCGCGTGCAGAGATAAGAGCGTTTGCACATAAGAAAACCCGCAGCGGGAAAACCCGCGCGGAGATACATAACAGGAGGATGGAAATTATGGCATTGAAGATTCAAAAGGTTACGGATGCGGCATTTGCAACGTATGGACGTGTAGTAGAAGGGTATCGAACTGAGGAATTGTTGAAGGTATTGAGTGAGACGACACCCGCTCCCGCGGATGCGGTGGTGTATGTGCCCGGAGATGTGGCACTCGAGGCAACGCCTGCAATGGAGGATTTTTCGAACAATTGTTATGGTGGTATGCCGATTCAAATCGGTTACTGTAACGGTACGAATACAAAATTGAATTGTCTTGAGTACCACAGAGACAGCGAAATTGATATCGCGGGCGAGGATTGTATTCTCCTGCTTGCCAGACAACAGGATTGTATGGATTCGATGCTCGATACCTCAAAGGTAGAAGCGTTCCTTTGTCCGAAGGGAACGGCAGTGGAGCTGTATGCGACGACGCTTCATTATGCCCCTTGCAGCGCAAAGGCCGGTGCACCGTTCCGTGTGGTAATCATTCTTCCGAAGGGAACGAATCTGGACAAGCCAGAGATTGCGACAAAGGATAAGGATGATGCAAGATTGTTTGCCAGAAACAAGTGGCTGATCGCACATCCGGAAGCAGCTGAGGCACAGAACGGTGCGGTAATCGGTTTGACCGGTGAAAACATTGACATTATCGGGTTGATCTAAGCACTATTTAAAGAGCGCACAGTTGACAAGCATCGCATCCGCGTCGATGTCGACGAGGACAATATCGGGACCGATCTTTTTGATACAGGAAAACGGAATGATGTATTCTTGCTCGTGCCCGAGAATTCCGAAGATGCGACACGGACCAGGAACGATTACTTTTGTAATCACACCGGTGCACGGATCGAAGATGACGTCACTTACATAACCCAGGCGCTCGCAATTGCAACAATTGATAACTTCCTTTTGGCGGAGTTCGCACATACGCATGATGAAGACCTCGTTTTTATCAGTATATGCGTAAGCTCGCAAAAGGTGAGTAGCGTCTTACGAATCGCTGAAGTCGTAAGCCGAAAAAAATACATACAGCGAAGAAAAGTGAGGGAAGTATGAAGTGTCCTTTTTGCGGTACCGAGAATACCAGAGTAATTGATTCCAGACCTGCGGAGGAGTCCAATTCCATTCGTAGAAGAAGACAGTGTGACCAGTGTTCGAAGCGTTTTACCACCTATGAAAAGGTGGAAGCGATTCCCCTTGTTGTCATTAAGAAGGGAAACATTCGTGAGGCATACGATCGTACGAAGATTGAAGCGGGTGTATTTCGTTCCTGCCACAAGCGTCCGATTAGTGTAGACCAGATTACACAGCTGGTAGACGAAGTGGAGAACAGCATTTTCAATATGGAAGAGAAGGAGATTCCAAGCAACAAGATCGGTGAGCTTGTCATGGACAAGCTAAAGAATCTAGACGCGGTTGCATATGTGCGTTTTGCATCGGTATATCGTGAATTTAAGGATGTGAATACGTTCATGAATGAGTTGAAGTCCCTACTGGATCACGAACAGACGCGTGAGTGATGTGTCGGGTTTGTGCATTTTTGCTTGGGAAAATGCACAGTTTTCATGGGCAGTTTTCGGATAATTTGACTATGAACAGAAGAGAACAACGCAATGGTGGTGTCGAATATGTATTTGGCACCACCGTTTTTTTGTTTCTTTCGTCAATATAAACGATGCCTGAAACAAGGTACAATAGAAAGAAAACAATCGAAAAGGAGGAGGGCAAGAAGTGTATTGTGTTGTAGACAGCATGACGGTGAGGGGGATTGATGCCGTTATGATTCGTGTGGAGGTGGATGTGGGAAACGGGCTACCGAGCTTTGATATGGTGGGGTATCTGGCAAGTGAAGTGAAGGAGGCACGAGAACGTGTCCGTGTTGCATTGAAGAATTCGGGATATATACTTCCACCGAGAAGGATCACGGTGAATCTTTCTCCGGCAGATATTCGAAAAGGCGGAACCGGCTTTGACTTGCCGATTGCTATTGGGGTATTGTGTGGAATGGAGCAACTACCGGAGGATTTTCTGCGTGGAACTTGCGTGATCGGTGAACTTGGGCTCGATGGAAATGTGCGTGGCGTTTCGGGGGTGCTCTCGTGCGTATATGAAGCGAAACGGCTCGGCTTTCGAGAGATTCTCGTTCCTGAGGAAAATGTGGAAGAGGGAGCATTGATAGAAGGCATTGATGTGTACGGCGTGAAGACACTTCGTGAGGCAGTGGAGCATTTTACGGGAACGGATGCGAAACCACAAAGACCGAAAAAATGGAAGTCGACACCGGAAGATTCGCTGCAGGATTTTTCGGAGATACGTGGACAATTTCTGGCGAAGCGTGCGGCAGAAATTGCCGTAGCGGGGATGCACAACTTATTGCTGCTCGGACCACCCGGTGCAGGGAAGTCGATGCTTGCAGGGAGCATTCCGGGGATTATGCCGGAACTGAGCTTTTCGGAGAGCTTGGAATTAACGAAGATATATAGCGTGGCAGGCCTTTTGCCGGAGGGTAGGCCGTTGATTACAAAACGCCCGTTTCGTGCGCCACATCATACCATCAGTGTTCCGGCACTTGTCGGAGGGGGACAGTTTCCCGTGCCCGGGGAAATCAGTTTGGCGACGCACGGGGTATTGTTTCTTGATGAATTTCCCGAATTTCGACGTGGGAGTATTGAAGTGCTTAGACAGCCGCTCGAAGAGAAGAAGGTTCACATTTCACGTCTGAACGGCAATTGTGTATTTCCGGCGGAATTTATGTTAGTTGCCGCGATGAACCCATGCCCGTGCGGGTATTTTCCCGACAGAAATCGTTGCCATTGCTCCCCGGACCGCATACGCCGATATCTTGGGCGCGTTAGTCAGCCGATTTTGGATCGCATTGATCTGTGCGTGGAAATGCCGGCAGTGCAAGTGAGTGAAATGATCAACGGTGTGCGTGGAGAAAGCAGTAAGGAGATTCGTGTGCGAATTGATGCGGCGAGAAGACGGCAAGAGGCGCGTTTTCTCGACACGGACATTTCGTTTAATAGTGCAATTCGTGCAAAGGAGCTGGAGCATTATTGTCCACTGGATGAGGAAGTGTCGAGTATTTTGAATGGAGCAGCGGAAAAGCATGAATTTTCTGCAAGAGTGTATCATCGGATTATTCGTGTGGCACGGACGGTGGCCGATCTGGATGATGCGGACGACATATTGCCGCGCCATATGCGAGAGGCTGTAATGTACCATGCAAAGGATCGAAAGTATCAGAATGTATAGGGGTGGTAATATGGAAAATGTAACTGCTATGTGGCTATGTTCCACTGTGAAATCCGTCGGACAAATCGGGCGTGTGCTTCATAGATTCGGAAGTCCGGAGAGAGCATTTTCTGCTCCTGCGGAGGCATGGAGAAGCACAAAGGAATTCAGCGAAGAAACCAAGGCGGCTGCACAGAAGAGAAATGAGTCAATGCTTCGGGCAATGAAAAAGGAATTAGACCGTGCGGAGGCGTATTTCCTTTGGCATGAGGAGGAACGCTTCCCGGAGAGGCTTCGTTGTATCCCCGAGGCGCCGTTTGGTGTCTTTGTTCAGGGAAGGCTTCCTCCAAAGGACATGCCGTTGATTGCAATTGTAGGTACGAGAGCATGTACGCCTTACGGAGAGGAGGTGGCGAGTTATTTTGCGAAAGAGTTGGCGGGTGCCGGGGTAGGGATTGTGAGTGGTTTGGCCGCCGGTATCGATTCTGTTGCACAAAAAGCGTGTCTGTCCGTGGGCGGGTATACACTTGCGGTTCTTGGCTGTGGAATCGGGACTCCGTATCCGAAGGAAAATTGGCAGCTGTACCGACATATCCGTGATTGTGGGGGGATTCTGTCGGAGTATCCGCCGGGAACAGCTCCGATGAAGCATCATTTTCCGATGCGTAACCGTATGATTTCAGCATTTGCGGACGGAATTCTTGTGATAGAGGCGCGTAAGAAGAGTGGTACATTGATTACGGTAGATCGTGCACTGGAACAGGGGAAGGATGTGTTTGCCATACCCGGAAGAATTACCGATGCAAACAGTGCCGGATGTAATGCACTTGTTCAGCAGGGAGCTCGATTGGTGACGTCTCCGCAAGAAATCCTTGAGGAGCTTTCTTATCGATATCCGGTACGGGTATTTCACAAGGAACAAGAGGGACAGCTCAGCTTTTCGCCATTTGTCGAAGAAGAAGCAGAGAAAAAAACCGCGAATAAATGTGAAAAATCAATGACAACAATTAATTTTACAAAATTGCCTCTTGCAACGGAAGAAAAAATGGTGTATTCTTTGTTGCGTTTGGACCCGAAGCATTTTGACCGTTTGGTATGCGAGAGTGGAATGCGTCCGACGGAATTGGCACAGGTACTGCACTGCTTAGAAGGGGAAGGTTGGATTCGGCAGCCTGCGCCGAATTATTATGTGGTCACGTATCATAACGGAGGGAATCATGGCGAATAATCTTGTTATTGTGGAATCACCTGCAAAAGCGAAAACAATAAAGAAATTCCTCGGCAGCGGCTATGAGGTTGTTGCATCCGGCGGTCATGTAAGAGATTTGCCGAAGAGTACTCTTGGGGTAGATGTGAAGGAGGATTACGAGCCGCACTACATTACCATTCGCGGAAAAGGCGATGTGTTGGCAAATCTTCGCAAGGAAGTGAAGAAGGCGAAGAAGGTCTATCTTGCAACCGACCCGGACCGTGAGGGAGAGGCGATTTCTTGGCATTTGAAGCAGGTGTTGAAGCTGGATGACAAGAATACGCATCGAATTACCTTTAATGAAATTACAAAGTCGGCTGTGAAAAATTCCATCGGAAATGCTCGGGATATTGACATGAATCTTGTGGATGCACAGCAGACACGCAGAATATTGGATCGTATGGTGGGTTATGAAATCAGCCCGATTTTATGGAATAAAGTAAAACGTGGACTGAGTGCCGGCAGGGTACAGTCCGTAACACTCCGCATTGTATGCGACCGCGAAGCGGAGATCGCCGCATTCCGGCAGGAAGAATATTGGAGCATTTCCGGAGAGTTTTTCGAGCAAGGCTACAAGAAGCCGATTGTGGGAAGCTATTACGGAACGGCGGAAGGAAAAGCAGAGCTTCGGAGCTATGAGGATGCGCAAAGAGTGCTTCGCGAGACGGAGAATGCGGAGTTTCGGGTGACGTCGGTGCGAAAGGGCGAACGGCGAAAGAAGGCGCCGCTTCCGTTTACGACAAGTACGTTGCAGCAGGATGCCTCGAAGTCGTTGAACTTCACGACACAGAAGACGATGCGAGTGGCACAGCAGCTTTATGAAGGTGTGGACATTCGCAGACACGGGACGATTGGTCTGATCACATATCTTCGTACGGATTCCACACGTGTATCCGATGAGGCGGATGCGTCTGCGAAGGCATACATTCAGGCTTTGTATGGAGATTCGTATGTTGCGGCAGGCGACGGCTTGAGAAAAGAAAAGAAAAACATTCAAGATGCACACGAAGCCATTCGCCCGACTTATATTGAATTGACTCCTGCACAGATTAAGGATCAGCTGACGAACGAGCAGTTTCGTTTGTACCAATTGATTTGGAAGCGTTTTATTGCAAGCCGTATGACGGATGCCATTTACGATACGGCGTCGATCGACATCGAAGGAAACGGACATGTCTTTCGTGCGGCCTCCTCGTGTGTGGCTTTTGATGGATACCTATCGGTATATTCCGAGACGGAGGAGAAGGGCAACGGAGACGAGAACGATGCAAAGGCCTTCAAGAATCGGATTCCCGCAGAAGGAGCAAGCTTTTCAAAGGTAAGCTTTGCGGATGAGCAACATTTTACACAGCCTCCGGCGCATTATACCGAGGCAAGCCTGGTAAAGACAATGGAGGAACTCGGAATCGGACGTCCGAGCACGTATGCGCCGACCATTACGACGTTGCTCGCAAGACATTACATCGCCAAGGAAGGGAAGAAGCTGTTTGTTACGGAGCTGGGCGAGGCAGTGAACAGCATCATGAAAGAGGCTTTTACAAGCATTGTTGAGGTGGACTTTACAGCAAATATGGAGCTTTTGCTTGATGGAGTAGAGGACGGCTCGGTGAATTGGAAGATGGTTGTTCGTAATTTCTATCCTGATCTAAAGCAGGCAGTAGACAGTGCGGCGGATTCTTTGGACTCGGTAAAAATCGAAGACGAAGTGACCGAGGTAATCTGTGACGTGTGCGGTAGGAATATGGTGGTTAAGTACGGACCTCATGGAAAGTTTTTGGCTTGCCCCGGATTTCCGGAATGTCGCAACACGAAGCAGCTTCTCGAAAGAACCGGCATTTCCTGTCCGGAGTGTGGAAAGGAATTGGTGATTCGAAGAACAAAGAAGGGCAGACGCTATTATGGCTGTGAGGGATATCCGGAATGCAACTTCATGTCGTGGCAGAAGCCGACAACCAAAGATGAAAAATAATTAAGTATACAAAGTTCCGACAACGAAAAAGTTGTTGGAACTTTCTTTTATTGTCTTGAAATTATCAAATAACTGTGTTACACTCAAACTGTTGCGAATGAAAATGCAAAACAACACATAAATAATCTGGAGGCAGACATGAGCGTTCAATTGTTGGACAAGACGAGAAAAATCAACAAACTGTTACATAACAACCCCAATCCCGACAGGGTGGTGTTTAATGATATTTGTTCTGTTTTGGGTGAGATTTTAGAGTCTAATGTGCTTGTGCTGAGCAAAAAAGGGAAAGTGCTCGGAAAGGCGAAGCATCGCGATGTTCCGGTGCTGGAATCCCTATTACGGGATCGAGTCGGCGAATTCATTGATCCGGTGTTAAACGAGAGACTTTTGAATATTTTATCTACCAAGGAAAATATGAATCTCGAGATGCTCGGTTTCGAGGCAAAGAATTGCGAGGGGTATACGGGAATCGCCGCGCCGATCGACATCGCCGGTGAGCGTCATGGGACACTTTTTGTATATCGATGCGGGCGCATGTATACGATTGACGATATCATTCTCAGTGAGTATGGCACCACGGTTGTAGGACTCGAGATTATGCGTTCGGAAAATGAGGAGTCCGCAGAGGATCTCAGACAAAAGAAGATTGTTCATGCAGCGGTCGGAACCTTGTCGTTGGGTGAGCTCGATGCGGTAAAGCATGTGTTTGAAGAGCTTGACGGAAAAGAGGGCATCTTAGTTGCAAGCAAGATTGCAGACCGTGTAGGAATCACTCGATCCGTAATCGTAAATGCTCTTCGGAAGCTTGAGAGCGGTGGGGTCATCGAGTCGCGTTCATCGGGAATGAAGGGTACCTATATTAAGGTAATCAACTCCTACCTCTTTGAAACATTGGCGACAACAACAAAGTGATAAAAAAATAAAATTGGTACTTGCATTCTTGCAAAGGCTATGATAAAATACCAAAGTCAAAAATCACGCATACGGATTCGAGGCCGGTGCCGAAAGGTCGCTGAGATTACCGATGCGGAAGAAAAAAACCAAGTGGAGGAATATAACATGAGCGTTATTTCTATGAAGCAGTTGCTTGAGGCCGGAGTACATTTCGGTCATCAGACGAGAAGATGGAACCCTAAGATGGCTCCGTACATTTATACCGAGAGAAACGGTATCTACATTATCGACCTTCAGAAGTCGGTTGGTAAGGTAGATGAAGCTTATGCAGCAATCAAGAATGTTGTTGCGGATGGCGGAAAGATTCTCTTTGTAGGAACGAAGAAGCAGGCACAGGACTCCGTGAAGAGTGAGGCTGAGCGTTGCGGTATGTATTATGTGAATGAAAGATGGCTCGGCGGTATGCTTACCAACTTCAAGACCATCCAGTCCAGAATCGCAAGATTGAAGCAGATTGAGACAATGGCAAACGACGGTACGTTTGACGTTCTTCCTAAGAAGGAAGTTATCGGTCTTAAGAAGGAGTGGGAGAAGCTTGAGAAGAACCTCGGTGGTATCAAGGATATGAAGCAGATTCCGGATGCTATTTTTGTAGTAGATCCCAAGAAGGAAAGAATCTGTGTGCAGGAAGCTCACAGTCTCGGAATTCCGTTGATTGGTATTGCAGACACAAACTGTGATCCGGACGAGCTGGATTATGTGATTCCCGGTAACGACGATGCAATCCGTGCCGTTAAGTTGATCGTAGGCAAGATGGCAGACGCTGTTATCGAGGCAAATCAGGGCGAGGAGTTTGTTGCTCCCGAAGAGCCCGCTACCGAAGGAGAAGCAGAGGTTGCTGAGGAGAACTAAGCAACGACCGAATTCATAACAGAGCCGCTATGCGGCAGAAATGAGGACAATTATGGCTATTACAGCAGCAATGGTAAAAGAGCTTCGCGACATGACCGGTGCAGGCATGATGGACTGCAAGAAGGCTCTCAATGAGACCAACGGCAATATGGACGAGGCAGTGGAATTTTTGAGAAAGAACGGTCAGGCAAAGGCTGAGAAGAAGGCAGGTAGAATCGCAGCAGAGGGTATCTGTCGTATCGCAAGCAATGACAACGCAGCAGCGGTTGTAGAAGTAAATTCCGAGACCGACTTCGTTGCTAAGAATGCAGATTTCCAGGCATTTGTAGAGGCAGTTGCAGAGCAGGCACTCGCAAGTGATGCAGCGGATATGGATGCATTTTTGGCAGAAGCATGGGCGCTTGATACAAGCAAGTCCGTAAAGGATGCTTTGGTTGAGAAGGTGGCTGTTATCGGTGAGAACTTGAGCATTCGTCGTTTCCAGAAGGTTGTTGCCACGAATGGTTGCGTAGTTTCTTATGTACACGGTGGCGGTCGTATCGGTGTTATTATCGAGGCTGAAACCGCGGTGGTAAATGATGCAATCAAGGAGGCACTCGCGAACGTTGCGATGCAGGTTGCCGCACTTCGTCCGAAGTACATTTCCGATAAGGACATCGACGCAGCATTTATCGAGCATGAGAAGGAGATTCTCCTTGCTCAGATTATGAACGATCCGAAGGAGTCCGCAAAGCCGGCAAAGGTGATTGAGGGAATGGTTGCAGGTCGTGTAAAGAAAGAGCTCAAGGAGATCTGCTTGATGGATCAGGTATACGTTAAGGCCGAGGATGGAAAGCAGTCCGTAGGTCAGTACCTTGCACAGGTTGCTAAGGCAAACGGAACCGACCTTACCATTAAGACGATGGTTCGTTTTGAGACCGGCGAAGGTCTTGAGAAGAAGGAAGAGAACTTCGCAGAGGAAGTAGCAAAGCAGATGGGCATGTAATCTATCTGTTATAACAAAGTGATTTGTTATCCCGAGAACGACTCCGGTTGGTTCTCGGGATTTTTGCATTATGTACAGATTGCACAAACGGATCCAAACGAGATTTTTTCGGAATATGTGCAATAATAATAAAAAAAGATGTCGTATTTATTCATATTGTACATCCCAAAAGTTATGGAAGATCAAATGTACATTTAGACGTGGTTTGGTAAAATATATGAGAAAAAACAATAAATAAAGGCAAAAAGGACGAGCGGTTTGTTCAAAATGACAATAAAGATGAAGGATTTTTGAAAAAATCTTGAGAAAAAGATGAAAAAACACTTGCTATTCTTAGTTTCATGGTTTATAATAAGGACGTTGGCAAAAACTGCTGAAAGCAGAATTCCATTTGCCGCGGCAATTGTGTAAAATCACAATTGTAAAAAATATAATAGAGTGAAGGAGTGTTCATCTATGAAGAAAGTAACAAAGCTTTTGTCTCTTGTACTTGTGCTGATGCTCGTTGTAAGCAGCTTCGCAGCTTGTGGCAAGGACGAAGAAAAAGAGGGCAAGGTCCTCAACATTCATTGCTGGAATGATGAGTTCCAGAGACGTGTACAGGATCACTATCCTGGATACGAGAAGGTAAGCGCTACCGAAGGTAAGATCGGTGATGTTAAGGTTGTTTGGGATATCGTTCCGAACAATGACGGCGCATATCAGAAGGCTCTTGATGAGGATTTGCTTGCTCAGGCAGACGCTAAGGCAAACGACAAGATCGATATCTTCCTCGTTGAAGCTGACTATGCTCTTAAGTATGTAAATGCTGATGCTACGCTTGATATCAAGGAGCTTGGCATTGACCCTGCTACCGATCTTAAGGATCAGTACAAGTACACTCAGGACATCGTTACCGATAGCAACGGCGTTTTGAAGGGTGTTTCTTGGCAGGCATGTCCCGGTCTCTTGATCTACAGAAGAGACGTTGCTAAGACGGTTCTCGGTTCTGATGATCCGGCAGAGGTTCAGAAGGCAGTTGCTGACTGGGCTACGTTTGCTCAGACTGCAGCTACGATGAAGGAAGCTGGCTATGCAATGGTTTCCGGTTTTGATGATACATATCGTGTATTCTCCAACAACGTAACCTCTAAGTGGGTAGTTGACGGAAAGCTTAACATCGATGCAAACATCATGGCTTGGGTTGACCAGACGAAGGATTTCACCGATAAGGGTTACAACAACAAGACCACTCTTTGGAGTGATGCTTGGGCAGAAGGCTTCTATCCGGAAGGAAATGTATTCTGTTACTTTGGACCCGCTTGGTTGGTAGACTTCTCTATGCATGCTGACAAGGAAGGCAGTATTGGTTACAAGGGCGAGTGGGGTGCATGTAATGGACCTCAGGGCTTCTTCTGGGGCGGTACTTGGATCTGCGCAGCTAAGGGAACCGACAATGCTGCAGAGATTAAGGACATCATCCTTAAGCTCACTGCGGATGCTACCATCATGAAGGGCATCGTTACGAAGGATAACGACTTCGTAAACAACAAGCCTGCTATGGAAGAGATGGCTAAGTCCGATTACACCTCCAAGGTTCTTGGCGGACAGAATCCTCTTGGTCTTTACGCTGCAGGCGTAGACGGTCTTGACCTCAGCAACATCTCCGATTATGACCAGGGTTGTAACGAAGAGTTCCAGAAGGCATTGGCTGACTACTTCAACGGTACGGTTGATAAGGATACCGCAATTGCTAACTTCAAGAACGCAATTAAGAAGAGATATCCTGCAATTACTGTAGAGTAATCCGAACTTTATTGTATGGAGTGCCCGATAGGGCGCTCCATACATAAAAAGAACACACTTCATTGTATTGTCACAAAGAAAATAAGTATTTCAGTATTATAATAGATAGCGAGGAATTATTTATGTCCAAGCAGATAAGGAATAGGAGACGTGGCGTAACAACGGGAAAATGGGGCATCATCTTTTTGTTGCCGTTCATTTTGGGATTTTTGGTATTTCAGTTGGTGCCCTTGGTTACGACGGTTTATTACAGCTTTTTCGAAAATTATATGAATGGTCTCGATCAGGTAGGGCCGACCTTCGTGGGACTTAGAAACTATAGAGAATTAGTTGAGACGAATGATTTGATAAAATATACGAGAAACACGTTTATCATGTGGATCATTGGTTTCATTCCGCAGATTCTTGTATCGTTGCTGTTGGCATCTTGGTTTGCGAACAATCGTCTGCGCATTCGTGCGGCAGGGTTCTTTAAGACCGTTATTTACATGCCGAATCTGATCATGGCATCGGCATTTTCCATGCTGTTCTTCGCGTTGTTTTCCGAAGTAGGTCCTGTGAATGGTGCGTTGGAGACGCTTGGAATCATTGAAGAGAATGAGCCGGTTCGTTTCCTTACATATGTATGGGGTGCGAGAGGTCTGGTCGGGGCGATGAACTTCATTATGTGGTTCGGTAATACGACCATTCTGTTGATGGCAGGCATTATGGGTATCGACAGTGAGCTGTTTGAGGCTGCCGAGGTGGATGGTGCAAGGCCCGGACAGGTATTTCGTAAGATTACGCTCCCGATTCTCCGTCCGATTTTGATCTATGTTATGATTACCTCGATGATCGGTGGTATCCAGATGTTCGACGTTCCCGAGATTTTGACAGGCTCCTCCGGTGCTCCGAACAATACGACACAGACCCTTATCATGGATTTGAGAGATCGTTTGGAATGTAACAACTACGGAATGGGTGGCGCACTTTCGGTTATCCTTCTTATCATTACAAGTGCATTGAGCTTGTTGGTATATCGTTTCATGGTTGTAAAGAACGATTAGGAGGGGATGGAAATGGCGAATAAGAATTACAAACAAAGAGAAATTAAGAAGTCCATGGGCATCCGTGGTCGACGTATTGTAGCGCATACCGTTCTTATCCTTGTAACGATTCTTTGCTTGTTCTGGTTCTTCATGTTGTTCATCAATTGTACCAGAACACACAGTGAAATCAGCCGTGGTTTTTCTTGGTTACCGGGAAAGTCGTTCCTTGAGAACTGGAAGAACATGATTGGTGGCACACTGGATTGGAGACGGGGTTTGATTAACAGCTTCCTCGTGGCTGCGCTGTCCACCATCGTCGGTGTTTACTGTTCGACGATGACTGCATATGCAATTTATGCATACGATTTTAAGGGAAGAAACTTCTTTGCGGCATTTATCCTTGCAATTATGATGATCCCGAATCAGGTATCGTCTCTCGGTTTTGTTAAGCTGTGTACAGCTCTTAAACTGAAGAATAATTTTCTTCCGTTTATTCTTCCTTCGATGGCGGCACCGATTACGTACTTCTATCTGAAGCAGTATATGGAGAGTAACCTTTCGATGTCCCTCATTGAGGCGGCTCGAATCGATGGTTCTTCCGAGATTCGTACCTTTAACCGTGTGGCAATTCCTTTGATGAAGCCCGCGATTTCGGTACAGGCGATTTTCTCCTTCGTAGGAAGCTGGAACAACTACTTCCAGCCCGCAATTTTGCTCCGTGAGCCGGAGGTGAAGACGCTTCCGATCTTGATTGCGAATCTGCGAAGTGCAGACTGGTTGAAGTTTGATATGGGTCAGGTATATATGTCCATCGCATTTTCGATTTTCCCGGTTATCTTTGTATATATGATTCTTGCGAAGAACATTGTTGCCGGTGTATCTGCCGGTGGCGTAAAGGGTTGATGGTATGACAATAGGCACCTTTTCCGAAAGGAAAGGGTGCTTTTTTCAGCTTTTTTTCAAGAGAAAAAAGTATGGAAGAATGCGAATTGCAAGGTTGATTTACGAGACATTCTATGGTAGAATAATTTCGATGAAATGCACGACTTGGTGCAGTAAGGAGGTACGCCTTGGCAACGTACAGAAGAATTTTATTGAAACTAAGCGGCGAGGCTCTTGCGGGTGATCAGAAGAAGGGCTTCGACGAGGAGACCTGTGTACAGGTGGCGAAGCAGATCCGTCAGTTGACAGAGGAAGGCGTTCAGGTGGCAATTGTTATCGGCGGCGGTAATTTCTGGCGCGGACGAACCAGTAAGACGATTGATCGTACGAAGGCGGATTCCATCGGCATGCTGGCCACAGTGATGAATTGTATCTATATGTCGGAGATCTGTCGTTTCTGCGGTATGAAGACAAGCATTTTCACACCGTTTGTGTGTGGAACCGTGAGTGAGAATTTTTCGAAGGATAAGGCGGTGGCAGCCCTTGAGGAAGGCCAGGTAATCTTTTTGGCCGGGGGAACCGGTCATCCGTATTTTTCTACGGATACGACAACGGCACTCCGTGCCATTGAGTTGGATTGTGAGGCGATTGTAATGGCACGTGCGGTAGACGGCGTCTATGACAGCGATCCGAAGCTCAATCCGAATGCGAAGAAATACGATCGTGTTACTTATCAGGAACTTCTCGATAAGAAATTGGCAATTATGGATCTTACGGCAACGGTCATGTGTATGGAGAATCGCGTTCCTACACTTGTATTTTCTCTGAATGAAGAAGATGGCATTTTGAATAATGTGGCCGGTAATGTAACCGGTACGATCGTGGATGTAGAGTAGTTGTTTCTTATAGAGGAATGCGCATACATCGCCAGCAACAACATAAACTATGGAGGACGAGATGATGAATGAGATTTTGAAGCCCTTTGAAACAAAGATGACTAAGACACAGGACAACCTGAAGGAAGAGTATTCG
Source organism: Lachnospiraceae bacterium (assembly GCA_045601665.1). Taxonomy (GTDB): domain Bacteria; phylum Bacillota; class Clostridia; order Lachnospirales; family Lachnospiraceae; genus ISDg. Next base: position 104,319 of record JAZRZZ010000010.1, read on the forward strand.
AATATCCGTGCAGGTCGTGCGAACCCGCACTTGTTGGATAAGATCAAGGTTGATTATTACGGTTCGCCGACGAATCTTCAGCAGGTTGCGAACGTTTCCGTACCCGAGGCAAGAGTGATTATGATTCAGCCCTGGGAAGCAAGAATGATTAAGGAGATTGAGAAAGCGATTCTTGCTTCTGAGCTCGGAATTACACCGAGCAACGACGGCAAGGTAATTCGTCTTACTTTCCCTGAGCTTACCGAGGAGCGCCGTAAGGAGCTCTCGAAGGATGTGAAGAAGAAAGGGGAAAATGCAAAGGTTGCGATTCGTAACATCCGTCGTGATGCGAACGATGCCATCAAGAAAGCAGGCAAGGAACTCTCTGAGGATGAAGTGAAGAAGATGGAGAATGACGCGCAGAAGATGACGGACAAGTTCATTGCAGATATCGATAAGATGGTTGAGGACAAGACGAAGGAAATTATGACCGTATAATATGGATGAGGGATTGGGCGTATGCAGATACGCCCAATTGTTCCATATAGACCGAATACCAATAGGAGCCGGAGACGGAGGAAGGAAAGAAAGAGTGAGCGACAAAGAAAATTATGTAATTCCGAAGCATGTAGCGATTATTATGGATGGCAACGGACGTTGGGCGAAGAAGCGTTTTCTTCCGAGAAATGCGGGGCATGCACAAGGAAGCCGAGTGGCAGAGCAGATATGCGAGGATGCATTTGACCTTGGAATCGAATATTTGACCATCTATGCGTTTTCTACGGAAAATTGGGTTCGTCCGAAGGAAGAAGTGGATGCATTGATGAATTTGCTTCGCAGATATATGAAGGACAGTATCGAACGAAGCAGCAAGAACAATATGCGGGTGCGTGTGATTGGTGATATCGGACGTCTGGATGAGGATTTGCAACAGAGCATTCGGCAGTTAGAGGAAATCTCTTCGACAAATACCGGCTTGAAATTTCAGGTTGCCATCAATTACGGAGGAAGAGATGAGATCCTCCGTGCGGCGAGAAAAATGGCGCAGGATTGCGTAGATGGAGCCATGAGGCCTGAGGAGTTGACGGAGGAGCGCTTCTATGGATATTTCGACACCTCGGATATTCCGTATCCGGATCTGATGATACGTACCAGCGGAGAGATGCGAACCTCAAACTTTCTGCCTTGGCAGTTGGCTTATTCGGAGTTTTATTTTACCGACGTTTTGTGGCCGGATTTTAACAAAAAAGAACTAAAGAAAGCCATTGATTATTTTAATGGCAGAGACCGACGATTCGGAGGAGTGAAGTAATGTTTATTGAACGTTTGATTAGCGGAATTGTGATGATGATCATTGCGATTGCAGCGATTTTTCTGGGAGACTATGTGCTGTTTGGGTTGATTTTGGCCATTTCCTTAATCGGAATGTACGAGCTGTATCGTTTGTTTCATATGGAGCGTACGGTTCCGGGAATTGTAGGATACCTTGCATGCATCGGTTATTTTTTGCTCATCCTTTTTGATAAGGAGCGCTTTGTTTTGCCGGGAGTTCTCGGATTTTTGTTGGTGTCGATGATCTTATATGTCATTTATTTTCCGAAGTACAAGACCAATCAGATCATGGCCGTTTTCTTCGGGTTGTTCTACGTTGCAATGATGCTTTGTTGCATTTATCGCATTCGTGAGATGGAACGTGGCGTATATCTTGTTTGGCTTGTGTTTATTGGCTCCTGGGGCTCGGATACTTGTGCGTATTGCGTAGGGCGTCTGATAGGGAAACACAAAGCATTTCCGGTACTTAGTCCGAAGAAGTCATGGGAGGGCTGCGTCGGCGGTGTCGTGGGAGCTGCGCTGATTGGGGTGATTTATGCGGCAATTTTCCGTGAAAAGCTGACGGTGATTCCGTATCCGATGCTTGCGTTCTCGGTAATCGGGGCTGCTTCTGCGATAATTTCACAGGTTGGTGATTTGGCTGCTTCTGCAATGAAACGCGATTATGAGATCAAGGATTACGGGCATCTCATCCCCGGTCACGGCGGAATATTGGATCGTTTTGATAGCGTAATATTCACGGCCCCGATCGTATATTATTTGTTGCAGTTTTTTGCATAAAAAAGGACGAAGTAAGACTTGTTCTGGAGGAAGAAAATGAAGCATATAGCGATTCTCGGGTCTACCGGATCGATCGGAACACAGACATTGGACATTGTCAGGGAATTTCCCGAGGAATTAAAGGTTGAGGCATTGACCGCAAATCGAAGCGTGGAGCTTTTGGAGGCGCAGATACGTGAGTTTCGACCGAAGTTGGTCGGAGTGTATGACGAAAAATGTGCCGCGGAGCTGAGATTACGCATTCGTGACTTAGATGGAGTGTCGGTTGTGAGTGGCATGGAGGGTTTGATTTCCTGTGCAACCTGCGACATGGTGGAGATCGTTGTGACTGCGGTGGTCGGCATGATCGGCTTGCGCCCAACGGTAGCGGCCATTTGTGCGGGAAAGGACATTGCACTTGCGAACAAAGAGACGCTTGTAACGGCAGGACATCTGATTATGCCGCTATTGCAGGAATACGGCGTTGGCTTGTACCCGATTGACAGCGAACATTCTGCGATTTTTCAGTCGCTGCAGGGGCTTGCGTATCGAGGGGAAATCTCAGAAGGGCATCCGGCCATTCGTCGCATTTTATTAACGGCATCGGGGGGACCTTTTCGTGGACAGACACTGTCGCAAATGTACAACTACACCGTGGAAGATGCTCTGAAGCATCCGAACTGGGCCATGGGAAGTAAGATTACGATAGATTCCGCCACGATGGTTAACAAAGGACTTGAGATGATGGAGGCGCGTTGGTTGTTCGGTGTTTCTCCGGAGCAGATTACCGTGCTTGTGCATCCACAGAGTGTACTGCATTCGGCGGTCGAATTTGTCGATGGAGCGGTGGTCGGACAGATGGGGACTCCGGATATGAAGCTGCCGATCCGTTATGCATTGTTTTATCCGGAGCGAAAACCTTCGCCGGCGGAGCCGCTGGATCTGTTTCGTGTGGGACATTTGGACTTTGAAGAACCGGATAGAGAGAATTTTCCGGCATTTGCTTTGGCGGAAAGGATAATGCGCGAGGGTGGTTCCTTGCCGACGGTATACAATGCGGCAAATGAATATGCCGTAGCGCAATTTCTCGAAAAAAATATCGGTTTCACCGAAATCGGCGAGTATATTGCATATGCGGTTGAGCATCATACAAAAATCGAGAATCCTACGCTTGCGCAGATTCTTGAAATCGAACAGGAAACATATGCATTATTAAAGTGTATGAAGTAAGAAAGGGACGTTATGAATCTGATAAATATATTGCTTGCCATGCTGATTATCAGCTTTGTTATTATTTTTCATGAGCTGGGGCATTTTCTTGTGGCAAAGGCAAACGGAATTGTTGTCACAGAGTTTTCGCTCGGAATGGGGCCGCGTATTTTGAGCAAAAAAATCGGCGAAACCAGATATTCGTGGAAGCTGTTTCCGCTCGGTGGCTCCTGTATGATGCTTGGGGAGGACGAAGGGAGCGATGCCCCCGGGACCTTTAATAGCAAAACTGTGTGGCAGCGAATCAGCGTTGTATTTGCCGGACCGTTTTTTAATTTTATTCTGGCTTTTGTGATGGCATGCGTGATTCTTGGGGTGATTGGCTACGACGAGCCGTTCGTATACGGAATCAGCGAAGAGGTTGCACAGAAGACCGGTCTACAAGCAGAGGATGTGTTGACATCGTACAACGGGCATAAGATTCGCATCGGACGTGAAATGGCACTTTATGAGCAGTTGGACGGGATTGAAGAAGGTTCGATTACGATTACGTACGTACGTGACGGTAAGGAATATGAAGCAACCTATGATGCGATATTGAATGATCGATATTATCTTGGTATTCAATATACGGCAGAGGAAACGGCTGCGATGATCTTGTCCGCAGTAACGGCGGACGGCGCGGCAGAAGCGGCGGGGATGAAGACCGGTGACAAGATTGTTGCGGTGGATGGAGTCGAAATTGCGACAGTGAAGGAATTTCAAGTGTATTTGGATGAAAATCCGCTGACGGGAACAGCGGTTACCTTGACGTACGAACGCGATGGGAAGACGTCCGATGTAACGCTTACTCCGATTCACAGTCGGAATTATACGCTCGGCTTTTCGTATAATTACGGATATCGTGAGAAAATCGGCGCTTTACAGGTCGTTAAGTATGGATTTGTCGAAGTGAATTATTGGATCAAATCGACGATTAAGAGTCTCGGATACATTTTCTCGGGAAAGGCTTCGACGGAGGATATCGGTGGACCGGTTCGCGTGGTTAGCGAAATGAGCAATGTGGTTGAGGAGAGCTATACGACCGATGGGGCATTGTACGCGTTTCTCAATCTTCTTAATTGGGGGATTCTGCTCAGTGCGAACCTGGGTGTGATGAATCTGTTGCCGATTCCGGCATTGGACGGCGGACGTTTGCTTTTTATGTTTATCGAGGTGATTCGCGGAAAGAAAATGGATCCGGAGAAGGAAGGCATCGTGCATTTTGTCGGATTTGTATTGCTGATGATCTTAATGCTATTTATCTTTTTCAACGACATTCGAAACATCATTCCTTAAGGGGGCAGTTATGATACGGAAACAGACGAAGACGATTGCAATCGGCAACCGTGTGATCGGCGGGGGCAATCCGATACTGATACAATCGATGTGCAATACAAGGACCGAGGATGTTGTGGCAACGGTGGCGCAGATACGTCGCTTAACCGAGCTTGGCTGTGACATCATTCGAGTAGCGGTGCCGAACAAAGAGGCCGTGGAGGCAATTCGGGAGATTAAGAAACAGATTACGATTCCGCTGGTCGCGGATATCCATTTTGATTATCGGCTGGCAATCGCCGCAATTGAGGCCGGAGCCGATAAGATTCGCATCAATCCCGGCAATATCGGGAGCAGGGAACGGATTGCAGCAGTCGTAGAGAAGGCAAAGGAATACCATATTCCTATTCGTGTCGGTGTCAACAGTGGTTCACTGGAAAAGGAACTGGTGGCGAAGTACGGAAGGGTAACCGCCGAGGGCTTGGTGGAAAGTGCATTGTCAAAGGTGCGTATTCTCGAGGAGTTGGATTTTTATAATATCGTGATCAGTATTAAGTCTTCCGATGTTTTGATGTCGATTGAGGCACATGAATTGCTGTCAAAGGAGACCGATTATCCGCTTCATGTGGGGATTACGGAGGCCGGCTCTGTATATGCGGGAAACATCAAGTCCGCAATCGGACTCGGAACGATTTTGCACGCCGGAATCGGGGATACGATTCGTGTGTCATTGACGGATAAGCCGGAGGAAGAGATTCGTTCCGCAAAGCTTATCCTCCGCACGCTTGGACTACGAAAAGGCGGCATAGAATTGGTGTCGTGTCCCACCTGTGGAAGGACGCAAATTGATTTGATTGGTCTCGCAAAAGAAGTGGAGACGATGGTTGAGCAATACGATCTTGATATTAAGGTTGCTGTTATGGGCTGTGTGGTGAACGGACCGGGAGAGGCAAAGGAAGCGGACATCGGGATTGCCGGTGGCATTGGTGAGGGCTTGCTGATACGAAAGGGAGAAGTCTTGCGAAAGGTTCCGGAGTCGGAGCTTTTGGAGGAATTAAAGAAAGAATTGGATGCTCTTGCTGCGGCACACGCGTAGCTGAGGACTACGGAAGATCTTATACACGAGGGAGGAGAGGAAATGAAGCTATTTCAGGTATTTGATCAATTAAGTCTTGACGGATATTTGGAAAGTGAGTTTGGAGCTTGTGATGTCGAGCGGATTACCAGTTCCAAATCGCAGCCGTTGATTTGTATTTATTTGCGTGCACAACGACCGATTCGCCCTGCCCTTGTACGACTGCTTGAGACGGAGCTAAAGCGTCAGTATTTTTTCGATACCGATAAGCGTGTTTACATAGCAATGCGGTATTCGGTAGAAGATTCGAAGACCCCGACGGAGCTTTGGTCACAATTTTCGTCGATGCTTTCGGAGGAGTTGATGCTTGGAAACCACTTGGATGCGAATATCGTTTCCGAAGCAAAGGCATCGGAGGAGGCAAATGCTTTGGTGCTCACGATCGAGGACAACGGGCTTACGCGTACACGTTGCAAGGGGTTGGCGACACGCTTGTCGGAGATGTTGAGTGAGTGGACGGGGCGTGAGTGTCCGGTGCGTTTTGCATTGGAGGAGATTGAGCATAAGACACCGGCAGAGGAAGAACGAATCTACAGCGTAGAAGAGATTCTTGCAAGGGCTCATCGCAGAGCATCGACGGAGGTATCCAAGGAGTCGGTGAAACCGCGTGACTTACAGAAGCCAAAGCCGAAGGAGCCGACACCGCCACCGAAGAAAGAAGGTGGGGAGCAGAAGTATCGCAGACCTGCAGCACCGGCCGATCCCGATATCTTTTTCGGCAAACCGTTTGATACGAGCAACCTGACGCCGATTTGTGAGATTCAGGACGAAATCGGTGATGTGGTGATTCGCGGGAAGATCATTAAGTACGAGGATCGCGAATTGAAGAATGGTAAGCTGTTGTGTAATATAGCAGTTACGGACTTCACCGACACGATTAGTGTAAAACTGTTTGTTACAAAGGAGCAGCTTACGGAGGTAAAGAGCAATATCTCCGAGGGTGCATTTGTTCTGCTCAAGGGAACTGCTATGTTCGATAAGTTTGATCATGAGGTTGGTATCGGTTCGGTATACGGAGTGAAGAAGATTACGGACTTTACATACAAACGTAAGGATACTTCCTCCGAGAAGCGTGTGGAGCTTCATTGCCACACGCAGATGAGCGATATGGATGCGGTGGTTGATACGAAGACACTGGTCAACACTGCATTTGCATGGGGACACCCGGGGATTGCGATTACGGATCACGGAGTTGTACAGTCCTTTGTCGATGCGTCACATGCGATTGATCCGAAGAAGTTCGGAGACGATGCGGAGAAACTCGAGCGGTATAAAAACTTTAAGATTATTTATGGTATGGAAGGATATATCGTAGATGATGAGGTGGCACGCAAGGACGATGGGACACCGTACGATCTTGAAGCAGACAAGGATGAGATTAAGAAATTAAAGAGTCATCACATCATTCTTCTATGTAAGAACGATGTGGGGCGCATCAATCTTTATCGGTTAGCATCGGTGTCACATATTGATTATTTTCATAGGACGCCTCGCATTCCGAAGAGTTTGTTGCGGCGTTATCGCGAAGGGTTGATTATCGGTTCCGCGTGTGAGGCAGGCGAGCTGTTTCAAGCCATTGCCACAGAGCAGTCCGAGGAAGAGATTCGAAGAATTGGGGATTTCTACGATTATTACGAGGTACAGCCGATCGGGAATAATGCCTTTATGAAGGAAAGCGAGCATTTTCCGAATGTAACAAGCGACAATGATTTGATTGAGCTAAATAAAAAAATTATTCGTCTTGCGGAGGAGCACGGCAAGTTGTGTATTGCGACCGGTGATGTGCACTTTTTAAATCCGGAGGATGAAATTTACCGTCGCATTATTATGGCGGGCAAGGGATTCGCGGATGCGGATCGGCAACCACCGCTTTATTTCCGCACGACGGAGGAGATGCTCGATGAGTTTCGCTATGTACCGCGTGAAAAGGCGATGGAGCTTGTGGTGACGAATCCGCAGAAAATATGTGACATGGTGGATCGGATTCAGCCGGTACGTCCGGACAAATGTCCTCCGGTCATTGAGGACTCTGACAAGGAGCTTCGTGATTTGTGTTATCAAACGGCACATGGCATGTACGGGGAACAGCTTCCCGTGCAGGTGGAGCAACGTCTTGAAAAGGAACTGAACTCTATCATTAGTAACGGCTTTGCGGTTATGTATATCATCGCTCAGCGCCTTGTGAAGCATTCGAATGAGGACGGTTATCTGGTGGGATCCCGAGGTTCGGTCGGTTCGTCGTTTGTCGCGACGATGTCCGGAATTACGGAAGTCAATCCTCTGCCGGCACATTATTATTGCATGCATTGTCATTTCTATGATTTTGATTCGAAAGAGGTGCAGGCATATTCGCAGATGTCCGGGTATGACATGCCTGATCGTATCTGTCCGGTATGTGGCAAACCATTGAAAAAGGACGGTCAGAACATCCCGTTCGAGACGTTCCTTGGATTCTACGGTGACAAGGAGCCGGATATCGATTTGAATTTCTCCGGCGAATACCAAAGTAAGGCACATGCCTACACAGAGGTGCTGTTTGGAAAAGGACATACGTTCCGTGCGGGAACGATCGGAACGCTTGCGGATAAGACTGCGTATGGCTTTATTAAGAAATATTACGAAGAACGCGGCATTCACAAGCGAGCAGCAGAGATTGAACGTATTGTACAGGGGTGCGTCGGCGTACGTCGTACGACGGGGCAGCATCCCGGAGGAATCGTTGTTCTTCCGCACGGTGAGGAGATATATTCCTTTACGGCAGTGCAACGACCGGCGAATGATATGTCGACCACAACGGTCACCACTCATTTTGATTACCATTCCATTGATCATAATCTGCTGAAGCTTGATATTCTCGGTCACGATGATCCGACGATGATTCGTATGCTTGAAGATTTGACCGGTTTGGATGCAAAGGAGATTCCGATGGATGATCCGAAGGTTGTTTCGTTATTTGCTTCTACCGAAGCTCTTGGAATTCGACCGGAGGACATCGACGGGTGCGATCTCGGAAGTCTCGGCTTGCCGGAGCTTGGCACAGATTTCGTTATGCAGATGCTTCGAGATACGAAGCCGAAGAGTTTTTCGGATATGATTCGAATCTCCGGATTGTCACACGGTACTGACGTGTGGCTGAACAATACACAAACCTTGATCGCCGAAGAAAAATGTACACTTTCGACGGCCATTTGTACGCGAGATGACATTATGGTGTATTTGATTCATATGGGGGTTGAGAACGGCAAGGCATTCAAAATCATGGAGAGCGTGCGAAAGGGTAAGGGACTGACGGACGATATGGAAGAGGCGATGAAGGCTTGCAATGTGCCGGATTGGTACATTTGGTCATGCAAGCGCATCAAGTACATGTTCCCGAAGGCGCATGCTTGTGCTTACGTTATGATGGCGTTTCGTATTGCGTACTGTAAGGTGTATTATCCGCTTGCATATTATGCGGCATATTTTTCGATTCGTGCCAAGGCGTTCAGTTATGAGCTGATGGCCATGGGAAGAGACAAATTGGAGCGCTATATTGCTGACTTCAAGCGTCGTAGCAATGACTTGAGCAATAAAGAGCAGGATCAGTTGAAGGATATGAAGATTGTACAGGAGATGTACGCGAGAGGCTTTGAATTTATGCCTATCGACATTTATCGTGTCAAGGCAACGCGTTTTCAGATTATCGATGATAAGATTATGCCGTCGTTAACGTCCATTGATGGTCTCGGTGAAAATGCCGCAATGCAGATTGAAGAAGGCATGAAGGAAGGCGAGATTCTCTCGAGGGACGACTTCCGTACACGTTGCCATATCGGACAAAGTACGGTAGAGATGATGAACGATCTCGGTTTGTTTGGTGATCTTCCGGAATCCAATCAGCTGAGTTTTGAGGATATGTTTCAGTTATAAGAAAGAAAAACGAGAATGCTAGGAATTGTATATCTTGTCATGTGCTTTGCCGTAGGGCTTTGCATTGTTTCGTGTATGATGCCGGACATGCGTGAAGCGAAAGCATATGATGTTACGGGACGGTGTCGTCGGAGGAATCCGTTCTTCGTCGTCTTTCCTGCGGCCTTTGTCAGCGGAACGCTGCTGATGACTTGGGCATTGTATGCATTGGCATGGATGTTTTCCAAAGCGGCACCCAATCCGTTGTTGCATGCAAATGCAATACTTCTTGTTGCAGTACTATATGTGCTTGTCTGCCTTCGGAAGAGGCTTGGTATTCGCAAGCTTCTTCGCAGTATGCGCTTTACGCGAGGAGAGGTATACTTTATTACATTTGCTTTCGGAATTTCTTTGATCGTAATGCTTGCCAGCTTTCGAGTAGTGAGGGGAGAGGTCTGTATCGGAGCTCCGGTGACCGGTGATTTTTCGGTGCACATAAGTATGATCCGTTCTTTTTCACGAATGCAAAATGTTCCGGCAGACTATCCTTTGTTTGCGGGGAGTGATCTCAAATATCATTTTATGTTTGATTTCCTTGTAGGAAACCTTGAATTCCTCGGAATGAGAATTGATCACGCGTTCAATGTTCCGAGCATTCTGTCAATGATGTCGATGCTGTTTGCACTTTATGCGGTGGCACTACGTATTAGTGGCAACTGCTTGGCGGCGGCCTTGGCAGGTGTGTTTGCGATGCTTCGCAGCTCACTCGGTCTGTTTACGCAACTACGAAGCGAGGAATTTTCGAGCGTGGAGCAATTTTTGGAAAATCGTACGTATGTCGGAAGCGCACCCTTGGAATCTTGGGGAATCTACGGACTGAATACGTTTATTAATCAACGGCATTTGTGCTTTGGCTTTGCGGTGGCACTTGTTGTTATCTACATGTTTTTAGAGTTTCTTCGGGAAGGGGTGGCGAATCTGCGGCTCCTAACAGGGAAGAAGGAGAGACGTCCGGAGCATCCGCTCCGATATTGGTGGACGCACGATGCATTTCCGGTGGACAACAAAGGAATTCGTTACGGTCTGTTTGCAAGTGCTTTGCTCGGCATGAATACGTATTTTCATGGACCGTCCACCATTAGTGCATTGCTTGTGTTGTTTGTTCTGGCGTTTGCATCGGGACATAAGATGACGTTTTTGTTTACGGCTGCGGTTACGGTAGTGCTTGCGTATGTACAATTGGAGTTCTTTGCAGCTGGTGGAGAGACCTTTGCCGTTACTTGGCGGCCGGGATGGATTCTCGAAAATTCCGGCATAAGAGAGTACATAGACTTCTTTGTGTGTGTGATTGGGATATTGTCGATTCTCGTTTTGTTCTATTTGGTTACAGCAAAGGTAGAGAAGAAGATTGCGGTGCTATCTATGTTTCTACCGCTTTTATTTGCCTTTACGATACAGATGACCCCGGATATAAACCAGAACCACAAATACATTCTTTTCACATTTATGCTACTCTCCGTGTGCTCCGGAGAGCTGATTGCACGCTTGTATATCAAGGGAAAAGCACTTCTGCGTAGCGGTGTCGGTATTGTCTACCTCAGCGTTGCAGTGGCTTTTTCCGTGTTGTTGACGGCAACCGGAACGTATGACTTTCTTACGCTGTTAAATAAGTGCAAATGGGATTATGCATATCACATACCGGTGGAGGAAGATTTCGCCCATTGGGCGGAGACGGCAGGAGTAGATAACGATACGCTGTTTTTGTGCGGTGGGAATTATCTGTCTCCGCTGACCTTCGCAGGTGTGGAGATCTATCTCGGACATTCCCTCTTCCCGTGGTCGGCCGGCTACGACGTGGCGGAGCGCCTTGAATGGGAAAAGGCAATCTATTCTGCGACGAACCGGGAGCATCTTCGGACATTGGCAAATGCAATCGGTGTGGACTATATCGTTATCAATCGTACCGTGCGGTTACGTGGCGAAGGATATCAGGTAAACGAAGATCTTTTCGAGGAGACGTTTCCGATTTCCTATCGGACTGATGAAGGGGAATGGATGTTTACGGTGTATCGAGTAGAGGAAGAGTGAGACGTCCGTAAAAACTTTTTTTCAAAAAAATAAAAAAAATGCTTGCATTTTCGATTTTTATGTGATAATATCGTGGACGTAGCATTTGGCTCGTTGGTCAAGCGGTTAAGACGTCGCCCTCTCACGGCGAAAACAGGGGTTCGATTCCCCTACGAGCTGTTTCAAAGACCGGATTCCGCGGAATCCGGTCTTTTGTATACCGGAACCTTTGTGGGAACCGATGTGATCCGTGTAACTGGAAGGCTTAGATCTGTATTATGGAGAGTTGCTATGAAGAATGTATGTAAGTTGCTATTGTTGTTTGTTTTTGTACTTATGCTGGTAGGCTGTGAGAATGCGTCTGACGATTCCAAAACCACGCCTACACCGGAGGGGGCTATATCCCCCGAGTTATCCCCGTCACCGGAAGCGACGACGCCGACCGCGACACCGACGCCGACCGGTCCGGACATTGACAGCATGACCTTAAGGGAGCGTTATGACGGAATCTTTCGAATCGGTGTTGCGCTTCCTAACTATGTAATCAAAATCCCTATGTTTATGGAAGTTGTAAAGCGTGAGTTTAACAGCTTTACCTTTGAAAATGAGATGAAGCCGGACCATTTGTTGAATGCAAATGCCTGCCAAAGCGGATATCCCGGTACAAATACCGAACCGGTATTGAATTTCAGCGGCACAACCACGGGAATGCAGTGGGCCGTAGAAAACGATTTCGGCGTGAGAGGTCATACGCTTGTATGGCACAGTCAGACCCCCAAATGGTTCTTTACGACGGATTATAAGCCGAACAGCCCTTTGGCGAGTCGTGAGGTTATGTTGAAGCGTATGGAGAGCTACATACGTCAGGTGTTGACGTATTATCAGGAGACATACCCCGGTGTAATCTATGCATGGGACGTGGTAAATGAGGCCATTGAGCCGGCACACGGACACGAGGGTGGTATGAGAACCGACGATAGTTTGTGGTACCAGACCATCGGTGAGGATTTTGTATACTGGGCATTTTACTATGCATCAAAGTATGCGGATGAGGGAGTGGATCTCTATTACAACGATTACAACTGTGCGCAGAAGAGAACTGCGATCATTAAGCTTCTTGCTCCGATTTTGGAGGAAGGCTTGATTGACGGCATCGGTATGCAATGTCACTTGAGTACGAGCAATAAGATTGCAAATGATGTATATTATACCGCGCATGCATTTGCGGATGCCGGTTTTCAGGTACAGATTACCGAGTTGGATATGCAACAGGCCAGCGAATCGGCGAACTCCGACGACGCACAGGCGATGAAGTATAAGGTTCTTTTTGAGCGTATGGAAGGTGCAAAAAAGAACGGCAAGATTCAGATTGACAGCGTGACGGTTTGGGGCTTGTATGACCAAATTTCCTGGATAGAAGGAAGTCCGCTGTTGTTCCGTTTGGGAAACAACGGTGTGGAGAAGAAGCCCGCTTGGTATGGTGCGATGCAGGATCCGCGTATTTTGGCAATAGAGTGGTAAATTATGATTTGGAGGCATACACAGTATGAAAGCATTCGGTGTAAATGAATTGCGTAAGATGTATCTCGATTTCTTTGAAAGTAAGGAGCATTTGAAGATGAACAGCTTCTCGCTCGTTCCGAAGAACGACAAGAGCTTGTTGCTCATCAATGCCGGAATGGCGCCCTTGAAGCCTTACTTTACCGGTCAGGAGATTCCGCCGAAGAAGCGGGTGACGACATGCCAGAAGTGCATTCGTACCGGTGATATAGAGAACGTGGGTAAGACCGCAAGACATCTTACCTTCTTTGAGATGCTTGGCAATTTCTCTTTCGGTGACTATTTCAAGCGGGAGGCGCTTGCATGGAGCTGGGAGTTTTTGACCGAGGTAGTCGGAATGGAAGAGGAGCGACTCTATCCGTCCATTTACGGAGAAGACGATGAGGCATTTGAGATCTGGACGAAAGAGATTGGTGTTCCCGGAGAGAAGATTACTCGTTTCTATCGTGATGAGAACGGCAAATGCGATAACTTCTGGGAGCATGGTGCAGGTCCGTGCGGTCCTTGCTCTGAGATTTACTATGACCGTGGTGTAAAGTACGGTTGCGGCAAGCCGGATTGTAAGGTCGGTTGCGAGTGTGACCGCTTCATGGAAGTATGGAACAACGTATTCACGCAGTTCAACGGAGACGGAAAAGGCGGTTACGAGGAGCTTGAGAGCAAGAACATCGATACCGGTATGGGTTTGGAGCGTCTTGCCGTTGTGGTACAGGACGTTAACAGTGTATTTGATATCGACACCATGAAGGCAATTCGCGATCATGTGTGTGCCATCTCCGGTGCGACGTATAAGAGTGATGAGAAGAAGGACGTATCCATTCGTTTGATTACGGATCACATTCGTTCCGTAACCTTTATGGCATCCGACGGTATTCTTCCTTCGAATGAGGGTAGAGGCTATGTTATGCGCCGACTGCTTCGTCGTGCGGCTCGTCACGGACGTCTTCTCGGTATTCAGGGGTTGTTCCTCGCAAAGCTTGCAGAGACGGTAATTCGCGAGTCTAAGGACGGTTATCCGGAGCTTTGGGAGAAGCGAGAACACATTCTTAAGGTGCTTACCATGGAAGAGGAGAAGTTCAATAAGACCATTGACCAGGGACTCACGATTCTTGCAGACATGCAGGAGCAGTTGAAGGCACAGGGCAAGACGGTCCTATCCGGTGAGGATTGTTTCCGTTTGTACGATACCTACGGATTCCCTATGGATCTTACGGAAGAGATTATGGCGGATCAGGGCTTCGGTATTGATAGCGAAGGCTTTGCGGCTTGTATGCAGAAGCAGCGTGAGACGGCAAGAGCGGCAAGAAAGCAGACCAACTATATGGGTGCGGACGCAACCGTATATGACGAAATCGATCCTTCCATTACTTCGATATTCGTAGGCTATGATTCTCTGACTGCAGAGTCCGAGATTACGGTATTGACCACAGATACGGAGATTGTTGAGCAGATTGTAGAAGGTCAGAGCGGTACGATTATCGTAGATGAGACTCCTTTCTATGCTACCATGGGTGGTCAGCAGGGCGACAAGGGTGTGATTGCCATGAACGGCGCGACATTTGTTGTAGAAGACACCATTCATCTAAAGGGTGGTCGCGTAGGTCATGTAGGTACGGTAACGCAGGGTGCATTTCAGTTAGGGGACAAGGTAACCTTGTCCGTAGATGCGACGAACCGTAGCCTGACCTGCAAGAACCACAGTGCAACGCATTTGCTTCAGAAAGCACTGCGTATGGTGCTCGGTAATCACGTTGAGCAGCACGGTTCTAGCGTATCTGCAGATCGTCTGCGCTTCGATTTCTCGCATTTTGCAGCTATGACCAAGGAAGAGCTTGCGGAAGTTGAGAAGATTGTAAATAAAGCAATTGCAGATGCTATGCCCGTAGAAACTAAGGTTATGTCCATGGAAGAGGCGAAGAAGACCGGCGCTATGGCATTGTTCGGCGAAAAGTACGGTGAGACCGTTCGTGTCGTATGCATGGGCGAGGATTTCAGCAAGGAATTCTGTGGCGGTACTCATGTGAAGAACACCGGCGATATCGTAACCCTTCGTATTGTCAGCGAGTCCGGTATTGCGGCAGGCGTAAGACGTATTGAGGCCATTACCGCAGACGGTGTATTTGCGTATTATCGCAACATAGAGGCACAGCTTGCCGAGGCTTCTAAGCTTGCTAAGACCGAGCCGGAGAATCTGGCACATAAGATTGCTTCTATGCAGGAAGAGCTTCGTGCACTTGCTTCTGAAAATGAGAAACTGAAGGCGAAGCTTGCAAATAACTCTTTGACGGATGTTATGAGTCAGGTCGTGGAAGTGGGCGGCATTCGTGTTCTTGCGACTGCGGTCAATGACGTGGATATGAACGGACTCCGCAACCTCGGTGATCAGATGAAGGACAAGCTCGGCGAGTGCGTACTTTTGATGGCGTCTGTGGCTGACGGTAAGGTAAATCTTATTGCTATGGCAACGGACGGTGCTATGAAGAAGGGTGCCCATGCCGGTAACCTCATCAAGGAAGTTGCTTCCTTGGTCGGCGGTGGCGGTGGCGGTCGTCCCAACATGGCACAGGCAGGCGGTAAGAATCCTGCAGGTGTAGCTGCAGCGATTGAGAAAGCATACGAAGTGGCAAAAAGCCAGTTACAATAGGCGTTAATAGCACAGGGTAGAGTGCATTTCCGAATATTTGGATAGAAATTCGCCGAAATGCACGAAAAAGTTGTTGACAACTGCAAAAAGTGTGCTAAAATCATTTTAGTGCTATTAAGGCCCAATTCAGTTGTGATATTATGCAACTGCAGGGAAGGGTAGGTGAGATCAATGTCAAATGTTATCGTAAAAGAGAATGAATCATTGGACAGCGCGCTTCGCAGATTTAAGAGAAATTGCGCTAAGGCTGGCATTCAGCAGGAGATTCGTAAGAGAGAGCATTACGAGAAGCCCAGCGTAAGACGTAAGAAGAAGTCCGAAGCTGCTCGCAAGAGAAAGTATAAGTAAGAATTTCAAGAAAGATCCGAATTCGTTCGGGTCTTTTTCTTTTCGATTGCAAGTCTTATTTGCGGGCGGTTGCATACAGTAGTAGTAGCCGAGTATAGGGGGCGCACATGGAGGGATTGCCGGAGATTCGACAGAAGTATCGAAAGTTTTGTAGAAAGAAACCGGAAAAGCAACGGACCTTTGAAGAGAAGCAAATGGTGTACGAGGAGATAAGAACCGAAACAAAACGCCATCGAAAAGAAAGTTTGGCAATGGATGTGCGCATTATGGAGGAGCTTCGTTTGCCGGCGGATATGAAACGGTACAATCCAATCATTACAATGTGCGGAAAAAGGAGAATTGTCGTCGAAAACTACAAACGCTTAATCGAATATGGAGAAACTACAATACGCATTTTGACGGGAATCGGTACGGTTCGTATTCTCGGGGAGCAAATGCGTATTGTTTTTTATACGGAGGACACGTTGAAAATTGTCGGAGAGATTCTGTCGGTAGAGGTGGTTTCGTGAGACGTTGGAAAGCATGGTTTTTGGGGTATGTTGTTGTATATCTTTCGGGAGGAGATCGGGAGCGATTTTTTGCTTTGTGTGCGCACCGTGGTATAATCATTTCAAAAAGCTTTTTGAAAAACGGGCGAAGTTATGCGTGTCTTTCCCTGCGTGATTATCGGCGAATTGGTCCTATTGCACGAAAAAGCGGAGTGCTGCCCATAATTACAAAGCGTGTGGGACTTCCGTTTGTGCTTGGTGCAGCCCAAAGGCATCGCACGTTTTGTTTGGGACTTGCGTTGTTTGTCGCCTTATTGCTTTTGCTAGAACAATTTGTATGGATCATCGAAGTGGACGGAAATTACGTTCGAACCGATGAGCAGATTCTGCAAGCACTTGAGGAATACGGTGTTATGGTCGGATGTATGCGGAAGCGCGTCGTATGTGAGGAGTTGGAGGAGTATCTGCGAAATGCAATGAACGATTTGCTTTGGGTTTCGTGCGAAAAGGATGGAACAAAATTGCGCATTCGTGTCAAGGAGGCATATCGGTATCCGCAAAAGGCGGACGTCGGAAGGGAAACCGGAGACATTGTTGCAACAGAAGATGGCGTTGTAGAGCAGATTGTTGTTCGAAGGGGAGTACCGCAAGTAAAAGAGGGCGATACAGTTAGCAAGGGACAGGTGCTTGTATCGGGAACTCGTATATTAAGCGATGCGTATGGGGAAGAATGGAAGAGAGAATATGTACTGGCAGAGGCAGATATCGTGATTTCGCATACGGTTTCTTATGAGGAAACCTTTTCTTTGGTGTATGAAAAGAAGACATATAGGGAGAAAAAGAAGAAAAAAATTGCGATATCGGCATTTGACCACGAAATTTTGAAATATAATTCTAGTATTCCGAGTGCAGGATGTGATATAATGATTACGTATGCGGACATGCGATTGTTTTCGAGGCTTTATCTCCCTGTGCGACTGAGTATGACGACATACGAACGATATTCCATTGAGGAGATGCGTTATTCGGAGGAAGAAGCGAGATCGGAGGCGACGAAACGTTATCTGCGATTCCTTGAAGATTTGATTGCTTCGGGACATGAGTTGACGGATGAGACGATGGTGTGCGAGATTTCCGAGAATCGAGCCATAGTACGTGCTACGGTATCCGTGCAATCCTCTGCTTGGGAATATCGCGACATTGTGATTGAGGAAAGAAATACGACGGAGGAACGATAGATATGTTGGAGACGATGGTGAACATACCATTGGAGCATCAGAAAAATGTGTTCGGTGAATTGGATGCCAATGCAAAGAAACTTGAAAAGACGTTGCATGTGACGTTGTTGACCAGAGAAGAAGAGATTAAGATCATCGGAGAAGAAGGACCGGTAGAACGTGCGAAGAAGGCACTTGCAACGTTGTTCGAGCTTTCCAAGCGCGGCACAGAGATTACCGAGCAAAATGTTATGTATACGCTGTCGCTTGTGATGGAGCATAACGAGGACGCGGCACTAGCGATTGATTCCAGCTTAATTTGCCATACCATCGGGGGAAAGCCGATCAAGCCGAAGACCCTGGGACAGAAGAATTATGTCGATCAGATTCGCGACAAGATGATTGTATTCGGTGTTGGTCCGGCGGGAACCGGTAAGACATATTTGGCAATGGCAATGGCGGTGACAGCGTTCAAAAACGATGAGGTGAGTCGAATTATTTTAACCAGACCGGCCATTGAGGCGGGAGAAAAGCTCGGATTTCTTCCCGGAGATCTGCAGAGCAAGGTAGATCCGTATCTTCGTCCGTTGTACGATGCACTTTATCAGATTATGGGCGCGGAAGCGTTTCAGCGTAATATGGAGAAGGGCTTGATTGAGGTTGCACCACTGGCATATATGCGAGGTCGCACCTTGGACAATGCATTTATCATTCTCGATGAGGCACAGAATACAACACCGGCGCAAATGAAGATGTTTTTGACTCGAATCGGTTTCGGCTCGAAGGTTGTGATTACCGGAGACCAGACACAGAAGGATCTTCCGGCGGGACAGGTGTCCGGTTTGGATGTAGCATATAAGGTACTCGGCGGAATTGAAGAGATCGGATTTCCAACCTTGACGAGTAAGGACGTAGTGCGTCATCCGCTGGTGCAGAGGATTGTACAGGCTTATGAGGAGTTTGAGACAAAGACACAGAAGCATAATCCGCACAGAAAAGAACGAGGTCCTGTGCGCACAAACGGAAAGGGTGAGCATTATGGAGATAAGCATTGAAAAGGAAGTCGATGAATCGATGTCCTTTGATTATGAACAGACAATCCGCGACGTGATTTCGGAGGCTCTCGACTTTGTAGAGTGTCCTTACGAGAGTTCGGTAAATGTATTGCTTACCGATGATGAACAAATTAGGGAAATGAACTTCGAGTTTCGAGGAATTGATCGGGCAACCGATGTATTGTCATTTCCGATGATTGCGTATGAGGCGGCAGGTGATTTTTCCGACTTGGAAGAGCAGGACGATTGCTTTGACCCGGATACGGGAGAGCTTTTGCTTGGGGATATCGTTATTTCGATTCCACGTGCAAAGGAGCAGGCGGTGGAATATGGTCATTCGCTTCGAAGAGAATTGGCATTTCTCGTTGCGCATAGTATGCTCCATCTGTGTGGCTATGATCATATGGAAGAGGATGAGCGAATACGAATGGAAGAAAAACAGGAGGCAATTTTGCGTCGCTTGCAGATAACGAGGGATGCAACGGAGTAGTTTTATGGACGAAACCAAACGAAGGAACAACATACTGATACAAGGCAGTATCTTAGCAGCAGCTTCACTGATTGTGCGGTTGATAGGTCTTGTTTACCGCATTCCGTTAAATCGAATTCTCGGCGATGAAGCGATGGGGTATTACAGTACGGCCTTTGAGTTTTACAACTTGGCATTGTTGCTATCCTCGTACAGTCTACCGTTGGCGGTCTCGAAGCTAGTCAGTGCAAGGGAGATACGCGGACAGCATCGCAATTCGCAACGTGTATTTCTCGTTGCAATGTGCTTCGGTGCGGTAGTCGGTGCAATTGCGACGGCGGTCGTGTATTTCGGTGCGGGGTGGTATGGTCGTCTGAATCATACGGAGCTTGTAGCAATTCCGCTTCGCGTATTGGCGCCCACGATCTTTGTATTTTCGATCATGGGCGTAGTTCGTGGATATTTTCAGGGACATGGGAATATGGTTCCTACGGCAATTTCACAGGTCATTGAACAGGTGGTGAATGCAGCAATCAGCATCTTTGCCGCAATGTATATGGTGAAGAAGTATGCCGGAGATTCCGCTTTGGCCGGATATGGTGCTGCGGGAGGAACATGGGGAACCTTTTTAGGTGCAGTCGCGGCGGCAGTTACGTTGTTTGTTCTGTATTTTGCACAGCGGCCGTTATATAAGAGGCTGCTTGCGACGGACAAGTCGGACTATGAGGAAAGCCATGGCACGGTATTGCGCGCCATTATCGTCACTGTGGTCCCGGTGATTGTCAGTCAAACGGTGTATCAATTGTCGGGTACGATTGACGTTACTGTTTTTCATCGAATTATGAGTGGCAAGGGCTTCAGCGACAGTGTTCGTAGTGCATGGTGGGGCGTCTATGGAAACAAATACAAGCTCTTAACCAATGTACCGATTGCAATTGCATCCGCTATGGGAACGGCAATTGTACCGGGACTTGCAGCTGAATTCGCGAAAAATAATCTGGATGAGGTGAGAAGCAAGATTGCTTCTGCGATCAAGTTCAATATGATCATTGCATTTCCTTGTGCAATGGGATTGACGGCATTGGCACAGCCGGTACTGTTGCTCCTGTTCGGTGACGGCAATTCGCTGAGTGCCAATATGCTTACGGTTGGTAGCATCAGTGTGGTGTTTTTCGCACTGTCGACAGTAACGAACGGTGTTTTGCAAGGAGTGAATCGTATGCACCTTCCGGTGCTTCACTCAGCAGTTGCCCTTGTGGCACATTTGTTGCTACTGATAGTTTTGTTACATTTTACGGACATGAATCCGTACGCACTTGTAGTAGGGAATGTATTTTTTGCACTTGTAGTAAGCATTCTCAATTGGCGTTCCATTGGAAAGTGCTTGGACTACCGACAGGAAGTGATTCGCACCTTCCTGTGCCCATTGGGAGCGTCGGTGATTATGGGCGCGGTAGCTTTTGGCGTACATCGGTTGCTTTGCAATCCGGTCGGAAACACGATTGCGACGGTGTTTGCAATCGGAGTGGCGGTCATTGTATATTTTTCCGCACTGATTTTACTACGGGGCGTTAGCAAAGAAGAGCTCAGTGCAATGCCAAAGGGGCATTTTCTTGTGAAGATACTTACCAAGCTACGCCTGCTGCGTTAGGACAAGTCGTATAAATGCACGGTTGGCAGGGAACACTGTTTTATATCATACCGAGTAAGGAGAATGGATATGAAGCAGTGGAAGATAGCGTTGATCGCGGCGGTTTCGGCCGTAGCAATGACCGGCTTGTTGCTAATTGCCGCAGTGGTGGCTGTTCGAATACAGGTGTCGCAGGAGGTTCGTCTTGTGACGGACCGGGTTGGTAAGGAGGTTTCGGACATTCGTGAAATTGCGGATTTGGCAATCGCATTCCTTGATAAGGAGTCGGAGGTGCCGGTATCGGACATTTCCGTTAAAACAACCGGAGCAACGGTGATGGAGCTTTCCCTGTATGATGAGGATGGGAATCTATTGGAGCGGACGGAATCATTGTTACCTGCGTACCTTATGAACATGGAGCGAGAACAACTGAAAGACTTCTTTGATGAAATATACGGAGGCTATGAGGAATATTACGGTGGGTATGAGGTGACTTCCGCGGAAATGACATCTTTTTCGGCAGAACGTGTTTGTGTGTCTAAGGTATGCGAAACAGCGGATCATGGTTTTTTTATTCATGTGTTGAACGACAGTATTGTCGTATATTATTCGGACCGGGAGACGATTTTTGACGCCACAGGCATTTCGATTTCCGAATTGTCCGCTGAGGAGCAGATTCGATTGCGTCGGGGAGTATATGTAGAAACACAGGAGGAGGTCTTCTCGTTGTTGGAAGCATTTACAAGCTGACAGAAAGGAAGAACGGGATGAGCACGGTAGGAATTATCGGCGGTGGTGCGTCGGGCATGGTGGCTGCAATTGCGGCGGCAAGAAACGGTCATAAGGTGTTCTTGTTTGAGCACAACGACAAGCTCGGCAAAAAACTTTACGCAACGGGAAACGGAAAATGCAATTTGACCAATCGAAGGTTTCCGACGGATTGCTATCGGGGAGGTTCGCAGGAGTTTGTGGATTCGGTACTTGCGGCATGTGCGGATGTTGCGATAGAGCGATTTTTTGAGGGCTTAGGTCTGTTGCTGAAGGAGAAAAACGGTTATGTATATCCGATGTCAGAGCAGGCGGCGTCCGTGGTAGATGTACTGTGTTTTGAACTGCGTCGTCTCGGTGTTGCCATTCGATTGCAGCATGACGTGATTAGAGTTCGGAGAACGAAAGCCGAAAGCGGCTACGGTATTCAATGTACTGTGGACGGAGAGGAACGAAATTACACTGTGGATGCGGTAGTGCTTGCCTGTGGGGGGCTGGCAGGTCAGAATCTCGGAGCTTCCCCTATCGGCTATCGAATTGCCGAGGACTTCGGACATACGGTAACGAAGTTGTATCCGGCACTTGTCCCGCTGTGTGTGTCGGACAAGACAATGAAAAGCATCTCCGGTGTACGTTTGGAAGCGTGTGTTCAGTTAAGGAACGACTTGCACGAGGGAGATGTGGTACGCGAGCGCGGGGAAATGCTTTTTGCCGATTATGGAATCAGCGGAATCCCGGTCATGCAGCTGAGTCGTTATGCGTCACAATGGTTGGCGGAAGGAAAGACCGTGACAGCGGTGACCGATTTTCTTCCGGACATTCCGGAGAAGCGTCTGCTTGTGATTTTGAAGGAGCATTTTCACGGAGCAATGTCCGCGGGAAGAACAGCAGAGGAAGCAGTGTGCGGAATGCTTCCGAAGAAGCTGATGTATCGTTTGCTATGTAGGAGCGGTATCCGTGCAGAGCAGGCAGCCGGGAAGGTTGACGAGATGTCGATTGCCCGACTTTGTGCGGAAATAAAGGGGGCAAAATGGACGATTAGCGGTACACGGCCGTACGAATATGCGCAAGTGACGGCGGGAGGAGTGGAATTGTCCGAGGTGAATCCGCAGACAATGGAATCCAAGCTTGTAAAGGGATTCTACCTAACCGGTGAGCTTTTGGATGTGGATGGAACATGCGGAGGCTATAACCTGCAGTGGGCATTCGGAACCGGCTTGCTCGCGGGAGAACATATTCGCTGAGAAATGCGAGGGAGTGTGAAAAGCGATGATTAAGCTATCACAATTACATATGCCAATCGGTCATACGGAAAAGGATTTGCATGAAGGAATTGCCAAGGCATTGCGAATTCCGGTGACAGAGGTGACAGGATACAAAATCATAAAGCAATCGATCGATGCAAGAAAGAAACGAGAACTTTCGTATTCTTATGTCATTGCAGCTGAGGTCGTCAGCGAGGAGAGGTTGCTTCGTAATGCCAAAGGACGCTTGGAGCGTTATGTTCCGAAGGAGTACCGATACCGCATTACCGGAGAGCGTGAATTGAAGCAGCGTCCGGTTGTGGTCGGTGCGGGACCCGCGGGGCTGTTTTGTGCATATTTGCTTGCGAAGGAAGGATATCGTCCGATACTCCTTGAACGTGGAAAATGCATGGAGGAGCGCATTGCCGATGTAGAGCATTTCTTTGCGTCCGGTGAACTTGACGAGACTTCCAATGTACAGTTCGGCGAAGGCGGCGCAGGAACCTTTTCGGACGGCAAGCTGAATACGCTCGTAAAGGATAAGGATGGGAAGTTTGCGTTTATCATTGAAACCTTTTTGCGTTTCGGGGCGCCGGAAGAGATTGCGTATCGGAACAAGCCACACATCGGGACGGATTGTCTTCGCACCATAATTGT
Source organism: Lachnospiraceae bacterium (assembly GCA_045601665.1). Taxonomy (GTDB): domain Bacteria; phylum Bacillota; class Clostridia; order Lachnospirales; family Lachnospiraceae; genus ISDg. The sequence continues at coordinate 128,085 of JAZRZZ010000010.1, forward strand.
TCAAATGCGAAAAGAGATTGAACGCATGGGTGGCGAAGTGCGTTTTGGTACAAAAGTAACCGATGTTTCGTTTTCGGACGGGGCATTGTACGCGCTTACGATAAATGATGTGGAGCAACTACCGACGGAAGTGTGCGTATTGGCAATCGGGCACAGTGCCAGAGATACATTGGAGCAGTTGTATCGGAGAAGGCTTATTATGGAGCCCAAGGCATTTGCCGTTGGCGTTCGTGTACAGCATAAGAGGGAGTGGGTCAATGAGACGCAATACGGAGTATACGCGAAGCATTTGCCGACTGCTGACTATAAGCTGACACATACGTGTGAAAATGGGCGTGGCGTCTATTCCTTCTGCATGTGTCCGGGTGGATATGTGGTCAATGCTTCGTCGGAACGTGGTCGTGTGGCGGTGAACGGAATGAGTAACCACGATCGGATGGGAGAGAATTCAAATGCGGCCATTGTAGTAACGATTTCTCCGGAAGATTATTGCAAGGAGGTAGCGGACGATACGCCGCTTTGCGGGATGTATTATCAACGGGCGCTTGAGGAGGCGGCATACCGAGAGGGCAATGGCAGTGTTCCTACACAACGCTATGAAGATTTTCTCCTGAACAGAAGCAGTACCGAATGCGGAAGCATTCGTCCGGCGAATCTTGGGGCAGTAACGTACGGGAATCTTAGAAAATGCTTGCCGAATTCCGTGGTTGAGGCTATATTAGAGGGTATGGAGGCATTTGAATGTGCAATGCCGGGCTACGGACATCCGGATGCACTGATGAGTGCTGTCGAGTCCAGAACCTCGTCTCCGGTTCGTATTCTTCGAGATGATGCATTACAGGCACCGGGCATCAAGGGGCTATATCCTTGTGGAGAAGGCGCCGGCTATGCAGGAGGTATTACTTCGGCAGCAATGGACGGAATCCGTATCTTTGAAGCGATTGCAAAGGAATATACGCCGTTTACAAAGAAATAACGAACGAGCACGAAAGGATGAAGATAACTGTGAATCGAACAGATATTATGAAGGATAAAAAGCGAATTGTTGTGAAAATCGGATCCTCATCGCTGACGCATGAGGCGACCGGCGATATGAATCTGGAAAAGCTGGAGCGTTTGGTGCGTGTACTGACCGATTGGAGTAACCAAGGAAGAGACGTTGTTTTGGTATCTTCCGGAGCGATTGCTGTTGGTCGTAAGACAATGAAGATTGAGGGAAGACCGAAGGAAAAGTCTGTGAAGCAGGCTTGTGCCGCCATCGGACAGACGCGTTTGATGATGGTTTACCAGCGCCTGTTTGCCGAGTATAATAAAGTTCCGGCACAGGTGTTGATTACAAAATATACGATGTTGAACGCCGAGAGCCGACACAATGCCAGAGAGACCTTCTCTGAGCTTCTGAAGATGGGGGTTATTCCGATTGTAAATGAGAACGATACCGTTGCAACGGATGAGATCGAGTTCGGAGACAACGACACATTGTCGGCACTTGTAGCGGCATTGATCGAGGCCGATTTGTTGATTTTGCTTTCCGATATTGACGGATTGTATACGGATGACCCGCGAAAGAATCCGAATGCGGTATTTATCGATGAGATTTCTTACATAACTGATGAGTTGGAGCATATGGCAAAGGGAGCCGGGAGTGATGTCGGAACCGGTGGAATGGCAACGAAGATTGCGGCTGCCCGCATTGCAAATGATGCCGGAGCGGACATGGTCATTGCAAATGGAGAAAACATTGCAACGCTTCGCAGGATCGTTGCCGGTGAGCAAGTCGGAACATTGTTTCTTGCGCACAAAAACGAAAACTTTCATTTGATTGATTATTTGAGCAGAAAAGAGGGGAAGAGCATTGGAGAGTAGGATCGATCGCATTAACGAATTGTATCACAAGTCTCAAAAAGAGGGGCTGACACCGGAAGAGAAGGAAGAGCAGGCAAGACTACGCAAAGAATACATTGCCGCTATTCGAGGAAATCTGCGTGGAACGCTGGAGAATATTTCTCTTGTGAATCCGGATGGCAGTATTACGGATCTGAAGAAAAAGTAGTGTGAGGTATGCGGTGGACAAGACAGAACTGCGAAGATCAATGCTATTGATACGGGGAGCGTTGTCCGAGAAGGAACGCCAGGCGGCCGATGCTGCTGTTTTTGCAAGGGTAGTTGAGAGTGAAGCCTTTCGAACCGCAGACGTCATATTAACGTATGTTTCTTTTCGAACGGAGGTGGATACGCGCCGGTTGATTGCATATGCACTTTCGGAGGGGAAATGTGTTGCGGTTCCGAGGTGTCGGGAGGAACGTCAAATGGATTTTTTCTATATCCACTCCCTTGAGGAGCTGACAACCGGAGCATATCGGATTCCGGAGCCTGCGCCCGATGCGAAGCCATGGCGACAGATCGAGGGGGAACGATGTTTGGTGCTTATGCCGTGTGTCGCATTTGACCGACAGGGAAATCGGCTCGGTTACGGAGGAGGCTATTATGATCGTTTCCTTGTGAAGCATCCGGAGTTGCCGAAGCTCATGCTTGCATATGAGGCACAGAGGCTTGACCATTATAGCCCAGAGCCATGGGATATTTCTGCAGATGCAGTGTTGACGGAAGCAAGGAAATATGTTATTTCAACATGTCATGCGGCGAGCATTTGTCGCGAGAATGAATACGGAGGAGACAGTTATGAACCTAATGATTATGGGTCGTGAAGCAAAAGAAGCGGCGGCACAGCTTTTGAACACGACAACGGAAGTGAAGAATCGTGCACTGGTACATTTGGCGAAACGATTGGTGGACCGAACCGAGGAGATTTTAGAACAAAATGCGTCGGATGTTGCGGCGGCAGAGGAAAGAGGCGTAAAGGAGTCCCTTGTGGACCGTCTGCGCCTGACTCCGGAGCGAGTAGAGGCAATGGCGGAAGGACTTGTGCAGATTGCCACATTGCCGGATCCGATCGGAGAGGAATTAGAGGCATGGGAACGTCCGAATGGACTTCACATTCGTCGTGTTCGTGTTCCGTTTGGAGTTATCGGCATCATTTACGAGTCTCGTCCGAATGTGACTGCAGATGCATTCGGTCTTTGCTTTAAGACCGGAAATGCTGTAATACTACGAGGGGGAAGCGATGCATTGCGTTCTAATATATGCATTTCTGAGGTGCTACGCGATGCACTGGAGGAGATCGGACTTCCGAGGAACTGTGTTCAGATGATTACGGATACCGGTCGTGAAGTGGCGAAGGAGTTCATGCGTTTGAATGCGTTTGTTGATGTTCTGATTCCCAGAGGCGGTGCCGGTTTGATCCGTTCGGTGCTCGAAAACAGTACCATTCCCGTTATTGAGACGGGAACGGGGAATTGCCATGTCTATGTAGACGAGACATCAAGCTTTTCGATGGCGCTTGATATCATCGACAATGCAAAGACACAACGCCTTGGTGTGTGTAATGCCTGCGAATCGCTCGTAGTTCACGAAGCAATCGCAAAGGAGTTTTTGCCGGTGCTTTATGAGCGGCTGAGTGCAAAAGCAATTGTTATGCGTGGGGATGCGACGGCAAAATCAATTGTTCCCGAGATGGAGACGGCGACCGAAGAGGATTACGGAACGGAATATTTGGATCGAATCGTTTCGGTGTGCGTGGTTTCGAATGTTGACGAGGCGATTGCACATATCAATCGCTATCACACGAAGCATTCGGATGCGATTGTGACAGAGAACAAGGAGCATGCAGAGCGTTTTCTTCGTTGTGTCGATAGTGCTTGCGTCTATGTGAATGCCTCGACGCGTTTTACCGATGGGTTTGAATTCGGGTTTGGAGCGGAGATTGGAATCAGCACGCAGAAATTACACGCGAGAGGTCCGATGGGGCTTGAACAGTTGACTTCATACAAGTACGAAATTACCGGAAACGGACAGATTCGCGAATAGCTACGGAGGCATGAAAGAATGACAGTGGAATACGGCAGCGGACTTTTGCCGGTCGATCGGTTGTCCTCGGTTCCTACGGAGGAGCCGGAGCGACAGTATTATTTTATGGAGCATTTGCGTCGTTACGTTTTGGAGAAGGAAGCAGCTCTCGGCAGAAAATTGACGATGCATGTAGAAACCTTCGGATGTCAAATGAATGCCAAGGATTCGGAAAAACTTGCGGGGATATTGGAACGCATCGGATATGTGGCAATCGACAGTGAGGATGCCGACTTGGTATTGTACAATACTTGTACGGTGCGGGAAAATGCGAATACACGCGTCTATGGACGTATCGGATATCTGGGGAATCGGAAGAAGAAAAATCCGCAGATGCGAATTGTTCTTTGCGGCTGTATGATGCAAGAGCCGCATGTCATCGAGAAGCTGAAAAAGAGTTATCGCTTTGTCGATGTCATCTTCGGAACGCACAATATTTATCGGCTGGCCGAATTGTTGTATCAAAGAGAACAAAGTGACAAGCAGGTCATCGAGATTCTTGACAAAGCAGAGCGTATTGTAGAAAATCTTCCGACGCAGCAGAAGTTTGATTTCAAAGCCGGCGTGAATATCATGTATGGTTGCAATAACTTTTGCAGTTATTGCATTGTTCCTTATGTGCGTGGCAGAGAACGTTCGCGTGAGCCGGTGGAGATTGTGAAAGAGACGGAACAGCTGGCGAAACGGGGTGTGAAGGAGATTATGCTACTTGGGCAAAACGTCAATTCTTATGGAAAGACGCTTGCCGAGCCAATGTCGTTTGCAAAGCTGTTGCGAGAGGTGTCTCGTGTAGAAGGTGTGGAGCGCATTCGCTTTATGACGCCGCACCCGAAAGATCTTTCCGAGGAGTTGATCGAGGAGATTGCAAACAATCCGAAGGTATGCAAGCACATTCATTTGCCGCTGCAGTCCGGAAGCAGTCACATTCTCGAGAAGATGAATCGGCATTATACCAAAGAAGCCTACCTGGCGCTTGTTGAACGCATCAAGGAACGTATTCCCGATGTGGCGATTACTACGGATATCATTGTCGGTTTTCCCGGTGAGACGGAGGAGGATTTCGAGGATACAATCGATGTGGTACGCAAGGCCGGGTATATGAGCGCATTTACTTTTTTATATTCCAAACGCTCCGGCACGCCTGCGGCAATGATGGAGAATCAAGTGTCCGAAGATGTTGCGAGCGCGCGTTTTCGTCGTTTGCTTGCAGTAGTTGGTGAGGTGTCCGAGCAAGAGGCCTGCAAACTTGTGGGGCAGACGCTTCCGGTGCTCCTTGAGGAATACAGTAAACAAAGCGGATTGATGACCGGGCGCTTGGAAAATAATTTGTTGGTGCATTTTCCGGCGGAGGAGCAAATGCTTGGAACAATACAGCGTGTGCGCTTGGAGGAATGTAAGGGATTTTATTATTTAGGCACGCTGGTTGCTGAAAATTGATTTGGATTTATACGAAGTTTTCTATTGACTTTTGTCGCGTGGTCATATATCATGTATGTGTTGAATTTTTGTTTTTTGAAAATTGAATACATTTGGAGGTGTTCTTAATGTCGGATTTGATTAAGATCTTGATCGCCGTCGGAATCACCGCCATTGTCGTTGGATTTGTTATGTGGAAGGCAGCCATTGCCTATCGCGTTAAGACTTACGAAGCAAAAGTAGGGTCTGCAGAGCAGCAGGCAGCATCGATTATTGCAGATGCAGAGAAGCAGGCTGCGAAGACAGCGGAGACGACAAAGAAAGAAGCACTCTTAGAGGCGAAAGAAGAGGCTTTGAAGGCGAAGAACGAGTTCGATCGTGAGATCAAGGAGCGCAGAGCGGAAGTTCAGCGTTACGAGAAGCGAGTAACTTCAAAAGAAGAGAATCTGGACAGAAAGATGGAATCCTTGGAGAAGAAAGAAGCGCGTATGAACCAAAAGGAGCAGGAGCTGGATCGCAAGATTGCCGAAGCAAATGCATGCCATGAACAACAGGTTCAAGAGCTTGAGAGAATCTCCGGACTGACCTCCGATAAAGCGAAGGAATATCTGTTAGAGACTGTGAAAGAAGATGTTAAGCATGAAACCGCGGTTATGATTAAGGAGATGGAGAACGACGCGAAGGAATTGGCCGATAAGAAGGCGAAGGAGCTCATTGTCGGTGCCATCCAGAAGTGTGCCGCGGATCATGTTGCGGAGGCAACGATTTCTGTAGTTCAGTTGCCAAACGACGATATGAAGGGACGTATCATCGGTCGTGAGGGACGTAATATTCGCACCATCGAGACCTTGACCGGAATCGATTTGATTATTGACGATACCCCGGAAGCGGTGATTCTTTCCGGATTTGATCCGATTCGTCGAGAGATTGCACGTATTGCATTGGAGAGACTTATCGTTGACGGCCGTATCCATCCCGCGCGTATTGAGGAGATGGTAGAGAAGGCGCAGAAGGAAGTGGACAATATCATTCGCGAAGAGGGAGAGGCTGCGGTTCTTAAGACCGGTGTACATGGCCTACATCCCGAGATTGTTCGTCTTCTCGGCAAGATGAAATATCGTTCCAGTTATGGACAAAATGCATTGAAGCATTCGATTGAAGTATCTCTGTTGTCCGGTTTGCTTGCCGGAGAGATGGGGGCCGATGTTCGTATAGCAAAGCGAGCAGGCTTGCTGCATGATATCGGTAAGTCGGTTGACCACGAGATGGAGGGGACACATGTACAGATTGGCGTAGACATCTGTAAGAAGTTCAAGGAGTCTCCGGTTGTAATCAATGCCGTTGCATCTCACCATGGAGATGTGGAGGCAACCTCGTTGATTTCTTGTATCGTTCAGGCGGCAGATGCGATTTCTGCGGCTCGTCCCGGTGCGAGAAGAGAGACGTTAGACACTTATACAAACAGATTAAAACAGTTAGAAGATATTGCCAATAGCTTTAAAGGAGTCGAAAAATCTTTCGCAATTCAAGCAGGTCGTGAGGTACGCGTTATGGTTATTCCCGAGCAAGTATCCGATGACGATATGATTTTGATGGCAAGAGAGCTGTCGAAGAAGATTGAGTCCGAGCTTGAATATCCGGGTCAGATTAAGATTAATATGATTCGCGAGTCCAGAGCTACTGATTTTGCAAAATAATCAGCGCAACAATGAACAAAGAACCAAAGGGAGTTGTTCTTCGGAATGGCTCCTTTTTCTTTGTTTGAGCTACATATGTAATATCGCATAGAAAAGTTGCTTCGGATCGTAGAAAAATGTGCATACATATGAAAATGCGGAAAAAATAATTTGGGGCTTGTGTTTTTTATGATTGTATATTAAAATACAATTCGGATTGTATACACGTCTACAATAAAAGAAATCAACGAAAATTTGGAGGATGTTATGTCGCTTACGTTATCAAAGAAGGCTTTGGAAGTAAAGCCTTCGTCGACTCTGGCAATTACAGCAAAAGCAAAGGAGCTTCGTGCAGCGGGAAAGGATGTTGTCGGCTTCGGTGCGGGGGAACCTGACTTTAATACTCCCGATAATATTAACAATGCTGCAATCAGAGCCATTAACGATGGTTTTACGAAGTATACCGCTGCAGCGGGAATGCCTGAGTTGCGTAAGGCAATCAGCGAGAAGTTTCGCTTGAGAAACGGACTGGAATATGCTCCGGAGCAGATTGTTGTCAGCAATGGAGGAAAGCATGCACTCACCAACATTTTCGAAGCGATATTGAATCCCGGGGATGAGGTCATTATTCCGGTGCCTTTTTGGCTGAGTTATCCCGAAATCGTAAAACTGGCAGACGGTGTTCCGGTGTATGTGAATTGCAATGCTGCGCAGAATTACAAGATTACTCCCGAGCAGCTTGCGTCGGCTTGCACTGAGAAAACGAAAGCATTTGTATTGAATTCTCCAAGTAACCCGACCGGTATGATATATACCGAGGAGGAGCTGCGAGCTTTGGCAGAGGTAATTGTGGAAAAAGATATTTTCGTAGTTTCCGATGAAATATACGAGAATCTGGTATATGACGGTGAACAGGCCATAAGCATTGCGTCGCTCGGCAAGGAAATCTACGAGCATACCATAACATGCAACGGAATGGCAAAGGCATATGCGATGACCGGATGGAGGATCGGTTATGCAGCAGCGCCGATTGCCGTGGCAAAGGTAATGGCGAATCTGCAGAGCCATCAGACAAGCAACCCTAACTCAATTGCGCAGGCCGCATCGATCGAGGCGCTTCTCGGCTCACAGGAATCTGTGGAAATCATGCGCAGGGAATTCGATCGCAGAAGAGTTTATATGTATGAGCGTGTGGCGGCAATGCCGTATGTGCATACGCTAAAGCCGCAGGGTGCATTTTATCTCTTTGTTGATGTGTCTGAGGTGCTTAGTATGTATTACAAAGGAGAACCGGTCGGTGATGTGGGGCGCATGGCACAACATCTGATCAATGATTTTCTGACGGCGGTGATTCCTTGTGCGGATTTCGGTTGTCCGAACCATGTTCGTCTGTCGTATGCGATTGGCCTTGAACAAATCGAAAAGGGACTAGACCGTTTGGAAGCATATTTGAAGGAATTGACGAACGAAATCTGATGCTCTATAATGAAAGTAAAAGCTCCATTAACAGAGAATGGGAGGACGAGACAATGAAGAAGATCGGATTTGTTGGGGTTGGCAATATGGGTTACCCGATTTTTAAAGCAGCGCTCACACTGTGTGGCAAGGATGAAGTATGGTTTTATGATAAATCAGAGGCGAGTCGTATGCGTACACAGGAACAGACCGGTGTTGCACCGGCCGAGAGTAATGCGGCACTGATAAGTGGTTGTGAATATGTTTTGCTTGCGGTTAAGCCACAGTTTGCGGAAGAGGTTTTGGCTGAGTTGATTCCTTTTATACGTACAGATACAAAGATTATCAGTATCATGGCCGGTGTTTCGATTGATCGACTGGTGGATATGATCGGCCGCACGATACCTATTATTCGTCTAATGCCCAACACTCCGGCAATGGTCGGAGAAGGAATGACGGCAATGTGTTGCGGTGAGGGTGTTTCTGAGGAAATGCATGCTTTTGTGCAGAAGCTTTGTGAATCCTTTGGGCGTGTTGCGCTGGTTCCCGAAAAGCTGATGAATGCCGCAATTTGTGCGAATGGAAGTTCGCCTGCATATGTATATATGTTTATTGAGGCACTTGCGGACAGTGTGGTTCGATACGGAATTCCACGGGATATGGCATATACGTTGGTAGCACAGACGGTGTTCGGTTCCGCGAAGATGGTACTTGAGACCGGTGTACACCCGGGAGCATTGAAGGATGCGGTGTGCAGTCCCGGTGGAACTACCATTGCGGCTGTTGCGGCATTGGAAGAGCACGGACTGAGAAATGCTCTGATAAAGGCAACGGATGCTTGCTATGCGAAGGGAAATGAATTGGCCGGCAAGTAGAAAGGCAGAGTGCGATTATGGGTGATTACAAGCGTTTGCACAGGGAGAAGATTTACCAAGGTGCCATTGTGGGCATATACAAGGACACAATGCAATTAAAGGACGGAAGTGTTCAAGACTGGGACTTCATTTCTCATCCGGGTGCGGCAGCGGTTGTCGCGGTTGACGAGGATGGGCGTCTGCTTATGGTGCGTCAGTATCGAAATGCATTGGAGCGCGAGACGATTGAGCTACCGGCAGGAGGGAAGAATCCCGAGGAGGATATGGAGACTTGCGCGATTCGCGAGCTTGAGGAGGAGACCGGTTATCTTGCCGGACACTGTGAGAAGCTTTGTGAAATCTATACGACGGTAGCGCTTATGAATGAATGCATCGGTATATATTTGTGTACGGACTTGCTACCCACAAAACAGCATTTGGACGAAGGCGAGTTTCTGAATGTGGAGCGTTATTCGTTGGAGCAGCTGACGCAGTGGATTCTCGAGTCCAAGATTCAGGATTCCAAGACAATCTGCGGAATCCTTGCATACAAAACGAAAATGGGACTTTAGTCATACTCGGATGACTTCGGAATAGAATGTAGTGTTGAATTCTACCGAAGGAGGGACAAGAGGATGAGACTATTGAGAAAATTAAGAGAACCGATGTTGGTGGCGTCGGTTCTCTTTTTGGTTGCATTGATTGCGGGGGCATTGGTCGGCCGATTGACTGTACTGACGATGGAGGAGAGGATCGGTGCAAAGGTTTCGGAAGAGCTTCGACTGTTGGCGAACGGCAGTGTGCATTATGGTGAATTGTTTCGTTATACACTGGTTCGCAATTTTGCAGTGGCAGTATCGTTATATGTTGCGGCACTGTGTATTGTCGGTCCGTGGTACATGCTTGCGCGAATCGGTGTCCGTGGATTTTTGGTCGGATACTTGGCAGGACAATTGAGTGGACTTTTTCGGTGGAAAGGTATTCTGCTGACCTTAGCCTATTTTGTTCCGGCTTGGTTTGTGTATGCACCGGTTTATTTTGCATTGTATCAAAACGCATACGAATTATGGAGAATCGTATTTCGCAAGCAACGAGAAAGTGAGACGAATTCAAGAAATCGTATGGATTTTGTGCGTCGGGTGATGTGCTTGGCAGGTTGCTTGTTGTTCGGAGTGGTGGTCGAGGTGTGGCTTGGCAGTCTGGTATTGCGAATAGCGGCAAAAAGGTTTTTGTAATGCATGGAAATGATGCTTGTACTATGCAAATATATATTGCAAGTATATTTTTCATTACGAATTACAAATGGAATGGAACAATTGTCTATAGTAACAGTAGACATGGACTGAGAAAATGAGTATACTGGAGAAGAAGCAATGGATAGGATAAGGACTTGCTTTGTCACTCTATCTGAGGGTGAGATAAGAATATTTTTTATGAGGTATGTGCCATGAGAATGTACGATATTATTACGAAGAAGAAGCACGGAGAGATGTTAAGTCGGGAGGAGCTTGCATTTACAGTGCAAGGATTTACCGACGGTTCAATCCCGGATTACCAGATGTCTGCATTCCTTATGGCATGCTGCTTGAAAGGATTGAACGAGGAGGAGACCATTGCGCTCACACTTGAGATGGCACATAGTGGGGAGATGCTTGATCTTTCCCCGATTGAAGGGAAGAAGGCCGATAAGCACAGTACCGGTGGAGTCGGTGATAAGACCTCGATGATTCTCGGACCACTGGTGGCATCCCTCGGGGTTCCGGTCGCGAAGATGTCCGGACGTGGGCTTGGACACACCGGTGGAACCATTGATAAGCTTGAGAGCTTCCCGGGATTTTCGACGGCGATTGCCACGGAAGACTTCTACCGAAATGTCAATGAGATGAAGCTTGCGATTGCATCTCAAACGGCAAATCTTGCACCGGCGGATAAGAAGATGTATGCACTCCGCGATGTGACGGCGACGGTGGACAACCTTTCGCTAATTGCATCAAGCATAATGAGCAAGAAGCTTGCGTCGGGCGCGGACGTAATTGTACTCGATGTGAAGACCGGGAGCGGTGCATTTATGAAGACCTTACCGGAAGCAATTGCTCTTGCAGAGTTGATGGTGAAGATCGGACGCGGTGCGGGCAGAGCAACGTACGCGGTGATTACGGATATGAATCAAGTACTTGGTCGCATGGTAGGAAATGCTCTTGAGGTACGAGAGGCAATCGAAGTTCTTCGAGGAACGTCCGAGCCGGATTTGTACGAGGTGAGTCTTCAGCTGGCTGCATTTATGCTTCTCGGCTGCGAGAGGGCAAGAAGTATAGAGGAAGCAAAGTGTATGCTCGAAGAAGCACTTACGAGTGGCGCAGCACTTTCGAAATTTCGTGAATTTGTAGAACGTCAGGGCGGTGATGGTGCATATGTTGACAATCCGGAGCTGCTACCGACTGCAAAATATACACTTGAGGTTTATCCGGAATGTGAAGGTTATGTTGCCGAAACCAATGCAGAGGAGATCGGAATGACTTCACTCCTGCTCGGAGGTGGACGTGTGACGAAGGAAAGTGATATTGACCTTTCCGTAGGCTTGCGAATAGAGAAGAAGGTAGGCGATTTCGTGACGAAAAACGAGCCGATAGGAATTCTATACGGCAATGACGAGAAAAAGCTTTCTGAGGCCAAAGAACGCTTTCTACGGGCATTTTCATTCTCTATCACACCGGTCATATCGCGAAAGACGATATACGGGTATGTCGACGAGGCGGGATATCACGAATATTAATAAAAGGATTCCTATGCATATTTTACACACAGCTGACTAGAATAGTACAAAGGGTTGGGAGTAACCATGAGACGATATATTCTGGTCGGCTGTTTTTTTGTGTTGTTTTCGTTTGGAGTGGTGTATGCCTCGGCACATATGCCCGAAATTGATGCGGTAGAGGCAGCGACGGCTGCGATGGATCTGTCTTTGCAAAGCGAGGCATATGTTTTGATGGACGGCGATTCCGGAACGATTTTGTGCGAGCATGAGGCGACCAAGGAGTTACCGCCTGCCAGCATTACAAAGATAATGACACTTTTGCTGATTATGGAGGCGATTGATGCGGGCAATCTGAAATACGACACCATGGTAACCGTCAGCGAGCATGCGGCATCTATGGGTGGTTCACAGGTATACCTTGAGGTAGGAGAACAACTGAGTGTTGATGATATGCTGAAATGCATTTGTATTGCAAGTGCAAACGATGCTTCGGTTGCGATGGCGGAGTATCTTGCGGGCTCCGAAGAAGCATTTGTTAAGAAAATGAATGAACGTGCAGTCGAACTCGGCATGAAGAATACGAATTTTGTAAACTGTTATGGTTTGGATACGGATGGACATTACAGCTGTGCCAAAGATGTCGCGATTATGTCGCGAGCACTTATGAGTAACCATCCGGAGATTGCAAAATATACAACGACATGGATGGATACGATTGTACACAACACGGCACGCGGAAGCAGTGAATTCGGATTGTCGAATACGAACAAGTTGATAAAAAGCTATGAAGGGATCACCGGATTGAAGACAGGTTCTACCGGGAAGGCGCTGTATTGTCTAAGTGCCACCGCAACGAGAAATAAATGCAATTTGATTGCCGTAATCATGGCGGCACCGGATACAAAGACACGATTTGCAGAGGCGGCAAAGCTTCTTAATTACGGATTTGCGAATTACTATCTGTATGAGGATGGTGTGCACGCAGAACTAACATTTGAAGTTCCTGTTGCGGGTGCGATGAAGCCTACAAGCCCGGGAAGAGTGGAGAGTATCTTTACAACACTTCTACATCAGGGAACCGGTGCAGAGGAGATTCGTGCGGAAGTTGAATTCTTCGATTGCAAGGCACCGCTTCCAAAGGGCGCCAAGGTGGGCGAAATCACATATATGCTTGAAGGGGTGGTGCTCGGCAAGGTTCCGATTGTACTTGAAAATGAGGTGAGCAAGGCGAAGTATTCCGACTATTTCACCGAGCTATTAAAAAAATACTTCTAGATATACTAGTTCTTGTGGTTAAATGCTCGTTGCGCAACTATATTTTGTTGACAAACGAGCATTTTTCGCGTATAATATTTATGGATGAGAGGAGGGCATTCATGCTGTATTTGCTTGCGGGAATCGGACTTGTTGCATTGCTTGTTCTTGTGATTGTTTTGGAACAAAGGGACTTCCGTACGGAGGAGTACGAAGTTAGTTTGCCCTTGGAGGCGCCGTGTAGGGAATGTGTTCCCGAGCGTATTTTGGTTTTGGCAGATCTTCACAATCGTTTTTACGGCGAAGCGAATCGGAGATTGCTTGACGCAGTGAAGGAGGCTTCACCGGATTTGATTTTGATTCCGGGAGATTTGATTGTTCGTACGGATGAGGATAACGTGCATGCGGCGGCGCTTTTGAGTAACCTTTCTCAGTTAGGGATTCCTATCTATTATTCGCTTGGTAATCACGAATACCGCATGCGAAACGAACGCCCCGATTTGTATGAGGCGTATCTTGCACGATTTGCGGATGCCGGAGTACATCTTCTCGATAATGAGTCAATAGAAGCATTTCCGGGAGTATGTGTTGTAGGGCTTTCCATTCCGGATGGATGTTATAACAAAGGACATAAGACAGAGCAGTTGCATCTGACAGATGTGGAACAATTGCTTGGAACGTGGAATCGAGACCGCTTTTTAATAATGCTGGCACACAATCCCGTGTATTTTGAAGAATATGCCGCATATGGTGCGAATCTGATTGTTTCGGGTCATATGCATGGTGGAATCGTTCGTTTGCCATGGATCGGAGGAGTGATTTCGCCGCAGTGGCGATTGTTTCCGAAGTATGATGCCGGAATCTTCGAGACCGATAAGTCTCTCATGGCGGTGTCACGTGGGCTCGGAGTACACACACTACCGATACGTTTGTTTAATAAGCCGGAGCTTATGGTATTGAAGGTAAGAAAATAGACGATGCATCGCATCAGAAAGGAGGAAGAACATGGACATTTCCGTGAAACTTGAAGTATTTGAAGGACCGTTGGATTTGCTGTTGCACTTGATCGAGAAGAACAAAGTGAATATATATGATATTCCCATTGCATTGATTACGGAGCAGTACATGGACTACCTTCATAAGATGCAGGAATATCAGATGGACAACATGAGTGAATTTCTTGTCATGGCGGCAACGCTTCTTCGAATTAAGTCGGCGATGCTTTTGCCTGCCGAGACAAGCGAGGAGGAAGAGGAACTGGATCCTCGTGCGGAGCTTGTGGAGAAGCTTTTGGAATATAAGATGTATAAGTATGCCTCTATAGAATTGAAGGATCGCCAAATCGATGCGGCAAAACATTTGTATCGTGAAGAGAGGATTCCGAAAGAGGTTGCCGCTTTCAAAGAGGACATTAAAGCAGAGGATGTTGTCGGCGATTTGCAATTGAGTCGTTTGAATGCCATATTCCAAGAGGTGATGCGTAGACAGGAGAATAAGATTGATCCGATTCGAAGTAAGTTCGGTAGGATTGCAAAAGAAGAGGTGAATTTCAAGGAAAAGGTTCTTCGCATTCAGGAATACGGAATCAAACATCGAAGATTCAGTTTCCGTCGTTTGCTGGAGCGTGCCGGCGATAAGATTGAATTGATTGTAACCTTCCTCGGAATTTTGGAGTTGATACATATGGGACGCATGAGCATCCGACAAACCGGATTATTCGAGGATTTTGAAATAGAGTATTTGGCAAATGATATAGTGCCGATAGAGCAGTATGCATAGAGGATAGGTATGGACGAACGTAAAAAAATCAAAGCGGAGATTGAAGCAATTCTTTTTACAATGGGAGAAGCCGTAGACGGTGAGCGTATAGCGGCAGCTTTGCAGATCAGCGAAGAGGAGCTGTCTGCCGTGATGGACGAAATGATCGAAGAATATGCGAGGGACGAGCGTGGCATTATGGTGCAGCGTTTGGAACGTAAGTATCAGCTTTGTACAAAGGTAGAACATTATGAGACACTGATCCGCCTATGCCATGTTCCGCAGAAGCATGTATTGACGGATGTTTTGTTGGAGACGCTTTCGATTATTGCTTACAAGCAGCCGGTAACCAGGCAGGAAATTGAAGCAATTCGCGGTGTGAAATGTGATTTTGCAGTGAATAAATTACTGGACTATCATTTGATTTGTGAGCTTGGACGAATGGATGCACCGGGAAGGCCGATTTTATTCGGAACGACGGATGATTTTCTACGAAGCTTCGGCGTTTCTTCTCTGGAGGAGCTTCCGATGATCGAGACAGCGAAGGTGGAGGAATTTAAGATGGAGGCAGAGGAAGAGGCCACTGTAGAGGTATAATAAATATAATTTGCATCATAGATGCCCGAAGCATTTGAAATTCGGGCATTTTTTCTTTGGTATCGGAATAGGTTCTTTCGAAAAGGGAAAGGCATTGGGCATGAAGCAGTATGTTTTATGCATTCTAGCGATAGCAATTGCAACAATATTGTACTGTAGACAAGGAAAATGGGAAAACGATGTACCGGAACCGGGATACCTTGGACCGACCGAAAAGGTATTGCGTGAGGAGGAACCGGTATTGGAGAATCCGATGGGAGTGCTAAATGCTCGCGCTGCATGTCTCATGGATGCGGCGAACGGAAGAGTGTTGTTTGGAAAGGACGAGAACGTGGAGCTTCCGATGGCGAGCACAACAAAAATTATGACATGCATTTTAGCGCTCGAACACTGCCAAACGGATGAGATTGTGACGGTGAGCTCGTATGCTGCATCTATGCCGGATGTACAGATGAATATTAAAGCAGGGGAGCATTATCGTCTCCTTGATTTGCTATATTCCATGATGTTGGAAAGTCATAACGATTCTGCAGTTGCTGTAGCGGAGCATGTGGCCGGAAGCGAAGAAGAATTTTGCCGTATGATGACGGAGAAAGCAAAAAATCTCGGTTGCGTGCAAACGATGTTTGGTTCTGCAAATGGGTTGGATCGAGAGATGCATTATACAACGGCAAGTGAGCTGGCCTTAATCGCGTCCTATGCAATGAAGAATCCGATGTTTGTAAAGATCATACAGACGCAAACGCATACCGTAAAGGAGTTGGATGGCAAGCGAACTTGTTTGCTTAGTAATATTAACAAGTACTTGTATATGGATAGTGATGCCATGGGAATCAAGACCGGTTTCACCGGAAAGGCAGGATATTGTTTTGTCGGTGCAACCGCATACGAGGATACGGTTTTGATTTCGGTAGTGCTCGGTAGTGGATGGCCGCCGCACAAATCATACAAATGGACAGACACGAAACAACTCGTAGAATACGGGAGAACGCATTTTCACAGTAGCCATATGGAGCTTCGCGGAGAGGTTCTCGGAACTGTTTCTGTGGTGAACGGGAGAAAAGGCACAGTTTCTGTCGGAGTACGAGAGGATTACGGTACAACGTTATTGCTTGGTGGAGAAAAAGTACATGTGCGCTATGAGGTTTGTGAACAGTTGACGGCACCAGTGAATGTGGGGGATGAAGTAGGGGAAATGACCTTATACATTGGGGACACGTTATATGTGAAGCTTCCGATTTGTGCGGAGGAATCAGTTCCTTCGGTGGATTTGCCGTATTTTCTCGAAAAGCTTCTCGGGGGAATATAACGCCGAGAAATGTCCTTTGAAATACTTGAAATCCATTCTTTTGTGTGATAAAATAATAAAATCGTTTTTAGAGAAAGGAATGGCTTCGCGTACGATGAATTTGACGAAAAGTTTTATCAGAAGTTTGGCTCCAACAGAGGAGATATTCGCAGATGGATTTTCGTATTATAAAAACGGACGGGTCACCGGTGCAGTGGCCTCCCGTGATAAAACCATGTATCAATTTACGGTTAAGGGCAATTTCAGTTATCAAGTAAATGTACGAATGACAGATGAACTTCAGTTTCGATGCACGTGTGCTGCAAGAGCAAAGGATACCGATGCTTGTTGTAAGCATGTCATTGCTTCCCTTTTGTTTTTGTTGCAATTTCGCAACAATAGTCAGCGAAAAGCGGATATGTCACCCGAAGAGCAACGCTCCGCACAGATTCTTGATTATTATTCCGAGCTCGAAGGTGGAATGGTCCAAGGTGAGACTTGTCATTTGCGTTTGTCGGTATCTTATAAAGGCATCTTGCGTCAGGCATCCGATACTATGGCGCTTCGCATTTCCATGGGAGCGGAGAAGTGCTATAAGGTACAGTCTGTAAAGAAGATGCTGGAGACGCTGCGTAGTGGGCAGAATCTTGTGCTTGGTAAGAATTTCACGTATCGTGCAGGGGTTACGGAGTTTGACCGTGCTTCACAAGCGGTATGCGCATATCTGACGGATGTGCTTGAACTTGAGGAACGCTATCATATTGTCGGCGAACGATCGGTATTTCAAAAAAATGAGGTGCTGTTAACCAAGAGAATGTTGCTCGAAGTACTGAAACGCTTGGGAAAAGAATCGTTCACTTTTGTTGTAAATGGTCGGCCGATTGAAAATATAACATTTTGCGATGATAATCCATTGATTGCATATGACATTGATGTAGATGAAGAATATGTGGCAATCGGATATGCGGACAGTGCCAGAGCCTTTCCCTTGACTGCAGATGGTGAGTTGATGTTTTATGACAATGTGATATATCATCCGAGGACACAGTTTACGAAGAATTATCTGCCGATTTATAATTCACTTTCCAAAGACAGTCCGCAGATTGTCTTTCGTGGAGAACAAGCGAAGGAATTTCTTGAGGAAGTATTGCCTCGTCTAAACGATACAATGAATCTTCGAATTCCCGACAATCTAAAGGATCGATATTTGTCGTTCCCTCTGACGGCGATACTGTATCTTGATTATGTGTATGGCAATATTCGTGCGGAGCTAGAGTACCGATACGGAGAGTATTCATTCAATAGTTTTGCGGAACCGGATATTCATGGATACATTTTGATGCGTGACAAAGAAAAAGAAGAGGCGATTGCAAAGGAGCTGCAGGACAGACACTTTGAAATTCATAGCGGATATTATTTGCTTCGAGATATGGATTCGATTTTTGATTTTGTTTCGGGAGAGCGCGGACGTCTTCCGGAACTTTGTGAGATGATGTATTCAAGTGGATTTCATAACCTTCGAATTACGAAGGGGGAAAAGGTTTCGTATCAAGTGCATATGAAATCGGATGAAGATTTTCTGTCGTTTGAAGTTTCTTACGAAGATGTTCCCAAGCAGGAATTAAAGGACATTTTCCGTTCGATGCAGTTGAAAAAGAAATATTATCGACTTAAGGACGGAAACTTTCTTCTGCTTGATTCCGAGGCGCTACAGGACACCTTGGCGATCCTACGTACCGTGAACGGGGATACCAGGCATATGCGAGGGGATGAGATACGAATCGAGCGCTCGCAGGCTTGCTATTTGGAAGAGCTGCTTCGTTCTAAACAGTGTGATTTTTCGATGGATGAGCGTATTTATGAATTGTTGCATTCGTTAAAGAATCCGCCGCAGGTTGAGGTTCCGGAGGTGATTACCGCACAAGTGAGACCGTATCAGCGCATCGGCTTGTCGTGGATGTGCAACCTAGCAGGAAATGGTATGGGTGGAATTTTGGCGGATGACATGGGCCTTGGTAAGACGTTACAGGCAATTATGTATATTACTACGTTGCCGAGCGAGGGTCAGAGTTTGATTGTTTGTCCAACTTCACTTATGTATAACTGGAAGGATGAGGTGGAAAATTTCACCTCAGAGGTCTCTTGCGAAATCGTATGCGGAACTCCGGAGGAGCGCAAGCATATTTTGCAGAAAACAAAGGCACAGATCTTGATCACGTCATATCCGTTGTTGCGACGTGACATCCGTTACTATACGGAACGGGTATTTGAAACTGTCATTATTGATGAAGCGCAGAACATAAAGAACGGTTCTTCGATCAATGCACAGAGTGTAAAACAATTAAGTGCGAAGACACGTTTTGCACTGACCGGTACCCCGATTGAAAACTCGCTTTCCGAGATATGGTCCATTTTTGACTTTGTGATGCCCGGGTATCTGTTAACACATCCGAAATTTGTCGCGGAATACGAAAAGCCGATAATGAATAAGGATGAAGAGAAACTAAAGCAGCTGAATATGCGTATCAATCCATTTATCCTACGTAGAATGAAAAAGGATGTGCTATCAGAACTTCCGGACAAAACAGAAGAGAAGATTCTTGTGGATCTCACGGATAAGCAGAAGAAACTTTATGCGGCATATCTTGAGCATTATAAGGGCGAACTTCATCTGGAAGAGGAAGAAGAGAATCCGTTGATGCACAATCGCATTCGTATATTAAGTGCCTTGATGCGTTTGCGTCAGATTTGTTGCCATCCGAAAACCTTTGTTGAGAATTACGAAGGGGATAGTTCGAAGCTGGAACTGTTGAATGAGTTGATCGTGAAGGCGAGAGAGTCCGGACATCGGATGCTGATTTTTTCACAGTTCACCTCAATGCTTTCGATTATTAAGGGAGAATTGGATAGACAGCAAATTCCGTATTTTTGTATTGAAGGAGAAACAAAGATTGCCGATAGAACCCGATACGTGAAGGAGTTTAACGAAGGTACAAATGATGTATTTTTGATTTCCTTAAAGGCCGGTGGAACGGGTTTGAATCTGGTCGGTGCAGATACCGTAATTCATGTGGATCCATGGTGGAATCCTGCGGTTGAAGATCAGGCGACCGATCGTGCATATCGTATCGGTCAGACGAAGAACGTGCATGTCATTAAGCTTTTGGCACGAGGTACGATCGAAGAAAAGATATATCGCCTTAAGAAAAAGAAACAATTGCTGGCGAACTCGGTGATTGATACTAATGAGGATTTTATGAATCATTTAACCAAGGAGGAGCTACTCGACATTTTTTCATAGAAGAGGCGAATCATCCGTATAGGAAATGTGGATAGTGATAAAGAAGCATAACCCGTGGAGAATTTCTTCACGGGTTATTTTAAAATCTCACAGAGAAATTGGAATTTGACGATGCAATCGCCTTCGGCGATTCGCAACGTCAGTTGCGGAACTTTCGAAGAAAGTGCATCGTCAGTGAGGAAAATGCGTAGCATTTTTCGAACCTGTTCCACTATCTCAAACCGTTTGCAAAAACCCATGAATAAAACATCTCTTTTGGTGGCTTTGTATATTCATAATCAATAAGAGACGGTATAGTCTCTATAATGTTTATGGTTTGTTCAAGTACCTCATTGATTGATTTACCTGCGACATCAATTTCAACTTCGTTAATAAGAGGATTTCGCCTTATATTTTTCTCATTCATCTTTTCCTGCAATTCATAATCTATAAGCCCGTTATTTGGCCTATTTTTCATCTGTTCCTGAATTTGAGGCAAATCGCTACATATAAGTTTTATTGTGATAAAATCCGTTCCTTTAAAAACAACAGGAATATCTGCCGTTCTCAAATCATCTATATCAGATGCAATTATATTTTTATAACCAAGCTTATGAAAACACATAAGCATTGCCACTTGATTTTCCCAGCAAGTAAGCTCTTCAAGCTCTCCTGTCATAGGTTCTTTGCCATCTCGTGATATAAACTCTGGTACCATATGCTGCTCAACACATGTTGTTTTATAGTGCTCAAGCAAGCCGTTACATAGGGTGGTTTTGCCTATACCACTTGCTCCTGTAATAAAAATAAAATCTTTCATCTTTGTTTCCTCGTCAATTCTTATTTATCTGTTCGACCTATTCTTATTTATCAAACTGATTATAGCAAATATATCATAAGTGTTCAATGTCATAAGCAACTCAAAACCACTTTTGAAACAATATCAAAAGTGGTTTCGTAATACTTCTATATAGCCGTCGCACTAATACCCAAGTTTTTTCTCGGGGGGTGTTGGGCACAGACCATTAGGTTTTGTTTCTGTAAGCGTATGAAAAATCAATTGGAGGAGTCGTAATGGATAGGTATACGAACGGAAGATCACTGTTGTTTTTGAAACCGTGAATATCACATGCTGCAAATCGAACCACATCGCCTGCGGAAAAAGGCTGTTCGCTGTTCTGCAGCAAGAGAGTTCCGGAACCTTGTAGTGCATACCATATTTGTTCCGATACATCGTGCATATGTCTTGGCTGTACAGCGCCCGGTTCTAGGTGTACTTCGGTAATCGTCACACGCTTGGAGGAAGAATTCTCAGGGGATAGAAGTTGGCGAGAACATACCCCGGGATTGGAGAAAATGGCTATGCTTTCTTTGTGTATGAATTCCATGGATTGACCTCCGTAATGGATATATAGGGAGAAAGAGATAATAATCAAAGCAAATAAAAGAGAAACAAAGCCGCATTTGACTTGTGATATTACGCCCTTAAAGTAGTCTTGAAAACTTCTTGTTTTTTAAGTGTCTACTTTAAGGGGATTATATCAGACTCGAAGGTCATGTGCGGCTTTAAATGCAATGTTGTGTTTTGGTGACTCTAAGAACTCAATCATCCAAATACTTGTTATAATATTTGTGAACCAAATTGTCGAGAAAGGATTCGTTGAGCTCGCCGAAGTTATCCTGCAACAGTTTCTTGATTCCGTCAATCTTAAGATTAAAATTTTCATCCGATGATGCATCTGCTTTCTCGAACGTCTTCACTGTAGCGGTTGTGACATTCAAAAGCAACCAACTGTTGAAGAGAAGAGTCAACTGACGACCGTTCATTGAAACGATGAAGTTCGAATTGCGTATTTCATTCGGATTCACGGTCTTCTTCATTGAGGAAGGAACGTTGTCAACGAAAAGATTGGTAACCTCGTCCGCATTTGTCAATCTCATATAAGAGAGATTCTTCGGTACAGCAACCGATTCGGGAAGAACACCCTTTTTGCCCTTTTTATACTTGGAATAGTCAGACACGGTGCGAGGTTTATAAAATGCGAATTCTTCTTCGTTCTTTGTGTTAGGAGTATAGTCCGGAACAAAGCCCGCAAAATTATCAAGCTCGTCGGTATCTTCAAAGACAATTTTCTTTCCGTTTCCGAATTCCTTTTCGAGGTTGGCTTTGCGAACACGCTCTTTGGTGATCTGTGCATCAAGAAGATCATGTTCGGCCTTACGCTCGCGTACGCGTTTTTTGAATTCCTCGTAAGCAGCATCGCTTTGGGAGTCTTCGTTGTCAGAGTCCGTTGTCATGGAATAGTCCGGAACAAAGCCGTGGAAGCCTTCCGTCAACTCGTCGGTATCTGCAATGTCAAATTTGCGCTTCGGACGCTGGGTAAAGGCCTTGTCGACTTCTTTGTTCGGATCTGCAAAAGAAGAGCTACTGTTGGGGATGAAGCTTTCTTCTGAAATTGCGGAAGCGTCACCGATAACCTCTTCAATAATGTCATAATCTACAGGAACCGTAATCTTTGTGTCCTGAATATCGGTAGGACGAAGCGGGACAGATTCGTAATCGGAGGTGTCTCTTGTGTAAAGGTTACGATCCGGAAGGATTTCTTCCACGACAGAGCCCGCAGGTTCGTTGTCAAAAGTATCCTCGACTCTCTGATTCTTTGCCATAGAAGCCTTTTTGAAATTGGCAAGAAAATCAGAAAACGCATTGAAATCATCGTCCTCCGACTCTTCGGAAGCTTCCATAGAAGGGGTGTCCGTGGTCTCGTAAGGGAAGGACGGCGTTTCTGCTGTATCGTATGCAGAAACGTTATCTACAGCTTCAAATTGGTGGAATGAATTCGTCGTTTCTTCGAAGCCGAAGTTCTCCGATGATGCGAGAGGAGTGGCAATGGAATCTACAATGTTGTGATCGTCAAATTCTTCTTCTTGCACACGTTCTACTTCGACAAAAATCGGTTCCGGATCGTCCTGCTTCTCCGGTTGTGCAAAAGGCGATGCAAATAAACCGGAAAAAACGGAAGAGTCTTCGTCGTTAGAATCGTTTTCAGCAAAGGCTTCTTCAGCAGACGCATCCTCTTCGGAAACAGAATCCGAGGCGAGATCGTCTGTCGTCGTCTCTTCTCTGTCAAAGAAAGAGGTTTCTGTGGTTTCGGGCTCTTCATTGGAGTCGGACTCCATGGAGAACACGGTGTCATCCGTGACATCGGCAACTTCGATGGACTCCTGTGCTTCAACAGCAGTTGAAAACTCGTTGGATTCGGTTGCTGTCGCCGCATCCATTGTGTCGGGAGCGGTTACGAACGCGATATCCTCGGAAGGAGCACTCTCCTCTACAGGAGCAGGGGCATCGCTTGTAGCGGTTACATCCTCGGAAGGAGCACTCTCCTCTGCCGGAGCAGAGTCATCGTTTGTAGCGGTTACATCCTCGGAAGGAGCAATCTCCTCTGCCGGAGCAGAGTCATCGCTTGCAGCGGTTACATCCTCGGAGGGAGCAATTTCCTCTGCCGAAGCAGGGTCATCGCTTGCAGCGGTTGCATCCACGGAAGGAGTGACCTCCTCTGCCGGAGCGGGAGCGGGAGCTTCCGGTGCCTGCGGGGGAGCGGAAGAAGTACTCTCGTTATTTTTCTTCTTCTTAGATTCTACCAAAAAAGCCGTAAACATCTTAAATGCCCGTTTGGTATCCGGTTTCTCTACATAAATCTTGTAGGTATTTTCACGCATGGAATATTCGTAGTAACCGTTCATTCCTTGTCCGGTCATATATTCAACAAAGCTCTGCGCAGCATCTTCTTTCTGAAAAGCAAATACGGAAACGGTTTCAATCGTTGTTCCTTCAAGCAGAGGTGTGTTGCAATCGGTACACATTGTGGTACCATTGGGATATTCCTTTTTGCAAATAGGACAATAAGGCATATGTATTCCTCCAATCATTGATTTGAGTCAAATAGAAATGATTTTTTTCATATAACATTTATTATATACAAATGTGCTTGTATTTTCAATAAAAAAACAAGAATAATGCGATTTTTTTGTTGGAAAAGCAAGCAATCTTATTCTTCTTCGAACAATCGGGAAAAATGTTCCTCTGTAAGGAAGGAAACGATGGAAGGATCGGCGTTCGGAAAGGCCTCATGAAGTGCTTTTTCCATGTATTCCTGACAGAGTAGCAAGCGTTCTTCCTCAGTGTCGGTTTCGGGAAGCTTTGTACAAATAAAATCTTTTGTCAAAGACGACTGCTGCCAGTCTCGAATGCGTTTGAGAAGAGCGGTTTCTTCGGCAACCGCCGCCTTTTGTGCGGGATAAGCACGAAGTGTATAGATCCCGCAGGCAATCAAAGCCAAGAAGACTAGTCCCATAACAATCTGTGCAAACAGAGAGTTGAAGTAAGGAAAGATATCAAAGTAGGCAAGGCCTACCAGAACGAGGCCAATGAGTCCGAGAACTAACAGCATAATACCGGTGCTGAGTGAGTCCTTTGCTTTGAAATCCGCAGAAGTGTATTCCGTTTGACCACCTGAGCGTAGGTTGATCTGTGTCATCTCCTGTACGGAACTTTCCTCCATGAGTTCATTGAAAAAAGATTCCTCTGCTGCTTCTAAGGGCTCCGACTCCGATTCGGGCAAAGCCTTCTCGGAAGCTTCGGAATCCTCTTCTGCATCGAATTCGGAAAGATTATCTTCTGCTTCGTATTGTGATAGAGCTCTGTCAGTTGAGGAACGACCGGATTCTACAGAGATAAAAACCGCATAGGCACGTCGGATTCGCATTGTGTCATCGGCAGAGGCGTACAATTCGAACCGATCGGTCTCTGGATTTTTGATAACTTCCGTCGCGATCTTGGAATAATTCAAATATTCCAAGAAACGTTTTAAGACACGCTCGCTCTTATAGGTATATACGAGTTCCATATTTGTTTCTGACACGGTATCCTCCAAAGGAGTTCCGCAATCCGCACATACGGTAATGCCGTCTTCGTATTCGGTGTGACATTTGGGACAATAGGCCATAATGATTTCCTCCATACAATCTATAAATAAAATTATACTGCAAGGAACAAAAAATCGCAAGAAAAACATATGCAAATGCTTTTTTTTATGGTATTCTATTGTTGTTTATATAGCGTCGGAGAAGGTGCTCTGACGACAGGAAGAGAATAATAAATTGCGGAGATGAGTTATGAAACAGCTGGCCCTTTCGGATGAAATTTTATTGCAGGTAGAAAAACCGGCACGATATATCGGCGGAGAGATCAATATGATAGAAAAAGATCCGTCAAAGGTGGAGATACGATTCTGTATGTGTTTCCCGGATGTCTACGAGGTGGGGATGTCACATCTCGGAATCCAAATTTTATACGACATGTTAAATCGTAGGGAGGATACATATTGTGAGCGTGTGTATTCCCCTTGGGTAGATTTGGATCGCACGATGCGCGAGAAAAAGATTCCGCTGTTTGCACTGGAGTCGCAGGATCCGATACGTGAATTTGACTTTTTGGGAATCACGCTTCAATACGAAATGTGCTATACGAACGTGTTGCAGGTGCTTGATCTGTCGGGAATTCCTTTGCGTGCAAAGGATCGTGGGGAAGACGATCCGATTGTGATCGGAGGAGGACCCTGTGCGTACAATCCGGAACCGATTGCGGATTTTTTTGATTTCTTCTATATCGGAGAGGGAGAGACGGCATATGACGAGATTTTGAATCTATACAAGGAAAATAAGTTGGCAGGAGGAAGCCGTGCGGATTATCTTCGTAAAGTTGCAACGATACAAGGCATGTATGTTCCCTCTTTGTATGAAGTGACATACCATGAGGACGGAACCATTGCATCCTTTGTACCGAAGGCTACCGGGGTACCTGCAAGGATATGCAAGCAGGTAGAGACAGCGCTTAGTGACACCTTTTATCCTGAGAAGCCGCTCGTTCCCTTTCTGCAGATTGTGCAGGATCGTGTGGTACTGGAGATTCAGCGTGGATGCATTCGCGGTTGTCGATTCTGTCAGGCGGGCATGATATATCGACCGATTCGTGAACGAGCTGTGAATCGGTTGAAGGAACTTGCACAAAAGATGATCGATGCTACCGGACAAGACGAAATCTCTTTGAGTTCCCTGAGCTCCAGTGACTATTCTTGCTTACCGGAGTTAGTGTACCATTTGATTGATACGTATAGGGACAAGAATGTAAATATCTCATTGCCATCGTTGCGTATTGATGCATTTTCCTTGGATGTAATGAGCAAAGTACAGGACGTCAATAAGAGTAGTCTTACTTTTGCACCGGAGGCCGGGACGCAACGCATGCGAGATGTAATCAATAAAGGTTTGACGGAAGAGGATATTCTAACCGGTGCCGGAAGGGCTTTTGAAGGCGGTTGGAATAAGGTGAAGCTGTATTTTATGCTCGGACTGCCAACAGAAGGTGAGGAAGATGTGCGCGGTATCGCCGAGCTGGCAGAGAAGGTATGTGAGGAATATTATCGTATCCCCAAAGAGCGAAGAAACGGAAAGGTTTCGGTTAATGTTAGCACGTCATATTTTATTCCAAAGCCGTTCACACCGTTTGCGTGGGCACCGATGGTGAAAAAGGAGACCTTTTTGGAGCGTCAAAGATTGCTGCAGCATACGATTCGCGAGCAGTTGAACCAAAAAAGCATCGTATATCACTGGCACGATGCCGAGACAAGCGAGCTTGAGGGGATTCTTGCAAGAGGGGATCGTAAGCTGTGCGATGTGATTGAGCGAGTATATCGCCGCGGTTGTATCTATGATGCGTGGACCGAGCATTTTCGATATGAGATATGGAAAGAAGTAATGGAGGAATGTGGGGTTACTGTAGAATTTTATAACACAAGAGAACGCGAGGAGTCAGAGATTCTCCCGTGGGACCACATTGATATCGGTGTTTCGAGAAAGTTTTTGTATCGTGAGTATGAGAGGGCAAAGAAGGAAGAGATTACACCGAATTGTCGGAGGAAATGTGCCGGATGCGGTGCGGCGGTGTTTGGCTGTGGCGTGTGTGTCGAAGAACGAAATGCCGATGGTACCAGTGTGAATTATGACGGAAAGGATACGGGGGTGAACGGATGAGAACGAGAATACGTTTTGCAAAATACGGACGGATGCGTTTTTTGGGACATCTCGATGTGATGCGCTATATGCAAAAGGCATTTCGAAGAAGCGGACTTCGACTTTTGTTCAGCGAAGGATATCATCCGCACCCAATCATGAGCTTTGCGCAGCCGTTGTCGCTTTCGTTGACAAGCGATGGGGAATACTTTGATGTGGAGTTTGAGGAACGGTATTCGGAAGAGACGATTTATAAGCGTCTGCAGGCTACAATGTGTGACGGAATTTCCATTACAAAGGTGTCGATTCTTCCGGATTATATTCCGCATCAAAAGAAGACGACCGGGATGTCGTTAATCGCGGGAGCAATGTATGTGCTTGAAGCACGAGAAGGCGTTGAGGGGGCGTTTCGTGAGGCACTTGAGAATATGGCAAAGGCCGAACGGTATATGATGATGAAGAAGACGAAAAAGGGAGAGCGGGAGTGTGATGTGAGAGGAGGAATTCACGGCCTTTGGCTATGTGACGATGCATTGCAAGTTATATGTAACGACGGTGTATTCGAGTTTAATCAGGCGCTGTTCGAAGAAGGTAGCCGACATAGCATACATCATTCCGAGGCATTTCGTTTTGTAGCCGCTTTGGACGCGGGAAGTGAAAACAACATTTCTGCGGAATTGTTGGTGGAGGCATTATGTAAAGCAGGAGGAATCGCGTATCGACCGCTGATGTTTTATATTCATCGCATGGAACTGTTCGGTTGCGCGGAGGAAGGGCATATGGTACCGCTATGGAAAATGGATTGATTGTTTATCGTGAGGGGAATGGTATCTTTGCCGCAGGTTTTTATGAAGATAAATTGCATTCGATCAGTGTCGCCAAGACACAAGAAACGCCGTATTTGCAAGGAAGCATATGGGTCGGTCGCGTGGAAAAAGTCGTTCCGGGAATTCGAGCGGCTTTTGTCAGTGTAGAAAAGGGGGAAGAGAATTGGTATCTTCCCTTTGACAAGATGAGTCATGCACTTGTCCGTCAGACGCATGCGGACGGAAAGCTTCACGTCGGAGACGAAGTGGTGGTGCAGTTGGAGCGTGAAGCCGGAAGAAATAAGCCGGTGTCGGCAGTCGCGGATTTTTCGCTGACGGGTGTAAATCTTGTGTTGATGCATGGCAGGGAAGGGATCTATTTTTCTTCAAAGATTGATTCTGCGAAATTTATTAAGCTTTGGAGAGAACGATTGGATTCGTACAAAAAAGGTCCGTTTGCCATTATGCTTCGTACCAACTCGATACATGCGTCCGACGAGACGGTTTTTGCTGAATTGGAACGCCTGAAGGCGGAGTATGAGCGGATTTGTGAGATATACGCGACGCGAACGGTTGGAAGCTGTCTTAAAGAGGGACTTCCGGTGTATCTTGCCGAATTGCGGGATGCTTATACGACAAGTTACGAAGAATATTTAACGGACGACGAGACAATCTTTCATGAGATGCAGCTGTTTTTGCATGTCTATCGTCCGGAGCAGGAGCATTTGCTTCGCCGTTTTGATGCCACGTCGGTCAGCCTTTCTGCGACCTATGATATGCGTGCGAGGTTGAAGGAATTGACCTCGAGGCGTGTGTGGCTGAAAAGCGGTGCATATCTACTGATTGAGTATACGGAGGCGATGACGGTCATCGACGTGAATACCGGAAAGGCGACGGGGGGGAATCGGCTCGGAAAGGAAGGATTTCTTTCATGCAATATGGAGGCTGCCGAAGAGCTTGCAAGGCAGCTACGCCTTCGCAACCTGTCCGGAATCATCATTGTTGATTTTATCGATATGAAGCAACCAAAGGATCGTAAGATCTTGATGGATGCATTACGCGAGTATGTGGCAAAAGATTCGATTCGGACAACAGTGGTTGATATGACACGCTTGAACCTTGTGGAAATCACGCGTATGAAGAAAAAACGACCGTTACATGAAGAGTTGGCCGGATTGGCGCAAATGTTGTGAAATGGCATAGAATATGTCCATTTTCTAAAAAAAGTGCTTGACATTCGATGTTTTTTCATGATATTATATACTAGTATGCCGCACAATGGGGTTTGAAAGTATGAAGCGATTCGTTTCATCACCGTAATTGGCGAGTAATGATAATAGGAGGTGCCAATATGTACGCAATTATTGCAACTGGTGGTAAGCAGTACAAGGTAGCTGAAGGCGATATCATTAGAGTAGAAAAGCTCGGTGTAGCAGAAGGCGAGGCCGTTACCTTTGATCAGGTTCTTGCGGTGAATAACGGTGAACTCGTAATCGGTACACCCAACGTTGCCGGAGCAACCGTATCTGCAACGGTTCTTGGCGATGGCAAGGCTAAGAAGGTTATTGTTTACAGATACAAGAGAAAGAGCGGATACCATAAGAAGAATGGTCACAGACAGCCGTTCACTCAGGTTAAGATTGAAAAGATCAACGCTTAATTTATTGCATCGAATTGGACGGTGAATGAGTTATGATTCAAGTTTCTTTTCGAAAAGTTGGTGAGAAGATTTCCGGATTTTCCTGCATTGGACATGCGGA
Source organism: Lachnospiraceae bacterium (assembly GCA_045601665.1). GTDB lineage: Bacteria > Bacillota > Clostridia > Lachnospirales > Lachnospiraceae > ISDg. Next base: position 158,024 of record JAZRZZ010000010.1, read on the forward strand.
ATACGCTGAAAGAGATTATGATATTGTATGTGCCGGTGTTTCCGTGCTTGTAATCAATTGTGTGAATTCCATTGAAAAGTTGGTTGGAGACCGCTTTGCATATCAGGAAATCGGAGATGGTGATGTTCATTTTGAACTGGAATTGCCGATCAGTCCGGAATCGGAGTTGTTGTTGCAGTCGTTGCAACTGGGACTCAGACAGATTGAAGAAGATTGTGGTTCACAATTTGTACATGTAACTGTAGTTGAATAATTTTTTACACACGTTTTTTAGGAGGTAATGGTCATGTTGAAGATGAACCTTCAGTTATTTGCTCATAAAAAGGGTGTTGGTTCCACGAAGAATGGTAGAGATTCCGAGTCTAAGAGACTTGGAGCTAAGAGGGCAGACGGTCAGTTTGTTAAGGCGGGCAACATTCTTTTCAGACAGCGTGGTACCAAGATTCATCCCGGCGTAAACGTTGGCCGTGGTGGCGACGATACCCTCTTTGCATTGGTTGATGGAACTTTGAAATTCGAGACCAAGGCTAAGGGTAAGAAGCAGGCTAGTGTTTATCCTGTTGCTGAGTAATTAGTGAATTGTGATAGCCCTGTTGTTTCGTGTTTCGTTGAGGAAGCCCTTAAGGAAATGCGATGCAGCGGGGCTGTTTTTCTTTTTTTATGTACACTTTCACCGAAGCACAGATTTTTGTTGAAATGAATGCGGAAAATGATGTACACTATAGATATCGAAGTTAGATAAGGGAGTCTTTTGATGCAATTAGCAAAAAGGGCGAATGGAGGAATACAATGTTTGCGGATACTGCAACAATTTTTATTAGCTCAGGGAACGGTGGAGACGGACATGTCGGCTTTCGGCGTGAAATGTTTGTAGCAGCCGGAGGACCGAACGGCGGAGACGGCGGTCGCGGCGGGGATTTGATCTTTGAAGTAGATGAAGGTTTGAATACGCTCAATGATTTTCGGTTTGTTCGAAAGTATCGTGCCGAAGACGGACAGAAGGGTGGCAATAACAACTGCTCCGGAAAGGATGGAGAGGATCTGGTATTACGGGTGCCGGAGGGTACAATAATTAAAGAGGCTGAGACCGGAAAAGTTATTGCCGATATGTCGCATGAGAATCGTCGTGTAACGGTATTGAAGGGAGGTCGTGGCGGCAAAGGAAACCAGCATTATGCCACGGCGACAATGCAGGTGCCGAAATATGCACAGCCCGGTGGAAAGGGACAAGAACTGAATGTAATTTTGGAATTGAAGGTCATTGCGGATGTCGGCTTGGTTGGTTTCCCGAACGTAGGAAAATCAACATTTTTGTCGCGGATATCCAATGCAAAGCCGAAGATTGCGAATTATCATTTTACGACATTGAATCCGAATCTGGGCGTCGTTTCGCTTGAAGGCACGAATGGCTTTGTTGTCGCTGATATCCCCGGGCTGATCGAGGGTGCCTCGGAAGGTGTAGGTCTCGGACACGAGTTTTTGAAGCATGTGGAGCGTTGTAAGGTCATTATTCACATTGTGGATGGTGCTTCAACCGAAGGACGTGAACCTGCTGAGGACATTCGAAAGATCAATAATGAATTGCGTCAATATAGTCAAGTGCTTGCGGAGAAGCCACAGATCATTGCGATGAATAAGATGGACCTGTTCAGTGAAGAGGAGCGGCAGATTGCGATGGAACTGTTGCGAGAGGAGCTCGGTGAAGAGGTTAGCGTGATTCCGATTTCCGCAGTGAGCGGCTTTGGGGTCAAGGAGTTATTGTATGCGACGCATGCGATGCTTCAAACCGTGGATGAGACGCCAATCGTATTCGAACGTGAGTATTTCCCTGAGACGATGTCTCCCGAAAATGAGCCATATACAGTTGAGTATGACGCCGATGAATGTATGTATGTTGTTGAAGGACCACGTATCGAACGTATGTTGGGGTATACCAATTTGGATTCCGAGAAGGGCTTTGAGTTCTTTCAGAATTTTTTGAAGACAAACGGAATTCTTGAACAGCTTGAGGAACTTGGAATTCAAGACGGAGATACGGTTCGTATGTATGGATTGCAATTCGATTATTACAAATGATTTAGGAGGGGCGCATGACAAGTAAGGAAAGAGCATATTTGAAAGGACTTGCAATGAAGATAGAGCCGATTTTCCAAATCGGAAAGGGCCGCATTTCCCCCGAATTGACAGAAGCGATTCGTGAGGCACTGGAAGCGAGAGAGTTGATTAAAATCAGTGTTTTAAACAACTGTCTTGAGGAACCGAAGATGCTCGCCGCAGTTTTGTCCGAACGTACCGGTGCGGAAATTGTACAAGTAATCGGCAAGAAAATTGTTTTGTACAAGGAATCAAAGACAAAGAAAAAGATTGAACTGCCGAAAAGATAGGAGGAGCCGGTGAAGATAGGGATTTTGGGTGGAACCTTTGATCCGATTCACATTGGACATGTTGAGATTGCTTTGGCGGCAACAAAGCAATGTGATCTGGATTGTACGTGGATCATGCCTGCGAAGTTACCACCTCATAAAAAAGATTCGCATATTATAGAAGATAAGCATCGAATTGCCATGGTGTTAGCAGCCGTATCCGAGCATCCGGAGCTAGAGCTCAGCCTGTTTGAATTTGAGAGAGAGACGGTGTCCTATACGGCAGACACACTGCAGCTGTTACATGAGCGGTATCCGGAGCATGAGCTGGTTTATATTATGGGAGAGGATTCGCTTGGAAACCTCCCTACGTGGTATTGCCCTGAAAAAGTCGTTTCTTTGGCAACGATTGCCGTGGCATCAAGAGAACCGGAAAATTCGTCTCTATATGCCTTGATAGAAGAACGTAGAGCACAATATGGTGGACGCTTTGTCGCACTGACGAGTCCATGGAAGGATGTGTCTTCCACAGAGATTCGTGAAAGGCTGGGTGAAGGAAGGAGCATTTCCGGAATGGTACCAGAAACGGTGGAGCAATATATTCTTTATCGTGGATTGTACCGGAAGAAGGATGAAATGTGACAGAAGGAAAGGTATGGTGACGTAGATGAATATACGTGAATACACGCACATCGAAAACGTACTAGAAAAACAGCTTCCGGTACATCGTATGCTGCATTCGCGAGGAGTTGCACACCTAAGTGCCGCACTAGCAATGCGTCATCGAGCTTTGATAGAGGATGCGATGGTTGCGGGGATTCTTCATGATTGCGCAAAAATGTATTCCGACGAGGAGTTACTTTGGCTATGTGAATCGCATGGGATGGAGATCTCGGCTTCGGAACGACAATCTCCGTTTTTGTTACATGCCAAATACGGGGCATATCTTGCCGAGAATTTTTTTGGTGTAACGAAAGCCGACGTGTTAGAGGCAATTCGCTATCACACGACCGGATGTGCTGAAATGACACTATTGAGTAAGATTGTGTATGTCGCAGATTATATAGAGCCAACACGTACACAGCTATGTGAGCCTCCGCTTTCTGTTCTTCGGGCATTGGCATTTGAGAATATCGATGCTTGTGTGGCTGCAATCGCAAAAAGTACGATTGCATATCTGAAGAAGAGTGGACGGGAAATCGATCCGATGACACAAGAGACTCTGAATTATTATGAAAGGATGAAATGATATGAACAAAGAAATCGCAAAAAGGATGGCTGCAATTGCGTATCGGGCCTTGGATGATAAGAAAGGGTACGACATTAAAGTTCTGGATATTAGTGAGGTTTCTCCGGTGGCCGATTATTTCATTATTGCAGACGGAAGCAATCCGGCGCAGGTAGAAGCTATGGTAGATGAAGTAAGAGAAAAGCTTCTTGCAGAAGGCCACGAGCCGAAGCGCATTGAAGGAGCAAGAAATAGCGGTTGGGTACTGATGGACTATGTGGATATTGTTGTCCATGTTTTTTCCTCACAGGATCGTTTGTTCTATGATCTAGAGCGTGTGTGGAGAGATGGAAAAGAGGTACCGCAGGAACAGTTGGAGGACTAAATGTATGAAGGAAACGCCCGGCTAAGTGCCGGGCGTTTGGTATGTGCATTGCAAAACTGTAACAAGGGATGTTAGAACATTCGAAATAAACCAATGACTTTGCCTAGAATCTCAACCTGATCGACAATGATAGGTTCCATGGAATCATTCTCCGGTTGAAGCCGATAGTAACCGTTCTCTTTATAAAATGTCTTCACAGTTGCGGAATCTTCAATCAAAGCAACAACGATATCGCCATTCGATGCCGTTGATTGCTTCTGGACTAAAATCTGATCTCCGTCGTAGATTCCGATATTGATCATACTATCACCCTTAACGCGAAGCATAAAGGTCTCTGTGTTCGGAAGAAATTCAACAGGAATAGGGAAGTAGTCTTGAATCTGTTCGACTGCCAAAATCGGAACACCGGCGGTTACCGTACCAATCATGGGGACATTCACAACCTCTCTGCGGGAAAGATTGAACAAATCGTCAACAATTTCGATAGCACGCGGCTTCGAGGGATCGCGACGGATATATCCGGCTTCCTCAAGTGTCTCCAAATGAGCGTGAACGGAAGAGGTGGAGCGAAGGCCGACTGCTTCACATATATCGCGTACAGAAGGCGGATAGCCTTTGGACAAAATCTGATTCTTAATATATTCGAAAATTTCATGTTGCTTCTTGGATATCTTCTCAGACATGATTCATTCCTCCCAAAGTTCAAATCGTTTTCCATATGATCATTGTATCATGTAAAAAGAAAAAAAGCAAAACATTTGTTCGATAAAAGTGCACAAAAAATCGAACACATTTTCGGTAAAATTGCTTGAATATATAATATTGACACAAGAACGTTTGTTCGATATAATACAAAAAAAGAACATTTGTTCGGAATGGATCAAACGATGAAGGAATAGGTATAAAAAAGGAGAACTGATATGAGACATGAAATCGAAAGAAAGAAGATAATTATAATTGCGGCAATCGCTGCTGTGTTTTTTGCGGTGATTATCTATGGTAGAGGGATGCTTATGACTGCATACGGTCACACTGATAAAACAAAGACTGTCACTTCTGTATTAATTGAAGAAGGAGACAGCCTTTGGAGCATTGCTTCGGAATATTATTCGAGGGAATGCGGAGATATGAAGGATTATGTTGATGAGATTCGTGACGCGAATCACATATTTGGAGATACCATCAATGCCGGCAATTACATTATTGTTCCGTTTTATCGATAACAGTGTTTGAAAGAATCTTCGGTTGTGTCCATTGAGGCAACGGTCCGTAATGGATGGCGTGGAAGAGACGTTCGCGAACCCCGGGGGCCAACGTGTTGATATCTTTGATTAGAGCTTTGATTTCTTCACGTTTCGTATAGCCATCGGCCGGACATGGATTTTTGAAGACCGGAAGGTTGTATTTGTTTTTGAAACCTACAATGTCGCTTTCGTTTACGTACAGAAGCGGGCGAATTAATGTGATATCCATTCTATCCAGATATGTGACGGGAGAGAAGGTGTGAAATCGACCTTCATATACCAAAGACATCAACATTGTCTCAATAACATCGTCTTTGTGATGTGCATACGCCAACTTGTTGCAACCGAGTCGTTTGGCCTCGTCGTTGAAAGCGCCTTTTCGCATTTTTGCACATAGGGAGCAAGGATTGGACTCCTGACGTACACGGAATATGATATCTGCAATTTCTGTAGATACAATATGAAGAGGGACACCGAGTGTTTCGCATAAGGAGCGAATTTCGGTATAATCAATTTCATAACCGAGGTTTACAGAGATTGCGATCAATTCGAATTTTTTTGAATAGAATCGACGTAGCTCGGAAAGGGCATAAAGCAATGTCAAGCTGTCTTTTCCACCGGAGATTCCTACGGCGATTCGATCGCCGGTCTGTATCATCTGATAATCATCAATTGCCTTTCTTGTATAACTCAATAATTGTTGTAATTTCATGCAACAACACTCCTATGCTTTGGTTCTTAAGTTTTATTATAGTTTATTGCATATGCATTTTCAAGAGATGTACTTCGAACAAAAGAAAAAAACACTTACTATTGTGTGTTTTTTGCATATCGTTGTAGAAATGAATTAAGGAATGTGATACAATAATACCGATATCAAATACGGAGGATTTGAGCGTGAACATACAAGTGGAAGCAATTCAAAATGAAATTAAAAAGGTTATCAAAGGGAAAGACCAAGTAATACACCATGTTTTGTGTGCATTAATTGCCGGAGGACATGTTTTATTAGAGGATATCCCAGGGGTTGGCAAGACGACGCTTGCAGTGGCAATCTCGAAAGCAATGTCATTAAAATATAAGCGTGTTCAGTTTACTCCGGATGTTATGCCCAGTGATGTGACAGGATTTTCGATGTACAATGCGAAGACTGGGGAGTTTGAATTTCACGAAGGAGCTGCCATGTGTAATCTTATGTTGGCAGATGAGATAAATCGTACTTCTCCGAAGACACAGTCTGCACTTTTGGAGGTTATGGAAGAGGCAAAGGTTACTGTTGACGGAGTGGAGCACAAACTAAAAAGGCCTTTCCTTGTGCTTGCAACACAAAACCCTTTTGGGTCTGCCGGAACACAACGGCTTCCGGAATCACAAATGGATCGATTTATGATTCGTTTGACCATGGGATATCCCAGTCATGATTCGGCAAAGGATATTTTGAAGGAAGAGAGTACCTCGGCCGAGGTGCAGCCGGTAATTTCCGTAGAAGAATTTCTTATGATTCAAGAACAGGCAATGGATGTTTTTGTTGACGATGCGATATATGAGATGGTTGTTAATATTGCGGAAGCAACACGCAGTTCCGAATATATTGAGCTTGGGATCAGTCCAAGAGGAATGAAGGCAGTTCTTCGAATGGCTAAGGCATATGCGTATGTAGAAGGACGCGATTTTGTCTCCGCAGATGATGTTGCCAGAATCTTACCTTATGTTGTAGGACATCGTTTGGTAATGAATTCACGTGCAAAGGCGAAGGAAGTATCGCTATACACGATTTTGAACAGGATTATATCTGATGTTAAAGTGCCGAAGATTAGTAATTAGTTTAGGGGAACTATGAGAAGGGTATTTGCATATATAAAATATTTTTTGTTTTTGATCTTTTTTTTAGTACTGTATTTCTTTAATAATCACGCGGTAACGTTGTCTATTGTGATTGGCGCAGTTGTATTTCCGTTGCTTCTGATGCTGTTACATTGGTACCTGTCGGACAAAGTATCCGTGACTATGGATTTTTCTGTTTCTCCGGTAACTCGAGGCAATCAAACGGAGCTGATTCTTCGTGTAAAGAATGAAGTAAGTTACGCGCATTCGCATTTTTGTGTTTCGTTGAAATTTGATAATCAATACGAGAAGAATGAGTACGTTCATGATTATGAGTTGTATATTGCCCCGAATAAAGTGACGGAGCATCGTATCCCATTGCGTTCTTTAGCGTGTGGCTTAGTAGAGGCAAGCCTCGTAGGTATTCGAACTACAGATTGGCTTGGCTTATATGAGAAGAAGCTTTCGGTGTCTGCGTCTGCAGAAGCCATTGTTATGCCACGCAGCATATCACTTCCGGAAGAAGATGCGAATACGAATAGAAACAATTCGTCGGAGGAATGCAATGAGCTACAGCAGAAGGGTAGCGATCCGTCGGAGATTTATGAGGTGCGGAAGTACCATGAAGGCGATCGAATTCAGTCGATTCATTGGAAACTTACTGCGAAGGAGCAGGAACTCATGGTGAAGGAATTTGCTGATTTGGCAGGAGAGTCTTATGTATTGTGGGTTGATCGGAATTTTCTGTCAAGAGAGCATCGGGATGCATTATTCGACCTGTTGTATTCGGTATGTGGTTTGTTAGGCGAACAGCACATTATTTTTTCGATTTGTTGGAATGATGCTTCCGGAGAAGTGCATAAACGTCGTGTGCTAGAACAATCAATGCTCAAAGAGGCGATTGTTGCATTGTACTATGCAGGAGCCTCTTCAGATGTCGGAGGACGGAAGACAGTGCCTGATGCACAGACGAAGCTGAGAACAGTATGGTCGGTGACGAATCAACACTACAAGCAAGGGAACAATTATCGTTTGCTATTTAATAATCGTGGGTTGGCCCGAATTTATGAATATAAAGAGAATTAGTGAACAAGGAAATGGGTTATGAAGATCGAGAAGAAAGAGAAGAAGTTAATTGCATTCTCTGATGAGCTCGGAGTAAAGACCGGAATTCTTTTTGAGGATTTGCACGCAAAAGAGGTTACTTCGCGTGAACGTTGGATTACGTGTCTTTGGAAAGGGCTGATTATTTTTCTATGCGCATATGGAACATTAGGACTTTGGATTACAAGTTTTGAGCTTCCGTGCGATCAAGTAACTTTGTTTTTGGCCGTGTTGTTTATGTCTTTTATTGTGGCGGTTTTATATCACAACAAGGTCTCCTTTAATATCGGATACATTGTACTGTTGATTGTTTTTTGTATGATTGCAACAATAATGGTCAGATATGCAAACAGTGGAATCAATGCGATATTAAACATTGCCATCAAGATGATTGATGAAAAGCTTAATTTGGATGGTGTGCGTGAATATACAGAGATGATTCAAAACCGTAAGCTGACAATTACCGCGTGTTTATTTTTGATGAGTTTCTTAAGTCTATGTTTTTTGAACTCCATTGTATCCGGGTACATGAATGCACTGATGGTGCTTGTGCACGCATTGCCGACGCTTCAGGTTTGTATGTATTTTGATGATTCGCTTAATATCTTGTATCTATGTATGACATTGTGCGGATATATATTATTGCTTTTCTTTCGAAGAAGCAATGCATTTGCCGCACCGTTCGAAAAGCGTATAATTAACGTAAAGAATCATAAGAATACGATAATTCATAAAAGTGCGAATGCTTTTACAAATATAAAGCATACCGTTCGTTTTGCCTTGATTTTGTTAATCGGTATGATTTTATTATGTGGAATGCTTGTTGTAGCAACGCCCAAGACATTGCGAAATAATAAGAGCACTTGGAAAGCAGGTGTGGATACGTTTGTTGAAGAATTTGCAATGAATGGTTTTGGGTCGTTTTTTAATCAATATGAAGCTCGTGGTGGAATGAGTGGTGGAAAACTGGGCGGGGTTCGCCAAGTGTCTATGGATTTTGAAACCGATTTAAGAGTAAGTTTCGTGCCGTATTCGTATGAGACGTTGTATCTCAAGGGATTTGTCGGAGAGGTGTATAAGGACAATCAGTGGAGCTATCTTCAAAATCATGTTGACCTGACGAAAGGAATTTATCGCTTTTCGAATTTTTCTGTACTTGTAAACAAGGAAAGTGACCGATTAAAAGCAGAATATGAGTATGGAAAGACACAATCGGCCAAAGGGAAGATTCAGATTACAAACATTGATGCAGATGAGAAGTATTTTTACTATCCCTACTATGCTACGGTGAATTCCTCAGATGTGGTCTCTTACAATATTGCACCGTTTTCGGCAGATTTGGTCCTTGGAGGAATGGAAACAAATAGAACTTATGTGATGGAGTATTATCCATTGTTTCAGGATTATTCCGCATGGGACGGTGTGAATTCGGTAGAAGCACTGTATCGGATTTTCGCATACAGTAATTACTTGTTTGTTCCTACGGTTACTGAGCGATGCCTTTCGGAGGTGTGTGACAAATATATTACAAGCGACACACTGGAAGGAGTCATTAATGACATTCGGATGTATTTTTATAAGAATTTTCACTACACCTTGAGTCCTGGAATTACGCCTTCAAAGAAGGATTTCGTACAATATTTTGTTACAAAACAGAAGAAAGGCTATTGTACACATTTTGCAACAACGGGGGCGATGCTTCTGCGTATGATGGGATATCCGGCGCGTTATGTGGAAGGCTATGCAATTGATGTTTCGGAGTTGGATGATGCAGAGCTTCTCGATGTAGAGATTGCGGAATGGTATGATGGATACAATCTGCTTACATCCGATTTGGAAGCGGACGCCTCGGTGCTACGGATCGATGTTACGGATGCATCGGCACATGCATGGGTTGAAGTATATGTGAATGGGTTCGGTTGGATGCCGGTTGAATTTACAATTGCAGAACAGGAAGAGTCAAACGATAGGGGGAGTTTCTGGGAACGTTTTGGACGATTGTTTGACGATGGCAATGATATGAGCTATACTCCGATTGAGAATATTACGAATCAGATACAGAGTTCGATTCCAACAATGCTGATTGTATTTGCTATTCTTGTTGGCTTGGGCGGAGTGACCTTGTATGGTATATGGTTTTATAAACGTGCGAGAGTATATTATATTAAAGGAAATCGGCGCCTAATTTTGCAGTATGCAGTGTTGACACACATGCTTGTGCAATATGATTATGTAGAAAAGGAAAATCTTTATTATTACCGCACACGTCAGCTGCTTGGCGAAGTAATTCATTGTGAAATGCAAATGATTGAGGAATATCTTTTGTTGGTAGAACGAGCGAGTTACGGAAAGGATGAAGTGTCAACAGAGGAATTAACTCTTGCAACGCAACATTTTCGATATATTCTTGGTGCAATTGCATGTGATTTGCCAAAGCGAAAATCAATCTTGTTGAGGATTATGTATTAGTTCGAGATTATTTGGAACTGCAATATTTCAAAATCGTAAGAAAATGCCGTGAAGCCAACTAGCAGGTTTCACGGCATTGTTATATCAGTCTCTGCGCAAATGTACTTTATCTCTTGCAAACCGACGACGTTCTTCCTCAATTGCAGCATAATGGCGTCGTGTTGTATTGACGTCCTTGTGTCCTAAAACATCAGCAACCAGATAAATATCTCCGGTTTCACGATACAGTGCAGTGCCATAAGTGCTTCGTAGCTTGTGCGGAGTGATTTTTTTGAGAGAAACGGATGCCTGCGAGTATTTTTTGACAAGATTCTCGGTTGCACGAACGGTAATTCTTCGCATTTGTGTAGAGAGAAACAGTGCTTGTTCATGTCCATCCTTCGGTACCAAATGCTTGCGTTGCATGAGATAGTCGGAGAGTGCGGTCTGCACTTCGTCACCGAAATAAACAAATGCTTCATACCCGCCTTTTCTAGTCACTTTTATTCGAGTATTGTTGAAATCAATGTCGGAAATATCCAGTCCAACGCATTCGGAGACACGAATCCCGGTTCCTAGCAACAATGTAATAATTGCCAAATCACGCACCTTGTTTTTTTCGTGAAAAGCATCTTGTCTGGCGGTGCCATGAAACCCGTATTCGACACAGTCCAACAAATCGGCGGTTTCATTTTCGTCCAAGCGAACAATCGCCTTTTCGTGTAGCTTTGGCAACGAAACCTGAATTGCCGGATTCGCGGTTATGGCATGATTTTGATACATATAGTTGTAAAAGGAACGAAGTGAGGAAATTTTTCGTTTGATTCCGCGTTCGTTGTTTGTTACGGTTTGTCCGTTTTTTGAATAAACTTTAAGATATTCAAGGTATTCCTCAATGTCATAGGAAGTTAGCTCGGAAAGAATGCTTAGCGGTATCTCAGATAATTTTTTTCCACGCATAGCAGGGTTCGTATTCACAAGATACTCAAAGAATACCTTTAGATCAACTGCATATGCAATTCGCGTTCTGGATGCTGTAGTGTGTTCAATGCCTCGAAAAAAATTACCGCAAAATGCAGGGAGTTCTTTGCGAAGCTCGCGAAGATGCAGTTCGTTTGCAATGGTTTGTTGATCATGATACGAACGAATGTCACTCATAAAATCCTCCAAGGTGCAATAGATAGTATTGTCGCCATAAGATAAGGCTTAAAATAAGTATAGCATGTTTTAAGTATAAAAGCAACCCATTTCTTCGTTAAACTTGCGTTTAGCGAAGAAATGGGTTGCAAAGACTACTATTACTATTTTACACAAAAAAGACAATACGCAGGAATACGTATTGTCTTGAAAACAAAATTCTATGTAAAAGAAATTACAATAGTCGACGATATTGTGAATCTAAAATCTTTCGTAATTCTCGAATTTCATCGGGGCCAAGCTTTTCGGTTGCCAAGTAGTCTCTGAAGAAACTGATCAAATCACCTCCGAACAGTTTTGAGAGCAATGCGTGAGCTTCGATTTTCTGAATCTCCGCCTTGGTTACAGCAGCTTTACAGATGAAACCGGGATCCTCACGAGTAATGGCCCCCTTATCAATCAGTCGTTTGATTACCGTATAGGTTGTGTTCTTTTCCCAACCGATATAATCCTTAATTATCTTAGCAATATCACGGGCGGTTAAGCTTTGGTTGGACCACAGCAATTCCATGACATTCAATTCACCTTCGTGTAACCTGATTTCACTCATTTCCCCTAAGTCCTTTGTCTTTCTCCATTGTTTTATGCGAAGTATTCTACAACGCAAGAACGTTGAAAAATATGCGTACTAGTCTTGTAGTATAAACCTGTTCTTATATTCTACTCTTCTAGAAATACCTTGTCAATATTAAAATCCGATGAAAAAAATCTTTTTTAAAAAAATTGTGTTGCTTCAAGTGAATAATACTGTATGTTGTGGTCGGCCTTTTTTTGTGCATATGGATTGCATTGCAAATTGTATAGTGTCACTTTGGGGTTCTGTATTTTAAGCGCAGAAATATTGTGTAGAGCCCGTTTTTTTCCGTTGGAAACAAAAATCGCAATTGTATCGGGAACATAATATGGGATATATCCGGTTCGTCCAAAATGCAATGACTGCACTTGTAATCCACGACGTGTCAGTTCGCCATATAAGTAATTTTGATAAAAATGCATAGGGAGACCGCACTCTTCCTCGTCTAAGGCATAGAAAAATTCGTAATCATTGCAAAGGAAACGAAAAATGCCACAATCACGTGGTTCAAAACGAAACAGTTTTCCATTCTCATATATTACCTGAAGAACGCCGTTGACTTCAAGAAACTGAAGTTCGTTCACGAATTCGTCAAGGACGGCGCCTTTTCGAATATAGGATGCACGGAAAGGTATCTCTGTAGAACGGCCGTACGTAGATATGTATTGCATTAATTGCGCAATTTTGTGTTGACTGATATGTTCCGGTAGATGTTCCGTGTATCGCAAACGAATGGTGGCATAGATTTGCTCGTGAACCGTGCGGATTGCCGCTAGATCCGCGCGGTTGTTTTGGTATTGAAGCACAGCTTGAGGATATCCCCCGACCAGGAGATAGTCGGAAAACAGTTCTTGCAATTCGCCGGATATAATTTCGGGGATGCTTTCTCTGTTGTGTGCATGTCCGCGGATAATCGTTAATAACCACTGCCGTTCGTTTGCCTCTAGAAACTCATAAAAGCTCATGGGTTGCATTTTTATAGGGCGGATCGGGCATTCTTCAAGCAACATTGGAATTTGCGCAATATAATCGATTCTTGACGTAGATGCAAGAAAGTATGTGGGAAGTTTATAACGATACAACAGCGCAACGTTCTCTTTCATCACTTCTACTCCGTCAAATACAATCAGTGTATTTGACAGAACATTCGCATCAAGTGAAAAAAAATCACATAAGTATTTGAGAAGGGCATCGTCGGCATCATTCTCAATGGCAAGCAGTCCTTTCAAAAAAGCAACATCAATCTTCAAATCACAAAAAAGATAACTCTTCTCAAAAGCAGAGGAAACCTCTTGAAGGACATAAGATTTGCCGATACAAGGGGTACCGTAAACAAGAATCCCTTGTGTTCCTTCTCGCAAGTAGGTGAGAATTTCGTCGGAAATATATCGTTTCATGTGTGCGGATGTCTCCTTTATGTTTTTAATTTCATTAGCAAATGATCAAAATATTCCGGGAGTGGTGCACAATATTCCACATATTCGCCGGTCGTCGGATGAACAAAACCAAGAATACCGGCGTGCAAAACCTGACCGCAGGTGTCGTAGGGCTGCTTATCTCGTCCGTAGACAGTATCTCCGAGCAAGGGGTGATGTAGGCTTGCCATATGCACACGAATCTGGTGTGTGCGTCCGGTTTCAAGCTGACATTCGATAAAGGTATAATCTTTTCGAAGTCGTTCGATGACATGAAAATGTGTCACTGCTCTTCTGCCTCCAGAAACCACCGCCATTTTTTTTCGATCGTTTGGATGTCGTGCGAGTGGAGCATCTACCGTACCGTCGTTCTTCAGAACTCCATGAACAATGGCATAATATTTTCTGGTAATACTGTGCTCGGCCAACTGCTTAGAAAGGGATAAATGCGCATGGTCATTCTTGCAGACAACCAACAGACCCGTCGTGTCACGATCAATGCGATGTACGATGCCGGGGCGTGCCATGCCACCGATTCCGGACAAACTGTCCTTGCAGTGATAGAGCAACGCATTTACTAATGTGCCGGTCAGATGTCCGGGTGCTGGATGAACAACCATACCTTTGGGCTTATTGATAATAAGGAGATCGTTGTCCTCGTATATAATATCAAGTGGAATGTCTTCTGCAAGAATCTCCAAGGCTTCCGGTTCGGGAAAATCGATGCACAAGGATTGTCCTTCTACCGGTTTAAAGCTGTTAGCGGTGATCGTTTTCCCATCGATGCTAACATGACCACCTTCGACTAGCTTCTGTGCATAGCTACGCGTAACCTCCGAATCAAGTAGAGAAATTGTGCGATCAATGCGCAGACCGGCGATGTCCTTTTCAATCAAGTACGATACTTCCATAAATCACGCTTCCTTTCCGTGGATAAAAAAATAATTCAGAAGGCTCTGAATTATTTTTCGTCGTCATTTTTTTGCTTCGGACTTTCCTTTTTCTCTGAAAAGAAAGGGAGAAAATCAATTTCGGATTCCTTGTAGAAAAAGCAAAGCAAAAAAGCCGTTACAAATGCGGATACGGTCACATAGATATCAGCCACATTGAACACTGGGAAATTAATAATATCAAAACTAATAAAGTCGGTAACAAATCCAAACACAATACGATCAATCAGATTCCCAATCGCTCCCGCCAATATAAATATCATAGAAAGGTATAACGGAAAGAACCGTTTGGTATTTGGAATACGATATAGTACATATACAATGCCGACAATGATTACAACGGAAACAATTGCAAAGATGTTGTATCGTCCTTGCATCATACCCCATACACCACCGCGATTTTCTACATAAGTAAAGGAAAGAACCTTGTCAATTAAGAAAACGGCAGAGGTTCCGGCAAGGGTACGTCTTGCCCAATATTTTGTTGCCTGATCAAGTGCTACGAGAATAATGCCGAATAGCGACAAATAGCTCTTCATACTAATCTTCTTTTTCATTTTTCTCACTTACGTTTTGAAGATATTCGGTATATGCTTCAAATTCCTTTACGTTAATCTGAAAAGGTTGTGTGCCGAGCAATTCCTTTTGGGAATTGATCAAAGCCAAAAATTGAGCCTTGTACGTTTCATATTGCTGCATCAAGCGAAGGGTCTGTTCATGAAGTCGAAAAAGGTCATTTCCGGCGTCATGCAAGATAATTTGGGCTTGTGCACGTGCCTCTTTTTCAATGGAAGCGGCATTTTTGTCAGCAACGCGTTTCGTTTCCTCGGCGGACTTTTCGGCAAGCACCAACGCTTTGTGCAAGGATTTCTCCATAGAGGCATAATACTGCACTCGATCCGATAAAGTGGCTATCTTATCGTTCAACTCCATATTCTGACGATACAATGTCTCATAGTCTTTGAGCACTTGTGTTTTGAATTTGTCGACTTGTGACTTGCTGTATCCACTGGGAGCGGAACGAAACTCCGTATTTTGAATCTCAACTGGGGTAAGCATAATATCGGCCTCCGTATCTTAAGAATCGGTCCATCTGTTTTGTGTGGAACTATTAATTGCGTGAGAAGGTGGGAACACCAAACGCATCCTGCTTCAAAAGTGCCAAATAGTCACCGGAAACATCCACGTCTTTCGGAGAAAGAATAAAAATATAACCGGAAATCTGCAATAGTTTTCCGTCAAGCGTATATACACACCCAGAAACAAAGTCCATGATGCGCTGTGCCATCGCGATGTCCAAGCCTTCGAGGTTTACAATGATCGGCTTTCCGGACATGAGCATATCGCTGATATCCTGTGCATCTTCAATGTTGCTGGGCTTGGAAATGCTCACTTCCATGGACGAACGATTTCCGGATGCAATGGATGTGCGGTTCATAGAAACCACTTTTGCAGGCTTCTGTGCAGCATTTACTGGCTGCGCAGCGGCAGCTGTCGAATTCATAGAGCTACCACCGTTAAAGCGATTTGCGTTGGAACGAGCAGCTACACTGGAATACGACTCACGTGCACCGGAATTGCGTTCGGAAAAGGTGGAACCACCACCGATGGTACGTTTCGTTGTTGAAGCGGACTTTGCAGGAGCTTCATACACCGATTCCTCGTCCTCATCGTCGTATTTAGCTTGACGTTCACGCGATCGTTGCTCTTTCTTTTCTTGCTTCTTGCGTTTTTTTTCTTCCTCTGCCGCAAGATATTCCTCGTAATCATCGTAATCGTCAAAATCACTGTCATCGTTCATTTTTACTATGTCCATAAACTTCTGAAAAAAACCCATTGTTGTTCTCCCTTTCGTGCGTTTTGGTATAAACTCTGCAAGTGCTGCAGGTTGGTTCGAAATAAAGGATCGAAATTGGTCACGTGCGACTGTAATCTCTTGCACCGAAGATTTTCGTTCCGACGCGAACATGGGTCGCCCCCTCTTCAATGGCGATCTCGTAGTCACCGCTCATTCCCATCGATAAAACATCCATAATAACATTATCTCGGTTTTCGTTACGGATGTCAACCGCTAATTGTTTCATTTGGCGAAAATATATACGGTTAGTCTCAGGATTGTCGGTATATGGTGCGACTGTCATAAGTCCGCGTACGCGTAAGTTGGGGTAGTTTGCCATTTCACGTACCAGCGGAAATACTTGAGAAATCGAAAGACCAAACTTAGATTCCTCCTCGGCGACATTGACTTCAAGTAAAATATCCTGAAGCTTATTCGCTTTCAGTGCCTCTTTCTGAATCTCCCATGCCAAGGCTTGGCTGTCGACAGAATGAATCATAGTTGCGTGAGCGACTGCTTTTTTGACTTTGTTCTTCTGCAAATGACCAATCATATGCCAGGTAACCGGAGCATCTCCGAATTGAAGTGCCTTTTCCGTTAGTTCTTGCACTTTGTTCTCGCCAAACTGTGAGATCCCGGCAGAATAGACCTCGCGCAACATATCATACGGTTTTGTCTTGCTGACGGCAATCAGTGTTACCTCCGACGGATCACGACCGACACGAGCGCAAGCGGCCTCAATGGAATGTAAAACTTCTTGAATGGCTTGTGATATCATGGTTTCGCCTCCTAATAGATAACTTCCAATTCATCGATATCTTCCGCGTTTTGTACGATGTGATCGTGTTCGTTGATGCTTTGAGATATGCCCTCTTTGACAATGCAGTATTCATTCCCATCATAGAGTCGTTCGATTCTTCGAAATTGTGCATAGCCCTTGTTGACACAGTAGACACCCTCTAGTTTTCCGACAAGTGATATCTGAAACTGCTCTTCGGAATTCATATTGTAGATATAGGTTCCGTAGGTGAACAAAGAAGTGTCAATATAAGAATAGTTATCGTCCTTAAAATATATCTCTGTTGGAATGAATTCAAACTGAATCTCGCCGGTATTCACGTCGTGTGTTTGTTTTACAACTCCCAAATCGTCGCTGTTATTGCCCTTGGTAAAATATTCATTCGGAATCATATAAAATTCTTTTTGAATAATGGATGTGTTCGGGATCTTCAGTCCTTTCTCTGCTTTCATATCGATTGTGACATCCAAAAATCGCTTGCTGACATAACGAACCATGTACTGCGTCATATCCACGCGTGCAAAATATCCGCCGTCAGATGAGAAAAAAGTAACCGGTAATGTAAGGGTCAGACGATCCGTATCAATTGTAAAAGTCAATCTCGTTTGAGAAGAAATGGTCTCGTATTGTTCCTTGTTTAATTGAATGACCAAGCTCCAATTTTCATTTGTAAGTAATTTGTATATGGTACTGCCCGCTTCTTTCAGATCCGTGTCAAACAGGTTTTCGCTTTCGTAATATTTTTCATCAAAGGTTGCCGGTGTGATTTCTTCTACCGTCAGACCATCAAGCGAGTCTGAAAAATAAGATATAATACCGGCGGAAGGCGATTTGCACACGGTAAAGGAGGCGCCGACGCCCGTAGATTCTAAGATTTCGCTGAGGTTCTGAAGAAGATATGCATCGGAAATGCTCTTTATGGTTGCATTTAAGTCATCTTTTAAATCGTACATTTTCTCATATGCGGTGGAAGAATAATTCTTGGTATATTCCGCAATGGTTGCTTTGATATCTTTGATGTCTGTTTCGGATAATGTGTAAGACATCTCAGCGCCGGAAATATAGTCGTACAATTGTTTGCTTTCATCGATGGAATAGATCGTTTCATTCTTCGACACTCTTGTGCCACTTCTCATATAATAATTTACATAACCGGCTACCGTCGTTGTAATGTTGGTTTCCTGACGTACAATGACTGCTTGAGCATGGTCGTCACATGCCATGGACTCTGCCTGTACCTCATAAATCGATAAATGTGATTTGTTAAAATAGATAAAAATAGAGATCAGTACATAGGCAGCAAACACTATGAAAATAATGGTTCCGATGTTCAAATGAGAAACCGCGGTGCTTCTTGTGGCGTTATGTTTTGATGCCATATGTTCTCCTCCTTGCTTGTGATACATACGAATCTATTATACTCTATTTTGTCCATAAAGGAAAGTGATTTTATTAATTTCTCGGGAAATAAACCAGGTTTTTCGCATAAGAATCGCAACAACGGGCATAATGAGGATGACGGAAAATGAATCGGAGGATTTGACTATGAAGATTTTAGATTATATTGCACTTGCACTTGTCATTGTAGGTGCATTTAACTGGGGCCTGATCGGTTTGTTTCAGTTTGACCTGGTACGTTTCCTCTTCGGCGATATGACGCTGCTCTCTCGCATTGTGTATACGGCAGTTGGAGTAAGTGGCTTGTATTCGTTGAGCTTCTTCGGCCGCATTCGTAACGATGCATAAGGAGAGAATTGCGCGGAATCTCGCTGTGTAGCGGGGTTCCCCGCCTTTTGGCGGAAAAAAACACCCCCGAAATTCTATCGGAGGTGTTTTGCGAAAATGCAATTCAAATTATAATGCGACGATTACTTTCGATTTAACAGTTTCGGAAAGCGTATCTGCATTTGCAGAGAGGCTGATGATGATATCTACATTGAACTTAGCGGAAACCATATCAAGCTTTTCGATAACACGATCAATTTCCTGAGAGCTCAGACATGCAATCTTTAAAAAGCTATCTAAATATACCTTCTCAAGATCATGGTCCTGTGAAATAATACCGCAAATAAATCCGACGAATTCCGAAGCACATTCGATGCAATAATCGTTGACATTAATCAAACGCACCTTGTTGTTGAGTTCGTACATATGCTTGTTGCTTTTATCCAAATATACGATCGTACCCTTCGATGTTAAAATATCGGAGTTCACCTTATCTAATAAAATCTTGGTCTTGCCCTTTCCCTTTTCACCAGCAATAATCTGTACCATTGTTGATTCCTCCTTAACGGTATTTATGATAACATCATTATAGTACATAAACGATAAAATAACAACCTTAAAATGCAAATGTTTTATGAAAAATAAATAATTTCATTAAGATGTAGTGTAGGATGTCATTAAATCATACAACTTGTTGTACAACTTCTCTTCGGTTTCTGCGTGATATACACCGACGATATATTCCACGCCCTCTGCATTGGAAATATGTAGCATTAAGCAATATCCGGCTTGTGTTGTTGTTCCGGTCTTGCCGCCGAGAATGGTAATTCCTTCTGGAACTGCATACGTTCCGAGCTTGAATTGATTGGTGGTTTCAATCTCACGAACACACTGCTCTCCGTCCGCATTGTAATATTCGTATTCGCCGCGACAAATTTGCATAATCTCACGAAAGGTATCGTACTTCATGCATTCTTGATAAACAATGTACATATCGTACGGTGTGGTGGTGTGTCCGTTCTCGTGCAGACCGCTGGAATTTAGAAAGTGTGTATTGTTTGCACCGAGACGCGCCATTTCTTCATTCATTTTCACAGCAAATGCTTCTTCCGAGCCTGCCAAATAATTCGCTAATGCAACAGCTGCATTGTTTGCGGATACGGTAAGAAGACACGTGAGCAAATTGTATACGGAGATTACATCCCCTTCGTCTAGTGGGGAAATTGAACCGCGATTCAGCTTGGCAACTTCGGCCGAAATCGTTACATTTTCCTGCGGTTGGCATTCCTTTAATGTGATTAAGGCTGTCATCAGTTTGGTCAAACTTGCGGGGTATACCTGATCGAGGACTCCGTATCCGTAAACAAAGGCGTTCTCAGTTCGATTAATAACGAATTCGCAACCGCTTCGAGAGGGTTGTTCCGGATCGAAAATGGGATCCGGCTCCAGCATCTCTTCGGTGATATCACAGATGAACCACTGCGATAACAATGGTGCAAACGTAGCATCCACCATGGCGCCAACGTCGGTCTGTACAATACTGTCCGATGCGGCATAATTGGCAAGAAGCTCTGCATCGCCGGAGGCACAGCCGGATAATAGTCCTATACACAAGGAACACAAAAGAAATAGGGTGATGGCTTGTATTAACGGAATGGTTCTTTTTTTCATGGCTTGTCCTTCCTTTTATATCGGAAAATCAAATTGATACTTCTCTTCTTCCTCGGTCCCTTTGGTTTGGAGTCCGACATTTAATAAGATACCCACATTAATCATGTTTGTTAACAACGAACTCAAGCCCGAACTTAAGAACGGGAGTGGAATGCCGGTATTAGGCAACAAAGCAATTACAACACCGATATTAACAAAGGCTTGTAGTGCAATGGCAACGGAGAGTCCGGATGCGACCAAAAAGCCAAGTCGATCACGAGCTTTTATGGCAACCTTAAAACTCAAAAAGGCAAACAAAAGAAATAAAAATATTATGATGCAGCAGCCGATGAACCCAAACTCCTCAGCAATTGCGCTGAAGATAAAATCACTCTCTACAACTGGCACATAATTTGTCAGTCGCTTCGACGGATCACCCATAATTAGCTTGCCGAACATGCCGCCGGATTCAATGGCCGCCATGGAATTGTTTTGCTGGTACATCAAATCTGCATATTGCTCGGGATGCAGAATGGATAATATGCGGTCTTGTTGCCATGGACTAAGTAGAATCTGAAAGTCCTGCTGAACGTACCAAAAGATCCCGATAAAGGCTGGTACACCAATGAGAATTGCTGGGATAACAATTTTGTAGGAAAGACCGGCAATAAAAAGCATAAACAAAAAGGTGGCGACAAGTACAATACTTGTTGAAAGATCCGGTTGACTGAATACCAAATAAATCGGAAGTCCTGCCAATATAAAAATAAGCAGAAGGCTCCATATGTTGTTCAGTTTCTTGTCAATAGAACAAAGAAGCTTTGCCATAAATATAATCAATACAATCTTTGTAATCTCAGACGGCATGAATTCAAAGCCGGCGCCCGCTTTGCCTCCACCACCGATTTTTATCCAGCGTTGTGCATCGTAATGCTTCCAACCATAGATGATTGGTGACATATCGTATGTGACGTAGCGACAGATAAACATCAAAATAAAATTAAATAGATACAAAGGAATATACATCTTACAAATAAAATGATAGTCGATCAACGAAACAATGACCATGACAAACAGACCAAACAAAAGTCCGAGTAACTGTTTTTCAAACTGGCGCTCATCGGAATCTTGCAGTCGTTGAATCAGTACAACACTTAGGGTTGATAATGCAATTACAATTGATACAAGCGAAAATTTGTAATTGCTGATGTGATAACCTTTTTTCTTAAACATTGATTTATCCTTCTAATTCTGTCTTTCGAAAATGAAACCAACTACGTTTCGTTTCCAGTGTTTCTTTTGGTTGTCCGAGAAACTCACGGCAAAGCTCGGCATAAGCCGACGAACAACGTCCAATGTTGCCAACAATGGGATTTCCGAGGTTCGATGAAATAACAATATCGTCACTTTCGGGAATGGAACCGAGCAATGCCGTCCCCAAGATATCAGATATGTCTTCCGGTGAAAATATTTTGTGCTTTCGAACCAAATCCTTACGAAGGCGATTAATGATTAAGCGTTTTTCATGAATTCCGTATCCGTCAAGCAGTCCGATTACGCGATCTGCGTCGCGAATCGAAGAAACCTCCGGGTTAACAACCAACAATGCTTCTGATGCACCTTTGACGGCATTTACAAAGCCACGCTCGATTCCTGCGGGACAATCAAGAAGGATGTGATCGAAATCTTCTCGAAGCAGAGTCAGTAGCTTCAGCATTTGCTCCGGCTCCATTGACTCTTTGTCTTTGGCTTGTTCCGCAGCAAGCAGATACAGATTGCTTACACGTTTGTCTTTTACAAGTGCTTGTTTGATTCGGCAACGCCCTTCCAACACATCAAGCAGTGTATAAATGACCCGATGCTCAAGACCCATTACAATGTCGAGATTTCGCAGACCAAGATCCATATCGATTAGTAACGTTCGATAGCCGGCCATTGCAATGGCGGTTCCTAGATTTGCGGTAACGGTTGTTTTTCCGACACCGCCTTTTCCGGATGTAATCACAGTAACTTTACAACTCATATTCTTTCCTTTCCTTTTTGTCTGTATGTTGTCTTTTGTGAAAGGGTATCTTTTGTAAAGTTGTGAATATGTAATGTGCGCTATGAGGACGACACATTAATGCATTAATTCGTGAACCACTTCGTCTGTGCAGCCCATCGTGCTCTGCTCAACAGGGAAAATGCGAATTTCTCCGTCAGAGATGCAAGCCATTTTACTACAATTTGTGAGTTGTAGCTTTTGTTCTATTTTATCGGCTTTCTTTTGTTCTTTTTTGGAGAGGTCGGGCGGCATATAGACAAGTTTATTTATCTGTAAACGTTCCGGATACATATGAGAAGCAAAAACAAAGGAGTCTTTGTTTGCATTTGTACCGGCAATCGCACTGCCCTCCAAAGAGCCGATGATAACGATGTTTCCTCCGCTGACAATCCGCGCGCCCTTCTCTACGTTTCCTACAATGACAATGGAATTTTCGGATTCCAATTGATGGCCGCTGCGTAGTACACCATGAAAGAATTGTCCGGTCTGATTGGACAGACTGCTGATCACTTGATCTATGGAGCGCTTAAGCATAGTTTCGTTTTCCTGATCGTTGTCGAACACACAGATGATCTCCAAATCGGTAGTTTCCGAAATTACCGCTAAAATCTCCTTTTGCTCTTTGGTATCTAAGGTTCTCCCATCAAACGTTAGTGCCATTTTTGCATCCCCGAGAAATTTTGCGGAATCGGAAAATTTGGAGCGTATTTTCTCGAGAAGTTGGTCAAATGGCATTGTGTCGTTCAGTAAAAGAATGATTCCGTTTTTGTAGCCCTTAATTGTTACTGCTGTATCCATAATTACCTCTGCTGTTAGTCAATGTATTCCATCTCTTCGATGTTTCCGGCGAGAACATTACCGCTAAGAAGTGCATCACGATTTTCGTCCTCAAAGTAGAAACCGTAGACTTCTCTTGCAACGTATGCAGCATTTGCAGAAGCATAGCCGTTCGGGATTACGACGGTCACACATACTTCAGGATCGCTGTACGGAGCGAAAGAAATGAACAATGCATTGTTCGGATGGTTCAAACTTACCTGTGCGGTACCGGTCTTTCCTGCAACCTTGATACTGAGATCACCGAACACCTTACGCAACGAAGAAGAATCTGCGTTAATTACACGGTACATTCCGAGCTTTACCGCATCCCAAGATGTCTGATTTACGTTATAAATCGTGTTGTGAATCGTTGCGGAGTTTTGTACCATCAACTCACCGTTTTGCGTAACAATTCGGTCGGCAAGGGTTAGGTTATAGCAAGTTCCTTCATTTGTCAAGGTGGTCAAATATCGACCGATTTGTACCGGTGAGAAGCTATGATAATACCCGATGGCAGTACGCACAGCATCTGTATTTGAAATTGCGGGTGCACTTTCCGAAATCTCAACACCGGATTTGTCGCTAAGCCCAAATTGCTTTGCATATTTTTGTATCGTATTGATTCCCAAACTGTCATCATATTCTCCACGCTCGTTCATCGACATTCGATAACCGGTTTCGTAAAAGAAATAGTTGCAGGAAAACTTGATTGCATCAGATACGTTGATTTTACCATGGCTATAAGGATGTCGCCAACATTTCGGGGAAGGATCAACTTCTTCGAAAACAATCTTGTCTTCGATCATTTCCGTGGTTGAGATAACACCTTCGGTGAGACCTGCGATGGAGGTCAGCGGCTTAAAGGTGGAACCTGTGGTTGTCTTTGAAGTGGTGGCACGATTTACCATCGGATAGGACTTGTCTGCAAGCAGACGATTATAATATTCAATATCGATAGCATTTGTCAAATAATTGTTATCATAGCTTGGATAAGAAACTAAGGCATTGGTTTGTCCGGTATCGGGATTGGTAATTACGATAGAGCCACTACAAGGTTCCAAAGCAAGCATCGCCGGTGTAATCTCCATTAGTCGAATCTTACGTCGAATGAAATCGTATGCAGAAAGCGTGCCGTTTTCAAGCTTCTGATAACTTTCGATATCCTCATCTAATATGCCTTGATCGAAAAGAACTAAGCATAAGTCACGTCCTTTTAGCGTATAATTAAAAATTAACGTATGATAAATCTTACTTTTGTATTCGGCATCGTCTCGGAGATTAGCAACAATATAATCGTACAAATAGCCATAAAGTTCGGTTGTATCATAGTAATCGGAGCCGATGTTCAGCCGATCAAGGTTAACCCAACCCTGTGTAATTGCATACTGCAGAAATTTGCTAAGACTGAGGTCCCCCTTTTGATAACTTAGGTATTGTTCATCTTCCGTGTCGATAGCAGAGCTGTTCAAAATGTTCCAGTACTTAGGACCTAATTTGGTGTAAAGAAAACTCAAATAGTCTGCCATGGTTTCTCCTGCATCATTGGAAGAAATGGTATTTTTGGCATCGAGATGTGTTAGGATTCTAGACCAAATCTTTTCTTCTTCGGAATCGTACATGGCCAAAATCTTTTTTTCTGTCGTAGTTGCATTCTCAGCAGAAAAATGCTTGGTATCAATTAGCTGGTTGTTGATTAACGCATAATATACTTCATAAATGGGGATGGTAATTTCGGTAGCATCCTCTCCTTTCGTACCATAATCCATATCCGGAACAATGGAGGCCAATAAAATGCCTGCAATATTTCTCTTGAGAATATTATAACACGCCACTTGCAAATTCGCATCTATCGTTAGGTATAAATCGTTACCCGAAATCGGCTCTGTTGTGACGGTTTTCGACACAACCTGACCACTGTCATTGACGATGATTGTCGCTTCTCCGTCAATACCGGACAGATAGGTTTCAAAGGACTTCTCAACACCAAGTTTTCCGACAATACTTGTTGTAGAATATTTCTTGTCGATTTCGCTGTAATCTTCCAATTCTTCCGCATTAATTAAACCGATGTAACCGATAATGTGTGCAAAGTATTCTGCTTTGTTATAAACGCGCTTGGACGATTTTGTAATCTCGATACCGGGAATCTTCGTCGTATTTTCGTAAAAGGAAATACGAGCATCTTCGCTTATGTCGCTGACAATGCGGAATGAGGAATAGCTTGGATACAAAATAAACAACTGATATCGATATGCCATTATCTCCAAAGCATCCTCAACGGAGTATTTTTCGGAAATTTGGAACATACGTGAGGACTGATTGCCGAAACGAAGAAAGTCGAATACTTCTTGTGCGGTTGCGTTTCGTTGTTCTTCAGTGAGTTTGTCTACGCTTGTAAGTCCGTAAGCATTTTTTTTGAAACGTAGCAAAGCCATGTCCGAAACGGTAAATGCCAGTTGTTGATTTTCGTCTAGTTTGATATAGAAATCAAATTCGCGTGTGTAGTCGAATTCTTTGAGCAACTGAATCAAAGAAAAAATTGCATCGTTTTTTTCATCGTTTGTAGACAAGTCCGCAGAATCGTACATTTCGAGATTGTATTGCAAATCGTTGTATGCCAGCAATACACCATTGCAATCGTAGATGTTGCCGCGAGTTGACTGCACGGGAATGGTTTTGGTATAGGAAGTGGAATTGTTTTCGATGGTTGTTTCTGTATTGTCTACCATTTGCATATTGAACAAGCGGATGACTATGAGTCCGAACATGGCGCAAAGCAACAAACTAACCGGTACAAGTCGGTTTCGAAACAATTCACGTAATTTGTCCCATAATGATTCTCCCATGAGCACTCTCCTTTGTTGTATTAAACGATATTGTTCTTCTCTTCTTTTGCGACGATTATTTTGAGGTATGCATAGTCGAGCAAACGATACAGTAAGACGGCTACAATTACTGTATAAAGTGTGGACGGCAGCATGATTCCGGTAATGTACTTAAACACATTCAAGCGTCCGCGAATGAGAAAGCGGAACACATATACCAGAAAGGAAAAGGAAAATTGACTGACAGCTACAAGTCCGAGCGGAACAAATAAATCATGCTCGATATAAAATTTGCTCAGGTGCCCATTGGCATAGCCGATCAGCAAGAAGAACAAGGCATAAACGCCCAGCACCTCTCCTGCTGCAATGTCTAATAATATACCACAGACAAAACCAACGCTCATTCCTTGCAGACGTCCTCGCTGGTAGGCCGCCGCAACAGTAATGATCATTAGTAGATTGGGTACTGCTCCACCGATTGCCAAATGTGGAAATACGGTTGTCTGAAATAAAAATCCAAACAAAATCTCAGCTCCGAGTATTAATGTAATTAACATATTGCATTCTCCTTTGAAATACACCGCACACTATTTTTCAGGATCGGTGGGCGCATCCTTTTTCTGCGTAATGACAAGCACAGTGCTTAGATGCTCGAAATCAACAACAGGGGTAAGGTATCCGCTCTTTGTTAATCCATCGGCCTCTGTCTGAATATTGGATATGTAACCAATCAAGAGTCCGGGGAGATATTTTTCACTGAGATCCGAGGTGTACACTTTGTAGTTATTTTTTACCTCGGAATTCACGGTAATGTCGCGAATGCGAATAAAGCCGCTTGTTAATAGTTCAAGATCGCCGCACACAATACAATTGTCGGATGTCTTGAGAATGGTTGCACTGACATAGCTGTTGTCGTCGATAATGGAACGTACAATTGAATAATTCCTACCGACTTCCGTAATAATCCCTACCAAACCAGAGTCGGCAATGACATTCATATCGATATCCAAACCATCTGCCCAGCCTTTGTCGAGTGTAAATACTGCATAGTAACCGCTGGTATCCTTGGCGATGATATTTGCACCGACCTTCGGATATTCGACATAGGTTTCATCCAACTCAAGAAGCTGTTTGTATTTTTCTAGATCGTAGACGTCTTGCTGTAATCGGTTGTTCTCGTTTTTTAGTTGATCGATTTCAAGGCGGAGGGAGTCGATTTCCGCCTGCAAACGATCTTTGTCTTCAAAGTCGGCAATGAGATTATTGATAGATTGTCCGACCATGGTGATTCCTTTTTGCATTGGAGTAAGCAGAGCATTTAATCCGGTTTTCAGGGGATGAAACACAGAGCTGAATTTGTAGGAGAAAAAAATCAGTCCGAGACATAGAAGCACACTAAGCATCAAAATATACTTGGGCTCGATGTTGTATTTCTGTCGATTCTGGCGACGCATTTTGTTTACTCCTTTCATCCTTTCTCATAGTAGCTTTGCTTAAGTGGCATAGCCAACGCTTCGTATTTTTTGTCTTCGATTATTTGTGCGAGTCCGTTTACGACCGTAAATGCCCCCTCTGGCACAGCGTAAACCTTCAAACCGGTGCTTTGACCGATATGTTCGCTTAGTCCGATAATTGCAGACGAACCTCCGGTAACCGTTAAGCCGTTTGCATAAACATCTGCAGCAATCTCGGGGGGAGTACGCTCCAAAATGGTACGTATGGTATCGATAATGCTGTTCATCTGTTCCAGAATTGCTTGGTTTACAAGATCGGAAGTGATCTCGCGTTCTCTGGGGAGTCCGGTTACGATGTCGCGACCGAATGCCTTACAGGTATTCACCTCGTGGGTTCCAAAAGCGGCAAGTGTTCGTTTGATGCTTTCTGCGGTCTTTTGGCCGATCACAAGGTTATATTTTTTACGGACATAATTGATAATTGCATCGTCGAATTGATTGCCACCAATCGGGACGAGTTTGCTCAGAACAATTCCCCCCATGGAAATGATGGAGATTTCTGTTGTATCTGCGCCGATATTCACAAGCAAAGAGCCTTGACTGTTATTAATATCAATTCCTGCACCAATGGCATCTGCAATCGGTTTTTCTACCATGCGTAGTTTGCGAGGACGTACAATGGTAGAGTCTACGAGGTCGTGAAATGCTCGCTTCTCCACCTCCGTAATGTCGGTTGGTGTTGCGATGCAGAATTCCGCACCGCGAAACTTGCCGTGAATTCTTGAAATGTCAAGAAAGATGCAGTTTAACAACGATAGCATATTTGCAAAACTTGCAATTACACCGTTTTTCAGAGGAAAATTCACAGTAATATATTCGGGGGACTTTCCGTACATTTCGAAAGCTTCATCACCGATGGCAATTACATTGTTTTTTCCGCGAATGGCAATTACGCTCTTTTGCGCATATACAATGCCCTCGTCTTTGCGATATATTTTCAAAGAATTGGTACCGAAGTCGATGCCGAATATCTTGGATGCCATAGTTGTTCTCCTTTCGCGATCTACGGAGTTTCTTCTCCGTTCATATATCCCAGCTCTTTTAGGCTGACATATGTAGTATCTCCAATAATAACGTGATCCATAAGCGGAAGTTGCATCATTTTGCCCAGTCGGAACATTGTTTGTGTAATTTCGATATCTTCCGTGCTTGGAGTAGGGTCACCACTCGGGTGATTGTGTAGCAATATAAATCCTGCTGCATTGTGAGCAATTGCTTCAGAAAAGATATCCCGCGGTGAAAAAACGGAGACATTTGCCGAACCTTTGCTCAGTTCGCTGACGTATAGCATGTGGCAGCGATTATCGAGAGACAAAAGCAACACGGTTTCTCGATGTATATGTCTTAGCTCTTCTTTGAAGTAGTCATATACAATTGAGGGCGATGTAAAGCGTAATGCATGTCCTTTGCTGGAACGCCAAACGCGACGTGACAGTTCTCCGACTGCAGATAGCTGTAAAAGCTTTACGGCTCCGATCCCGGGAATGCGTTGCAATCGTGAAAGATTTGGCGAAAGCAACTCCCCGAGTCCTCCGAGCTCTTGCAAAACGGTTCCGGCAGTCTCTAAAGCGGTATGGCCGATGGTGCCGCTTCTGATAATAATAGACAAAAGCTCGGTATCAGACAATGTATGTACACCGAAATGAGTCGCTTTTTCGTAAGGCCGCATGTCCTGCGGCAAATGTTTCATTGTTGATTCTATTTGATTCAATGCAGATCCTTTCTTCTCTCACAGGGTATCCGCAACATTTAAAATCATACCACAAACGACGAATCTTGTATAGAACATTCCGTTGTGCCTATGGAATGTCGATACAACCGGCATCGGCAAGCATTTGAAGGGACATTAAGATTCCGTATTTGGCATGATACCAGGTTAGCCCTCCTTGGAAATAAACCGCATAAGGCGGTTCAATGGGAGCATCGGCAGAGAGTTCAATGGACGAACCTTGATAAAAGGCCCCGGCAGCCATAATAACATCCGAATGATAGCCAGGCATTGCCCAAGGCTCTGGAGTGACAAAGCTATCGACAGGTGCAGCTGCTTGAATCCCCTTGCAGAAAGCAATAACTGCTTCGGGGCTTCCGAGTGTAACGGCTTGAATGATGTCGTGTCTAGACTCGGTTGCGTTCGGAATACAAGGGAAACCGAGAGCTTCGTAAAGGTTCGCTGCGAAAATCGCCCCCTTTAGTGCAGAGGCAACGACCGTCGGTGCGAGGAACAATCCTTGAAAAAAAGCGCGATTGATGCCGAGGGAAGCACCAACTTCTTTTCCGAGTCCCGGTGTCGTCAATCGATAAGCGCATTGCTCTACGTACTCTTTTTTTCCGACGATGTATCCGCCACTCGGTGCAAGTCCACCACCGGGATTTTTGATAAGCGATCCGACACATAAGTCGGCACCAACATCGGTGGGCTCAAGCTCTTCGACAAACTCACCATAGCAATTGTCGACCATACAGATGACATCCGGCTTAATTCCCTTGATAAATGAAATTAACTCTCCGATCTTGGCTACCGATAGTGTGGGGCGTGTTTGATATCCTTTGCTTCGTTGAATTTCAATTAATTTCGTACGCTGATTGATTGTGGCGCGAATTCCTTCATAATCAAATGCTCCGTCTGGAAGCAGATTCACCTGCCGATACGTAATTCCGTATTCGGCCAAAGATCCTTTTGCTTCGGTAATTCCGATTACCTGCTCGAGCGTATCGTAAGGTTTACCGACAGGTGAAAGAATCTCATCTCCCGGACGAAGGTTGGCAGCCATAGCTAAGGAAAGGGCATGGGTGCCGCAAGTGATTTGTGTTCGAACCAAAGCATCCTCGGCATGAAACACAGAGGCATAAACAGCTTCCAAGGTATCTCTTCCCATGTCATTATAACCATAGCCGGTAGAGGTTTCGAAGCAGGTATCGCTAACACGGTTTTCGCGCATTGCGCGCAATACTTTCAGCTGACAATATTCCGCCACCTCGTCTATCTTGCAAAAACGTTCCTTTAGGTTCTCTTCTGCTTTGGAACCAAGCTGATAAATTTTCGGCGAAATGCCCATTTCGTTGTAGTACTGTTCTTGTGGAAATAACATAAATAGATTCTTCTCCGTTTTTCAGTGTTTATTGCATCGGAAGGATGCCCTTTTCGCGCAGCAAACCGAGCATATCCTTTAGGATTTCTTGTTCATTGGGATAAATGTCTTTGTCAAACCAAACAATATCGGTTTCTCTGCGAAACCATGTGAGCTGGCGTTTGGCAAAGTGTCTTGTTTCTAATCGGATGCGTTCCGCAGCCTCTTCAAGCGTACAACGTCCTTCTAAATACGGGAGCATCTGCCGGTAGCCTAGTCCTTGCATAGCGACTGAGCATTTGGTATAACCGAGATGTTGTAAGGTCTGCAACTCTTCGACAAGACCGTTTTTTAGCATCGCATCCACCCGTTGATTAATTGCTTTGTATAGTAGACTTCGTTCTCGAGTTAGAACAAAATACGCATAGTTATAGGGGGACGGGCGAAGACGTTGTTCTTCGTTATGCTTGGAAATCGGTTCTCCGTGATAATGATAGTATTCCAAGGCACGTATTACACGTTTGACATTTTCCGCAGGAATGGAGTTTGCAGAGGTGGGATCTACTTCATGTAAACGTTGATGTAACATAGATGCTCCACTGTTTGTAGCTTCAGCCTCTAAGGTGGCACGATATCCGTCGTCGCGTTCCTCTTCTTCAAAAGGCAAATCTTTCAATAGTGCTTGGATGTAGAAACCGGTTCCGCCGACGATAATCGGGATGTGATTGCGAGAACGAATCTCTTGGATAGCAAGCTTGGCAAGGCGAAGAAATAGGGTGACATTAAATTCTTCGTCAGGATTCAGGACATCGATCAGAAAATGTGGAATGCCCTGCCGCTCTTCTACCGGTAGCTTCGCCGTGCCAATGTCCATATGGCGATATACCTGCATGGAATCGGCACTGATGATTTCACCGCCAATTGCTTTGGCAAGGGAAAGTGACAATGCGGTTTTTCCGACCGCAGTAGGTCCGGATAGAATAACAAGGGGTTGCAAAACGGATTCCTCCTAAATAATTCGTTTGAATTTGCGCTCCAGTTCGTGTTTGGAGAGTGCGATAATAATCGGTCGCCCGTGTGGGCAATGATAAGGATTTTCAAGAGTCATCAGTTCATGGATCAGATTCTTGGCTTCTGCTTCCGATATGGTTTGATTGCCCTTGATTGCGGATTTGCACGACATTGAGGCAACACGTTCTAACACTTGTCTGCTCGGAGTTGCCTTGGGAAGCGTCAGCAATTCATCAAGCAATTCGTGAAAATAATCTTCACCGGTTAGACGAAACAAGGTGGCGGGAACTGCCTGAACCGCGTAATCCTGTCCACCGAAGGAGGCGATTTCGAAGCCGAGGGTTTCAAAATGTTGCATGAACTGCTTCAATACTTCTTCTTCCCGAAGCGAAAGGGAAAGGACGATCGGAGGTGAAATATATTGCGAACAATTCTCGCGGTTTTCCAGTTCCTTTAATGTACGTTCGTAAAGAATCTTCTCATGTGCCGCATGCTGATCAATATAGAATAACTGATTGTCTTTTTCTACAATCCAATAAGTCGAAAAAATCTGTCCGACGATTCGATACGTATCCTCGGGTTCTTTCACAAAGGCTTCTTTTGTTTGTTCTGTTTCTTGAAAGAGCGAAAGCTGTTCTACTTGCTCTGTGGGGCGTTTGACCGGTTCCGATGAAGGAATATGGGTCAAGGGCTGCGGCGTTGGTGTTTTTGGTCCAACATGATATTGTTCAAGAATAGGCGTTTCGGCAACGTGCATGGAAAGGGAATCGGACAATTTTGACTCCGAAGAAATCGTTGCTGCGAGTCGATTGGTTTCAAACCCTTCCGGTGGTCTTGCGATCGGTTTGTTTACAGGCGTTTCCTGACTTAGTTTCATGTCAGGTATCAAAATTGCCTGTTTGAGTGCCATACCGATTTCAGACCGTACGGTTTGCGCAAGAAGTTCGCCGTTCGAAAAGCGAACGTCTGTTTTTGTCGGATGAATGTTCACATCGATTTCGGCGGGATTTATCTGAAAGCTCAGTGCCGTAAACGGGTATTTATGCTGCATGGAGTACGGTTGATAGGCTTCTTCGATTGCTTTCGAAAGCAAAGAGCTTCGAATATATCGTCCATTGACAAAATAGTTTTCGTTTGTCCGGTTCCCACGGGCAATCAATGGCTTCCCGAGAAAACCGTCTACCGTAAACAATTCATTTTCCGCATGAATCGGTACGAGGTTCATTGCAATTTCACGTCCGTATACCGAATAAATAGCATCTCGCGGATTGCCATTTCCCGAGGTGTGTAACGTCGTTCGACCGTTGATTAATAACGTAAAGGCAATGCTTGAATGACAAATGGAAAAACGACACATCAGTTCGCTGATATAGCCGGCTTCGGTGACGGCCGATTTTAAAAATTTTCGTCTGGCCGGAACGTTGTAGAACAAGTCTCTGACAATAAAGGTGGTTCCATCAGGACAGCCGACTTCTTCATTGCAACGTTCAACACCCCCTTCGATCACATAACGTCGTCCTAAATAATCCTCGCTCCGTTTGGATAATAGTTCAACACGTGATACTGCGGCAATACTGGAAAGAGCCTCACCACGAAAGCCAAGACTTTGAATTGATAAGAGATCATTGCCGGTACGAATCTTACTTGTTGCATGACGAAGAAATGCGAGCGGAATGTCTTCGGCCGCAAAACCATTGCCATTGTCGGTAACTCGTATCGAAGAAATGCCGCCGCCGGAAATGTCCACTGTGATTATCGTTGCGCCGGAGTCTACGGAGTTTTCTACAAGTTCCTTCACAATCGATGCGGGACGTTCGATAACCTCTCCTGCTGCAATTTGATTGATGGTTTCGCTGTCAAGCAAATGAACGATTCCCATGTGTCGGAACTCCTTTCATAGTATTTTAAACGTAATCTGAAACATATTGTTCGAACTCTTCGGCAGACATTAATATTTTTCTTGGCTTTGTGCCCTCCTCCGGGCCGACGACACCGGCCTCTGCTAATTGATCCATGATTCTTGCCGCCCGATTGAAGCCGATTTTGTATACACGCTGTAACATGCCGATCGATGCTTTTTCTTTTTCGATAATAAATCGACCTGCCTCGGCGAAATATTCGTCGCGCTCATTTCCTCCACCGGAAGCGGTAGTGCCACCAGAAGAGATGCCGCTTGCGATGTGGTTGGCGACGTCATCGTTGTAGGATGCATCCTGATTAGAAGACTTGAGGTATTCGACAACCGCATTTACCTCGGTGTCAGAGATAAATGCACCTTGCACACGTGTCGGCTTTGGAAGTCCTTGAGGGAAAAACAACATATCTCCCTTACCTAGGAGCTTGTCAGCTCCCGCTTGATCTAAAATCGTTCTCGAGTCAATTGCAGATGCAACGGCGAAAGCAATTCGAGACGGAACATTTGCCTTAATCAGGCCGGTAATGACGTTGACCGAAGGACGCTGTGTTGCAATGACAAGATGAATTCCCGCCGCACGTGCTAATTGTGCTAATCGACAAATGGAATCTTCAACTTCTCCGGGAGCGACCATCATAAGATCGGCCAGCTCGTCTACAATAATCACAATCTGTGGAAGTTTGGTTCGAATGATTCCGGCGGCATCCACAAGCTCTTCTTTGGATTCTTCGACTTTGCGGTTGTAACTGCCGAGATCGCGAACGCCCATTTCGGCAAATTTGTTATAACGGTCAGTCATCTCCATGACCGCCCAGTTCAAGGCACTGCTGGCCTTCTTCGGATCGGTCACAACGGGGATCAAAAGATGCGGAATGCCATTGTATACACTGAGTTCGACAACCTTCGGATCCACCATAATCAAACGAACATCCTTGGGCTCGTACTTAAACAAAATACTCATAATCAGTGTATTGATACAGACGGACTTTCCGGAGCCTGTTGCACCGGCAATCAGAAGGTGGGGCATTTTCGCAATGTCCGCCACGATGACATCACCACTGATGTCCTTTCCGACAGCAAATGCAATCTTATTCGTAGTATGCTTGTATTCGTTTGATTCAAATAAATCCCGAAGCAAAACCATGGAATTTTCAACATTCGGCACCTCGATGCCTACCGCGGCTTTTCCTGGTATCGGAGCCTCGATTCGAATATCTGCGGCAGCAAGGTTCAGTTTGATGTCATCTGCCAAAGAGGTGATTCGACTAACCTTGACTCCTTGCTCGGGTTGTAACTCATAGCGAGTTACGCTTGGACCGCAGCTAATGTTCGTAATGGTTACATTAACACCGAAACTGCGTAATGTGTTTTGAAGCTTTGCGGCAGTCTCCTTTAGCTGCTGGTTGCTCATCCCGCGAGATGTGGAATGAGGTCTGGTAAGAAGCGATAATGGAGGAAATGCATAGGGCTTCTCAACGGGCTCTTGCGAAATCACCATCGGTTCGTCCTCAGAAGCATTTTCTGTCTTTGCCGTTGGACGACCGGATGCATGGGGGGACTCCGTGGTATTTTGTGTAGGAGCCTCTGATTTTGTCGTCGAAGGGAAAACTTCTGTCTCATGCTTTTTCTCGGAATCGTGCATGTTCACAATCGAGACTGCCGAAAAATCATCCTCGTCGTAAGAATGATTCTGAACCGAGGTGTCTTGATGAGCCTTATCACCCGTGGAAGCGAATTTGCGCTTTAGTTCCTGCTCGTAGGGCTCGGAGGTGTTATTCGAAAAGGTAGTTTCTGCCGGCATGATCGGTGCATACTGGGCCGGAATCGATGAATTGAAACCGGTAGGATTCGAAGAAGTCTCCTCGGCACGATTCATCAATCGATCAAGAAACGTGGTCTTTTTATTCTTCGGCGCCTTCTTTGGCTCTTCATAAAAGGATGTGTCAATTGGCTGAGACGGAGGAACGGCATCGACAACAACAAGACGGCGCTTGTGCGTTTCCTCTTGGATGTCGTTTAGATTCATCTGGTGGTAATGCTCTTTTGGGGCCACCGAATGCATTTCCCTCTCTTTTGCTTGCTTTTCCAAGTATTCGGCCTCGTATGCGGCATAGTTTTCTTGCGAATGCTTGTTTTTCCATCTGCGGATCGATGCAAAAATGGCATGTCCGGAGATCAAAACAAAGAAAATGACAAGCAATGCAAACAAAATAATAATCGAAGCTACTTTTCCGAATGCCGAAATGAGTGGTTTAGACAATACCGCACCGAAGAGTCCCCCACCGACATGGTCGGAGGCCCCTTTGGTAAATGCTCCAAAAAAATCATACTGACTCGCGCATCCGCTGAAGATATGAATCAATGCAGAAACCACGAACAAAGTACCTAGAAAATAGAGCATCCGACGATTTGCAAGACGGTTTCCGGAGTTGGAAAGTACAAAAGCAACCAGAAAGAACAATGCAACCGGAAACAGGTATGGAAGATACCCGCCTAAGAAACCAAACACGACGGTGTTAATTCCTTTTCCGACGATGCCGCATAAGCCGAAATAACTGAGATAGAGCAAGATGCATACTAAGCCGGTAATGATAAGAAGAATTTCATCATGAACTTCTTTGCGCTCCTGCTGTTCTTCGAAATATCGAGCACGAATCTCTGCGGCTTCCTGCTTACTGAGTTTTGTAGAACCGCTACGTGTCTTCGGAGTTTTTTTGGCAGTCGTTGCCGTTCGTGCGGTTGAAGATTTGGTTGTACTGTGTGTTCCGGTACTACGTCCTGCGACAGAACTTTTAGAAGCCGTTGTTTTCTTAGAAGCGACGTTTTTATTCGACATGAGTACTCTCCTTCTGATGATGTTCTATAGTACAATAAAAAAATAAAAGTAAATTACGAATCCCAGTAGAATACGATACCAACCGAAAATCTGAAAATCGTGCCTTCGTATATACTGTAGCAGCAAACGGATGCTGTAAAACGATACAAGAAACGCAGTGATCATGCCGGTCAACAGAATTGCATATTCCATTCCGGAGAAACGGAAACCATATTTGAGAAGTTTAAACATACTTGCACCGAATAGTGTTGGTATTGCAAGAAAAAAAGTAAATTCCGTGGCGAGCTGTCGACTTGCACCGAGAAACATTGCACCGATAATCGTTGCGCCCGAACGTGAGGTGCCGGGAATCATCGCAAGAATTTGAAACATACCAATGTAAAGGGCAAGCTTGTACGACATGGTGTTTAGATTGCGAAATCTCGGACTATGTTCTTCGGAACGCTTTTCTATCACAAGAAACAATGTTCCGTAGAGCAATAATGTGCATATGATTGTTTTTACTTCTCGGTTTCCATCGGAAGTGTAAAAGAAATCATCGATAAAGCGATCAAACAGTAAACCGAACAAGGCAACGGGAATGCAGGCAAACAGAATCTTGCTCCACAGCACCGCTTTGGCTTTATGTATAGTAACGAGGTGTCCTTTTCGAGTGAAAGGCCATAGCATATCAAAATACATAACGATAACCGCTAGAATGGCGCCAAACTGAATTACCACCGTAAACATTTCTTTGAAGGCTTCGTTGTTTTGAAATGCTTTTAGTGAAAGAAAGCGATCGAGAAGCAATAAATGTCCGGTACTACTAATCGGAAGCCATTCTGTAATTCCTTCGACAATGCCGAACAAAATAACTTTGAATATTTCGAGCAATTCCATTCCGTCGTCCCTCCGTAAAATATGCATAGTACCTCACACTACACACTCATGCTAATCATACCACAAACACATGAAAATAGCAATGTATTCACAAAAAAATAAAGAAATGAGTAGGATTTCATAAATGAGAAATACTATGCAAAAAGCAATGCTGAATTTACGGAGGTTTGAACATGGGAGACGAACAAAATAATAATAACAACACTCCTCAGAACGAGGCACAAAATCCGGGGTGCATCGGTGATTATGGGACGGCAATACTGGCCTCTTCCGGCGAGAAAATGATTCAATTGATTACGATTATCGGAGAAATTGAGGGACATGACAATTCCTCACAGGGAAGCAAGACAACGAAGTATGAGCATTTGCTTCCTGTGCTGGCACTTGCCGAGCAAAATCCGCAGATCGGAGGAATTCTTTTGCTGTTGAATACTGTCGGAGGCGATGTTGAGGCTGGTTTGGCCATCTCTGAAATGCTTGCAACAATGAGTAAGCCGGTGGTATCTCTTGTTCTCGGAGGAAGTCATTCCATTGGTGTTCCACTCGCTACTTGTGCCGATTATAGTTTTATGGTTGAGACTGCGACGATGGTAATTCATCCGGTACGAATGAATGGAATGATTATCGGAGTTGCACAATCCTTTGAGTATATGGAGCAAATGCAGGAACGTATTTTAGGTTTTGTTGTTAGTCATTCCAAGGTTGATTATGAGACTCTGAAATCATATATGCTTAACACACAAATGTTAACGAAGGATATCGGAACAATTCTTGTGGGAAGTGAAGCGGTAAAGGCAGGAATTATTGATGAGCTCGGTGGTATGAAGGAAGCGGTTTGCAAGCTAAACGAGCTGATGTATTCACAATCGTAGCTGTATTGGTCGAAGTAAGAATGACAAAAAACAAGCCTGAGGACTGTTCTGTTCTTTAACGGTTCTTAGGCTTGTTTCTATGCTTTGAATGTTTGCAAAATGAAAGTTGTGATTTCGTTATGGACTTACTTTGGATTCTTTGGGGGTCAATAATTGTCCGAGTAGATTTCAAAGGAGGCTTCTTCGCCCATGGACATATCAAGCTTGAAGGATTTCTCTCCGTAGATGACGGTTGTATGATACTCTCCTCGCTCTGCGGTGACAAAGAACGAGGTAAGCCGTCCGTTCTTCCAGCGCAAACG
The DNA here is from genome assembly GCA_045601665.1 of Lachnospiraceae bacterium. Taxonomy (GTDB): domain Bacteria; phylum Bacillota; class Clostridia; order Lachnospirales; family Lachnospiraceae; genus ISDg. Next base: position 196,852 of record JAZRZZ010000010.1, read on the forward strand.
ATAACGGGCACCACCGATAGCGTAGATGCCATCGATAGAGCCTTCGGACCATTCTTCGGGAAGACAAGGAAGCAAAATGACACGTTCCTCGTTGGATTGCAAAAGCATTTCTCCGATTGCTGCAACCGAACCGAAGTTTCCGTCAATCTGGAAAGGCGGATGATTATCCAGCAGATTGTTCAATGTGGAATTCTTCAGTAAAGCCACAATATTGGCATAAGCGGCTTTGGCATCCCACAGACGGGCGAACATGTTCATAATCCAGGCACGACTCCAACCGGTGTGACCGCCACCATGCAGTAATCTTCGCTGCAGGGTTAGCGTTGCTGCCTCAGCAAGCTCGGGATGGGCATCAACAGTAATCTGAGCGGATGGATGAAGCGCATATAAGTGGGATATATGACGATGTCCCGGTTCAGCTTCATCGTAGTCTTCTCTCCACTCCATAATCTGTCCATGACGACCGATACGAATCGGCGGGATTTTTTTCAGCAGCTGTCTTGTACGCATCAAAAATTCCCCATCGTCTTCGCCGATAAGCTCAGCAGCAGCCAAAAACTGTGTGAAATGGTCACGAAGTATTTCGTTGTCCATCGAAGAACCGGCGCAAATGCTACCGCTTTCGCCATTTGGAAGCAAGTACGTATTTTCCGGAGAAACGGATGGACAAATCAATACCTCTGTCTCGGTTTCTATCAGGAAATCATGAAAAAACAATACGGAGTCTTTCATTGCGGGGTACATTCTCTGCAAAAACTTCAAGTCTCCGGTATAGCGATAATGTGCCCAAATATGTGTACAGAGCCAAGGAAAACTCATAACCCAATATGTCCCGGGAATCCATGTATCTTGTGGTGCAGTATCGCCCCACAGATCGGTGTTGTGGTGGCATACGGTACCACGACAGCCGTACATTTCCCTTGCGGTTGCCCTTCCGTTTTCACACATAAGAAGCATATGCTCGAAAAGGGGAAGGTGACATTCCGACAAACCGAGTATTTCCGCAGGCCAATAATTCATCTGCGTATTGATATTTACGGTGAACTTGCAGCCCCAGGGGGGGTCAATATCCTTGCACCATATTCCTTGAAGATTCGCCGGCAAACTTCCGGGACGACTGCAGGAAATGAGCAAATAGCGCCCAAAATCAAAATATGTCGTTAATAGTCCGTTGTCCGGATGCTCCTCATCAAAGCGTAGTAGACGTTCGTCGGTCGGAAGCTCGTCTAAGGCCTTGTCATAATTGAGATGAAGCTGTGTTACATCAAACAGGGAACGATAATCGGCAATGTGCTCGTCGTATAGTTCCGCATATGTTCTTGCTGCACCGGCACGTAGGGAGCTTCTTACATAGGAAAGCGGTTCGGAATCGCGATAGGTGGTTGCTGCGGTGAACAGAAGACATAATTTTTTTACGCCACGACAAACCAAATACTCTCCGATCGGTTCTACAGAACCGTCAAAGGAAAACCCTGTAATTCCGGCCGCAAAACGATAATTATCTCCTACCATAGAGCCCAAACAATATACATTGGAATCGTCATGAAAGCCATTGTCGTAGAAACACATACGTGCAAAATTGACATCCAAGTCAAACGGTGTTTCGTCGGTAGTAAAGATTTTCATGACTAACAGGTTTGATGGAGCGTTCATAAAGACTTCTTCTACATAGGTCGTTTGACCATATGTCTTTGTCATCCGATGAACGGCACGACTCAGATCCAGTTCTCTTTCATAGCCGGTACATTCGCCATGGATATTGCAATAGTTAATGCGGATATCACCAAGGGTGGTATAGGGACGTTGGCTGGCCGGAGTTCCCGTAAAGGAATGTACAAGGAGCGCTTCGGCTTCGCGAATGTGGCCGCTTAAGATCAATTCGCGAACCTTGGTCAAATTCTCCATGGCATCCTGATTGATACGCTTCATCGGACCGCCGTACCAAAGAGAATCCTCATTAAGTTGAAGTTGTGTGTATTTGTAATCGCCGAATACCATTGCGCCGAGCTTGCCGTTTCCTATCGGCAATGCCTGATTCCAGTCTTGGTTGGCCGGTTGTTGATAAAACAATCTACTCATTGCAGTTCCTTTCCTTGTGTTACAACGGAGTAAAACAAAACGTCGCTATTTGATCACAAGCCAAAACGAGACATAAAACTCGTGGTCATTGCACTGATAAATCTCATCCAATGCGGGGCCACAGCTCGCGGAACCGACACCGGACATCATTTTATCAACGCATAGAATCGTATTGCCACTCTCCTTCAGTTCAAAATTGTGCTTACATTCCTCTAGCATTTCTTGTGTATAATGTGATGCATTTACCGAAAATTCAGTGTCGCAAGTGACAAAAAGTGTTCGCTCTCCATCGCTAAGTGAGGCATATTTACATCCAAAGTGCGATGAGTTTTCCTGTGGACGAAGATAATCCTCGTGATTGTCGGATACGGTGGTATGATGTAGGTCGACATAAGAAGCTAAATGCTTGTCGACATAACTCTCAAACGGACCGTACCCATAATAACTGAAATCTTCAAAGGCATTATCAAGGAAGAAACGCAGACCAAAACGAGGCAAATAAGCAAGAGCCTCGGCAACCCGTACATTTGCACGTACGTTCCATTCTCCACCGGGATAGAAACTATATTCTACTGCCATGCGTACTACCGGAGTGTAAATCGAACGTCCGAGCGATAGATCAAATTTGATAAGAATTTCGTCTCCCGCCTCAATCAGCTTTGAGGAATAGACCTTGGTAACGGGACAATGCAAAAACAGTTTGCGCCATGTAGCAGATACATTGCGATCATTATCGATCGGTGCACGATACAGATTCCACGAGACAGGTGCTGTGAATAGCTCTCTTTCCTCAACAACGAGTGAGGTAACTGCAGCATCCTTCTTACGTACTGTATAGGTTGCGGTTTTTGACGTAATGATATACTCCGATTCGTTCTGCGTTACATGAAGTTTATGGCGTCCGGATATCTTGTCAGGCTGATAACGGAAACCACCGTCTTTCAAACACAGTTGCGTAAAACCGGCGATGGTTCCTTTTTCACAAAATGGTTGCTCTTCTCTCCAGCGCGTAATAAAGCGCACACGAAGATCCTCCCCTTGGAGTTTCCAAAGACAAGGAACTTCCATAGTGAGCATCGCCCCGGCGGGAAGGTTCATTGCAAGCTCTTCTTCAAACAAAAAACGATTTCCGTCCTTTGCCTCTACCGACAATGTGAACAATTGATTGAAGTTTGCAAAGGCAAGGCGGTTGGTAAAGGTAAATAGATTCTCGCCCTCTTCACTAAACACAACCGATAAGGGTTGATAACATTGCTTTAGCTCATACAGTCCGGTGTGTGGCGTGCGGTCGGGATAAACCAAACCATCCATACAGAAGTTGCCATCGTTATGAAGTTCTCCGAAATCTCCGCCATAGAGGTAGCGCGCCTTGCCATTTTCTTCAGTTCCGTTATAGACCGCATGATCGCACCATTCCCAAACACAGCCACCCATAAATCGATCATTGGAATCAATGATACGCCAATAATCCGCCAAATCCCCGGGACCGTTGCCCATAGCATGGCTGTATTCGCAGAGAAAATACGGTCGGGTATTTTTGTCATCGGAGAGATATTTGTACATGTCCGATTTCGAAGGATACATGCGTGAATACACATCCATCTCCGTATCCTCGGTCCCATCCAAAGCATACGTTGCGCTCTCGTAATGAACCGGACGAGTGACATCAGTTGCCTTGAGAAGCTTTGCAGCATTTTCCATTGCCTTGCTATAGCCACTTTCATTTCCTAAGGACCAAAGAATTACACAGGGACGATTATAATCGCGGTTGACAAGTTTAAGAATACGATCATTGATTGCTTTTTCAAAGATGGGATCGGTAACGGTCATGGCAATACCGTTATAGCCGTCCTTCCACTCAACGGGATTATACGCTTCTACCGAGCCGTGTGCTTCAAGGTCTGCCTCATCGACAACGTACATGCCCAAACGATCACATAGTTGATAAAACTGAGGTGCATTCGGATAATGCGAGGTGCGTACGCAATTGATGTTGCTACGTTTCATTAGAAGCAGATCTTTTTCCATCTGCTCATAGGTGCATACAGAACCGGTACGAGGATAACTGTCATGGCGATTTACACCACGCAATTTGACGGGCTTTTGGTTTATGAGAAAAACACCGTTTTCAATTGATACAGTACGAATTCCGACCTGCTCATGAATGCATTCCTGCTCCGTCTCAATGGTCAGTGAGTACAGGTTGGGAAATTCGGCACTCCAAAGCTTGGGTTCCTGCACAGTACATGCAAAGAATCCGTCCTCGGCTACACCTTCGGAAAGAACGACTCCGTTCGCATCGAGAACGCTTACCTGTGCCGTCGCATTTCCTTCCAAATACAATTGAACAAGTGCTGTATTGCTTTGTATATCGTAAGAGGTTGTGACATGATATGAGGAAATGTGCTCCTTTGGACGACGAAGTAGATATACATCTCGAATGATTCCCGTAAAACGAAACTTATCTTGATCTTCGAGATAAGTGCCGTCGCACCATTTAAGCACAACAACCGTAATTGTATTCTCGCCTTCTTTCAGGGCGTCGGTAATACGAAACTCTGAGGTCGCATGGGTAACTTGGCTATATCCGAAGAATTGATTGTTGACGAGCAAATAAAAACAACTATCAACTCCTTCAAATACAAGATAACGTTCTTCTTCGTCCGGAACATAGGAAACTGTTCGAGAATATATTGCCACCGGATTATCCGTCGGAACATACGGCGGATCATAAGGAATCGGATACGCTACATTGGTATATTGGGAGTGGTCATAACCACATAACTGAATGCAAGAAGGCACTGAGATTTTTTCCGAGAACTCCTCCTTATAAAACTCCGTCGGCATGTCTGCAAACGAAGCATAATAACGAAAATTCCACTCGCCGTTTAGAAGCACAAATCGTTCTGAGGTGTTTCTTGCGGCGGATGCATCTTGCCCTTTGGCAAAAGGAATAAAATAGTTGTGATCCGGTTCGGTATTGACGTGTAAAATATCCGGGTTCTCGTGAAAGGTCATATAAGTCTTCATGCGGTATCCACTCCTATTCTTTTTTTGTTCGCTTGGTGATTTGCTATAAAAAAAGGTGCCACAGTCATCCCATGGCACCTCATTTACGATTATATCAACGTCAAGGTGTGTGATGCTTCTCTTCGAAATTACTACTTAACGTCTTTGATGGAGAAGCTGATTCTTCCCATCTTGTCCTTGCCAAGGCAAACAGCCTTAACAACGTCACCGAGAGTCAAAACATCTTCTACATGATTGATTCTTTCCTTAGCGATCTTAGAAATATGAACCATAGCCTCTTTGCCGGGAGCAAACTCTAAGAAAGCGCCGAAATCCTTGATGCTTACTACCTTTCCTTCGAGCACCATACCCTCCTCGAAGTCGGTAACAATGGTTTCAATCATCTTGATTGCCTTTGCCATTGCTTCTGCATCGGTACCGCATACGGAAACGGAACCATCATCGGTAATATCGATCTTAACACCCGTCTGCTCAATGATTGCATTGATAGTCTTACCGCGCTGACCGACAACATCACCAATCTTGGTAGGATCAATCTGAATCTGAATAATCTTCGGAGCAAACTTGCTGACTTCCGGTCTGGGCGCTTCGATGGCAGACTTCATAACACCGTTCATAATCTCGAGTCTGGCCTCATGTGTACGACGAATCGCACCCTCAACGATCTCTCTGGTCAAGCCGTGAATCTTAATGTCCATTTGGATTGCAGTAATGCCCTTCTCGGTACCTGCAACCTTGAAGTCCATATCGCCAAAGAAGTCCTCAAGACCTTGAATGTCGGTAAGAAGTACATAATCATCGTCGGTATCGCCGGTAACAAGACCGCAGCTGATGCCGGCAACAGGTGCTTTGATCGGGACACCGGCAGCCATCAGAGACATCGTCGATGCACAAACGGAAGCCTGAGAGGTAGAGCCGTTGGACTCAAACGTTTCAGATACGGTACGAATTGCGTAAGGGAAGTCTTCTTCGTTCGGAAGAACCGGAATCAAAGCACGTTCTGCGAGCGCGCCATGTCCGATCTCACGACGTCCCGGACCTCTAGAAACCTTCGTTTCACCTACGGAGTATGCCGGGAAATTATAATGGTGCATATATCGCTTGCTAACCTCGGTCGTATCCAAACCGTCAAGCTTCTGCGCTTCGGAAAGAGGTGCCAGGGTTGTAATCGTACAAATCTGTGTTTGTCCTCTGGTAAACATAGCAGAACCATGAACTCTGGGGATCAAGTCGACCTCAGCAGCCAAAGGACGAATTTGTGTCAGCTGACGGCCGTCAGGTCTCTTATGATCCTTGAGAATCATCTTACGAACGGTCTTCTTCTGATACTGATAAAGCGCTTCACCGATCAAAGGCAGCCATTCTTCATTCTCTGCAAATGCTTCTTCGAGTCGATCACGAATGACGCGAAGATTTTCTTCACGTACCTGCTTCACATCGGTAAATACAGCCTCCTCCATTTCTGCCGGAGGAACAAGTTCTTTCATTGCCGCAAACAATTCTTCGGGAATTGCACAACTGGTATAGGAGTGCTTTGCCTTGCCGCACTCGGCAACAATGGTATCGATAAATGCAATTACCTTCTGGTTAATTTCGTGTGCTTTGTAGATTGCGTCAATCATAACCTCGTCGGACACTTCGTTGGCACCGGCCTCGATCATAATTACTTTCTCTCTTGTGGAAGCAACAGTAAGTGCGAGATCCGAAGCATTCTTCTGTGCAGTTGTCGGGTTGAAGACAAACTCACCGTCTACCATACCAACCTGCGTCGTTGCACAAGGGCCGTCAAACGGAATGTCGGAGATTGCCACAGCGATTGCTGAACCGAGCATTGCCGTCAGCTCCGGAGCACATTCGGGATCTACGGACATAACCATATTGTTCAAGGTTACGTCATTGCGATAATCCTTCGGGAACAGAGGACGCATCGGACGATCGATAACACGAGACGTCAAGATTGCATTCTCGGTCGGCTTGCCCTCACGCTTGTTGAAACCACCGGGAATCTTTCCGGCAGCATACTGCTTCTCTTCGTATTCCACGCTGAGAGGGAAGAAATCAATTCCGTCTCTGGGCTTTTCGGATGCCGTTGCCGTGGAAAGAACAACGGTATCGCCGTAGTGCATCAATGCTGCACCGTTTGCTTGAGCAGCCACACGATTTACATCAACCGTAAGTGTTCTGCCGGCGAGTTCCATAGAAAAACTCTTGTACATAAATACTCCTCATTTCTGCGCTGCGTAAAATATTTGTATCGCACCCTCTTGCCTATGGCAGCACACATTGGCTCGGTGACTTGAACGTACAGGAAGCCACCGTAACAACTGATAAAGAAACAATCTATGTGTATTCCTTATCAGAAGTCACGGGAGAACACTTTCCGTGTACCTTCGTAAAATGCATGACATAAAGCCACGTATATTAATTATAACATAATGCTTGCTGAATATCTAGTGCTATTTCTTAAAAAAACGGTCATATAAAGAAAAACCACGGAAACAAAACAGTTTCCGTGGAAAATTCATCATTCATAGGTTAAGGTTACGCTTTGAATCTTCAAAGTTCCGCTCGCTTTTGTAACAATACCAATACCGCTTACGTTTCCGCCTGCGGGAATCGATCCATTCCAACTTTCCGGAGTGATCGTCATTTGTTTTCCGGAGGTGGCTACTTTCGCACACCAAAAATTATCCGTTGAAATTGTTTCGTTGAAGGTAATCACGAGTTTCCAATTGTTCTTTGTGCTGGTGCTTGCATTTGCAACAGTAAGATTCAGGTTATAATACGAGGCTCCGTTACTGTTCCACGTATCTCCCGAGGAAATTGATATATCGCAACCGCCGGACGTTCCACTGTAATGCAATGCATTCGGCTTGGAGGGTTCGGTATTGTTGGTATTTCCCCCGGTATTTCCCCCGGTGTTACCACCGGTATTCCCTGTATTACCGCCGGTATTCCCTGTATTACCGCCGGTATTGCCTGTATTACCGCCGGTACTTCCGGGGTCTGTTTCCGGCTTGGATGTTCCGAGATTTTTTAGGCTTCCGTTCAAAACCTTAACAAGCCAACGCCCCTGTGCCGAAAGCTCCGATTCGGTGAAGCCGGATAATTTGGTACAGCCGGACGCAATTAAAGAAGTTGCTTCACTTTTGTTAGCAAGGTTCCAACAGAAGAAACCGACATCGTATTTGTCCATCAAAGTCACCCACTTGTTTCCTTCGGATTCGTTTACGGTACCGTTTCCGTCTGCACTTCCGATACCGAATTCCGATACAAGCACCGGCAAACCGGCTTTAATGGCATTCTCCATTCGATCACGAAGCCAATCCTTATGCGTATTGGCATAGAAATGCAACGCGTATGCGATATTCTTCTCTCCGGTGATCGGGGATGCCGCCGCTAGATGTACATCCTGTGACCAATTGGGCGTTCCGACAATGATGATGGCGTCGGAATCGTACTTGCGAATCGTGTCAATCACATCAACGGCGTACGATTTAATCTGACTCCATGTGGTTCCGCCATTCGGTTCGTTGCAGATTTCGTAGAGAACGTTCGTATGATCCTTATATTTCTTTGCCATTTCTTCGAAGAAGGCTAAGGCTTCGTTCTTATAGGTGTTTGGGTTGCCGTCGGCGAGAATGTGCCAGTCGATAATGACATACATTCCGAGTTCGGTTGCATATTGCACACCATCGGTCACAAGCTTCTTTAGTTTTTGTTTCGTTGTGCTGTTTGAGACACAATAGCCACCTTCGGCGGTATACATAGCAAGTCGTATCGCATTGGCACCCCACTCATCGCGAATTGTTTGAAAGGTTGCTTTATTTACATACTGCGGAAACCACTGTAGACCATGCGTACTGACGCCGCGAAGCTGAAATACATTGCCTTTTTTGTCGTAAATCTTTGAACCCTTCACCGAAAGTGCACCGTGCTGTGCAACCGGAGTTCCACTTGTCGGCTTGGTGGTTGGTTTCGGTGTAGCGGTCGGCTTCTTTGTCGGGGTCTTGGTAGGTGCCTTCGTTGGAACCTTTGTCGGCGCAACACCCTCGGTCGGCTGCGCACCTATCGTAGGCGTCACTTCCTGCGTCGGCATGCCCGTTCCGGATGGTCCTTGACTAATCAGCGGCGTGGCCGTCGGTATGTCTGTGATTCCGGTCGGACGAGGAGTTCCCTCAGAAATGCTCGGAGTCAGGTCGGCTCCGGTCGTGGGAGCTGGAGTTGAAGTCGTCAATGTCGGTGTAGGCGCACCCTCTTCCACTCCGTCGGTCGGCGTCGGATGCTCCCCACCTTGTCCGATAATTGTGGTCGGGGTTGCAAGAGCATCATTTCCTTTCTCGGAACGTTCACGTAGTAACAAAAACAATAGAATAATTGCAAGAAGGATCAGTAAGGTACAAGCTATAAGCAATCCTTTTTGTTTCTTCGATAAGTTCTTCATGGTATTCCTCCGTTTATCACGTGAGTTCGTCATTTTTCGTTTGATTCTTCTTGAAAATGCTTCGAATCTCATCAGCCATATACAGTGATCCGATACAAAGAATCACATCTTCATTATGGCAGGTGGAAACCAGTTTTGTCAAGGCATCCGTTGCATTTTCCACAAGGGTCAAACCATGTGCTTCGCATAGGCGATGGCACTCCTCTTCGGATAAGCCTCTCGGATGCGCAAAGCGATACAAGAGAATATCCGAGCTCAACTCTTTTAATTGCAAAAGCATGGTTTCGTACTCTTTATCTGCCACAAAGCCTGCAAAAATGTGGAGCTTTCGTCCGGAAAAGCGTTCGGATCGAAAAAAAGTAGCGGCGGCTTCCATGCATTGCGGATTATGTCCTCCGTCCAGATATACGTCAGGTGCGGAACGAAGCAGCTCCATACGTCCCGGCCAATCGACATGCTTGAGTGCTGCCTTCATATCTTCTTCACTGATAAAATAGTTTCGAAGATTCAGCAAACGAATAACTTCGAGGGCAACCGCACAGTTATAGCGCTGGTGCTCTCCGAGAAGATTTAGGTATAGTTCGATGCCTTTGTATGAAAAATGCTCGTAACCGGGCACCGGCGGAAGTGCTTTTATGTGTTCCTTCTCGACAAGGTGCGGCTTGGCATCTTGTTGTAAGGCAACCGCAGTAATTACATCCACGGCTTTTTGATCGGATGGGTAAATTACCACATCGCAACGCTTCTTAATGATTCCTGCTTTTGCTGCTGCAATCTTCGGAATTGTGTCGCCGAGTATTTTACAATGATCCGGTCCGATATTCATAATCACGCTTGCAAGCGGATTCGGAACAATGTTCGTGGGATCGAACGTTCCACCAAGGCCGGTCTCCAATACCACGATGTCACAATGCTCTTCAACAAAATATAAAAATGCCATGATTGTTAGTAATTCAAACTGGTTCGGAGGCTCGTACAGTTTGTCACAATAATTGCAAACGGTTGTTCCGATACGTGCCATTGCCTCTTCCGAAATCATATCTCCATTGATGCGAATTCGTTCTCGAATACAATGCAGATAGGGCGAAGTGAAAAGCCCGACCTTATAGCCGGCAGCCTTTAAAATGTCGTGAAGCATTGCACAAACCGAGCCCTTTCCATTGGTACCGGCCACATGAATCGTTGGGAGTATGGCTTCGGGATTCCCAAAGTGATCCATCGTTTTTTTCATACGATATAAGCCTGCAAAGGACGAAAAAAAACTGGTAGAAGTGAGTTTGTTAACAATTTGATCGTAATTCATGGCAAATCTCCGAAAAGTATTCTTTTTATGCTTGTATCAGCATCGAAAGTGCTTTGTCCAGTGCACTCATCATGTATAAGGAACCGGTAATCAGTACATTTTCTCCGGCTTCCAACCAGTCGCGAATGCGTAATACGGTTGTTTTACGATTCGATTCCGCTTCGGCAAGATATCCAAGCTCGCGCAGATATTTCGCGAGTTCATCCGCAGGAAATGCACGAGCATTCTCCGGGGTTATTGTGAGAAAATCGTATGCATACGGGGCAAGCATTTTGTACATCTCGTCATAGTTTTTGTCTTTCATAACTCCGGTCACGATATGATAACGAGCTGTGCCCGAATGCGCGCGAAGCGAAGTGATCAACGCACGAATGCCATCCGGATTATGTCCTCCGTCCAATATGAAACTCGGATTCTCATGGCGCACATCAAATCGATACGGAATGTAGGCATTTTGCAATCCTTCTGTAATTGCGTAAGGAGGCACCGGGAAATGATCGTAAAGCATATGAAGGGCAGCTAATACAGCTGCAACATTCTCCTGTTGATACGTGGAATTTAATCGCATGGTGTCCGGTACACTCTGTACTGATATGGTAGTTCGTGCACCCAAAAGATCGTCATAATATGGCTGTGCATAATGTAATGTAAGTGTATGCTCTAAACAATATTGCTCGGCGTATGCTGTAACAACGTCACTGTTTACACCGAGAACAATGGATTCACCCGGTTTTGCAATCGAAAGCTTTTCTTTTGCAATCGATAGAATGTCTTCACCGAGAAACGCAGTATGATCGAATCCGATGCATGTGACAATGGTAAGCAAGGCACTGGTGCATAAGTTGGTTGCATCGGCACCGCCTCCCATACCGGCCTCGAGAATGATCAAATTGCATTCAGCCGCTTCGAACATGCAAATGCCGACTGCCACGGACAATTCAAACTCTGTCGGTGCACAATCGCTTCCTTGTAAGGCCGTGCGAACACGCTCTACCGCGTGGATATATTGCTGCTCCTCCGGTGGAGTGCCTTGGATGCGATATAGGTCTAACAACGTATCCATGTACGGCGAAATCATTGTTCCGATGCGATATCCTGCTGCGGTAAGCACGGCAGTAAGCATTGTGCTGACCGAACCCTTTCCGTTTGTTCCGACAACATGAACCAGTGGGAGTTTGCACTCCGGATGTCCGAGCAGTTCCATGCAACGATGAATGCGTTCCAATCCCGGTTTTGAGACGCGTGTAGATTCATTACTAATATACGAAAATGCTTCCTGCAAATTCATTCGTTTCTTTCCTCCGACTCATCAGACATATTGAAATCGGTGTTGTTGGGGGTGGTTTGTATTGATATATTTGGAGTCAATGTTTTTGGGGAGTTCTCTATTGTCATCAATCCGTTTTTGCGCAAAAAGCCACGCAAATACGGGAAAAAACGTTCTTCCAGCAATGGAAGCACGAGAATTTCTAGCGTGAATATAACAGCCGCTTGCAGAAAACGCGGTAACATCGTAATTGCGTTGATCGGTGTTCCGAGCGCGAGAAACAATGCGACGGAGACAAGAATCATACTACAGAAAAATTGGTCCAATACTGCGGAAAAACAAATGCGTTGTTTGGTGCAATTTCGATGCAAAAAGATTCCGAAAATAACACCGCGGAGCATAGCAACGAAAGAAATTCCGGGAATGATAGAGCCAAACTTCCAAAAGGCACCGAGAGCTTCGGAGATTCCACATACAATCGCTGCTTTCCATGGACCGAGACACATACCGGTCAAGGCATAGGTGACAAAAGAGAGATTAAAACGATTTTGTTCAAAATCAAGTGTCAGTACACGTTCGAAGATAATGTTCAGCGAAATTAAAACACCCATTACGGCAAGCTGAATGATTTTTTTGTTTTGATGCATAAAAATACTCCTTTCTGTCCCGTTCTAATTACGCTACAGTAGGAGCATGAATGATCCGTGTGTAGCAGCGGGATGCAAATTATGTACCGCAAGACAATTCTTTTCGTTCGAAAGACAACTCCCCGTTCTTTCGACACTTAACGCACATAATTTTACTCTGCTTATTGCATAAAGATAATAACACACTTGTTTTATGAATGCAAGTGTTTTGCAAAATGAAAAAAGCCGCTGCATTTGAATTGCCCCAAATCGTACTTTTTTGTGCTGTACGCACGATCTTGGGTAGTTCATTTGCAATGGCTTTTTGAAATCTTACTTACGGATACCGAGCTTCTCGATCAAATCACGATAAGCGTTGATGTCCTTCTTCTTCAAGTAATCCAAGAGACCACGTCTCTGACCAACCATCTTGTACAGACCGCGTCTGGAGTGGTTGTCGCCGTGATTGTTCTTCAAATGAGCGGTAAGCTCTTCGATTCTTGCGGTAAGAATCGCAACCTGAACTTCGGTAGAACCGGTATCTTCCGGAGTCTTGCCGTATGCTGCAATAATGGCAGCCTTCTTCTCTTTACTAATCATCTTAGTAAGTCCTCCTAATTTCTAAAATATCATCCTGACTCTAAGCACGGGTCGGAGAATCCGCGAACCGAGAGTCGGTCAACGTCACATACTATAGCATACTTTTGTGACGTTGTAAACTGTTTTTTTGAAAATACATAACTTATTTGTGTATGGAGCGAAATACATCCGTAAAGTCTTCCGGCGCGTCAAAAATCGTGAGCCGCATCTCTTTGTCTTTTTTTAATTGCGTAGAAAGCTCTTCTAAGTCAGAAAAGGTGCGTTGTTCTCGCATCTTGGAACAGAAGAACAAGGTACATTCACGTTCGTATAGATCGTCATTGGCTCCTAATAGATGTGTTTCTATGGTCAAAGGATGTTTTACACCGTCTCGAACCGTCGGATTATCCCCAACATTGGTGATTCCTTTGTAGTATTGTCCGTTCACAAGGCAGACCGTTGCATAGACACCGATTGGCGGCAAAGCCTTTTCCGGAGAAACCGAGAGATTTATTGTCGGAAAACCGATGGTTCGACCAAGTTCCTTTCCGTGAATGACAGTTCCTTGAATAAAGTACGGATATCCGAGCAAGGCCGGCATTTCGTTAATACGGCCATCTGCAAGCAGGGAACGAAGCTCTGAGCTCGAGATCTTCTCTTCTCTTATGCGTTTTACGGGAACGGAATGACACAGAATTCCATTCTTCGCACAGTCACGCATCAATGTGGAGATATCGCCCTTTCGTTCAAACCCATAGCGAAAGTCTTCGCCAACACAAATCTCCTTAGCACCGATGCGCCGATGCAAAATTTCTTCGACAAATTGTTCGGGACACATTGTACGAATGCTATCGTCAAACGGCAGGCGAACCAAATAATCGATCCTAAGGGATTTTGCAAGCAAGCATCGCTCTTGATTCGTAAACAGTACGGTTTCTCTTGAATTCATTGACTGCGAGAAGTCAAAGGTGAGCATTGCAATCGGAAGTTCGGATTTTGTAGATCGAAAATAATCCAGTAAGACTTTGTGTCCTTGGTGAATCCCGTCAAATTTTCCGATCACTAAACGACACGGTGGCAACACAAACGATTGTGTTCCATTAATGATTTTCATTGCGTCTTCTTCGCTCCTTCCGGTAGAAACATTTGCAGCGGAACATAGCGCGTGCCTTTTCGTGTGTACAATGCGTAGAATTCGCCGTGATGATACATACGGATCGTATCGGTCAACGATTCGTCACATTGAAGTTCCATGCAATCCAACGGATTTCCGTTCCTTAAACGCTCATAACCGTGATCCGACACCTCACAGGAAGCAAACTGAGGAAATAACGAGTCAACAGAAATCAGCATCTGCTCCGCGTAGTTGTTTGCTGCCGCCGCTTGCACCTCATTCAAGGTATGTGCATCGGACAGTGCAAAACCACCGGTAGAGGTGCGTACAAGCGAGGTCATACAAGCACCGCAGCCAAGCATTTCTCCGATGTCGTTGCAAAGTGTGCGAATATAGGTTCCCTTTTCACAACGAACACGCATAGAGAATATTCCTTGTACGAGATCAAACGAAAGCAGTTCGATTTCATAGATTGTGACTGACTTTGTCGTTCGTTCAACCGTGACGCCCTGTCTTGCAAGGTCATAAAGTTTTCTGCCATTCACCTTGCGTGCAGAATACATCGGTGTCAGCTGCGAGATACGCCCTGTATGTGCAGCAATTGCCGCTCGAAGCTGTACTTCGGTGACAGACACCGGGAACGTCTTTATTATCGTTCCGAAAATGTCCTGCGTATCAGTAACAGTTCCGAGCAAAACCTCGGCCACGTATTCTTTGGGCTGGTTCATAAGAAAATCACACACCTTCGTTGCGGAACCGATGCATACGGGGAGAACCCCTTCTGCCTCAGGATCTAATGTTCCGGTATGTCCGATTTTCTTTGTTTTTAAAATGCCACGAAGCTTAGCGACTACATCATGAGAAGTAAAGCCTCGTGGTTTGTTGATAATTATAATTCCGTTCATAATTTATAGCTGAAGCATAATCAATGCAGATATTTGAAGAAGCACGTCACTCAGCGGTCCGTTTACAGTGCAACCTGCCGCGAAGCGATGTCCACCACCATCAAAGCCGATAGCAATGGAGGCAACATCAACCTTTCCGTTGGAACGCAGACTGAGTTTGTATAC
Source organism: Lachnospiraceae bacterium (assembly GCA_045601665.1). GTDB lineage: Bacteria > Bacillota > Clostridia > Lachnospirales > Lachnospiraceae > ISDg. Next base: position 212,364 of record JAZRZZ010000010.1, read on the forward strand.
ATTCGGAGCATCTTCTCGTGCAAAGATAGCAACTTCGACTCCTTCTGTGATTCTAAGCTGATCGATGATTCCGTCCGTATCTCCGGCACATGCATGAAATTGCTCCATTTCCTCAGCAGACAGTGTTCCAATCAATAATTTCCCGTCTAATGTCAATTCGGAATGGAACAACACATGACCGAGTACACGGTTTTGCAAGTAAGTTTTCTTGTAAAAGGTGTTGTCAATCATACTTGCCGTATCAATCCCTAAGGACATCAAATGACCGGCCACCTGCATCGTATGCTCAGAGGTTGAGCTGTACTTGAATACACCGGTGTCGTGAATAATTCCGAGATACAACGCTTCTGCAATTGGAAGGTCGATATTCTCGGGCTCCATTAACGAATACAACACCTCACAGGTAGAGCTTGCGTCCGAGTGAATCACCTCAACATCTCCAAAATGAGTATTGGTAATGTGATGATCAATCACCAATACATTTCTTGCCTTCTCCATGATTGGTTGAGCTTTTCCTAATCGATCGGGGCTGCTACAGTCTAGCACAACAAACAAATCAAACGGTGCCTCTTCGATTAAAAACTCACGATCAATACATTCAATAGAATGTAACACGGAAAGGTTTTTTGCAATAGGCTCTGCATATACATGAACATGTTTGCTCGGAAAGTTCTTTCGTAGGTAAAGATACAGAGCCATACACGAGCCGATACAGTCGCCGTCCGGACGAATATGACCGCCGATTGCGATTCGATCTGCTGCTGCGATTTGCTCCGTTAATAAATTACTCATTTTCAGTGTCTTCCTCTTCTCTTTCTACGTGTAGCGATTCGATCAAATGGTTCATGCGAACACCATACTCAATGGAATCGTCCAAAACAAACTGCAATTCGGGAGTGTTTCGGAGATTGAGATTTTTGGCTAAGGCGGAACGTAGAAACGATGCCGCACTTCGAAGCCCTTTGATGGTATTGCTCTTTACTTCCTCATCTCCGAGCACACTGATATATACTTTTGCGGTTTTTAGGTCCGGGGCAACATACACGTCGGATACCGTAGTCATCGGTGCGATTCTTGGGTCTTTGACTTCAAAGCGAATCAGGGAGCTCAGCTCACGCTGAACTTCCTGACTTACTCTTGTATTCTTAATACTATTCTTTCTCACTACTTTCTAGGGACCTCCTGCATAATATACACTTCAAAGGTGTCCATTTCCTGAAGTTCGTTGAACTTTTCGAATACGACACCACACTCATATCCTGCGGCAACTTCCTTCACATCATCCTTCATTCGCTTTAAGGATGCAATATTTCCATCGAAAATCTGCTCGTTTCCACGAGTGATTCTTGCCTTGCTTCCACGAGTGATCTTTCCGTCAAGCACATACGATCCGGCAATAGTTCCGAGTCCACTGGCCTTGAATAGCTGACGAATCTCACCGTGCCCGATAACAACCTCTTCGTAAATCGGATCAAGCATTCCCTTCATTGCCGCTTCGATATCGTCAATTGCATTGTAAATGACAGAATAGAGACGTAGATCCACCTGCTCACGTTCTGCGGTATCCTTTGCAACATTGTCGGGTTTTACATTGAATCCAATGATAATCGCACTTGATGCACTTGCAAGAATGACATCAGACTCATTGATATTACCTACACCACCGTGGATGCAACGTACGGCAATCTCGTCGTTCGAAAGCTTCGTAAGACTTTGCTTTACTGCCTCTACGGAACCAGCCACATCTGCTTTGACAATAATATTGAGTTCCTTCACGTTGCCGGCCTGAATCTGATCAAAGAGACCGTCCAAGGACAGCTTCACTTTGGTATCGGCAATAAGCTTCTCCTTGCTTTGAGCCACAAATGCTTCGGAAATATTTCTTGCTTCCTTTTCACTCTCGGTGGATACAAGGATATCACCTGCTCCGGGAACACTATTCAAGCCGAGAATCTCAACCGGTGTAGACGGTGTCGCCTCTGCAACTTTCTGTCCCTGATCGTTGATCATGGCACGGATCTTACCATAAGATGCACCGATAGCAACGGTATCGCCAACACGCAAAGTACCCTTCTGAACCAATACGGTAGCAACGGGACCACGCCCTTTGTCTAGTTTTGCTTCGATTACGATACCTCTAGCCTTACGATTCGGGTTGGACTTAAGCTCAAGTACCTCTGCTGTTAGGAGAATCATTTCGAGCAATTGGTCGATTCCTTCACCGGTTTTTGCGGATACGGGTACGGTAACAATATCACCGCCCCAGGACTCTGCAATCAAACCATGCTCGGAGAGCTCGGTTAATACTCGGTCCGGATTTGCTGCTTCCTTATCCATTTTATTGATGGCAACAACGATCGATACACCGGCAGCCTTCGCATGGTTAATTGCCTCGATTGTTTGTGGCATTACACCGTCATCCGCAGCAACAACAAGAACTGCGATATCGGTTGCCATTGCACCACGCATACGCATAGCGGTAAATGCTTCGTGTCCTGGCGTGTCAAGGAATGTAATCTGCTGACCGTTCTTTTCAACCATATACGCACCGATATGCTGTGTAATTCCGCCTGCCTCACGTTGTGTCACATGTGTAGATCGAATTGCATCCAAAATGGATGTTTTTCCATGGTCAACATGACCCATAACACAGACAACCGGAGGACGGTTCATCAATGTATCTTCCGCGTCCTCGGTATCTCTCATAAGTTCTTCTACAACATCAACAACCTCTTCTTTCTCGACGATGCAGTTGTATTCGATTGCGATTTCTTCCGCTTCCTCGTAAGAAATCTCCGTATTTACATTTACCATCTTTCCCGCAAGGAATAACTTTTTAACAATCGCTGCGGCATTCTGCTTCATTTTATCCGCCAATTCCTTGATGGTAATGGTTTCAGGAATAACAATGGTCTTAATTTCGTTCGGATCTTCTTCCTTCACCGGTACGGGCTTCGGCATAATAAACGCACCTTTGCGGTTCGGATCCTTTTTCTTTCCCGCACCCTTCTTGCCGTCCCGTTCTTCGCGATCAAAGTCACGATTATTACGGTTTTTATCACGATTACGATCGTTGTATGCGGTTGCTCTTTGTTCTTTTGTCAATTCGTTGCCGAAATCGGCCTTGATTGAGGAATTGCTGTTTCTCTGATCGTTCTTCTTCGGATATACTTTACGTTCGTTGTCACGGTCCTTGTCAAATGCACCTTTATCAAAGCCACCCTTATCAAAACCGCTTTTGTTATATCCGCCATTCGCACCTGCAGGTTTACGGAAGCCACCCTGCTGACCGTCACGCGGTCTTCTATCACCGTAGCCATTCTGTTGGCCGTCACGCGGTCTTCTGTCACCGTAGCCACCCTGCTGACCATCACGCGGTCTTCTGTCGCCGTAGCTACCCTGCTGACCGTCACGCGGTCTTCTGTCGC
>JAZRZZ010000011.1:0-23142 GCA_045601665.1 Lachnospiraceae bacterium
AGGGCATCGAAAGAGAGCCTTGAATAAGCACACAAAACAACAGGAGGTAGGTATGTTAGAGAAAATTTTCAAACTCAAGAAGAACGGCACAACCGTGAAGACCGAGATTGTTGCCGGTCTTACGACGTTCATGACGATGGCGTACATCATCGCATTGAACCCCAACTTGTTGACGAATTTCACGGCAGACGGCGGAATGCCTCTGTGGAATGGTGTATTCCTTGCAACGTGTATTGCTTCGGCAGTGGGTATGTTTGTGATGGCATTTGTGGCAAACAAGCCGTTCGGTATGGCGCCCGGTATGGGACTTAACAGCTTCTTCGCCGTAGTGGTAACGAACATCGTAAGCATTACCGGCTTGAGCTACGTAGAGTCCTTCCAGGCGGCTCTGTGCATTATTTTGATCGAGGGTGTTGTATTCATCCTTCTGTCGGTCGTAAACGTGCGTGAGAAGATTGTAGATGCGATTCCGCTTGGTGTCCGTCTCGGTATTGCACCGGCCATCGGACTTATGCTTATGAACATTGGTCTTGGCTCGAATGCGGGAATCTATTCCGACAAGGGAGGTCCGTTCTATGTAATGCGTGATTTCTTTGGGGCAATGACTTCTAAGCTTGCAAAGGACAACATGGGAAGTGGCTATTCCGCAATGGTCCTCGCGGTAGCGACGATGTTCATCGGCTTGTTTGTTATTGTAGTACTGGCGCATAAGGGTGTAAAGGGAGCGGTAATTCTCGGTATGCTTGTGGCAAGTGTAGTTCATTGGGCTGGTCAGTTCCTGTTCCTTGACACCAATCCTTTCGCGTCTCTGAAGGATGCGTCCTTCCTGCCTCCTTTTAAGGATATGGCAGAGACAACGCTCTTTAAGCTCAACTTTGCGGGCTTCTTGGATATTGGCTGGTTTACCGTGATTACGCTTGTAGTTACGTTCTGTATCATTGATATGTTCGACACCATCGGCACGCTTGTCGGAACTGCAAGCCGCGCGGGTATGTTGGATGAGCAGGGCAAGATGCCTCAGATGAAGGAAGCATTGCTTGCAGACGCAATCGGAACCGTGACCGGTGCCGTAACCGGTACTTCGACCGTAACGACGTTTGTTGAATCTGCATCCGGCGTAGAAGCAGGCGGCCGTACCGGTTTGACTGCATTGACAACGGGTCTTGCATTCCTCGCTTGTATCTTCCTCGCACCGATTGCCGCTGTGATTCCTGCGGCCGCAACGTCCGCAGCATTGATTTATGTCGGTGTATTGATGGTTGCCGGTCTGAAGAACATCAATTTCGATGACATGGGGCAGGCTCTTCCGGTAGCGCTGATGCTGATCGCCATGCCGATCTCTAGCTCCATTGGACATGCCATTGGTCTCGGACTGATTACGTACTCCGTATTCAAGCTGTTTACCGGCAAGGGCAAAGAGGTTTCGGTGGTTACCTACGTATTGTCCCTCATTTTCCTTGTAAAGTTCTTCTTACCGATGTAAGAAGCATCGCATATTGGGTTTTACCGAGGCACGGGTTCTCCCGTGCCTCTTTTTTCGTGGAAAGGAATTTGTACAAAAGAAGAACTTGTTTGTCGAAAAGAAACTATTGACATGAGGAAATTTTCTGCTATAATAAGCTCAATAAATTTACTTAAAATAATTTAGATAAATATTTAGAGTGAATTTGAAGAATACTGTATTGTAGCGCCGAAGAGGCGCGGAAAGAGAGGCATGTTATGAATTTTGAAAAGGTAAGAGACATTATTGACGAAACGATTCATTGTGGTACGGAGGTTATTACGCCTGATGCGAAGCTGAAGGAAACACTCGGGATTGACTCGTTGGATGCGGTAGAATTGAATCTGGCGCTGGAGGAGGCATTCGGTGCGAGCATCGACGACGAGACGCTGATGGGCTTTGTTACCGTACAGGATATTGTAAGCTACATCGATGCCCTGTAATTCCGAAAAAGAAAGGAGAAAACGCACATGACACGAAAGGATATCGAGGCGTTGTGGGAGCGTTTGGAGCATTCGACCGTAACGGAGCTGCAGCTTGAGATGGAGGGAGTAACTCTTTCTCTACGGAAGGGAGGATGCCCCGTGCAGGGCTTGACCGGGGGCGAAGGAAGCAGTGCGGGATATGTGCCGATGAACCGTATAGGAACGGCGGGGACCGAGGCCGAGCCCATGGGTACAGAGCCGGAGGGCGAGGCAGTGAAATCACCGATTGTCGGAACCTTTTACGCGGCACCCGCACCCGGAGAAAAGCCGTTTGTATCGGTCGGAGACCATGTGTCGGCGGGCGATGTTGTGGGCATTGTCGAGGCGATGAAGCTGATGAACGAGATTACGGCACCGCACGACGGTGTGGTTGTAGCGGTCGAAGCCGAGGACGGGAAGATGGTGCAGTACGGTCAGGCACTCGTGCGCATCGTAACGAAGGAATGAGTAGGTTAGGAGAGTTATGTTTAAGAGGATTCTAATTGCAAACCGAGGGGAAATCGCGTTACGAATCTTGCGTTGCTGCCGTGAGCTGGATATTGAGACGGTTGCGGTGTATTCCGAGGCGGATGCGTCGGCGTTGCCGGTCATTATGGCAACGCATTGTGTATGTATCGGACCGGCGAAGGCATCAGAAAGCTATTTGCGTGAGGATGTGCTGATTGAGACGGCGCGTTTGATGGAGTGTGATGCAATTCACCCGGGGTACGGATTCCTGTCGGAGAGTCCGTCCTTTGCAAGAAAATGCGAGGAGGCCGGCATTACGTTCATCGGACCGAGCGCGGACATTATGGAACAGATGGGGAACAAGCAGGCGGCGCGCGAACGAGTGCTTGCAGCCGGTGTTCCGGTTGTGCCGGGCTCTGCCGGCGTGGTGGCAAATGCCGAGGAAGCCGTGGCAGTAGCTCGCGAAATCGGATTTCCGGTGCTTTTAAAGGCATCGGCCGGCGGTGGTGGCAAAGGTATGCGAAGAGCCTATTCCGAGGATGAGGTGCGAAGCGCATTTGACACGGCAAGCAAAGAGGCAGCCGAAGCGTTCGGCAACGGAGAGATGTATCTTGAGAAATTGATTGCGTCACCGAGGCACATCGAGTTTCAGATTCTCGGCGACCGTTTCGGCACGGTTGTGCAGCTCGGCGAGCGTGACTGCTCCCTACAGAGGAGAAATCAAAAGTTTCTCGAAGAATCGCCGTCGCATTCCCTTAGTGAGGAGCTACGCGGGGAAATGGGCGAAATGGCCGTGCGCGCGGCGAAGGCCGTGGGCTATTACAATGCCGGAACCGTAGAATTTATTGTGGACGGCGAGGGCAACTACTATTTCATCGAGATGAATACACGAATTCAGGTGGAGCATCCGGTGACGGAGCTGCTGACCGGAGTGGATTTGATTAAGGAGCAGCTGCGAATTGCAGCGGGGGGAAGGATTTCCGAGACGCTTGGTGAGAAGGCGTGCGGTCACGCAATGGAGTGTCGCATCAACGCGCAGACACCGGGAGTGGTGTCATTCGTGCATTTTCCCGCAGGTTATGGAGTGCGCGTGGACAGCCATTTGTACAACGGCTGTGAGGTCAGCCCTTACTACGATTCGATGCTTGCGAAGATTATTGTGCGCGGAGGCACGCGACTCGAGGCGATTCGCCGAATGCGTCGGGCACTCGAAGAACTGGTCATCGAGGGTGTTGAGACAAATGCGGAGTTTATGCACCTGCTCGTGTACCATCCGGAGTTCATCAAGGGAAATTATACAACGGACTTTTGGGAGAGAAATCACGAGACGATTGAGCGGTGGCAGAGAGAAGGAGTAGGAAGTCATGGACGCAAGTGAGAGCCTGTGGAGAAAGAAGGAGCTGTTGACGTCGCTTCTTAGGATGCGAAAGCCGGAGCTGCGCCCGGTGCGTGCCGTGTGTGGAGACTGCAAGGCGGAGTTATCGATGGAGGAGCTGCGGGGACGGTTCTTTGTCTGTCCGAGATGTGGCGTGTATCTTCCGATGTCGCCTATGGATAGGTTGCGTATGCTTGTCGATGAGGGAAGCTTTCGTGAGACCGCAAAGGGACTCTTCTCTCGTGACCCGTTGGCGTTTCCCGAGTACGCACAAAAACTTGAGCAAAACCGTAGGAAGAGCGGGGGAGAAGAGGCCGTGGTAACCGGTGTTGCGCGAATGGGCGGTCGACCGATAGCCATCGGTGTATTGGATAGTCGTTTTCTTATGGGAAGCATGGGAACGGTTGTTGGAGAAAAGCTGGCGCGTTTGACGGAGCTGGCGATGAAAAAGCATTTGCCACTCATCACCGTCTCGGCAAGTGGTGGGGCACGAATGCAGGAAGGCTTATTTTCGCTGATGCAGATGGCGAAGACGTCGGCAGCGGTGGAGCGCTTCAAGCGAGCGGGAGGCTTGTATGTCTCTGTGCTGTGCAACCCGACGACCGGTGGCGTTAGCGCAAGCTTTGCCAGCCTCGGAGACATTTTGATAGCCGAGCCGAAAGCACTTTTGTGTTTTGCCGGACCGCGAGTGATTGAGCAGACGATCGGCGAGAAGCTGCCGGAGGGCTTTCAGAGAGCTGAATTTTTGATGGAGCATGGCATGATCGATGCCATTGTTCCGCGAGCGGAGCAGCGAGAGTACTTGTGTCGCATCCTCCGCTTACATGACAGAAAGAAACGAGGAACCGAGGAATGAGTGAAGAACGGACATCGCCCACCCCATATGAGCGAACCTTGTTGGCGCGGGCGAAGGATCGCCCGACCATAACCGATTTCATCGATGCTTTGTTCGAGGATTTTGTAGAGCTGAGGGGCGACCGACTGGGCGGCGAGGATGAGGCCATTTTGGGCGGAATTGCGTTGTTTCACGGAGAGCCGGTGACGGTAATCGGGCATCGCAAGGGGCGAACGACCGAGGAAAATGTGCGGTATCGCTTCGGTATGGCATCGCCTGAGGGCTACCGCAAGGCGTTGCGTTTGATGAAGCAGGCGGAACGCTTCAGGCGACCGATTGTTACGTTGATTGATACTCCCGGGGCGTATCCCGGTAAGGAGGCGGAAAGCAACGGACAGAGCAACGCCATTGCCGAAAATCTCGCGGCGATGAGCATGTTGCGTGTTCCGATCATATCGATTGTGACCGGAGAGGGAAGTAGCGGTGGCGCGCTTGCGATCGGAGTGGCGGATCGCATTTGGATGCTTGAAAATGCCGTGTACTCCATTCTGTCTCCCGAAGGCTTTGCGGCGATTTTGTGGAAGGATGCAAAGCGCGCAAAGGAGGCATGCGACATTATGAAGATTACGGCGCCGGAGCTGCGGGAGCTTGGCTTAATCGACGGCATCGTCAAGGAGGATAAGCGACTGATGCAACGCGTGGACGTGATGCTACAGCACGAGCTTCGAGAGCTGTCGAGGATGAGTACGAAGGCGCTGACGGAGAGCCGATATCGACGCTACCGTGAAGTATTATAGAAGGGAGCCTCGCGACTGCGAGGAATAGACATGCAAGGATTGAGGATCGTCGCCATGGGAAGTGCACTTCCGCGGCGAGTAATAACGAATGAGGAAATGAGCCGGATGGTGGAGACCGACGACGAGTGGATTCGCACGCGAACCGGCATCGGGCAGCGTCATCGTTGCGAGGAGGAGACGTGTCGAAGCCTCGCCATCGAGGCGGCAAAAAGGGCTTTTGACGAGGCAGGAGTGATGCCGGAGGATATTGGCTTTGTGATTGTGGCCACTACGACCTCCGACACAATCTTCCCGTCTACGGCCTGTATGGTGCAAAAGGCACTTGGCCTTACGACGGAGGTGATGTCATTTGACCTCAGCGCGGCCTGCTCGGGCTTTTTGTATGGAATGACGGTATGTCACCGCTTGCTGCTGGGAAGCAAGAAGCCCTATGCGCTACTGGTCGGAAGCGAGCAGCTCTCGCGCATTGTCGATGATACGGACCGTTCCACCTGCGTTCTGTTCGGCGACGGAGCTGCGGCAGCGGTGCTTGCACTGCAGGATGGCGAATTTCATGCGCGAGCGTGGTCCGACGGAAACGGAGACGTGCTTCGCTGCAACGGCGTCGGCTTGGAGGGACAGTATCTGACGATGGCGGGCAAGGATGTCTTTCGATTTGCCGTGCGAGTAATTCCCGAGGGAATCGAGGCGGTGCTTGCCGATGCGGGACTTACGATGGATGACGTGGATCTGGTCGTATGCCATCAGGCAAATGCCCGAATCATTGACCATGTGCGCCGGAAGTATCCGGGGCATGAGGAGAAGTTCTACATCAACATTGAACGCTATGCCAATACATCCGCAGCCAGCATTCCGCTGGCGCTCGACGAGCTGCGAGGAACGGAGAAGTGGAAGCCGGGCGCGCGTGTGCTCTGTGTCGGCTTTGGTGCGGGATTTACATGGAGTAGTGTGCTGTTTGAGGTTTGAGATGGCGCAGTGATGGGAAGCGGCATTTGTCTCGGGCATTTGCATGGAAAAGGAGGAGTCTTATGAGAACAATGATCAATGAACGGTTGGGAATTCGCTATCCGATCATACAGGGAGGAATGGCGAACATCGCAACAGGTGAATTTGCCGCAGCGGTAAGCAATGCGGGAGGTCTTGGCCTGATTGCGGCAGGGGGGATGTCACCGGATGTGTTTCGCGAGAACATTCGTCGCTGTCGTGCTCTGACCGATAAGCCATTTGGTGCAAATCTGATGCTGATGCATCCTGCTATCGACGAGCTGGCGCAAATTGTTGTCGAAGAGGGTGTGCCGATTGTGACGACCGGTGCGGGAAACCCGAAGAAATACATGGAGGCGTGGAAGGCGGCAGGAATCTTTGTGATGCCCGTAGTGCCGAGCGCGTTGCTTGCAAAGCGCATGGAGCAGGCCGGCGCGGACGCGATTATCGCAGAAGGAACCGAAAGCGGCGGCCATGTCGGCGAAATGACGACAATGGCGCTTGTTCCTATGGTAGTGGATGCGGTGTCGATCCCGGTGATTGCGGCCGGAGGAATTGCGGATGGGAGACAGATGGCGGCGGCAATCGCACTTGGCGCGGTAGGGGTACAGGTTGGCACGTGCTTGTTGGCATCCGAAGAATGCCCGATTCACGAGGCTTATAAGGAAGCGGTGCTCAAGGCGGGAGATAACGCGACGGTCGTTACCGGACGTATTGCCGGTGTGCCGGTGCGTATATTGAAGAATCCGATGGCGCGCGAGTATGTGAAACGAGAAAAGGAAGGCGCGACAGTGGAGGAACTCGAGAAGTATACGCTCGGCTCACTGAGAAAAGCGGTGTTCGACGGAGATACAAAGAACGGCTCGCTCATGGCGGGTCAGGCGGTCGGCTTGGTAAATGAGCTTCGACCGGTGGCACGCATTTTCGAGGAAATGGCCGAGGGATGTGCCGATGTGATCGCGGCTTTGCGTTAGGGGGAGAAAATGAAGAACATATTTGTATATGCCGGACAGGGAAGTCAAAGAGTCGGCATGGGCGAAGACCTGTACAAGGAGTATAAGGAATATCGTCGTGTAGTCGATGAGGCGGAGCTGGCATTTGATGCACGTGCGCTCATGGCAAATGGTCCGATGGAGACGCTGTCGGACACGCGCTACACACAGCCGTGCATGGGCATTTTCGCGGCAGGAGTGACGGAGGTACTACGCGCACATGGAATCGTGCCGGCGGCGGCGTGTGGATTGAGCCTTGGGGAGTACGGTGCGTTGTATGCGGCCGGAGTATTTGATACGAAGACATATCTCGAGGTGCTTGCCTTTCGCGGAAATGCAATGGCAAATGCGGCGGAGGGCCATGCGTGTGCAATGAGTGCCGTGCTCGGTATAGACGCCGACGCGGTTTTAGAGGCGTGTGCGACAGTGCCTGAGGCGACCGGCTATGTGACTGTTGCCAACTATAACTGTCCCGGGCAGTATGTGCTGTGCGGAGACGAGCCCGCTGTCGAGGCAGCGGAGGCATTGCTTCGTGAACGCGGGGCGAAGCGCTGTGTGCGATTGGCGGTCAGTGGCCCGTTCCACACGAAATATATGGCACCGGCGGGAGAAGCGTTGCGTGGATATCTGTCGGGCGTTTGTCTGCAAAAGGAGAACATTCCGGTGTACATGAACGCGACCGGTGAGGAATTGGGAGACGACGTGACGGAGCTTTTGGTGCGTCAGGTGCAGAGCAGTGTGCGGTTAGAGGAGTCGTTGCGTAGGCTACTTGCGTGGGAGGATGTGCGCTTTGTTGAAATCGGTCCGGGCAAGACGATGGCGGGATTTCTAAAGAAGACCGCGAGGGCGATGGGCGTCGAGGTGTCGGTGAGAAGCATCGATACGGCGGAGGATCTGCGAGCATTGCTCGAGGAAGCATAGAATAAGGGAGAGAAGAAGATGGGAAGAACAGCGATTGTAACCGGTGGAAGTCGGGGGATCGGAAGAGCAATTTGTGTGCGCCTTGCGAAGGCAGGCGTAGATGTCGTGCTGGCATATGCACACGGCGAAGAGGCGGCGAGGGAGACGGTCGCACTTTGTGAGGCGGAGGGCGTGCGCGCCCTTGCGGTGCGGGCAAATGTGGCGTGCTCCGGGGCATGCGAAGCACTGGTGCGGGAAGCGGAGGCATTTGCCGAGGGAGGCGTGGATATCCTTGTGAACAACGCGGGAATTACACGCGACGGACTGCTGATGCGTATGAGTGATGAGGATCTTGCACGTGTGCTGGAGGTCAATCTGAACGGAAGCTTTTACATGATGCGTGCAGTGTCGAAGGGAATGCTTCGCAGAAAAAGCGGTCGTATCGTCAACATCAGCAGTGTGGTCGGACTGTACGGAAATGCCGGGCAGGTCAACTATGCGGCCAGCAAGGCGGCCATCATCGGCATGACAAAATCGTTGGCAAAGGAGCTGGCATCTCGCAAGGTGACGGTAAATGCCGTAGCACCGGGCATGATCGCGACGGACATGACCGATGCGATTCCCACAGCAGCACGCGAGCAAATGCTTGCGCACATCGGTTTTGGCGAGATGGGAACGCCCGAGGACATTGCAAATGCGGTAGCATTTCTCGCAAGCAACGAGGCACGCTACATTACCGGACAGGTGCTTGAAGTGTCCGGCGGAATTACGTTATAGAGAACGGCCAAGGAAAGGGAAGATGTTGATATGAGACGAGTAGTAATCACGGGAATGGGTGCGATTACACCCATCGGAAATAACGTGGCGGAGCTGTGGGCATCGGTACAGGAGGGACGTTGCGGTATCGGTCCGATTACACAGTATGATACGGAGGGGCGCAAGGTGACGCTTGCGGCAGAGGTGAAGAATTTTGTGCCTGCGGAAGTACTTGACCCGCGAGAGGCACGCAAAATGGATCGCTTCACGCAGTTTGCGATGGTTGCGGCAAAGGAGGCAGCGGCAGATGCAGGGCTTTCCGGTGCCGCTTTGGATCGCAATCGGTGCGGCGTGATCGTATCGAGCGGCATCGGAGGCTTAACGACGATTCATAACGAAGAGCAAAAGGGAAGGGAGAAGGGCTATGACCGCATCTCGCCGTACTTTATTCCGATGACGATTTCCAATATGGCAGCAGGTCAGATTGCGATTGAAAATGATTTTCACGGTCTCTGCTCCTGCGTGGTAACGGCCTGTGCCGGAGGAACCAATGCGGTGGGAGATGCCTTTCACTATATTCGCGACGGTTATGCAGAGGTGATGCTCTGCGGTGGTGCGGAGGCGTGCATCAATACGCTTGGCATCGGAGGCTTTACGGCAATGAAAGCGCTGAGCTGTGCAACCGACGCAAGTCGTGCTTCGATTCCCTTTGACAAGGAGCGCAGTGGCTTTGTCATGGGCGAGGGGGCAGGAATGCTGGTACTGGAGGAATACGAGCATGCCGTAGCACGTGGTGCAAAGATCTATTGTGAGGTTGTCGGATACGGCGCAAATTGTGATGCACACCATATGACTGCTCCGCTTGAAGACGGTAGCGGTGCGGCGGCTTGTATGCGCTTGGCACTTAAGGACGGAGAAATCGCGCCGGAACAAGTGAATTATATCAACGCACATGGCACGTCCACGCACCTGAATGACCGTTGCGAGACGCAGGCAGTTCGTCAGGTGTTCGGTGAGGGTGCGAATGCGTTGCCGGTAAGCTCCACAAAGGCGATGACCGGGCATTTGCTCGGGGCAAGCGGAGCTGTGGAAGCAATCATTACGGCACTTAGCGTAGCGAACGATTACGTGCCTGCCACGATCAATTATCGCGTGCCCGACGAGGAATGCGATCTCGATGTCGTGCCGAATGAGGGACGAGAAATGACGGTAAATTACGCCATGTCGAATTCGCTCGGCTTCGGTGGACACAATGCGACGCTGGTGTTTGGAAAAGCAACGCGAATTTGATTGCGAAAGGAGAACGCTATGACATTGGATTCGAATGAAATACAGAAGATCTTACCGCATCGCTATCCGTTTCTGCTCGTGGATCGCATCGACGAATGCGAGCCGGGCAAATATGCGAAGGGGCGCAAATGCGTGACGGCGAATGAAATGCAGTTTCTCGGGCATTTTCCCGAAAAGCACGTAATGCCGGGCGTATTGATTATCGAGGCGCTTGCACAAACCGGTGCGGTGGCGATTCTTTCGGAGGAGGAGAACAAAGGGAAGCTTGCGTTTTTCGGCGGCATCAAGCATGCGCGCTTCCGTAAGCAGGTGATTCCCGGCGATGTGCTCTGCCTCTCCTGTGAGATTACATCGAGGCGCGGACCGATCGGGACGGGACAGGCGGTAGCAACCGTGGACGGGCAGATTGCGGCAACGGCAGAACTAACATTTGCAATCGGTTCGGAAAACTGATATACTGGAGCTATACGAAAAATACGTCTGCATTGTGCGCGGTTAGGAGGAAGAGAATGCTTCAGAATACGTTTCATCGTGTCTATACGAAGTTCAAATTGCATTTTTACCAAAAGGTATTCGAGCGGTGGCAGGATCGCGAAGCGTCACTGACAACTGTGGAGACCTTCTGTATGGAGATTATCTATGCATTGAACAATCCGACCGTCAACGAATTTGCAACGATGGCCAACCTCTCGTCGCCGAATGCGGCATATAAGGTCAGCAAGCTAATCAACAAGGGCTACATTCGTAAGGTGCAGTCCACAGAGGACAAGCGCGAATACCACCTCGAGGTAACGGACAAATACCTCGAATACTACAACATCAACTACCAATATCACGAGACCGTAATGCGTCGAGTGCAAGAACGCTTCACCCCCGAAGAGCTGCAAGTGCTCCTTAAGGTGATGAAGGTGATGGATGAAGAATTGATGCCGGAGGTTCCGCTCCCCTCAAACGATACGAATCGGTAGAGGACAACATACCGATGTGGCGACGTGTTGAACCTCTGCGAAGAATGTGAAAAAAGCTCATACAATCACTGGAGTGAGAGTATGAGCTTTTTGGTTGTGCTGGGAAGATCGGCTACTTTTCCAACCGCTCGACTGCTTCCTCCAACAGCGAAATAATCGGCAAATGCTGCGGGCACACCGCCTCACACTGACCGCAGGCGAGACATGTGGAGGCCTTTCCGGAATAACCGGTGAGGCTGCCGTAGAAGAAGCGAGGACGATTGTCGTTCGGGAACTTGCGAAGCGTATTGACCGCACCGAAGATATCGGGGATGTGGATGTTCTGAGGACAGCCATCGACGCAGTAGCGACAGGACGTACAACCGATCAACGGGGTGGCGAGCATTTTCGCAAGCACCTTATCGAGGACAGCCTTTTCTTCTTCGTTCAACGGCTGAAAATCGGTGAAGGTTGCAAGGTTGTCTTCGACCTGTGCCTCGTCCGACATGCCGCTCAGAATCGTTGCGATGCCATCCAAACCGCCGACGAAGCGCATTGCCCAAGAAGCCACGGAACGGTTCGGTGCAGCAGCCTTGAACATTTCCTCAAGCTCGGGATCTACCTTCGCGAGTGTACCGCCCTTGACGGGCTCCATGATAATCATCGGGATGTTTCTCTCGCGGAGAATGTGGTAGAGCTTGCCGCTGTGAACGACTTGATTGTCCCAGTCTGCGTAATTGAGCTGAATCTGAACGAATTCTACCTCCGGGTGCTTGTCAAGAACCTGCACGAGGAGCTCCGGCGTTCCATGGAAGGAGAAGCCGAAATGACGAATCTTGCCCTCGGCCTTCTTCTGCATCGCCCAGGTGAAGCAGTCGTACTTCTCGTAAGTCGTATAATTCGAACCGTCCTCTAGGCTGTGAAGAAGATAGTAATCAAAGTAGGTAAGTCCGGTTCGCTCAAGCTGCTCGGCGAACACGCGGTCGCGATCCTCCGCGCAGGAGAGTGCCCATGCCGGAAGCTTAGTCGCCACGGTAAATGCCTCTCTCGGATAACGTGCTGCTAAAACCTCCTTAACGGCACGCTCGGAATTGCCGCCGTGGTACACATACGCGGTGTCGAAATAGTTAAAGCCGGCCTTCATATAGCGGTCCACCATGTCCGCTACGCGCGGAATGTCCACCTGACCATCCTTCTCCGGCAATCGCATCAGACCGAATCCGAGCTTCGGCATATTCTCTAATAAAATGCTCATTGTTTTCCCCTTTCTATTGTACATATTATGGTTCCGCTCGGAACGCAAGCGTTTTCTGTATTGTAGCATACGAAAAGCGGGTGTGTCAAGAAAGGTGCGTGGCACGGTCGATTCCGAATTGCAATTGCTACAATGTAGAAAAAAACAAAAAAATGGACAAACAGGGATTGACAATCGCCTTTTTTGCGGTAAAATGAGGAAAGACGAAAGGAAGCATTGCATGTTACAGCACTGTCGTCTTGTCATCCATGAGTTAATATATATGAGATGAGGGATGTCATGAAGAGAATATATAATCGGACATTGACCGGCAAAGACTATTGTATAGGTCGCCATCGGGAATCGTTTAATTTTTACTACTAAGAAAGTGTTTGACATGCCATAGACACATGAAGAACAAGAGGTGGCAATTATGAAAAAGAGCATGAAAATCGTCTTAATCTTAAGCGGACTGCTCGTCTTAGCGACAGGTGTGCTTTTGTATGGGGTATTGGTCTTGGGGTGGTTTGATTCTGTGGACGAAGATACATTAGAAAAGCTCCATAGACTGGAGGGGTATGGTGCAGATATTATTGTATATGGCAATCTGGATTCCATAGAAGGAACGGAGGGCATTTACCGCAAGATATCTACTATTAATGAGGAAAGCCTTACAACAGAGAATCCGAATACCTATCATATGGTAGTTTTGTATGACGTGGACGGTAAGTTGAAGGTTACGAACGAGGAGCTGAAGTTGCTGAGAACCTATTGTATGGAGAAGTATTATGACTTGTTATACCTAGGGAATGAGCATTATGACCAGTTCGTGGAGAGTGGTTTTTTGCAATATAGGTCTAACGATGGGGAGGGTGGACTTCACTACGCTTGTTACAAGTACCACAAGGATGGAATCCCTTATACTTTCAACGGAGAATCGTGGGAGCATCCGGATCACCCCGACACGTATTACAGCAATCCATTTTTAACAGAGATTTATTGGACGGAGGAAGAATTGAGATTGGGAAGACCGGAAGATGCGTGGTCATGGATTGCGGAGCAAGCAACTGAGTCAATAGAAGGGTGCGCAGAATAATAATCAGTAGACTTTTTGAAAGGGAAAAGGCTGTCGGGTGGAACCGCCCCTCAATCGTTAGATGTTGCGTCTAACTTTTGGGGGGCGGTTCCTAAACTCTGCAGCGATTTTTATTTTCGAAATTACGCAAAGGACACCGCTATATGCAAGTGATAACTGCCCTTACTCCAACTCAAATGCTCCCGTATACAACTGATAGTACTTGCCCTTCTCGGCAATCAAATCGTCGTGGGTACCGCGCTCGATAATGCGTCCCTGCTCCAGTACCATGATGACGTCGGAGTTCTGTACCGTAGAGAGGCGGTGTGCGATGACAAATACGGTACGTCCCTTCATGAGAGCGTCCATGCCGCGCTGTACGATGGACTCAGTACGTGTGTCGATGGAGGAGGTTGCCTCGTCGAGAATCATAACCGGGGGGTCTGCCACGGCGGCACGTGCAATACTAATGAGCTGGCGCTGACCTTGGGAGAGGCCGCTGCCGTCGCCCTCCAGCATGGTGTTGTAGCCGTCCGCCAGCATCTGAATAAAGCTGTCCGCACCGGTGAGCTTCGCAGCGGCGATACATTCTTCGTCGGTGGCATCCAGACGACCGTAGCGGATGTTCTCCATAACGGTGCCGGTGAACAGGTTGACATCCTGCAGAACCACGCCAAGGGAGCGACGAAGCTCTGCCTTCTTCATCTTGTTGATGTTGATGCCGTCGTAGCGAATCTTGCCGTCGGCAATATCGTAGAAACGGTTGATGAGGTTGGTAATGGTCGTCTTACCCGCACCGGTAGCACCGACAAATGCCACCTTTTGACCGGGCTCGGCGTACAACGTAATGTCGTGCAATACCGTCTTGCCCTCCACGTAGGCGAAATCCACCTCGTAGAAACGCACTTCGCCCTTCATCTCCGTATAAGTCGTCGTGCCGTCGCCGTGAGGATGCTTCCAAGCGTACAGACCGGTCTTCTCCGGAACTTCAACGAGTTCGCCATTTTCATAGCGGGCATTTACAAGGGTAACGTAGCCCTCGTCTACCTCGCTCTGCTCATCCATGAGCTTGAAGATACGGGAAGCGCCCGCCAGTGCCATGATGATGGCGTTGAACTGCTGGGAGACCTGACCGATGGGGCCTACAAAGTTACGGGACAGAATCAGGAACGACGCAATCATTCCGAGTGTCAAGGAACCGAAGCCTTCCCTAAGGTTCAGGTTGGGAATGCCCTGAATTGCCATAACGGAGCCGACCACCGCAAGAACCACGTAGAGCACGTAGCCCAGGTTGTTCATCAGAGGACCCATAATGTTGGCGTAGATGTGAGCATTGGTCATGTTAGTACACAGCTCTTCGTTGCGCTTATCGAATTCCTCGCAGGCCTCGTCTTCGTGACAAAATACCTGAACGACCTTCTGACCGTTCATCATTTCCTCGATGTAGCCGTTGACATTTGCCAGGGACTGCTGTTGAAGCACGAAGTACTTACCGCTGCGGCCCATGACTTTGCCGACGACCATCTTAATAATGAAGCAAAATGCAACAACGATTACGGTCATCCACACACTGAGGGTCAGCATGGATACGAATACGCCGATAATGGAAATGACCGAAGCCAGCATCTGCGGCAAGCTCTGGGCCAGCATCTGGCGCAGAGTGTCGGTGTCGTTGGTATAATGGCTCATTACATCGCCATGAGTATGAGAGTCGAAGTATCCCACGGGGAGGGTCTGCATATGTGCAAACATCTTGTCGCGAATCTCCTTCAACGTGCCCTGCGCAATCATTGCCATGGTGCGGTTATAGAACAGAGTAGACAAGACACCCACTGCGTAAATGGCGGCCATACCGAGAATTGCCTTTAACAGCTCGGTATAGACCGGGGCATCCTCCAAAAGCAACGGTGCAATATAATCGTCAATCAGACGTTGCACGAACAAAGAGGAAGCGATGCTTGCCAACGTGCTGAGGATAATGCAGATTACCACGAAGATGCATTGTACACGATACTTCTTCAGGTAGCTGAGAAGGCGCGGAAGCGTTCCTTTCTCAATTGCCATTCCGGGGCGTCCGCCCATGGGCATGCCCTTAGGACCGGGCATCGGTCTGGATGTGCCGGGACTAGGCATTTTCCTCGCCTCCCTTCTGTTGAGATTCATATACTTCACGGTAAATATCGCAGGTCTTCAGCAACTCATCGTGGGTGCCGAAGGCAGCAATCTTACCGTCATCCATAACAATGATATGGTTCGCGTCCTGCACGGAGGAGATTCGCTGGGCGATGATAAATTTGGTCGTTCCGGGAATCTCTTCGGCAAATGCCTTGCGGATGCTGGCATCCGTTGCGGTATCTACCGCACTGGTGGAGTCGTCGAGAATGAGAACCTTGGGCTTCTTGAGAAGTGCTCGTGCAATACACAGACGCTGCTTCTGGCCGCCGGATACGTTAGTTCCGCCCTGTTCAATGTGGGTTTGATAGCCCTCGGACATCTTGCTGACAAATTCGTCGGCACACGCCAGCTCGCAAGCATGCTTCAATTCCTCATCCGTAGCATCCGGATTGCCCCAACGAAGGTTGTCGGCAACGGTTCCGGAGAATAGGACATTTTTCTGAAGAACCATGGATACGGAGTTTCTAAGTACGTCCAAATCATACTCGCGAACGTCTCGACCGCCCACCAGTACGCGCCCGGAGGATACGTCATAGAGGCGGGGAATCAACTGCACGAGGCTGGACTTGGAGGAACCGGTACCGCCGATGATACCCACGGTCTCGCCGGAGGCAATGGTGAGGTTGATGTTGTCGAGTACCGGCTTGCCGGAGGACTCGTTGTAGCGGAAGGTAACATTTTCAAAGGCAACCGAGCCGTCGGCCACTTCGGTAACCGGATTCTCGGGATTCTCAAGGTCGCTGTCCTCGTCCAATACTTCCACAATACGCTGTGCGGAGGTACGTGCCATGGTGGACATAACGAAGATCATGGCAATCATCATAAGTCCCATAAGAATCTGAGTGGCATAAGTAATCAAACTCATCAACTCGCCGGTGGAGAGACCGAGCTTCTCGTCTCCTCCGCAAGCAACGACAGCCTTGGCACCGAACCAGCATACCAAAAGGGTACAAGTGTACATGGCCGTCTGCATCATAGGCGCATTAAATGCCAACAGCTTCTCCGCCTTGGTAAAGTCCTTGTAGATGGACTCGCTGACGGTGTCGAATTTGTCCTTTTCGTACTCTTCTCTGCGGAAGGTCTTCACAACACGAATGCCGTAGAGATTCTCCTGCACCACATTGTTCAGTTTGTCGTAGGTTCGGAAGACACGCTGGAAGGTGGGATGTGCCTTCTTACCGATGAAGATAAGACCGAACAAGAGAAAGGGGACACATACTAAGAAAATGAGGGCCAGCTTCGCATCGATGGTGAACGCCACGATCAAGGCCGTAATGGTCATAAACGGGGAGCGGAGGGCGATTCGGATAATCATCTGAAATGCCATCTGCACGTTGGAAACGTCTGTAGTCATACGGGTGACAAGGCTGGCGGTAGAGAAGCGGTCGATGTTGGAAAATGCGTACTCCTGTACCTTGTAGTACATGTCGTGGCGCAGGTTCTTACCAAAGCCTGCGGACGCTTTCGAAGCGGTAACGCCGGCGGCAACGCCGAAGAACATGGAGAATAAGGCGGCAACAATCAGAATTACACCGTCTCTTCCTACAACGCCGAGGTTGCCGGCGTCGATACCGTGGTCAATGAGATTCGCCATTACAAGAGGAATGAATACCTCCATTACGACCTCTGCCATAACGAAAATGGGGGTCAGAATGGCCGGCTTCTTGTATTCGCGAATGCGTGAAGCAAGTTTCTTAATCATATGAGGTTCCTTTCTTCTTTCTTTATGTTATTGCACATTTTATCGAGTGTTTCGCAAAAGCGTGCCAGCTCCTCCGGAGAAATGCCGGCGGTTAGGCAAGCCTCGGTGCGCTCCGCATCCTCGTGCATAAGCGACGTCAGCTCCTTTGCCGTCGCTGTAAGCGTCAGCTGCCGCAATCGTCCGTCGCCGGGCACACTTTGTCGCGCAATAAGGCCCTTCTTCTCCATCAGCGAGATGACCTTTGAGGCGGTCGAGCGTGTGATGCCGAACTCTTCCTCCAGATCCTTTTGAATGATCGCGCGGTGTCGGTTGCGATCCAAAAACGCAATGATGTATCCACCGGTACCCGTCACGGACTCAAAATGCTTATGGCATTCCGAGTTCTGAATGTAGCGGTACAGCAGGTTGTTCAGGATACGAATTCTGCATCCGATGTGTCGTTCATTCAATGTGCTTCCCTCCGTTCCGTAAGTGAATGCTCGGCAATGGTTCGAACCATGTCATAAATGTTGCATGACAAACTGTTTGACATGCAACATTCTAGTACGGAGAAGAGGGAAAGTCAAGAGGCCGAAATATGAAAATAAAATAACGTAGAGAGGGGTACCGTTGACGCATTTTCCTTGAAAAAAGGAACCGCGCATGATATCCTATAGTTAGTTTGTGAGATACCTGGGAGAACAAGAATGATTTACGAGTTTGAGGCAAGGATACGATATAGCCAGACCGGAACGGATGGGCTACTTACGTTGCCCGCATTGGTTGACTTCTTTCAAGATGCGGCGATAGAAAATGCGACGGAGCTGCAAAAGGCGGCGCCGACGGAGGAGATGAGCAAGCTTGTTTGGTTTTTGGCGGCATGGCAGATCGATGTGTTTCGGTATCCGACCTGCGGAGAATCGGTGGTCGTAGGGACATTTCCCTATCGTTTCGGCGGCGGAACGGGACTTCGAAATCTCTATATGCGGACGAAAGACGGAGAGATGCTTGCGTATGGGGATTCGACGTGGGCGCTGATGAATCGCGAGTCCGGTACGATGGTGCGTGTTCCGCAGTGGCTTTCGGAGCTATACCCACTGGGAGAGAAGCTACCGATGAATTATCGCGGTAGGCACATTGAGCTTCCGAAGGAGCGAAAGGAGCTGGAACATGTGCGTGTCGGGCGGTGGCATTTGGATTCGAATCTACATATGAACAACGGACAATATGTGCGTCTGGCGATGCAGGTCTTGCCGGAGGCGAGCTACAAGAGCTTGCGCGTGGAGTACAAGAAGTCGGCGGTGGAGGGGGATGCGTTGAGCCTTTGCCACGGAACGGTCGATGGAAGAGAGGTTGTTGTATTGGGAGCGGATGACGGGATCTATGCGGTGGCGGAGTTTTCTGTGACCGGAGAGAAGAAATAATCATACGGAGGGTTACTTATGGAAAGGCAAATGATTATCGACGGAAGAACCGCGCTCGGGATTGAGTTCGGTTCTACACGAATCAAGGCAGTGCTGGTCGGAGAGGAGCATCAAGTGCTTGCGACCGGTAGCCATCAATGGGAGAACCGTTTGGAGAACGGTGTGTGGACATACACCCTAGAGGATATCTGGGGAGGTCTTCAAAGCTGCTACAGCGATCTGGCGGCGGATGTGCAGAAGCGGTACGGTGTGGCTTTGACGACGGTGGGCGCGCTCGGGATATCTGCGATGATGCATGGGTATCTTGCATTTGACAAGGAAGACAATTTGCTTGTGCCGTTTCGCACTTGGAGAAATACGATGACCGAGGAAGCGGCGGCAAGGCTGACGGCGGCATTTCGTTTCAACATCCCCCAGCGCTGGAGCATAGCGCACCTGTATCAGGCGATTCTGAACCAAGAGCCGCATGTTTCGGAGGTTACGTTTTTCACGACGCTTGCGGGCTATGTACATTGGAAACTGACGGGAGAAAAGGTACTGGGTGTCGGAGATGCTTCCGGTATGTTCCCGATCGATTCCGCAACCGGTGATTACCATGCGAAGATGATAGCAACCTTTGATGAGTTGGTGGCTGACAAAGCATTTGCGTGGAAGCTTTCCGACATATTGCCGAAGGCTCTGTCTGCAGGTACTCCGGCAGGGGTGCTGACGGCAGAGGGTGCAAAGCTTTTGGATGTGAGCGGAGTGCTACGGGAAGGGGTTCCGTTGTGCCCGCCCGAGGGTGATGCGGGCACCGGCATGACTGCGACGAATAGCGTGGCGGTACGTACCGGAAATGTATCTGCGGGAACCTCGGTGTTTGCGATGATTGTCATGGACAAGGAGCCGGAACAGGTTCACGAGGAGATTGATATGGTGACGACCCCCGACGGTCATCCCGTGGCGATGGTGCATTGCAACAACTGTACGTCGGATATCAATGCGTGGGCCGGTCTCTTCGGAGAATTTGCGAAGAGCTTTGGGATGGATGTGGATACGGATCGTTTGTATACCGTTTTGTTTGAAGAAGCATGGAAGGGTGATGCGGACTGCGGCGGGCTGATGTCCTACAATTATTTCTCCGGTGAGCCGGTGACGGGCTTTGCCGAGGGACGACCTCTCTTTGTACGGGAGGTAACGGCGCGATTTACGCTCGGTAACTTCATGCGTACGCACATTTACAGTGCGCTTGCGACCTTAAAGGTCGGTCTTGATATTCTTTTGAAGGAGGAGAAGGTTCCGGTAGAGCGTATGTACGGTCACGGAGGGCTCTTTAAGACGAAGGGTGTCGGTCAGGGCATTATGGCAGCAGCCATGAACACGCCGGTATCGGTAATGGAGACGGCGGGAGAAGGCGGTGCTTGGGGTATCGCGGTGTTGGCGGCTTACGCAGTAAACGGAGACGGGGAGAGTCTCGGAGAGTATCTTGACAGTTGTGTGTTCTGCGGAGAAACCGGAGAGGAGCTGCTACCGAGTGCAGAGGCCGTTGCGGGCTTCGACACCTTTATGGAGCGTTACAAGAAGGGACTTGCCGTTGAGCGTGCCGCGGTAGAGAGTATTTGAGAAGTGAGGGTAGCGAATGGCTGTATATGAAATATATGCGGTCATTTTTGCGAAAAAAATGCGAAAGCACGGAGAAAAGGAGTATTTTCCACTTGCACACAGGAATGATTTCATATATCATAAGAATAATGAACATTGTTAGGAGATTAGCTTATGAACGACAACAAACAATTTGAACCGTATGTTCCGGCGAGTAAGATTACCTCTGAGATTACCTTTACGTCAATCTTTATGGGTGTCATTTTGGCCGTGGTCTTCGGTGCGGCAAACGCGTACCTGGGTTTGCGTGTTGGTATGACCGTGTCGGCATCGATTCCGGCTGCGGTTATCGCCATGGGTGTAATTCGTGCAATTATGCGCAAGAACTCCATTTTGGAGAGTAACATTGTACAGACGATCGGTTCCGCGGGAGAATCTCTTGCGGCCGGCGCGATCTTCACACTTCCCGCACTTTTCTTGTGGGCGGCAGAGGGCAAGATGGACAAGCCCGGCATTGTGGAGATTACATTGATTGCCTTGCTCGGCGGTCTGCTCGGTGTATTTTTCATGGTTCCGTTGAGAAACGCCTTGATCGTAAGAGAGCACGGTGTGCTTCCCTATCCGGAAGGAACGGCATGTGCCGAGGTGCTGCTGGCAGGCGAAGAGGGCGGATCGAATGCTTCGACCGTATTTGCCGGTATGGGCTTCGCAGCAGCATTTAAGTTTGTAATTGATGGCCTTAAGGCCGTTCCCAGCGAGATATCCTTCCGTGTGAAGCAATATCCCGGCGAGATCGGGACACAGATCTATCCTGCGGTAATGAGTGTCGGCTACATCTGCGGACCTCGCATTTCCTCATATATGTTTGCAGGTGGTGTCATCAGTTGGTTGGTATTGATTCCGATGATTGTTATCTTTGGTGAGACTCTTGTGCTGTATCCGGGATCGATTCCTATCGGTGAAATCTTTGCGGCACAAGGTGCAAGCGGCATCTGGGGCAGTTATATTCGCTACATCGGTGCGGGTGCACTTGCGGCCGGTGGTATCATTAGCTTGATTAAGTCTCTTCCGTTGATTATTCGTACGTTCCGTGATGCGATTAAGGGCATGCGAGCAGGAGGTACGGCGAGCAATGCCCGTACCGAGCAAGATCTCAGCATGAAGGTTGTTCTCGTTGCGATTCTCGTATTAACCTTGCTTGTATGGCTTGTTCCGGCAGTTCCGGTAAGCCTCCTCGGTGCATGCATCGTAGTTATCTTCGGCTTCTTCTTTGCAACTGTATCTTCGCGTATGGTTGGTCTTGTGGGAAGCAGCAACAACCCGGTATCCGGTATGGCAATTGCAACGCTGCTGATTGCAACCGTGATTCTTAAGGTGACCGGAGCCTCCGGTGCAGACGGCATGCGCAGTGCCATTGCCATTGGTTCGATCATCTGTATCGTAGCGGCAATCTCCGGTGACACGTCACAGGATCTGAAGACCGGTTATCTGCTTGGCTCGACCCCGAAGAAGCAGCAGATCGGTGAGGTGATTGGTGTGATTGCCTCGGCATTTGCTATCGGAGGAACCTTGTACCTATTGGACAAGGCATGGGGATTCGGTTCACAAGAGCTCGGCGCTCCGCAGGCGACCTTGATGAAGATGATTATCGAGGGTGTTATGGAGAACAATCTCCCTTGGGCACTCGTGTTCATCGGTGTGTTCCTTGCCATTGTTGTGGAGATTATCGGGATTCCGGTACTTCCGTTCGCAATCGGTGTGTACCTTCCGGTTCAGCTAAATGCCTGCATTATGGTCGGTGGTCTTGTGCGTTTGGCATTTGATCGCATGAAGAAGGAAGAGAAGGAGAAGCAGAGAATCGTCAACGACGGTATCCTCTTTACTTCCGGTATGATTGCCGGGGAAGGACTTGTCGGCATTTTGCTTGCACTGTTTGCCGTATTCGGTCTTGATAAGGCGATTGATATTTCCGGTAAGCTCGGACTTCCGTCGGTGGTTAACAGCATTGCGGGATTGGTAGTCTTTGCCCTTGTAATTCTGTCGCTTTTGAAGTTCTCCTTATGGAGAAAGCCGAAGAAGGAAGTAACGGAATAGTCTATGAAGAAGAAAGAGATTATTTCGGAGAATTATCTGAAGCGGATTCCGAAGCGTGCGGGACATCTGTCTTGGACGACGGAGGAGAATGGACTGGTAACGCTTAGCTACGAGAACAAAGGGGCGATGAATCGTATCGCACAGAAGCTTTTTCGAAAGCCCAAGGTGTCGTATGTGCATCTGGACGAGATGGGAAGCTATCTTTGGCCAAAGCTGGACGGAGAGAAGAACCTGATTGAGTTGGGCAAGGAGGTCGATGCGCATTTCGGAGAGAAGGCACATCCCCTCTACGAGCGATTGGCAAAATACGTTCAGATCCTCGAGAGCTACAACTTTATTACTTGGGTGCAATAAATGACGTAATTTCGCGAGAGTTTTTCGACTCTCGCGAATTTTTATCTTTTGTCCGGAGTCTTTTTTTTTGACATCAGAAAGGGAAAATGGTATACTAAACACAGGAAGCGGGGGAGGAAAAGCGATGATTTGGAAGCAAATAGCCGAACAGTTGATGGATGAAAGCGATAGCATTGTCTATTTGGCCTCCATGGACACCTACGAACTTAAGTATA
>JAZRZZ010000012.1:0-23065 GCA_045601665.1 Lachnospiraceae bacterium
ACATCAAAGATAACGATTTCAAGCTCGGGATTGAATGTCTTATTCATGCTTTGTTCTCCTTTCTAATAGAGTGACGAAACGATCGGCGCGACCGATTCCTGTTGTATTAACACAATTGCCGCAATCAGAAAGACGGCAACATACGTTGAAAACATCTCATACGAATAACAAATCGTATCAGACATTAATGCTTAAGCCGATTTTAGCATAGTATACGAGTAATTGCAATACTCTTAATAATTTTTTTCCGAGGGCTTATCGTTTCATTTGGGAGCGAGTTCACGGATCAGAGCTTATTCCGAATGACCTACCGGAGCTTCTAACAATGACCGCAAATAAAAAACAAAGGGATATTTGCCGTATTCGTGCAAAAAAACAGATCACAGTGTTGACATCTTTTTTTTATTATATATAATTATGTGTATCGTTATCATAAGCACTGAATATAGTGTACCTTTATATGTGTTGAGGGACGTGCCGGAGAGGTTGCCTATTCAAGTGTAGGTTGGTGATAGTAAGATGGTATTTATTTGGGAGGATGAATATGAAGAGAAGAGAAAATATTCTTGTTCGGCTGTTCAAAAACAGGGCCGCAAGAATGGCAGTGCTGGGCGTTGTGCTCGGGGCGCTGTTGGCAATTGTACCGATCAAGCCGCAAGCTTCTGCAGCGGAGGGGTCACTTTACAGCGGGACCATCGGTACCTGTGTTTGGGAGGTCGATGCTAGTGGCAAGCTTACCATTGCTCCGGCTGACGGAGTAAGCGGAGCACTGCCCGATCTGAAGCCTACGGGCGGGCATTACCGATGGCCGTGGAACAAGTTCGCCAGTGAGGAAATAGCCGCGTCCATTACCTCGGTAGAGATTATGGACAACGTTTCTGCAACCAAGAATATCGACTACATTTTTTGCGGCCTCGAAAACTGTATCTCCATTGACGCCAATAAGCTGGACGTTTCATCGCTAGAGGGCTTGTATTTTACGTTTGCAAACTGCTATTCGCTGGAACGCGTGCATATTGCGGACTGGGATACTTCCGAGTTTACACACATGATGGAGGTGTTTTCTTTCTGCAGATCCCTTACGGACGTTGATATTATGGAATGGGACGTCTCCAATTGTTGGTCACTTTTCAGTATGTTCAAAAACTGCGAAGCTCTTAAGGAGCTGGATCTGTCCAAGTGGGATGTATCCTCCGTTAGTGACATGACACAGACGTTTTCGGACTGCGATTCTCTGGAGAAGCTGGATGTTTCCAATTGGGACGTCAGTAACGTTTTGGCTTTTAAGAATACGTTCGCCGGCTGCGACAGTCTGAAGGTCGTTGACCTTCGGTCATGGGATACGTCGAGTGATGCGAATATGAAGGCTATGTTCAATAGCATCAGTGATAATTTCCTTAACAAATGCTATGTTTCTGCAAAATGGGACAATGGTGTAGACTACGAGGGTAATTTCTATACATGTAATATGTTCTTCGTCGACAAGGACGGAAGCAACGCCACCTTCCGTTACTTGCCCAAAACCCATTCCAACAAGCCTTGGGAAGTCGAGTATGTTAAGATCTATCACAACGGCGATGTGATCGATGTAGATCTTACAGAGCATCCGAATTCCTACACGGTGGAGGATTATAACGACGATACGCTTGCCGAGATTAAGTTTAGGAAGGCGCCGAACTATTATAAGGTTTATTTTCACGATACATATAAAACGGCCTCTGGCGCCTTTGAAATGCAGACGGTAAAGGAGGGAGACTCTGCCGTTGATCCATATGCCGATGCCTCCAGAATTCCGAATAAGATCGGCAGACGTTTCCTCGGTTGGGATACGGACTTCACCAATGTTCAGTCGGAGCTTCACGTAAAAGCCCTTTGGAAATGGAACGAGTATACCGTAAAGTTCGATCCGAACGGTGGGCAAGTCTACCCAGGCAGTGAAGACAAAGTAGCAGATCGCAGATTGCGATACACCTTTACAGAGGAGGAAGGCGAGCCCGCAGACCAGTGGACTGGGGACGAAGAGTCTTTCCATGCTCCGGCGGCTGCCGTCAAAAGGGATAAGTATATCTTCAAGGGCTGGAGCACGGATCCCCATGCTACGGAGCCGGAGTTTAAGGAAGGAGACGTGATTAAGAACCTCACTCCTGTTGATAATGACGTAGTTACCCTGTATGCTGTTTGGGAAGCAAAAAACTACAAACTCCTTTTTAACACATCTGTTGGCTCCGTTTATTCACAGGAGATCTGGGCTGGGGAAGAAGTTTCTCTGCTTCCCATTCGCTATACGTGGACCGGCTATAAGTTTAAGGGCTGGACAACAAGTAGCGATTCCACCGATGTAAAGCTTTTGGATCAGCAAACGGTTACCCTTGAGGATCTGGAAGAGTTCCCTTTTAGTGAGTATTATGGTGCACCCGGACAATATTGGCTCTATGCCGTTTGGGAACCGATTACATATTCGATTCGGTTTGAGCCGAACGGAGGCTCCGGTGAGGCAGTGCAGTGGGATAACCTAATCTATGGAGAGCGGTATACACTCCCTGCACCGGACACTATCGGGATCGGAGCACCGGAGGGCATGAGATTTGATTCATGGAAGACCCTTGACACCGGTGCCCTCTATGGAGCGTACTATAGTGCCGGATCCATGGTTTGGGATATCGCGAAGGTGGAAGGCGCCGTTATTGTTATGGAGGCACAGTGGGAGCCGGATACCTACGATGTTAGTTTTTATTCCTATCAGGACAGAGGAGGCTTTTTGTATAACGACGAGGGTTATACCGAGGGCATGTATGGCATTCCCTACAACACTCCCATAACGTTGTCTCCGAATGGCTTCGTTCGTGACAACGGTGACGTGTTTGTCGGTTGGGATCCCTATTATCCCGGCATGAATGTGGTGTATACCGATCAGGAAACCATTCCGAATGGTTTGGCACAGAAGCCCACGGAATATGTTAGCTTGTATGCGGTATGGGCAGAGGGCTACGTTGTCCACTTTGACCCCAACGGCGGCAAGGGAGAGATGGAGGATCAGGTTCTCCCCAGAGGCTATGAGCGACCTCTGAACAAGAACGAGTTTACCAATGACTACGGTGTCGAGTTCCTTGGCTGGAGCACCGATCCCAACGCTACGACTCCCGAGTTTACCGATGAGCAGATCGTCAAGGATCTGACGGAGGATGGCTCCATTACCCTGTACGCAGTGTGGAAGGATACGAGGTTCAAGATTGTGGCTGCCAGAGCCGTTTTCGGAAATAACCTTGACCTGCAGTTTGCCATCAATCCCAATTCTGTCAGCGACTGGACCGGTTACTATGTACGCATGGAACGTACCTACCCTGACGGGAGAAAAAATCAAGTAACCATAGTTCCGTTTGAGGAATGGACCACCAGCGGAGGCTATTACGTTGTTACCTACGCCGGCTTTGCTGCCAAGGATATGACGGATGAGATAACCGTTACCGTTCATCGTGCAGATGGCACACAGGTAAGTCAGCCCTGGTTGGACAGCATAAGTGCCTATGCAAGAAGATGCTTTGATAAAGCTTCTACGTCCGAGGAAGAGCGGAGAATGATTATGGATATGGTCAATTACGGAACGGAGTTCCAGCTACTCAAGAATTATCACACCGACAAGCTTGCCAATGCAGAGTTCACGGCAGAGGAGCAGCAAAAATATGCCACACATGGCGATGTGTCGGTTAGTAGCACTCACAACCGCGGCGACAAGTTCATTGCCGGTTCGCTTGTAACGGTAAGTAGTATCAAATATCGTATGCTTTTTGAGGGCTTGGATCCTGACACGATGTATGCAAAGGTGCGTCTGGTCAACCATCGTGGTGCATGGGTTGAGGAGACGATAACCGGTGATAAGTTTGGGACAGCGGAGGGAAATTATTATATTACGGTTGAGTCTATGAGAGTAGCGGATGCCAGATCCACCATTTATGTCACAATCTATAATGCTGATGGTAGTGTATATACGAAGTGTGAGGATAGCATCGAAGATTATCTTGCTCGCAACATCGAAAAGAATCCCGCTGAGACGGCTGCGATGCAGGCATTTATTAAGTTTAGTGATTCCGCTTATGCATATCTCCACAGAAACGACTGATCGGGGAGCGCTTGAAGCAATGATTGTTGAAGATTGATAGGAAGTGGCGAGGTGAGCGCTGTAAAGCGCGCCTCGCTACTTTTATAGGAGAAAGAACTATGGCAAATTTAATTGTAATATGCGGGCCTCAAGCGGTAGGGAAAATGACAGTTGCGGAGAGCCTGAGAGATAAAATTAAGTATAATCTCATGATGAATCATGACTCGATTGAGGTATCGGACAGAATCTTTGGTTTTGCGACACCGGCGCAAAAAGAGTTTAATGCATTTTTCAGAGAAAAGGCGTTTGAGGTGGCGGTGAAGTATAATGTAGATATGCTGTTTACCCTCGTTTGTGCATTTGAGATTCCCCAAGAAAGGGAGTATCTGACGAAACTGGCCGAGTTGTTTCAGTCCAGTGGCGGAAGCTTTTACTTTGTTGAGCTGTATGCGGACATCGAAACCAGACTTAGGCGAAACGTAACGCCTCATCGACTGGAAAGGAAAGCCTCAAAAAGAGATATCGAATGGAGCAAGGCAAATCTTTTGCGAGATGTGGAAAGACATAAGCTGAATTCGGACGAGGATGAGATTTGGTTTGAAAATCACATCAAAATCGATAATACAAATCTCGAACCGGATGAGGTTGCCGATAGGATTATTCAAAGGTTTCAGCTTGTGGCAAACGACAAGGAAGAGCGAGAATATCGATTTGGGATGTAGCACTTGATTTCCGGAAGACAATGTGATAAAATACAAATCAATAAGAGCTTCAATGCAGAGATGGTTGAAGCCATGAAACGTATGGTAACGTACGGTGAGTATGCGAGAATTTATTTTGATTCAATTAATTAAAAGTAAAGGAGGGAAAAAGATGAAGACTGTATATGAAGCACCTAGCATGGAAGTTATGATGTTTGCTTCGGAGGACGTGATTACTACCAGCAATCAGGGCGGCATCGGTGGAGAAAACGAAACGGAACGTGATTAGGAATATTTGAAATCGAGAGCTTGCTGCTTGCTATTAAGGGCGGGGCTTTCAAAAACAATGCGTTTGATCCATAATAAACCACAGCAGGCAACCTACGGTCGCCTGCTGTTTTGTTCTCATCCGATATACCATTTTCTCTGAGTGTCCAAGGAAGTCTTCCATTCCTCGTATTCTTCTACGGACAAATCGTCGTGAGCTCGCAGCGCTTCTAGGAACTCTTCATAGACCGCCTGTACATTTTCCGGCTCGTTTGCACGTGAATACGCTACCATTTTGTATAGAGCGATTTCGACCTTTGTGTGATAGTAGGCGTTTGACTTGCGGAAGTCGGGAAACTTGCTATAGGCATCCAGGAGCCCGTCGCTCCATGCACAGATGCGTAACGACTCTTCCTTTGTGGCAAAGAAGGCGTAGTTTTGGGAAATGACCTGCAGTTGCTTTCCGATGACATGGAACAGAACCTTGGAAGTCTCCGCAATCACGTCCTTCATCTCTTCAAACCCTCTCTCGAAGTAGGTGAGCTCCATGTGAATGGATTCCTTTACGCGATTGGAGGCTAGGCTGGGGAGCATCTCGATGTGCTCCCGAGCATTTTCGTAATCCTGCTTGTGGATGTAGATCCAGGCCAACGCGTAGTGGGCCTTGTCAATCAACTCGCGGTCGTTGCTGTAGCGTACCACCTGAATTCCCTTACGGATGCCGTCGGTGTACAACTTGCCATAGCGATCGGGCTGATCCTTCAAAAAGCCCTCCAAATCAACAAGCATGCTTAGGTGTGCAACCTGTTGTACATATTCCACCTGAACGGCGTAATTGGTGGGGTGCTTCGTGGTTTCCTCGCACAGGAAGTCACACCGCTTCAGGGCATTTCCCCAGCGATCCGATTCGTCCGACATCGTTGCTAACTCGTCGAAAATGCGTTTGGTAATTGCGTCGTCCTGATTTGCCTTATCGTAGCCGAGTAGCGTATCTGTGGTAATTCCCAAGACTTGCGCGATGGGAATGATCAACCCAAGGTCCGGAAATCCGGCCTCGGACTCCCAACGGCTGACCGCTTGCGACGTAACTCCCAGAAGGCCCGCCAGCTCCTCCTGCGTAAATCCCTTGTTCTTTCTGTATGTTCGAATATTTGCTCCTATGTTGTGGTTCATATGACTACCTCCATTATGTGTATCGGTACCGTGATTTCATCTTACACAAGAGTTCATAGAATTGCAACCAATGCGTAATTGGTAAAAAAACAAGTGAGGCTTGAGTCGGAAAAGCCGCAAGCCTCACTTGATAAACCGTTCGTTTCATTACTTTCTTCTGACTACGATCATGACAAAGTTCAAAATGTCCTTCAAGCCCCGTTCCAAATACTCTCCGTCGCGGATGCCGTACTCGTGTCCGGAATCGATCCATTCCTGCCAAACGAGATCGAAGAGAGCCGATTCGCAGACCTTGATTTCTACTTGCTCCTCGCAACATCTGGCCAAATGCTCAGCCCACCACTCCTTTGTCCGAAACATATACACTTCGTCGGTTGCCCATTCCTCCATGAGCTTTCGCATAGTGCCCTCGGGTTCGCATTTGATTCCCGGAACCGCGATGAGAGCGTAGCCGCCTTTCTTCAAAAAGGGTAGTATCTTTTCGGAAAATACGCCGTCCTCGCAGCCGAAGTAATGGTAGGTGTCCACGCTGACGATGGTGTCAAAAAACTCGTGTGCAAATGGCATGGTCAGTGCATCGCCATGCAGAGGAATGACCTTGTCCTCCAATCCGTTTTCCTTGATGCGCTTCCAATTGTCTGTAGGTGACACCCAAAGGTCAAATGCGTAGACCTTGTCCGCGTTTGTCTCATTTGCCAGTAAGAGAGAGCTAAGGGCAGCTCCGCAGCCGAGGTCTAAGACATTGCCTTGGCCGGTTGCCTGCGGGTTGTTGTCCAAAAGCTCTGCCAATAGGCGTAGTGCATTCGGTCCCATCATGTAGTCCTTGGTGAAATATTTCTTATAGTCATCGATGTTCTTCATATTCGTCCTCCGGTTCTGTAGTGGTCAGTCCATATAGGAACATTGTAGCATAGGGGGAGAGGGATGGCAAGGAGAACGCCCGGTGGATTGTAAGGTGCGTCCGGAGTAAAAAAATGCCTGCGGCGAGTGAAGGGATTCGTTGCTTAGATACGAATTCGATCACAAATGCCGTAGGCATTACTGATGATTACTGTGCCTTCGGTGCTTCGTTCAGCTTTCTGGCACTCGTTCTTTCTTCGGGGCGAATCTCGCCGACGGCGATCAGAGAACGCTTAGTCAGCGTAGGACCGATAAGCTCATAGATAAGTACGGCGAACAGTACGACATTTCGCGTCAGTGCACCGTCCGGAAGAGTGGCTGCGGTCAGTGCCATGCCAAGTGCCACACCGGCCTGCGGCAAAAGCGTAATGCCGAGGTTGTCGGTAATCGGCTTCGGCAGCTTTGTAAGCTTGCAGCTTGTGTAGGAGCCGTAGTATTTGCCGGCGGAGCGGGCGATGATGTAGATGACACCGACAAGCACCGTTACGGGATTGGCAACGACCTCGAGGTCAAGCTCGGCACCGGAGATAACGAAGAACAGTACATTGAGCGGCATCGTCCAGCCATCGACACGATTCATAAGTTCTTCCGAGGTGTCGCAAATGTTGCAGAAAATCGTTCCGGTCATCATACACACAAGTAGCAAGGAAAATCCGCAATGAACAGGCCCGATCGAGAACTTCAGCATCGACAGGCCTACGGTCAGCATGACAAATGCTACGGAAATCGTCATACGCTTACTTCTCGAATGGAAGAACTGCTCCACCCAATTGAGCAACCAGCCCATGATGCAACCGAGTACAAGCGAAAGCACGATTTCCACAAGCGGATCCACGATTACGTTGAGGATGCTTACCGTGCTCTGGGACAATGCCGTTGCGATTCCAAAGGAAACGGAGAACAGCAGAAGGCCGACAGCGTCGTCAATTGCTACGACGAGCAGCAAAAGGCGCGTCAGAGGTCCGTCTGCCTTGTACTGGCGAACAACCATCAACGTTGCCGCGGGCGCGGTGGCCGATGCGATAGCACCGAGGACAATCGCGCAGGGCAGTGAAATCACCTCGGGAAAACAAAGGTGGAGCACGATTAGCACAATATCAACAAGCACGGTGGTAATGACGGCTTGCAGGATACCGATGGTAATGGCTTTTGCGCCGGTGGCCTTCAGCTGGCTGAGTCGGAACTCATTTCCGATGGTAAATGCGATAAAGCCGAGTGCGGTCTGCGTGATAATCGAAAGCC
The DNA here is from genome assembly GCA_045601665.1 of Lachnospiraceae bacterium. Classification (GTDB taxonomy): domain Bacteria; phylum Bacillota; class Clostridia; order Lachnospirales; family Lachnospiraceae; genus ISDg. The sequence goes on from JAZRZZ010000012.1 coordinate 8,380, forward strand.
CCTCCACCTGTTCCATCGTATTGAAACCGAGCCCGGGAACACCGAGCAGTCCGAGTACGTACGGACCGAGCAAAAGGCCGGCAACAAGGTACGCGGTAACGGCGGGAAGATTTATAAGCTTCGTAAGACGCGAGAGCATTAGGCCGCCGACGAGAGCAACAGCCAGTGAGATCAAATAAGTCTGCATGGAAGGATACCTTCTTTCACATTGAATTTATATTTCGAAAATATTGATTTTCCGGCAACGTTCGTATCATACCACCAAAGCACCATAACGTTCAAGCGTAAAAACGCAACGAATTTTTCTACGAAAGCAAAAATATTTGTGCACATTTTCAAGGAGGAAGGGTAGGCATATCAACCGTACGAGGGAAAATCGGGGTATTATGTGGCAGATGCTGTTGTTGCGGAGATCGAGACTGCCGGTGAGAAGACAAAGGTGCATGTGATCTTCTTTAATCATTTGCGAGATGATTTTTACAATCACTATGCGGAGGTTTCGACTGCGGAGTGTGCAGCTCGTGGTTGGAAAAAGGGCGACATGGCCAAGGTGCTTCTCGAGCAGGTGAAGGACGTTGCCGGAATGTTTGTCGTAAAAGGGCTGCTTTGATTTTTAGAATTGCGACATAAGGAATGTCACTCTTGGTGTTGTACATTGCTCTCTTTTTTGGTATACTGTTGGTGGGTCACGTAGAGAATGGCCGAGAAGGGGTGGAGCAGTATGAGCTATAAGATTTTTGAGTACGATCCGTATCTGTGTCCGTACGAAGGGGACATTGAACTGCGGATGGACAATTATATGCGAAAGAGAGCCGAGCTGGTCGGCGAGAACGGCAGTTTGACGGAGTTCGCGAACGGACATGAGTATTTCGGAATTCATCCGACGGAGCATGGCTGGGTGTATCGTGAGTGGGCTCCTGCGGCAGAAGCCATGTACTTTACCGGTGATTTTAATCAGTGGGACTTGTATGCGTGTCCGATGAAGAAGCTGGATGGCGGAGTATTCGAGGTTGCGCTTGCCGGTAGAGAGGCGCTAAAGGTCGGACAGAAGGTGCAGGCAGTTGTAATTCACGACGGGGAGACACTTCGCCGGATTCCGACGTATGCGACGCGTGTGGTGCAGTCTCCGGAGACGTATCTGTGGTGTGCCGAGGTGGACGATGTTCTGTTCGACGATTTTGCTTGGACAGATGCGAAGTTTCGTCCTGCGGCAACGCCGTACATTTATGAATGTCATATCGGAATGGCGCAGGAGAGCTACGAGGTCGGAAGCTATGCCGCATTTGCGGAGAAGGTTCTTCCGCGCATCAAGGCGCTCGGCTACAACACGATTCAGATTATGGCGATTATGGAGCATCCCTACTACGGGTCATTTGGCTATCAGGTGTCGAATTTTTTTGCGGCGTCTTCGCGTTACGGAAAGGCAAAGGACTTGAAGGCACTGATCAATAAGGCGCACAAGCTCGGCATCGCAGTGCTTCTCGATGTGGTACATTCGCATGCGGTGAAGAATACGAACGAGGGTCTGAATTGCTTTGACGGGACGGAGTATCAGTTCTTCCATGAGGGGAGCAAGGGGCATCACAGCGCCTGGGATACAAAGCTTTTTAATTACGGCAAGAACGAGGTGCTGCATTTTCTTCTTTCGAATCTGAAGTATTGGATGGAGGTGTTCCATTTCGATGGGTTCCGGTTTGACGGAGTGACCTCCATGCTGTATCTGGATCACGGTTTGGGAAGTGCATTTTCGAACTACGACATGTACTTTTCAATGAACACGGATACGGAAGCCGTGACGTATCTGCAGTTGGCAAATGACCTGATTCATTCGCTGAACCCGCGCGCAATTACGATTGCGGAGGATATGTCCGGAATGCCGGGAATGTGTATTGCAATTCCCGAGGGCGGAATCGGCTTTGATTTTCGTTTGTCAATGGGAGTACCGGATCTGTGGATTAAGACGATCAAGGAATATTCCGATGAGCATTGGGATATGTACAAGCTGTGGTACGAGCTGATCGGACGTCGTCCGGCAGAGAAGAACATCGGGTATTGCGAATCGCACGACCAAGCGTTGGTCGGCGATAAGACGATTATGTTCCGCCTTTGTGATGCAGAGATGTACACCGGGATGAACAAGGACAGCGGCAATATGATTATCGACCGAGGGGTTGCTCTTCACAAGATGATTCGTTTGCTGACGGCAACGCTTGCGGGCGAAGGCTATTTGAATTTCATGGGAAATGAGTTCGGTCATCCGGAATGGATTGATTTCCCGCGAGAGGGCAATGGATGGAGCTACCACTATTGCCGTCGCCAGTGGAGTCTTGCGGACAATGAACGGCTACGCTACGGACAGCTGAGAGAATTTGACCGAGCGATGCTTGCACTGCTGAAGAAGGAGCGCGTGCTGACAAAGAAGGCAGAGAGTCGTTGGATTCACGACTGGGACAAGGTGTTGCTCTATACGAAGGGTACGACGGCATTTGCGTTCAACTTTCATCCGGAGCGCTCCTATAATGGGTACTTTATTCCCGTGAAGGAGGAAGGTGTGTACGAGGTTGCGTTAAGCAGTGATGACGGCGAATTCGGTGGATTTGAGCGAGTGGATGTGAATTATCGTTACACCGCTGTACAGCAAGAGGATGGTCGCATCGGCTTTTTGTGTTACCTTCCTTCCAGAACCGCGATTGCATTTCGAAAATGTAAGGCTTAGCTCTTGGAAGTATCCGAGCATTGTTTGTATTTGACGTAGGCGGCACTGAGGACGTTCTCCTCGGTGTCGTTTGTTGTGATGCAGATATGGCAAACCAAAAGGTCGAGAGTCGAAAAGGAGCGACGAAAAGCGAAATTTTCTCTGATTTTGAAAAATGCACTTGCAATTGTGCAACGGTTGTATATAATTGATAATAGGGCAATGTGGAATTATCCACAAAGAATGATTCAGAGAGAGGGAAAACGATATGGTAAATGTTCGTTATGTAGAAGAGTCGGATTATGATTTTTGGTTTGTTCTTGATAAGCACATTATGAAAGAAGAGTTCTTGAAGAAGGTAAGAGACAAGATGGGCTATATTTTCTTGGAGAACGGGAATCCGGTAGGGTTGATGCGTTATAACATGTTCTGGGACAACATTCCCTGCTGTACGCATTTGATCATTGATAATCGCTATCGTAGAAAGGGTTACGGTCGCGAGGTGATGGCGCACTGGGAGAAGGAGATGAAGGAGAAGGGCTACGGCATGGTAATGACCTCGACGCAGGTAGATGAGAATGCGCAGGGCTTCTACCGTACGCTTGGCTACCAGGATGCGGGCTGTTTGATTATTAACGTTCCCGGCTATGAGCAGCCGATGGAGATGTTTATGACGAAGGCCATCTGATTCTTAAAAAACAGGATATTTGAAAAACTCCCGCAACCTTAATGCTTGGTGGTAAGGCGCGGGAGTTTTTTTTGATTAAACAATCATACGGACAAGGAAAGACTGCCAAGACAAGGAACTACAGGTGGTCAAAGGATGTTGGTGACGAAATGTATGTCAAATCGAATAGAAAGGGTTGAAATTATGTCGTAAGATGTTGTATAATATATAAAATAATGAGTTTTCTGATGATGCGATTTGATGCAGGGAATTCACTGGATTTCCCATTTGACGAAGCGCATGTGAATATTGCATAATTCGTAATGCATGATGGTGAACACGGGAAAGGGCATAAGGAGATAACGATGAGGATTAAGGACGGGTTTATTGTGCGCAAGGTGGTGAATCAGTACCTGGCGGTTCCGGTGGGAAGTCGGACGAAGGAGTTGCACGGAATGATCTGTCTGAACGAAACCGGTGCGTTTTTATGGGAGGTATTAGTGAAAGAGGACCTTACTGCAGATGAGTTGGCAGAGCGTTTGCGTGCAGAATACGAAGTGGAGCAGGAGGCGGCCTTGGGGGACACGATGGAATTTGTAGAAATGTTGCGTAAAGAGAGTGTGCTTGCGGATGAATGATTGTGATGGTCTGTTTGAAGAATTCGGATGGTCGGAGAAGAGGATAGATGAGGAAGCGTATGCTTCGTGTACCCCCTACAAGGGTGTATTTGAGTTGACGCCGAGATGCAATTTGCAATGCAATATGTGCTATGTGCGACTGGATGACGATCATGCAAGAATGATCGGACGCGAGTTGACAAATGAGGAGTGGTTGAGGATTGCCGAGGAGGCGAAGGCGGAGGGATTGCTGTATCTTACGCTGACTGGTGGGGAAGTATTTGTTCGGCCGCATTTTCGGGAGTTGTACGAAGCACTGTCGAGGATGGGTTTTTTGATACAGATATTCAGCAACGGATATTGTGTTGATGAATCGGTGATGGAGTGGTTGAAGGAAAAACCGCCCTATTGCATGCGTTTTACGCTATATGGGGTAACGGATGAGACGTATGAGGCGGTGTGCGGATGCAAAGAGGGTTTTCGTCATATTGATCATGCCATTGATTTGATGAAAGAAGCCGGGATTCCACTGTATATGGTAGGGTTGATTGTAAAGGAAAATGAGAAGGAAGCCCGCTCTATGTATGAATATGCGGCGCGAAAGAAGGTGCATTTTCGACATACCGTCGGTGTTGTAAAGGCCGTTCGCGGTGCAACACAGGATGTTGAGGCACATCGACTGGAGTTTGCTGAGGCGACGGAGGAAGAAAAGCGACGGGTGGTGAAATGTGAACGCATGATTCCGAAGTTTTCACATCCACTCGAGATGTGCGGAAGCTACCGCAAGGCATTTTGGTTGACGTGGAACGGAGACCTACAACTTTGCTCGTTTATGTCGGCACCGAAGGTGTCGTTGCTGTCCGAATCGTTTTCGGAAGGGTGGAAAGAGCTGCAGACAGCCTTAGCCCGGTTGCAGTCGCCGCGCAAGTGTAAAACTTGTACTTATGAAGGGTTTTGTAGACGTTGCCCGGGAGTCTTGGCGGCGGAGTGCGGAGACCCGGAAGCGGTAACGCCATCGTTTTGTGAAACGGCCAGGCGAATGTACGAGTTGTTTTATGATAAAGGGGAGAGTACGAATGAAGAAAAAATACATTGCTCCGACACTACAGAGAATTGAGCTGAATTTAGAGGAAAACATAGCATCCTCTGCGACAGAAGTAAACGGGTATATTCCTCCGTTTATCACGAGGCAGTACGGTGTGGCAGGGGAGAGCTGTTTTGCGCTTGTACAACAAACGCTTTATACGCCGGATAAGGCAAATGCCGCTCCGTTCTTGGAGATTTGGATGTCCGGCTGTTTGATGACATAGGCAGGAACGATTATGAACAGGAAACAGAGAGAGCGGCTTCGCCGAAAAGGCAATTTTCGTGAGATGCTCACGGAGTTACGTTTTATCGGTGGATACGGAAAACAATACAAATGGGAGATACTGTGGTATGTTTTGCTGGGTACGCTCGGCACGGGGACAAGCCTGACGGCTGGGGTTCTCAGCAAGCAGATTATTGACGCAGTTACGGGAAAAGACAGCAGTGCGATACTTCCGGCTGCCGTTTTTTATTTTGCTATGCAAGTGTTTTCGATCGTGATGCGGTCGGGCACAGAGTATATCAATACCGTCATTAGTGTGCGAATCCACCAAGAGATGCGTGCAGAGGTGTATGATAAGGTGATGCTGACCGAGTGGATGGCCCTGAATGAGTACCACTCCGGAGATCTGTTGAACCGTGTAGACAAAGATTTGTCGATGGTTTCAAAGAGCGTCCTTTCACTTGTTCCGACCTTTGTGACAAATGCGCTACAGTTTGCGGGAGCATTTGCGCTGATTCTCTACTACGACCCGACCTTGGCAGTGCTGGCACTTCTCAGTGCGCCGATTACGGTTGTGCTGTCGCGCTTTATGACAGGAAGGATGCGCGAATACAGCGTGAAGATGCGAGAGATCGGTTCGGAGATGATGAGCTTTACGGAGGAATCGTTTGGGAATCTACATTTAATTAAATCGTTTGGCCTGACGGAGTTGTACGGAAGAAAGCTGCGTGAGGTGCAACAAAGGCATCGCGAGCTTCAGCTACGTTATAGTCGGTTCTCCATCACATTGCATATGGCAATGTCGTTGATCGGCACGGTGGTGTCCGTAGGAACCTTTTGTTGGTGTGCACATCGTCTGTGGAGTGGAGAGATTACATACGGAACAATGACAATGTTTTTGCATCTTTCAACGATACTCGGAGCTGCATTTCTCGGTATGTCACGGATTGTGCCCGACTCGATTTCGGCGGCGGCAGCAGCGGGACGAATCATGGCAATTTCAGAGCTTCCGAAGGAAGAGGTTCGTGACGTAGAGGAGGTACTTCGTCTGAAGCGTGAAAAAATCGGAATTGCTGTCAATGTGGAGCATATGTGCTTCGGATACGACGGTACGCGGAAGATTTTTGATGAAGTTGATTTCGTAGCAAGACCCGGCGAAGTGGTCGCCTTGGTCGGATCGTCCGGCGAAGGGAAGACGACGCTTCTTCGTCTTCTGCTCGGGCTGGTGAAGATGCAAAGCGGAAGCGTCAGAGTACATGGAGACGATGGTACGATCCTTGAAGTGGGAGCATCGACAAGGGAATTGTTTGCGTATGTACCGCAGGAAAATACGCTGTTTGCGCAGACCATTGCAGAGAATCTGCGGCTGATGAAGCAGGACGCAACCGACGAGGAGCTGAATAAGGTGTTGGACATGGCTTGTGCTTATGAATTTGTACGAAAGAGAGAACGCGGACTTTATGCCGAGGTAGGAGAAAACGGTGGGGGGTTTTCCGAGGGGCAGATTCAGCGTTTGGCGATCGCCAGAGCCTTGCTGGCGGACGCACCGATCCTCTTGTTGGATGAGGCAACCAGTGCATTGGACATTGAGACAGAGAGGGCACTGCTTTACCGCATCAGCGGAGGCGTACGTGAGAAAACCTGTATTGTGACGACGCACCGTCCGAGTGTATTGGAACTGTGCGATCGTGTTTACCGCGTAAATGACGGAAAGGTAACTGTGGTATCGGAGGAAGAGATTCGACACATGAGGAAGGAGTATTCATAAGAAAGGAGGAACACCATGATACAAGACCTTGCGCTTGTGGGGCATGTGTTGCGTCTGGTTGATATGCCCTTGGACACAGTATTTTTTGCGGGATTTGAAGCAAAAACCATGCAGGCTCCGATACAGGTGATTGAATACGATGCATTGCGGAAGGCACCGGAAGGGCAGGGAGAGGAAACGGTATGCTATGGACTCCGTCACCGTCTTCTGCCGAGGGGAGAGCATTTGCTTATATCTGAACGAACAAAAGAAGGTTGTGGCCTGATTGCGACGGCAGATTGGAGCCAAGGATGCTTGTTCGGAGAATGTTTGGAGGAAGAGACCCTGCCAGAGCTCCTTATTGCGGCGTATTATTCGAGGCTTGTTCGAGAAGGAGCACTGTTGCTCCATGCCTCGTCGGTAAGCTATCGGGGAGAGGGGTTGGTGTTTGTTGCGGACTCCGGCGGAGGAAAGACAACACAAGCGAAATTGTGGAACGAATATCGTAGTGCAGAAATATTAAATGGAGACAAGGTGTTTCTCATGAGGAAAGGTGAGGAACAATTTGCTTACGGCTCGCCGTGGAAGGGCTCATCCCCTTACGGAGTGCAGGCGTTTGCACCGATAAAGGCGATTCTTGCAATTGAAAAGGGTGAAGAAAATCGAGTGGTGCGTCAGACAGAGCCGACGGCCTCTGCTCTTATCCTTCGGCACGTCTTTGTCCCGAGCTGGGATGAGGTGTGTATGGAGCATTTTATGAATAATCTAGACGGCGTACTCTCGACGACGGCAATTTACCGGTTGTATGGACGACCGGAGGAGGAAGCAGTACGAATCACAGAACAAACCTTATGGAGCGGTGAAGATTAAGCATTATGGCACGGATGGTAATTACAACAGAGAAAATGATGCAGTTGCTGCAGGAGGTGTTTGCAAACGGAGGAAAACTTCCGCTTGTTGTAACTGGGAATAGTATGCGACCGTTTCTTCGTCATGGGAAGGATCAAGTGAGGTTGGACAGTGCGGTGGAGCGGAAACCTCGCATTGGTGACATTGTACTGTATCAAAGAGAGAACGGTGGACTGATTCTACACCGCGTGGTTAATATCCATGAGGATCGGTTACAGGTGCTCGGAGATGCACAGGCAGTCACAGAAACTGTTTGGATGCAACAGGTGCTAGCCGTGGTGACCGATATTGTTCGAGGTGAACGCGTAGTTGCCTGTGATGGTTGGAAGTATCGGATGTGCGTAAGACTGTGGGGAATGACACGACTTGTGCGCCCAACCCTGTTTCGGCTCTACGACGGCATACGACGTCATGTGCGGGATGGTCTTGGGCGAACATTACCGGGGAAAGGAGAAGAGACGGATGAGTGAGCGATATAATCATATAGAGGAAGAAAGAGAAATTGACCTCGGGTTACTGTTTTACGACACAATTCGCGGAGCAAGGAAGTTGTGGTGGCTGTTGCCGCTTCTATGTGTCCTTTTCAGTGGTGTGTTGTATGCATACAAAGTGTATACATACCGACCGGTGTATCAGAGCAAAGCGTCTTTCTCGGTGACGACAAAGGATTCAACGGATGTGAATTACGGATATTGGTTCTATTATGATGAATCGACGGCGTCGCAGATGGCGTCGACGTTTCCGTACATTTTGGAAAGCGATTTGTTGACGGATTTGATTAGGCAGGATCTGGGGGTGGATTATATCAACGGAAGCATTTCCGCAGAGGCACTTCCGAACTCCAACCTGTTTACGATGTCGGTGATGAGTAACAATCCACAGGATGCGAAGAGGATTCTGGAAGCGGTTATCGACAATTATCCGACTGTGTCGCAGTATGTAATCGGAAATACGATGCTGAATATGATTGAGGCAGCCAATCTTCCGACGGAGCCGGTCAATCGCGTAAGTAGGGCGCACATCTTTGTTCTCGGCGCAATGGTCGGAGTGTTTCTGTGGTGTGGAGTTATTGTGCTGTATGCGATACTTCGAAAGACCGTGCGAAGTGAGAGCGAGATTCGTAACGGACTGAATGTACCGTGTGTCGGAACGGTGCCGCGGGTTTATTTTAAGAAACGTTCCTCCGGTATCCGACAGGAGCTGTCGATCAACAATCGGAAGACGGGAGAGGATTTTCATGAATCGTTCCTCGGCATTTCTCTCCGTTTGTTGAAGCAGATGCAAGAAAAGGAGCAGAAGATCCTTGCCGTTACCGCAACTGCTATGGGAGAAGGAACTACCGTAGTGGCAACGAATATTGCATATGCGCTTGCGGAGATGAACAAGCGTGTTTTGTATGTGGATGCGTCAGAACTCAACGGAGATGAGACCGGAGACCTGAATCGTATGTTAAGAGGACAGTGTACGCCCGCCGAGGTTTTGAAGCGCGATGAGAAGAATCGAATCTGGCGAATGTCGGTTGGAAGCAGTCCCAAGGGAGCGGAAGAGAGTCTGGTCAAGGAGAGCCTTTTGCGATTTTTGCACAAGATTTCGGACAATGTTGATATTGTGGTTATCGATACCATGGCCTGTGAATATTTGAGTCGCGTCGCGTCTGTCGTAGAGATTGCGGACATGATCGTCTACGTAGTTCGACAGGATTATATGAAGACCCAACGAATCATGGAGGGAATTGAAAATGTCTGTGGTTTTCGGTCGTTCTTTGCCGGATGCATCCTCAGCCAGACCGAAGGGGGTATCGGCGGTTACGGGTATGGAAAATACGGTACATACTATCGGAGGTATTCCTACTACCGATACGGATATAATGAGAAAAGAAGGTATGCAGAAGAGAAAGATCATCGAGACGAGGATCTTCGGAAAGGAGTCGGATGACGGATATTCACGCACACGTGCTACCGGCTGCAGATGACGGGGCAAGGACAATGGAAGAAGCATTGGAAATGTTGTCTCGGTCAGAGAAAACCAATGTTAAAACGATTGTGGCAACGCCGCATTACAATCCGGAATACGGATGGGATCGTTTGTTTGGGAAGGATCCGGAAGAGGTACTCGGACCGTTGCGTGTTGCGGCAAGGGCTGCCGGACTGGGAATTGAGATTTTCTATGGAATGGAACTCCGTGTGACAGAAGAGTTGGTGCATCTACTGGAAAAAAGACACGTCTGGAGTCTCAACGGATCGAAATATGCATTGATCGAATTCGCGCAGTGGGAGACTCGGAAATGGTGTGACTTGCGTCTTAGAGAGCTTCTTGCGGCAGGCTTTGTTCCGGTTATAGCACACCCGGAGCGTTTGGACTTCGTTCATGAAACGCCCTGGTTGGTGTATGATTGGCTCGAGCTTGGCTGTCATGTACAGCTGACGAAGGGGAGTATCCTCGGTCGCTTTGGGTATCGGGCAAAGGTAACAGCAGATTATCTTCTTGAAAATGACTGGGTGGCATGCGTGGCCAGTGATACACATCGGAGCGAGTGGAGAACTCCGGATATGGATGAGATTCGTGTTTACTTGTCCGAACGCTATTCGGAGAATTATGCGGAAGCATTGCTTTCTAAAAATCCGAGGCGTATTTGCGAAAATAGGCGTTTATAGCGGAAAGGAAGTACGGGAATGAGATATTTGAGAATCGGAGTTCAGGTATTCTTTATAATGAGTATGGTCTTCAGCATTGTGGTTTCGTGGATATACAAGAGGAATCACGATTTGGTGGCACCGGTATTGGTTGGAGAGAATGATTATTTGGAATTGAGTGTAAACAGCTCTGATGAGGAGCTGTTGGCGGGCTTAACGGCAAGTGATGACCGTGACGGAGATATTACCGAACGCATTATGGTGTCGAGCATTTCTCGGTTTGGTAATGATGGGACGTGTAAGGTGAAGTATGTGGTTTTTGATGAGGCACATAATTTTGCAACATATACAAGACGCATCAAATATGTGGATTACGTAGCGCCGCGTTTTGTGTTGTCGGAGCCGCTGATCTACCGTGTAGGGGAAAACATCCGTTACATCGAGAATATCAAAGCGATGGACTCGTTGAGTGGGGACATCAGTGAACGGATCAAAGTGATTTCCAGTAACGTCAGCAACTATTTGGCGGGCGTATACCCGGTCAGACTTGAAGTGACGAATCGCTACGGCGATACATCCGCTGTGGAGTTGAGTATCGTAGTAAATGCGACGGAACCGACGACGGAGATTGTGTTGAAGGAATATATTACATATGTGGAAAAAGGTGCGGCCTTTGATCCCTATGCCATGGTCAAGGGAGCTTGGGACAAGAATGGGCAGGCGGTGGAGCCAACGGAGCTTCGGGTGAACGGAATGTTAGATACCGATCGCACAGGAAGCTATCAACTGTTTTATTCCATCGGAGAAGCGGTGCGTGGTGAAGGCGTATACCTGACGGTTGTTGTGACGGAGGGGGATAAGTAGTATGGAAGAAAACGAATTCAAACTGGAGCACAGCAACTTTTATATTGTGGCAAGGAGTGTGATTCGAAATTGGTGGGTGATTCTTCTTGCAGCAGCCGGAATGGCACTTCTGTTGTCGGCGTGTGAGAAGTTGTTGTATAAGCCGCAGTATACATCGACGGCGACCTTTGCTATCAGCGCAAAGGGGAGCGGAAATGCCTATACGTCTCTGACAATGACAAAGGAAATGACGCAGGTATTTGCAGAGGTGTTTCAGAGCGACATTCTGCGAGAGCGTGTGGCTGCGGAAATGGGACTGAAACGCTTGGAAGGAAGGGTTACGACAATGGTCATTCCCGAGACGAATTTACTTCGCATTATGGTGTCGGCTGGGAGTCCCGAGGAAGCCTTTCGCACACTTGATATCATTTTAAAGAATTATCGAAAGGTTTCGGATTATTTGTTTGATAATGCGATTCTTGAGATCATAAAAGAACCTGATGTGCCGATGTACCCGTCGAATCTGTTTATGTCCGGAAAGTTTAAGAAATTGATTGTCATTTTCGGAGGCTTCGGAGCATTTGTCGGGATTGTTTTGTTGACAATGCTACGCGGAACTGTACAGACCGTTGCCGGGGCACGTGACAAATTGGACGGAGAATTGCTCGGGATAATTCCGTACGAGGAAAAGAATAAGACAAAGAGCAAGGTCAAGAAAAAAAAGACGTCGGTGCTCCTCACGAATCCCTTGACGAGCTTTGTGTTTCTAGAGGCTTATCAAAGTCTTTGTGTGAAGCTGGATTATCGGATGAGGAAGAAGGGACAAAAGGTAATTCTTATTAGCAGTGTCGGTGAAAATGAAGGAAAATCGACCGTGGCCTCGAACCTGGCACTGGCTTTTGCGGAACGTGGAAACAAGACACTGTTGATTGACTGTGACTTCAAGAAGCCTTCGCTAAAGAAGATCTTCGAGATTCCCGATGCAGAGGGAGAGGATTTTTCGGAGATGCTGGAGGCGGAAGGTGACGGAATGAAGGATTACGGTGCTACGCACTGCAAGGAGACTCTGTGGATTGCGGCAAATAAAAAGGGTGGTACCAATGCACAGCGGCTGATTCATTCCGCGGCCATGAGTGAATACGTAAAGAGGATGCGTAGCGAGATGGACTATATCATTATTGATTCTCCTCCAATGATTATTACCGCCGATGCGGAGGCATTGATGAAGCTGACCGATTGCGCAATACTTGTGGTTCGTCAGGACTTTGCACTGGCGAGTGACGTGAATGATAGTATCGACCACTTGAACCTATACGGCGAAAGGTTCATGGGATATGTGTTAAATATTTATCGGGATTCTTTCCGAAAAAGCAAACGGGTGACAGAAACGTCGCATCATTCTTAAGAAAGCGGAGGAGCTGGATTGTTATGTGTGGAGATTTGTCGAAAATGCGTTGACGGAAAGGGTTTTTGTGTGATAGGATAATAGAAATACTAATTTCCCATTCGAAAGGATACATAGAAACCATGGGTGTAGACATGATTAATGCGGGATGGTGGTCCATTCTGCCGCCAATCATAGCAATTGTATTGGCACTGATTACGAAAGAGGTATTTTCCTCATTGCTGGCCGGTATCTTTTCCGGCATGTTGATTTATTGTATTAAGACAGAGACGTCGGTAATCGCGGCAGTGAAGTATGTCCTCGACATGATGGCATATAAGATCGGCGAGAACGGCTATATGATTCTGTTTCTTGCGTTGCTCGGAGCGCTTGTTGTTGTCGTAACGATGGCGGGTGGCTCGAGAGCATACGGAAGATGGGCGAGTGGAAAGCTGAAGAGTCCGATAAGTGCGAAGCTGGCGACGATGATTCTCGGTGTGCTTATCTTTATCGATGACTATTTCAACTGCCTGACCGTAGGTACGGTTATGCGACCGGTTACGGACAAGTATAAGATTGCAAGAGAGAAGCTTGCGTACATCATTGACTCGACCGCCGCTCCGGTGTGCATTATTGCACCGGTTTCCAGCTGGGCAGTAGCGGTTTCCTCCGAGGTGGAGGCGGCCGGCGGATTGAATGCATTTGTCAAGACGATTCCGTACAACTTTTACGCACTTCTCACAATCGGTATGGTGCTTGTGCTCTGCTTCACGAAGTTCGGCTTCGGCCCGATGAAGAAGGCAGATGAGGCGGCTCTTCTGGCGGACTATAGCGATGCCGATGAGAGTAAGGAGCTCGATGGCATCACAATTAGTGATAAAGGCAGCGTGCTTGACCTTTTGATTCCGATGATCGTATTGATCGCATTCTCGATTCTCGGCATGGCATATGCCGGTGGATATTTCGATGGTGGCATTGCGTTTACGGAAGCAATCGGTGAGGCTCCTACGGCCGGTTTGAGCCTTGGTGCATTTGTGGCATTGGTTGTTGCATTGCTCATGTACGTTCCGAGAAAGCTAATGCGCTTCCGTGAGTTCATGGATGGCACGCTTCAGGGTGTAAAATGTATGGTTTCCGCAATCATGATTCTCGTATTTGCATGGTCTCTCAGCGGTGTATGTCGTGAGATGATCGGTACCGGTGAGTTCGTAGGAAAGGTTGTTGGCGATGCAAACATTTCGCTTGCGTTCCTTCCAGCCGTTGTATTCGTTGTAGCGGCGTTCCTCTCCTTCTCGATGGGAACCGCATGGGGTACGTTCGGTATCTTGATTCCGATCGTAACGATGATCTGTGCAGACGATGCAGGCTCGGTAGCTGCAAATATGCAGTACCTCATTCCCGCACTTGGCGCAACGCTCGCAGGTTCGGTATACGGTGACCACTGCTCCCCGATTTCCGATACGACGATTCTTTCGTCTGCCGGTGCACAGTGTGAGCACATTCGCCACGTACAGACCCAGATTCCGTACGCAACGCTCGTAGCGGTATGCTGCTTCGTTGGATATTTGATGACACCGTTATTCGACAGTGCTTGGATTCCGTTGATCATTGCATTTGCCGTGCTGTTCCTCAGCATGTTCGGCATCAGCTTCTGGCAGAAGAAGCGTCAGGCATAATACTTGACGGTTAATGAAAAAGGTAAATCGCAGCTGACTTTGGGTTGGCTGCGATTTTTTTGCAAATGCCACCCCTCCACCACACGCCGCCCTCCCGGTGTAGCATTGTAGTGGAGAGGTGGTTGCATAGTGGCTCGACCGCCCTCCCGGTGTAGCATTGTAGCGGAGAGGTGGTTGCATAGTGGCTCGACCGCCCTCCCGGTGTA